>NZ_JAQFVF010000024.1 GCF_027789125.1 Paenibacillus aestuarii | reverse complement strand
GCACTCCCATCCGCGCTGTAGTCCGGCTTTTCCCAATTGCAGCAGCCACGCCGCGCAATTTCCTCGCTGCAGTCCGGTTTCGCCGGACTGCAGGCAGGCTTGGTTTTGCGAGCGGCGTCCCCTTTGGGGCCCGGCAATTGGGTTTATCCGGACTACAGCGTCGCCGGCACTCCCATCCGCGCTGTAGTCCGGCTTTTCCCAATTGCAGCAGCCACGCCGCGCAATTTCCTCGCTGCAGTCCGGTTTCGCCGGACTGCAGGCTTGGTTTTGCGAGCGGCGTCCCCTTTGGGGCTCGGCAATTGGGTTTATCCGGACTACAGCGCTCGCCGGCACTCCCATCCGTGCTGTAGTCCGGCTTTTCCCAATTGCAGCAGCCACGCCGCGCAATTTCCTCGCTACAGTCCGGTTTCGCCGGACTGCAGGCTTGGATTTGCGAGCGGCGTCCCCTTTGGGGCTCGGCAATTGTGTTTATCCGGACTACAGCGCTCGCCCGCACTCCCATCCGCGCTGTAGTCCGGCTTTTCCCAATTGCAGCAGCCACGCCTGCGCAATTACCTCGCTGCAGTTCGGTTTCGCCGGACTGCAGGGGCAATTTTCGGGTTTATCCTTTGGATTAGCCGGCATTCCAATTAGGACAATTGGGGGAGAAGCAAGGGCAGCCTGAACTCCTCGAATCATCCAATATGCTCTGTTAGCCTCTAAGGTTGCCCCCTCTAGTAACGAACTGTTATTTTTAACATAATGGGACAATTATACATTTTTTTCTTGTGATTTCATCTTAATATATGATAATATTTTTATTAATTACCATATTATGTATAATATATCAGAATCTAATATATGGGCTGCGTGTGATGAGAGCATTATTGCTACGGCTAAAATTGCCAATCAAGAGGTTTCAAAAGTAAGAGCACTACCTGGTTTTAGTACACATACTGTAATTGCAAATACTAAGTTATAATTATACTTTAACTCTCACAAATGTAATAGGTTCAGGTGATACAAAGGTATTTACTGTAAATTATAATACGAATACCCCAAGTGGTTCAGGGAATGGTACGTTTAAGCTTCATATAAATAGTGTTTCTATCAATAGTACGGCCACTTCGGGGCTTTACAGTCCAGGAACTAAAAGTGCTGACAAAAGTACGAATGATCTTATTATTGTTACTACATTTCACAAAATCACTTATACGCATCCAGTTCTATCCAACAAAAAAGATTAACTTGTATGATGTTTCGTTAAGGAGTCAAGCGGGTGGAATTGTACAAGTCCAGTATTCTTATGTAGTAAATTAAAAGCCAATCGAGTGTGAATGCTTTGAAAAATAAACCTAAACAAAATATACTATTTTCTATCTTATTCCCTCTGATATTCATCGTGTCAGTTTATACACTTGGGACTACTTGAGCAAAAAAGATAGGTGACAAAAGTCATCTATCTTTTTTTTGTTGCGTTTTCATGTCTTAAAAAATCTTAGGTAATAATTGACATCATCCCAATTTAAATTAAAATTAAGGTATTACCTAACTATTTTAGCCTATACCTAAAATAATGATCGGAGTTTAGGGACCCATGATCAGATGGATGCTTAGGCACGTAATGGCAGAGCGGGGGATCTGGACAGGGGCGGCGCTCGCCCGCTTGCTGCTCGAGAAGTCCGATTATCGTTTATCCGCGCCTTCCATCAGCGCGTTGATTAACGAACAGCCCAAGCAAGTGAAAGCGGAGACCCTCGATGCGCTATGCACCGCACTGGCCTGCACGCCGGGCGATTTATGGGTGTTCACGCCGCAGGTAGAAGCGAAGGAGGCGAATCAGCGATGACACAGCGCACTATACTTCCGTTCGGAGATTCGATTCTAAGGAAGAAAGCAAGGCCGGTCACAGCTTTTGACGAGAAGCTGTTCAAGCTGCTGGATGATTTGGCGGACACGTTATATGCCAAAGAAGGGCGCGCCGGATTAGCCTCTCCACAGATCGGCATTTTGCGGCGGGTGGCCGTGATCGATGATGGCAGCGGGTTGATCGAACTGATTAACCCGGAGATTGTGGTGATGGACGGGGAGCAATTCGGTACAGAAGCATGTCTATCTTTTCCCGGTTATTTGGGGAATGTGAAACGGGCGCAAGCGGTGCAAATCCGCTTTAACAACCGCCTGGGAGAAGCTGTAGAGATGAAAGCCGAGGGCTTTCTTGCCCGCTGCATACAGCATGAAATCGATCATTTGGACGGCATCTTGTTTATCGATCATATGAAGGAGCCTTATCTTATTCACGAAAAAACGAAGCACCGCGTAAGTTTGATGGAGGCGCAACGTTTGACGCGAGCTTAATAGAACCGCTTATACCTCTAGATGAGGTGTAAGCGGTTTTTGTTTGCGCGGGAGCCAAATAGGAGGAATTACCAAAAGCGGCGATGATTACGCGCAAGTCAGATTTTGCATACTACTCCTATAGATGGAGGGTAAAGGAAGTGAGAGGATGGGAGAAGCTGCCGCCTTGTACTTGTACATCCGGCTGCGCCGGAGAGCTCGCGTTCGTAAAGGAAGACCTGTGCATTTATGTGATATCGCCCAGATGATTGCCCCGCCCGAATATGAGGACCGCTTGAATCGGCTTGTCATCCATCATCCGCAGCACGAAGACGGAAACCGCGTCCTCATTGACATGATGTTAATCGTGAAAAAAGTGAAGGAGCGCTGCCCGGAGCTGCAAATCGAACATTTTGGCGAGCCGCATGTGCTGCTGGAAATTTATTCGGATAATAAAAAGCCGAGTCCGCTTCTAATCGGTGTCGTCTGGCTGCTGCTGTTCATCGGCTCCGGACTGGCGATTATGAACTTTCATGCCGATGTCAGCATGCTGGAAGTGCACCAGCGCATTTATGAGCTGATGACAGGGAAGAAGGTCGAGCATCCGCTGATTTTGCAAATTCCGTACTCGATCGGGATCGGCGTGGGAATGGTCATTTTTTTCAATCACTTGTTTAAAAAGAAATTCAACGAAGAACCGAGTCCGCTGGAAGTGGAAATGTTCATGTATCAAGAGAATGTGAACCATTATGTGATTACGGAAGAGTACAGCAAAATCCATAAGGGAGACGACCTCAATTGATCTTGCAGCTGCTGGAAGCTGTGGTGACGGCTTTTATCGGCCTGGCTGGAGGGATTGCCGTAGGAAGCGGGATGGTGGCTTTCTTGGTCGTGCTGGACATTATCCCGCGCCTGGCCCAGCTCACTCGGTCTTTTAAACAGATACATGCCTATGAGGCCGCTGTCGTACTCGGTTCACTTGTGTTTACTTGGGTGGATTTTGCCCATATGAATTTGCATGCTTTTCCGCTGGGGGCGGCTTTCGTCGGATTATTCGCTGGCTGCTTCGTCGGGATGCTCGCAGCAGCGCTGACAGAAATTGTGAATGTCCTGCCGATTTTGGCCAAGCGGGTCGGGATGGATTCCTATATGATCGTCTTGCTTATGGCGATGATTTTTGGCAAAGTCATCGGTTCGTTGTTTGAGTGGCTGTTCTATTAGGCGCTAAGCGACAAAAGTTATACGGATAATGAGGGAGGGTCTTAGGTGAAAGTAATTGTGAAAACTGATGCCGAGGAGAAGGGCGAGAAGAAAGCCGCTGAAGTGGAAGGTCAGCAGCAGGAGCAGAAGCTGGCCATTGATGAACATGGCAATCTGACCCCGTACAATCCGGAAACAGAGTTGACCGCGGAAGAAAAAGCGTTGAAAGTACAAGAGGACATTCCTTCGCGAATCAAGGATGTGCAGCGGGTCCTGGAAGAGCGCGTCGGACTGAATAAAAGCTTCGATCTCGTGTTCAGAGAGATGGTGTTCGGTTCCAAGCGGGTTGCGTTCTTCTTCTGCAATGGCTTTTCCAAAGATACCGTCGTGACCGATATAATGACCCGGTTGTCTTATGCGGGCGATGATTCGGTGGCTCACCATACGGTGAAATCTTTTATGGAATATCTGATTCCGCATATTCAAGTCAAAGAATACGCCAAAATGTCCGAGATTGTCGGCCAAGTCCTTATGGGGGGCACGGCGATATTCATCGAAGGCGAAACATCGGCGATTGCGGTTGATGCCAAAAGCTTTCCCGCTCGCTCTACGGAAGAGCCCGACCTGGAACGGGTCGTTCGCGGCTCGCGCGACGGCTTCGTAGAAACGCTGCTGATCAACGTCACCCTCGTCAGACGCAGGCTGCGGGATGAGCGCTTGAAGCTGGAAATCGTCGAGGTCGGCGACCGCACTAAAACGGATGTCTGTATCGGATATATTTCAGATATCGCAGACTCCACGCTGGTGGAATCGGTCAGGGATAAAATCAAGCAGGTGAAAATCGACGGATTGCCGCTAGGCGATAAGCAGTTGGAGGAGGCCATTATCAACAAAGGCTGGAACCCGTACCCGATGGTTCGCTACTCGGAGCGGCCGGACGTTGTCTCCGCTCACATGCTGGAAGGCCATGTCTGCGTATTTGTTGATACTTCGCCGAGCGTGATGATTTTGCCGACGACTTTCTTCCATCATGTGCAGCATGCTGAAGAGTATCGGCAGACGCCGCTCATCGGCACGTACCTGCGCTGGGTGCGCTTCGCCGGCATCGCCGCCTCGATCTTCCTGCTGCCGCTCTGGTACCTGATGGTCATGGAACCATCGTTGAAGCCGGCAGGCTTAGAGTTTCTCGGCCCGCAAAAACAAGGCACGCTGCCGCTGCTCGTTCAGTTCCTGCTCGCCGATATCGGCATCGATCTGATGCGCATGGCGGCTGTTCATACGCCGACACCACTGGCAACCGCGATGGGCTTGGTCGCGGCGATTATGATCGGCGACATCGCCGTCAAAACCGGCCTCTTCATCAACGAGGTGATCCTGTACCTGGCGCTGGCGTCGATCGGCATGTTCGCCACACCGAGCTATGAGCTCGGTCTCGCCAACCGGATCACGAGGCTGGTGCTGCTCGTCATCGTTTCCATCTTTAACGTGCCGGGGCTTATCGTCGGCGGTACCGTTTGGTTGCTATGGCTGGCGACGCGTCGTTCCTTCAACTCGCCATATATGTGGCCGTTAATTCCGTTCAACGCCAAAAGCTTCTTCGCCATCCTGCTGCGGCGGCCCGTACTTGCCAGCAAAACAAGGCTGAGTCTGACGAAGCCGGTTGACGGGACCCGACAACCTGAATAAGCCCACGCAAAAAGGACTGGCAGAGGCCATGTCCTTTTTGCTTTCTTATCGAAAGAGCTTATTGTCAAAAGCGCTTTCCTTATGGTACTTTTAATAGAAATGCTTATAAAATGCGCTACGGAATATACGACAGCAAATGGCAAAGTCATGTTCAGGAAAAGGGGAAACCAAAGCTATGTATTTACACGGTACAAGTAAAATTAACGATCAAGGCCACCTCGAAATCGGCGGTGTCGACGCGACGAAGCTGGTTGCCGAATATGGCTCACCCTTATATGTGTACGATGAGGCGCTGATTCGCACGCGCTGCAGAGAATTTGTAGAAGCTTTCCAAGCGTCAGGCTTCAAATATCAAGTCGCTTATGCCAGCAAAGCGTTCTGCGTCATGGCCATGTGCCGCATCGTGAGCGAAGAAGGCATGTCGCTGGATGTCGTGTCCGACGGCGAACTGTACACAGCGCTGCAAGCGGGCTTCCCAGCC
Source organism: Paenibacillus aestuarii (assembly GCF_027789125.1). Classification (GTDB taxonomy): domain Bacteria; phylum Bacillota; class Bacilli; order Paenibacillales; family NBRC-103111; genus Paenibacillus_E; species Paenibacillus_E aestuarii. The sequence goes on along the minus strand of NZ_JAQFVF010000024.1, from coordinate 10,015 downwards.
GAGCGCATCCACTTCCACGGCAATAACAAAACGCCGGAAGAGATTGCCATGGCGATTGACGCCAAGATTGGCTGCTTTGTTGTCGATAACTTTATCGAGCTGCATTTGCTCAATGAGATTGCCAGTGAGAAGCGTCAGAAAGTCAAAATTTTATTGCGTATTACCCCTGGCGTTGAGGCGCATACGCATGAATATATTTCCACAGGCCAAATGGATTCCAAATTCGGCTTCGATTTGGGCAACGGTTCCGCTCTCCGCGCCGTTCAGGAGTCTATACAGCTGAGTCATATCGAGCTGCTTGGGGTGCATTCCCACATCGGCTCACAAATTTTTGAAGTGGAAGGCTTCTATATTGCCGCTGAAAAAGTAGCCGGTTTTGCCGTGCAAGTGCGTCAAGAACTCGGGTTTACGTTCAAAGTGATCAATCTTGGCGGCGGTTTCGGGATTCGCTATGTGGAAGGCGATACACCTCTTTCCGTAGCGGCTTATGTGAAAGCAATTACCGACGCCATTAAAATCAACTTTACCAAAAATGATTACCCGCTGCCTGAGATCTGGGTAGAACCAGGCCGCAGCATCGTCGGGGATGCAGGGACGACGTTATATACGGTCGGTACGACCAAAGAAATTCCCGGCGTGCGCAAATATGTAGCCGTCGATGGCGGTATGACGGATAACCCGCGCCCAGCACTCTATGAAGCCGTATACGAAGCGATGCTGGCTAACCGGGCTACGGAAGCGCCGGAAGAGCTGGTATCGATTGCCGGCAAATGCTGTGAGAGCGGCGATATGCTCATCTGGGATTTGAAGCTGCCGCAAGTGAAGGCCGGGGATGTCCTGGCCGTATCCTGCACAGGGGCTTACAACTACTCGATGGCCAGCAATTATAACCGGATTCGCCGCCCTGCGGTCGTATTCGTCAAGGATGGGCAAAGCGATCTCGTCGTGAAACGGGAATCGTATGCGGACATCGTCGGCAATGACGTCGTTCCAGCCCGCATGAACCAAGTCAGCAGCACGGTATAAGCCGTATAAAGACGGCTCCTTTCGGATATAGTAAAGTTCGTTGAACCGAACCTACCTATGACGTAAGGAGATTACAAACAATGGCCAAAAGCAAAAATCAGCAGGAAGCTCACGGGATCGGGCAGGTCGAAGACCAACTGAACAACCAGGCGCAAGCCGCTGAGCAGATGCAAGGATTGAATGCCGTGGATCAGAGCGTTCAGGAAGCCGCACAGAACATGCACAGCGAATCGTTGGACGAAGTCATGGAACGTGAAACCACATAACTTGTAAACCGCCGGATTCTACAAGGATCCGGCGGTTTTTTATGCGCCATATCGAAGAAGGTTTGTGAAATCCAAGCTTTCATAGTAGAATAGGAACATATTGTCTAAAGGAGTGGACCACTAATGGCCAAACAAGCAAAAATTAAACTAGCCGGTGGCGGCGAAGTCGTCATCGATCTTTTTGAGCAAGATGCTCCGAATACGGTAGCGAACTTCGAGAAACTTGCAAATTCCGGTTTCTACAATGGACTTGTATTCCACCGTGTTATCCCAGGTTTCGTTGCTCAAGGCGGTTGCCCGAACGGAACAGGTACTGGCGGTCCTGGTTACCAAATCAACTGTGAAATCAACCCGAACAAACATGAGCGCGGCACACTCGCTATGGCACATGCTGGCCGTAACACAGGCGGCAGCCAGTTCTACATCTGCTACGCACCGCAACCGCACCTGGATGGACAACATACTGTATTCGGTAAAGTTGTCAAAGGTATGGAGTTGGTAGATGCTTTCAAAGGCAGAGATTTGATGGAAAAAGTAGAAGTTGTAGAAGCGTAATGTAGCGCTGAATCTTACAACTTGACTGAAGGCGTATCCTCGCAAGCATGGTTGCATGCGAAGAGGACAAGCTGCGAATAAGGAGCTAAGCTTGGAATGAAGCGGCCCCCAGATGGTTAGGATCGTCTAACATTTGGAGGTATCGTTCGTTCCAGGTTTGGCTCCTTTTTTTTTGGTCAAAACTGACATTAGGGACAAGCTGATCTTGCTTTTTTTGCTTTTTGATGGTAAGTTGATACAATGGTAAGCTGTTGGAGCCCATATCGTTCCAACGTTTATCAACCTTCGGGGCGTGGTGAAATTCCACACCGGCGGTGATACGACCCAGAGACCTAGATGGTCTCGGATCGTTCAGTCCGTGACCCGTTTTGAAGCTCAGCGGCACCTGACAACAGCTTCGCTACGGCTGACCCGGTGTAAATCCGGGACCGACAGTATAGTCTGGATGGGAGAAGGAGAACGCGATCACTTGATTCGCTAGTATGTATGTACATTTTTTCACATGAACAACAAAATTCGGCGGGTCTGTCTTTTTTTGAAGCAGCGGGTGCCGGGTGTTGTTTGATGTGCAAAAATGTCGTGCTGGCCGAAGCTTTTTCGTGTACCCTAAAAATCTCTTGCCCCTATCCAACAGCGGATGGGGCTTTTTTGCTTTTCATGACCCTTTTGGAAGAGGTGGTGAGCGGCATGCAACTGCTCAATGATGAAGCTTACATGCGGCTTGCGCTGCAGCTGGCGCAGAGCGCATTAGGTCAAACGGGCGTTAATCCAGTGGTCGGCTGCGTCCTGGTGAAAGACGGGCGCATCGTCGGAATGGGCGCGCATTTAAAGCGCGGCCATGGGCATGCGGAAGTGCTTGCCTTGCAGATGGCAGGCGAAGAAGCCAGAGGCAGCACGGCCTACGTCACGCTAGAGCCGTGCAGCCATTACGGGAAGACGCCACCCTGCAGCGACCGGCTTATCGAAGCCGGCGTCGCGCGTGTCGTCGTTGCCGGTACAGATCCGAACCCGCAGGTAGCGGGAAGCGGGATCGCGAAGCTGCGGGACCGCGGTATCGATGTCACCGTGGGGCTGCTTGAAGCGGAAGCCTCGGCGATGAACGAGGTGTTCAACAAGTACATCGTCACACGCATGCCGTTCGTGACGTTGAAGTCGGCGAGCACGCTGGATGGCAAGATTGCCTCCAAAACCGGCGACAGCAAGTGGATCACGTCCGAGGCGTCGCGCGCCTTTGTGCATACCCTGCGTCACCGGCACCAGGGGATCATGGTCGGCGCAGGCACGGTCATCGCCGATGATCCGCTGCTGAGCGCGCGCGGTGACGTGCCGGCTGTGCAGCCGGTACGGATCGTCGCAGACTCGCTCCTGCGCATTCCGCTGGACGCCCGCGTGCTCCAGGAGCAGGACCGTCAGCCGACGATCCTGCTCGCGAGCGCACAGGCGCCCGCTGAACGGCGCGCCGCGATGGAAGCGCGCGGCGTGCAAGTGCTCACCTGCGGCGACGGCCCGCAGGTGGATCTGACACTCGCCATGCAGAAGCTTGGCGAGCTGGAGATCGGCTCCATCCTCTTAGAGGGTGGAGGCCAATTGGGCGGCGCCATGCTGGAGCGGCGCCTATTGGATAAGGTGGTGCTGATGTATGCGCCGAAAATTATCGGCGGCGGCAGCGCAGCACCAGCGAACCTAAGCTTCGCCGGCTTTGCGAAGATGGCGGAGGCGATCACCCTCGATCGTGTGCAGGTCGAGACGATCGGACCGGATATATGCGTGACGGGCTATCCGGTATACGCGTAAACCGGCGTTGGAAGGAAGGGAGAGGTAAGCATGTTTACCGGAATTATTGAAGAAATCGGCCACATGCGCCGCATTCATAGTCAAGGGCAGGCGATGGTGCTGACGATCAGCGCTAGGAAGATACTGGAAGACGTTCATCTTGGCGACAGCATTGCCGTCAACGGGGTATGTCTGACCGTCATTGCTTTTGACGCGGATTCCTTCTCCGTCGATGTGATGCCGGAGACGTTTCGCAAGACGAACTTGCGCAAACTGCAGAACGGCACCCGCGTCAATTTGGAGCGCGCGATGCCAGCGAACGGCCGCTTCGGCGGTCACATCGTGCAAGGGCATGTGGATACGACGGCTACGATCGTATCCCGCGTGCCGGAAGAAAATGCGGTTGTCTTCCGGTTCGAACCGGAGAATCCCAGCATTTTCAAATATATACTCGCCGGAGGCTCGATCACGATCGATGGCATCAGCTTGACGGTTGTCAGTGTAAGCGAGCGCGATGCATCCGTGTCGATTATTCCGCACACGCTGGCGCAAACCGTACTCAATGATAAAAAGGCCGGCGATACCGTCAACATTGAATGTGACGTATTAGGCAAATACATGGAGCGTTTGCTCGGTTTTCATGCGCCTGCAGAAACGGGCGGTAAGCGGCAAGGCGCTTTAACAGCGAGCTTTCTAGCCGAGCATGGATTCATGTGAAGGAGGGGTGAACATGGCAGAGATTCGATTCAATCTTATTGATGATGCTATTCAAGATCTGATGCAAGGGAAAGTCATCATCGTTGTCGATGATGAGGACCGTGAGAACGAGGGGGATTTCATTGCGCTGTCCGAAAAAGCAACCCCTGAAGTCATTAATTTTATGATCAAGGAAGGTAGAGGGCTTGTCTGTGTGCCGATTACGGAAGAGCGCGCGCAGGAGCTGGATTTGCCGCCGATGGTAGCGCGTAACACCGATTATCACGGAACGGCTTTCACCGTATCTGTCGATCATATCGAGACTAGTACCGGCATTTCCGCGCATGAGCGCTCGCAGACGGTGCAGGCGCTGATCAGTTCGCGGACGAGGCCGCAGGACTTCCGCAGACCGGGTCACATTTTTCCGCTGATTGCCAAAAAGGGCGGCGTGCTGCGCAGGGCGGGTCACACGGAGGCGGCTATCGATCTGGCTAGAATGTGCGGCTCCTATCCTTCCGCAGTAATCTGCGAAGTGATCAAGGAAGACGGTACGATGGCCCGCGTTCCGGATCTGATGGAGATTGCAGCCAAGCATGACCTCCGCATTATTACGATCCAGGATATGATTCATTACCGGAATCAGAAGGAGAAGCTGGTAGAACGCGAAGTGGAAGTAAACCTGCCGACCGACTATGGCACGTTCCGGGCTATCGCTTATACGAACCAACTGGATCAGAAGGAGCATGTCGCACTGGTGAAAGGGACGATTGACCCGGAAAAGCCGACGCTCGTGCGCGTGCATTCCGAATGCTTAACCGGCGATGTCTTCCATTCACACCGCTGTGATTGCGGCCCTCAGCTTGCCGCCGCATTAAAACAGATTGATGAAGAAGGCGCTGGTGTATTATTATATATGCGACAGGAAGGCCGTGGCATTGGTTTAATTAATAAATTGAAAGCTTACGTGCTGCAGGAGCAGGGATTGGATACGGTCGAGGCGAATATAAAGCTTGGCTTTGCTCCGGATCTTCGTGATTACGGGATCGGCGCGCAAATCTTAAAAGATTTGGGCATCACCCAGCTTCGCCTGCTAACGAATAATCCGCGCAAAATCAAAGGTCTGGAAGGCTACGGCCTGGAGGTTGTCGAACGTGTGCCCATTCAAATGGAGGGCAAGGAACATAACTACGAGTATTTGCGAACCAAAAAAAATAAACTTGGACATATGCTAGAATTCCACGATTCCGGAAGCGGCATTTAAATAGTGAAAGGGAGTAACTGAACATGGCAAAAATTTATGAAGGTCACTTAGTCTCGCAAAATTTAAAATATGGTATCGTTGTTGGTCGTTTTAACGAATTTATTACATCCAGATTGCTTGGCGGGGCGCAAGACGCCTTGAAACGCCATGGCGTTCAGGAAGATGAAGTGGAAATCGCATGGGTGCCTGGCGCTTTCGAAATTCCTTTGATTGCCCAGAAGATGGCAGAGAGTGGAAAATACGACGCCGTCATTACCCTTGGCACAGTCATCCGCGGTTCCACACCACACTTTGATTACGTGTGCAGTGAAGTGGCGAAAGGCGTATCGGCGATCAACCTGAAGACAGGCGTACCTACCGTGTTCGGCGTCCTGACGACCGATTCGATTGAACAAGCAGTCGAGCGCGCGGGCACGAAAGCCGGCAACAAGGGCTGGGAAGCTGCTGTCACAGCGATTGAAATGGCGAATCTGACCAAACAATTCAGCTCCTAATGCTGGCTTACTTCCATCTGGAGACGCTGCTGCCCAGGCTGTTCGCCTTCTTGATCGCCATGACGTTTCATGATGCGGCTCACGCAGGCGCAGCCTGGCTGCTCGGCGATCGGACAGCACGGGAGAATCATAGACTATCGCTAAACCCCTTGGCTCATTTAGATGCCTTGGGGCTAGCGATGATTGTCTTCGGACCTTACGGTTGGTCCAAACGGATCCCGGTAGATCCTGCCCGATTCCGCTGGCGGCCGAAGCTGTCGAACACACTCGTTTATGCCGCAGGCCCTTTTATGAATCTGCTGCTTGTCTTACTATTCTGGTGGCTTTACTTTTTCTTGCCTTCCTTATTCGGAGGCAGCCCGGAGTCCGTTACGATTGAAGAGTGGCGGGTTTATCTGCAGTATTGTATAATTGTGAATTTGCTGATTGGTCTCATTCATCTGCTGCCGTTATATCCATTAGACGGTTGGTACATACTACGTGGTCTCTTTTCAGATCGTAATCAAGGCTGGTTTACCCGCAATGAACGCTATGGATTGCTGCTTGTTCTTATTTTGATGATTACACCGCTTGGTCAATGGGGGCTTGCACATATTTACCCGATGGCTGCGCACTTGGTAATGAATATATTTGCACTATGACAAGGGGGGAACGAAATGAAAGTCACATATAAACTGGAAGCGTTTGAAGGCCCCCTTGATCTGTTGCTGCATTTAATAGATAAAAACGAACTTGATATTTATAATATTCCGATTAAAGAAATTACCGATCAATATTTAGCATTTGTCCAGGCGATGCAAGAATTGGAGCTTGAAGTCACGAGCGAGTTTCTCGTCATGGCTGCCACGCTGCTGTCCATTAAGAGCAAGATGCTGCTGCCAAAACCGCCGGTGATCGAATTTGACGACGACTATTACGATGAATATGATGATGATTTAGACCCGCGCGCTGAGCTCGTCGCCAAGCTGATCGAATACCGCAAATACAAGTCCATTGCGGACATGCTGAGGGACAAAGAAGTGGAGCGGAGTCTGGTCTATACTCGCGAGCCGGAGGATTTGACACCGTTCATGCCCGTTATGCAGGAGAATCCGGTTGAAGGGCTGGAAATCGCGGATTTGCTGTTTGCATTTCAGAAAACGCTGCGAAAAATGGTGAATCGCAATGTGATCGCCAAAATTCGCCGCGATGAAATATCCGTTAAAGACCGTATGCATGAAGTGGTCGATATGCTCATAGCGAAAGGCGGCAAGCTGCTATTTTCCAAATTGTTTGATTATGAAATGACACGTGAGGAAGTCGTTGTGACCTTCCTTGCTCTATTAGAACTCATGAAGATGAAAAAAATTGTGTGCTTCCAGCATCAGCTGTTCGAAGACATTGTCATCCATGCGAAAGAGGAGGATTCTGACCTTGACGCTCAATTTTCAACAAGTGAAATCCATTATTGAAGGCCTGCTCTTCGCGTCAGGCGACGAAGGGTTGGATGCCAAGCAACTGGCTGAGGTGTTGGAACTCGACGTATATTTGGTCCGCGATTTGGTCGTGGAAATGAAAAAAGATTTCAAACGCAAAGGCCGCGGGATTCAGATCGTGGAAGTGGCCGGCTCTTATCAATTGACTACATTAGCCGAACATGCGCCTTACTTTGAACGGCTTGCCTATACACCTTCGCGCTCGTCCTTGTCGCAAGCGGCACTTGAAACGCTGTCTATTATCGCGTACAAGCAGCCGATTACGAGGGTTGAGATCGAGGAGATCCGCGGCGTAAAATGCGATCGGGCGCTGCAGACGCTTACTGCCAAAGATTTGATCGAGGAAGTCGGACGGGCTGAAGCCGTGGGCCGACCGATCTTGTACGGGACATCGCGAGCGTTCCTGGAATATTTTGGGCTCGATAACATTTCGGAACTGCCGGATTCAACGACGATTCAAGAAAGCTTCGATTTGGAAGAAGAGACGCGGATGCTCTTCGACAGGCTGGGCGACGATCAGAAGCAAATTACATTTGAAGATATGGACCGGGCGATCTCCGGTGAGGATTAATGCATTTCATTTCCTTTTCAAGGTCATACTACTCCATGACAGGAAGATTTCTTCTTGTTATGGAGTTTTTTTGCATGCAGGTCGGGCAATTTGGGAGACGTTGAGGTTTAGGAGGGACATGCGCGTTGTTTTGGATAGGTTTGATTGTTATCGTGATTGTGATCTTGCTTGTAATCTCGATGTTTAGCTTTATCCAAGGCGAGTTTTACTTTTCGCGGGTGAAGGATAATGATACGCTAACTGTTGAGATGAAAGCTTTGTTCGGGCTCATCCGCTACCGGTACTCGGTGCCGATTATCGAATTTAAAGGCTTTGCCAAGGGAATTATGATTAAATCCGAGCATGTGGATGACAACAAGTCCGTGCTTAAAGATGAAACCAAGGACCATGTGACCAAGGAAAAAGTCATGGAGTTTTTCAATAAAGCGAAGATTGCTTTGGTGAACACGCTCCATTTTTATGATTGGTTTAAACAGACATTAGCCAAGGTCGAACTGACCGAATTGAAGTGGGTGACGCGCATTGGCGTCGGCGACGCTCCGGAAACGGCAATCACAACGGGAGCGATCTGGGGCATTAAGTCTTCGTTAATTGGCTTCGGCATTAAGTTCATCCAACTAAAGACGAAGCCGCGGATCGATGTCGTGCCGCAATATAATGCGCCGCAATTTTCGACGGAGATGCGGATCGGCGGGCGCATTCGCTTGTGGAACGTGATGTTCTCCGGAATCCGTTTGATTGCGCGGGCAGCGAAGATCAAGGGCGGTATCCGCACTTGGTACCAACTCCTCATCAAAGCTCGAACGAAAACGGCTGTATGAAGATGTACATAACGATAAACGTGTGAGGGTACGCTAAGGAAGAACGATGATAGCTTTTTTAGGAGGGAGATTATCCAGATGTCCGAACATCCGATTCAAGGTCTAATGAAAGTTGCTATGGAAAATATTAAAGAAATGGTCGACGTGAACACGATTGTCGGCGATCCTGTGGAGACTCCAGATGGAAGTGTAATTATGCCGATCAGTAAAGTCGGTTTTGGCTTCGCTGCAGGCGGCAGTGAGTTCGTGACCGACTCTGAGATCGAGATTGACGGCGGCACGATGAATAAGCACGACGCGATGAACGCGAAAGTCGCTTTGCCGTTCGGCGGCGGTAGCGGCGGCGGGGTGTCGATCACACCGATTGCGTTCCTGGTCGTCGGCAAAGGTGGCGTGAAGGTTGTGCCGCTTGATAATCAAACGCACATTCTGGAACGTCTCATTGACTCCGCGCCGCAGGTGGTGGATAAGATTCAAGGCATGCTGAAAGGCATGGGCGCGAAAACGAGCACGTTTAACGCGTCGACATCTACTTCTGCATCGACGCCGATAACGAACGTTGAAAATCAAAATTTCATCGTGTAAAGGGAAAGCTGTCCTTGAGGACAGCTTTTTTGCTGTTGCTAGCTTGTGGCGGTGAGTGGGGGAGCTCTAGGTGCTTAGGAAGCGAGAGTAATAGTAGGTATCAAGCGGAGTGTATGCTGTTGCTGTAGACCGGATTAGCCCAACTAAATGCAGTCTGAAGCCGTGATGTGTGGCTGTAGTCAGGATTTGCCTACTTAGCGTGCATGTTTTGGCCTGTGGACCGCGATTATGACTCTGCAATTGGGCAAAATCGGACTGCAGGGTGCTCGGGAGGAGAGTCGGCAGCTGTAATTGGGCGAAATCGGACTGCAGGGTGCTCGGGAGTAGAGTCGGCAGCTGCAATTGGGCAAAATCGGACTGCAGGGTGCTCGGGAGGAGAGTCGGCAGCTGCAATTGGGCAAAATCGGACTGCAGGGTGCTCGGGAGGAGAGTCGGCAGCTGCAATTGGGCGAAATCGGACTGCAGGGTGCTCGGGAGGAGAGTCGGCAGCTG
>NZ_JAQFVF010000023.1 GCF_027789125.1 Paenibacillus aestuarii | reverse complement strand
TGGACGGGACAGATGAAAATAAGCAAACGCGGAAGATCTCGCCTCCGTCGTTTCATCTACATGATGACCATGAGTATGGTGGGGAACAATCCAGAATTCAAAGCCATGCATGAATACAATGTACAGGTGAAAAAGATGAAGAAAATGAGATCTCTAATGAAATTGTGTGGTAAATTGGCTCGAATACTCGTTGGAATGGCCCGCAGCAACGAACCCTACAGCCCTGCTAAAACAATGCCACTTCAGTTAGCAGCTTAAGTAATAACCAATCGTTTCGTCTTACGAATTTTGGCTTATTCGCAGGATTTCAAAAGAAAGCACGGGGTACCGGATGTATTGAACCAAAGGGCAATGACCCGTAACGTTAGCAAGACCGGCCTCCACCCCTTGGACAGGCGTAACGAAGGAATGAGAGGGCAATGACCCGTTGAGACATGGGAGTGAAAACCTCCAGGGACGGTGTGGAGAATGCGTGCAGTATATGGAAATATATGGGGTGTAAACTTCCCCCTCTGTTTCAGTGCGCCTTCGTGTTGCCAAGGTCTATTACGGTGACTCTATTCCAAACCTCCTGTCTTTTAACAAGGGTGAAATCCTGCGAATAAGCGAGTATACGTGAGAAAACTTAATCGAACCGAGGGAGTTCAATAACGACATAACAGCATCCAGCACACGATCGATTGCCTTTGTTATTTGAGTAAATAGAGCTCGTTGTTACTTATGAATTATTGGATATGTTTTTTGAATTTGGCATATGGTCGTCAAAATATCTTGAAGAAACGAAGTTTTAAATGATGAAAATGCTTGAAAAAGTCGGTCAAACCCTTAAATTACAAGGATATTTTCATAAAGTCCTGCCAAATTAAAACGGCGACCGCTTGCGCGAACGCCTCATGGGAGAAGAGCGAATGTGCTTCTACTCTTTTTAAAATTGGAGTAGGCTAGTCGGGTGGAAATGATCTTTTTGGATTAATCGGAAAGAGTGATAACAGATTTGAAGGATTTGGTACCCCATTCGTACCCCAACGAGCGAAAATGGCATCTGTTATATACGAAAAAACAAAGCTGTACTAATGAAGAAAACCCGCGTCGCTCAAGGCTTCGCGGGTTTCTCTGTTATATGACCTGTAGTGGGCTCGAACCACTGACCCCCACCCTGTCAAGATGGTGCTCTCCCAGCTGAGCTAACAAGTCGAATGTGAAGACAATTACTAATATATCAACGAATTTGGATAATGTCAACAAAAACTTTATTTTTTCCAAAATGTAAAAATTCGTTGAAAGAAGCCTAACCCTCTCCGCTTCCGTTTAGATCGGGGTAAATACGTCTCGTTCTCCAGCGGTTGAGGCGGAGAATTGGATAAGAGCATGGAAAGTTCTTCTTGTGTAACACCTTGTGATGACATGTCTATGTTCTCAACCTCTCTACACATCGATGAATATAATGTAACATAATTAGGATCTATAAGATAGTTGGACTTTCATCTTTCCTTGATTTATGGTAACTTGTTGTCATTAGAGCAAGTAGGAGGCATACATAATGACCAAACAGCAGCATAGATGGAATCTGCGGTTAAAAAGCAGTAATGTATATTTAGGAACGGTTTATTTAGGGGATCCGCTACCGGAAATCGAAGACGTCATCATGATCGGAGATAAAAAATATACGATCTTGGAACTTGGCAGCTCCAGAGATGCCAGTGATGTTTTTGTGGAGGAAGTTAAGAAGAAATAAGACCCCACGTCGCCACGTTACAACATGAAAAAAGACTGTCATTCACTCTAAGGAGGATGGAGTGAAACAGTCTTTTTTGCTTTGCTTGCTCCTACATCAAAGGATTAGCGTTTAAAGCTGGACAGTTGCTGTTCAGCGATTTGCACCAATCGCTTCGTAATGTTGCCGCCGATGGCGCCTGCATCACGTGTAGCGAGATTACCGTTGTAGCCAGTTGGGGAGAGAGGAACACCAATTTCCTGAGCGACTTCGAACTTTAGTTGATCTAATGCTGCCTTTGCTTGTTGCACGACTAAAGTGTTGTTGTTAGCCATTCAAATTCATCTCCTTTTATATGGTACACCAGTATTATTTGAATGTTCAGTTTATTTATGCGCGGATTTGAAAAAAATTTTAAATCAGGAGAAAACAATAAACCCCCTTTCTTATTGAAAGGGGGGAACGTATATGTAATGAAATTATTCCTCTTCGGATTCGGAGCTTTCTTCAGCAGCTGCAACTTCTTCGACAGCTTCTGCTTCTTCAACTGCCTCTTCCGCAACAGCCTCTTCAACAGCGGCTTCTTCGTTAACGATTTCTTCGCTAACAACTTCTTCAGTGGACTCTTCAACTTGCTCTTCATTTACAGGAACTACTTCTTCTTCGTGGCTCATTCGGTCACCTCCCTATTGAATATACTCTAATTGTAAGCCCTTTCATAGCAGTTAACAAGTAGGGCAAGTCCCTTTCAAACAGATTTAGTGTAATCTTAATGTGCATGTCGGAAAACGGTGAAGTTGCGAGATGCATATTAGCGAATCTACACGGATTATACAAATAAATGCCGTTTCGCCAAGTGCTGCAGTCCCATGACAGCAAGGTTGTCCATTTCTCCGCTGCTGACAAGCATGTTTCCATTCTATGTGAATATATATGAGGCAAGAAGATTTGAAGGAAGAAGAATGGGGGAATGCGCATGAAGCGGACGGAAGTGATTTTGGAGTTGCAAATCGTGCCCGAATTGTTAAAGCAAGCTGAGTCCATGTATGTCGATGCGGTGAATGATTTGGCTTTGGCCAAGCATCAGCTGCTGTCGAAGGAATGTGAGGTCATTAACGAAGGATTGGTTACCGGCAAAAATGAAATGCAACGCCAAGCGGAAGTGTGGCCATATACGAAGGAACTTCAAGAGCAAGTGCTGCGAATGGCGGCTACCGTGGAGCATACCAAGGTCGAGTATCATTTTTACACCAGGAAACTGGAAAATTTACAGACGATCGCCAGACTTATGTCCATCATCTAGTCGAAAATTGTTCATCCTGGACGTTTACGCGTGAAAGCAGTTGCGCATCCTAAGGGTAGATTTGGTTATCACGCCTAGCAACCAGGAGGAACGATTCGACATGAAAGCTATGAAAACTATTGTAACTACAAGCATAATGGCGCTGATGTTAAGCGGCTGCCAGACGGCTCATCAAACGACGTCAGCCCAAGCCGAAGCGCCTAGCCAGCCGCGCATCATTAACTTGATCGGAGCGAGCGGCCAGACCGTTGGCACCGCGAAGCTGACGGAAGTACCCGAAGGCGTCCGGTTGGAGGTGCAGGTCAGCGGCCTCAAGCCCGGCTTGCACGGACTCCACTTCCATGAGAAGGCGCTCTGCGAAGGGCCAACCTTCGATTCTTCCGGGGCCCACCTGAATCCGACGCAAAAGCAGCATGGCTTTAACAATCCGAAAGGATACCATGCCGGGGATCTGCCAAACTTAGTGGTGGATGCGCAAGGAAACGGCAAATTCGACGCTGTCTCCAAATCGGTTGTCCTGCAGCCGGACAAGCCAAATTCATTGCTGAAGCCTGGCGGTACAAGCATCATCATTCATGAAATGGAAGACGACTATAAAACGGATCCGTCAGGCAACTCAGGCAAGCGGATCGCTTGCGGTGCGGTGAAATAATCGAAAGGGTTGAAGTAACAGCATGATCAAGACACAAGACCTGAAGCTGCAAATCGACGAGCTGACCAAGCAAAACGATCTGGTACTTATTGAGCTGGAACAGCTCAAAAAAATGTTAGGAAACAGCGATAATCAGCAAAATAATCAAGATAGCGGTCAAGGTTCTTATCAGAGCCAGGGCCAAGGACAGGGCCAAAATCAAGCGCAAGGGCAAGGCGGTAACCAGAGCAATCAGAACGGCAATCAACAAGCCTCAGGGACACAAGGACAGGGACAAGACTCTTATCAAGCACAGATGGGCCAGAATCAAAATCAAGGCCAAAATCAGGGTCAAGGGCAGAACGCGAATCAAAGCGGCGGCTCGAATAGTCAACAAGTTTCCGATTTAGCTTATGAATTATTGAAAATCAAAGATCTCGTCGGAAAGCTCGAGCAAAAAACGTCGCAGTACGTAAGCAGCCAGTCCCAAGGGTCTTTAACAGAGAAAGATGCAGTCAATCTCGTTCTAACGCTCATGAATGGCATGGTGGATTGGGCAAGTGAATTTGTTTCGTCCAAAGCTTCTTCCAATGGACAAGTACAGTAGAATCGTGTCTAACCAAAGGAAAGAGCCGCGAAACCGCGGCTCTTTTCCTTTTTTTGTCGAGATTATGCTCATTTCATCAATTTCAATTCATTTTGCTTTGATTGATTCTTTAGACGATTCGACAATATGCACTTATTTACAGGAACTGGATTGACCGATAAAGTATACAGTAGTAAGAGAGGTAGACAGACATTAATGAGCTGAAGAGGTGCGCGGCTATGAAAGAAATCGATATTAACCAATTAGTGCTTCAACTTGGCATTTCATCTGCAGCTTTCGTGAGCTGGCAGGAGAAGGATAAAGACAAGCCGCATACCCTAGAGGTTGCTGTCGTCTCCCTTGAGAAATCCGACGTCAAGCTGTCGCATGAATCTTCCATGGAAACCATCAATTTTCTTCTTGATTGACCCAACGCGCTAATCATTCCTCGCTGCACTTTAATGTCATGAACTCGAAGGTGTTTTAAACATCTGTTTCGCGCAGTATTCAATAATATCGCTCCGTCTAACGATCCCAATGAATTTGTCAGAGTCATCAACGACGGGAACAAAGTTTTGAACTTTCGCCAGATCAATGAGGTCATCCATTTTGGCATGAATGTGTACCGGCTTATTTTTCATACGCAGCGGAACTTCCTGCAGCAGATGGCGGTGAGCGTTTTCAAAAGTAACGCCTTCTGCGTTTTTAAGAAACCAGAGCAAGTCTCCTTCCGTGATAGTTCCTACATAATGTCCTTGATCGGATAAAATGGGCACGGCCGTGTATCGGTGATATTCCATACGTTCTAAGGTCTGGCGCAAGGTGGCCTGCATCGTGGTTGTAATGACTTCGGATTTGGGTAATAGGAAAAAGGCAATATTCATGAGTAACACTCCTTGGGGTTTTGCTTATTGGGCAAAACTTGTACATAAACATGAGGTTTATAATTTCACCTTCATTGTACCAAAAAAAGCGAATAGAATCTAAACCTGCGAAGGATTCTATGAGTGAGGTGAGCTTATGAATCGAGCGTTATCGACAGCCTTAATTGGAATAGGAGCGGCACAAGCGTTAAAGATCCCTTTATTTTATGCAAAAACGAGAGAGTGGGATTGGACCCAAGCCATACAATCCGGCGGGATGCCCAGTTCTCATTCAGCGGGTGTAACCGCCTTGACGACGTATATTGCTCTGAAGCGGGGTATATCGGCGATTGATTTTGCGGTCAGCACTGTGTTTGGCGCTGTTGTGATGTATGACGCCATGGGGGTTCGCCTAGCGGCAGGGGAGATTGCCTACGAAGTCAATGAAATCGACATTCAGGTAGAGAGGTTGGCCAGGCAGCACCCAGGACTGTATCATACGCGGCGGCGCAAAGAGTTGAAGGAACGACTAGGGCACTTGCCGCGAGAAGTGTTAGGAGGCGCTTTGTTGGGCCTGGCGGTCGGGGCGATCAGTTATGGATTGGAGCGAAAGTGACGGCAGGCGTACACATGTATAGACAACCTTTTGAGAATGGGATAAGATCAAGGAATGTGCACCAGTCTCAGAAAGGATGTCAATCGATATGGAAACCATTCGCGTCACTACAATGGAAGAGCTGCGAGCTTGTTTTGAAGTTCGTATGCAAGTGTTTGTTGAAGAACAGAAAGTGCCTGAAGAGTTGGAGATGGATGAGAAAGATGAGTCTCCTGAATCTTGTCATCATTTCCTTATTATGGATGAAGGTAAGCCGGTGGCTACCGCCCGTTGGTATTTTTATAAAGAAGATACGGCGAAGTTCCAGCGTGTTGCCGTCCTTGCCTCTCACAGAGGCCGTGGCTTAGGGAAGCAGCTGATTGTAGAGATGGAGAAGCAAGCGCGTGAGCTGAATGCCAAATACGCCCTGCTGGATGCGCAAGTTCAGGCAGAGGGTTTCTATACGCAGCTGGGATATAAGGTGATCTCGGAAGAACCGTTTTACGATGCTGACATCTTACATGTAAGAATGAAAAAGCCGCTTATCTAAAAGCGGCTTTTTCCATTTCATTATGGCTTTCTTCATCCGTGATCGGAAAGGTAATGATGAATCGTGCACCTTGGCCAGGCTGACTTTCCACTTCCAACGTGCCATAATGGTCTTGCACGATCTTGTGACAGATCGATAAGCCCAGGCCAGTGCCGGTTTCCTTCGTCGTATAGAATGGGTGAAATATTTTTTCAAGCAGCTCGCCTGGAATGCCTGGACCGTTGTCCTCGATGACCAGACTCGCATTCTTTTGATCGCGGCTTAATTTGATTTGGATAATTCCACTTTCTTCCATCGCTTCGAAAGCATTCTTCACCAGATTGAGCAGCAGCTGGATCATCTTATCCTGGTCCATCATCATATAGATCGGCTGGAAGGACTCGCTGTAATGGATTTCATGACCAAGCCGGGTCGCTTCGGATTCGGTGAGCGAGATCACCTTCAGCACACATTCATGCAGCGAATGGACCCGGAACTGAGTGGCGTGTGGCTTGGAGAACTGGAGGAATTCCGCGGTCAATTCGCTCATGCGATCGATTTCGTCCATAATCATGGAATACCAGTTCTCGATGTTATAGCCGTTCGCTCGAGAGATTTGCAGAAAACCGCGCACCGTCGTTAGAGGGTTGCGGATTTCATGCGCCATTCCCGAGGCCAGCTCGCCAACGACCCGCAGCTTCTCCGAACGCAGCATATGTTCTTCGCGTTTCAGCCACGCTTCGCGCTTCTTCGTAAACAAGTTATGCTCCGCCAGCAAAATTAAATCATCTTTCGTCTGCACTTCAGCCGGATAAGTGGCGATGCCATATGTAATTTGAATGCCGGTCAACTTTGGCAGCTCGGAATCTAACAGCAGCTGATACGAAGCGGAGTTCGGGTTGTCTTCTTTCAACGGGATGACGACGGCAAATTCATCACCGCCATACCGGGCGATAAATAAGGCGTCGGAGAATAAAATTTTGAGCAGCTCGGCGATCTGCTTCAAGATCAGGTTGCCCGCTTGAAACCCGCGTGTCGTATTCATCGATTTTAAATCGGTACAGTCAATTAAAATGAGAGCAATGCTTTGCTTATTTTCGACCAGCCGTTCTAGGCGCCGGTGGCTTTCTTCATAATTGTACAAACCGGTTAAGGAATCTTGCTTGGATAGCAGTACCTGTTCTTTTTTGAAAAGCTCGCATTGATTGAAGTTGATACGACTGGTGCGGGTAAGAATGGCGGCGGCTGCGAAATGCATCGCGCTGACGATCATATACAACCAGGGAACAGGGACTCCCTGATGGACCCACACGTAATAGATGCCGGTCATGTAAGCCAAGGCGTGAACAACGGTTAATATCCAAACCCTTGTTCGGTTGTCATCGACATTCATCTCTTTGCACAAAATCAGCAGGTACAGCGGCAAAGTCCAGTTGAGCTGGCTGACCCCATGAAAACAGATCATTAACAAAAGACGGATCCAAGGCATCAATGAGCCCATCGGTTTCATGGCCAAGCTCAAGACGAAAAGCAGACAGCATAAAATTAGGAGCAGCGGGCTAATAGCGGTATGCATCATATATGCACAAACTGTTAACACGCCGACATAAGTATACAGAATCCAGTTGAATGCCACCAAATCATCTCCTGCGTGCAATTGTCGGTATGTTTACACGTTCGATTGAAACTTGTCTAGTGATAAGTTCTCTGTCAAGATGAAAAACCCTGCCAAACTTCATGAAATTATAGGAAATAATCGCGGATTTGCACGAAAAAAAGAACCTGACGGCAAATCGTGCCGCCAGGTTCCGGTTTATGCTTTAAAAAGTGGGCAGTTGGTCCAAATTATTGGTCGGGTCGCCATCCGCATTGGAACGCAGATGCTCGTCGCCGTCGCGACCGCGAAACACATTGACATTCTCGATTTGTCCAGCTTTGGCCATCGCTTGCGCTTGCTTGTAGTCGACGACAGCTCCCGAGGACAGCTGCAGTTGAATGATGTCGCCATCACCATTTTTTCTGACTGCCATGACTTGCTCTTTGTTGCGGTTTGTATCCACAACCATCACCTCCCACAGCTTATTATGGAAGCTTCGGGAGTAAATTATGCATCAAGTGCAATGATTTGATGCTGCTGAATGAACCTCATGCGTCCGGTCTGACCGATGTATTGCGGCATCGTGTCATCATAATGCATGAGGTAGATGCGCTGCTGCACATCCGCCGGCAGTGTCAGCAGCTCGGCCAGCGTCGCATGGACGGCGCCATGCCCGGTTAATTGACAGTCATGCAGGATGGTGTGACAACCACGCTCATGCACGACCTGGAGAAGCAGTTGTTCATTGAAGCGAACGTCTGCGCTGTAGAACGTCTTATTATTAATGAAGAACGAATAGCTGATTTTATCCTGTATGTGCAAAGTGCGAATAGGTTCAATAACCAGCCCGGGCAGGAGCTTCGCCGGAGTATTCTCTGCTAGGAAGGTAACGTCAAAATAATCCGTTAAGCCTGTGAAACCTTCCGCCAGGTTATGCATGCTGCCTTTGAGCGTATGCTCCCAGAGGATCTCAGCCAGCGGTTCGGTGATGAAAAGCTTGATGCGCTTGTTGTTATATTGATAAAGCAAACGAAAGGCGATTTCCTCTAATCCGGCAACATGGTCAGCGTGGATATGCGAGATGACGATACCGTCCAGTTGATCCGGCTGGATGTTCAATTCATGCAAAGCTTTAGGCACACTCGCGCCGCAATCGATGAGAATTTTACCGTATTCGTTGATCAATAGCGCACTCGTGTTGTACAGCGTTTTGGCAAACGCGCTGCCGGTTCCGACCATTTGAATGTGTAAACTCATTCAGCCGCCTCCAATAATCGACAAAATAAAAAACCTTTTCCTACTGTAGCATGGTGTCTTGCGCAATTTCAACCTTTACGTGAAAGCCTTTGATCCGCATGGGGCAGGTGTTATAATGAAGAGTGAGGGTAGTTGAAGTTTAATATGAAGTTGTAATAGGAGGCAGTACGATGTCATTCACATTTGCTTCCCACCTGCATATGATCTCATTGATCGGGTCGATCGGTGCGGCGTTAGCGGTTATGTTCGTCCGCTTGCGTGCTACCTCGAAACCTGTTAACGCGATGAAAATTATTATGCCGCCGGTAGGGATGTCAACAGGGTTTCTAATGTTCGTGGCACCGATGGTGCGAATACCGTTCTTGTGGGGAATCGTCGCATTTCTCGTCGGAGCCGTGTTGTTTGCCTATCCGCTCATTCGAACGTCTACGTTCCATGTACAGGACGGCCTGGTGTATTTGAAACGATCCAAAGCGTTTCTCGGTATTTTGTTGATCTTGCTGATTATTCGGTTAACGCTGCACGAATACGTTGAGACCTACGTCTCGATTTATCAAACGGGGGCATTATTTTTCATCCTGGCCTACGGGATGCTGCTGCCTTGGCGGGTCGCCATGTATATGCAGTATCGCAAGCTGCTCAGCCGCTCGGATGTAGGGAAAGAAGCAGTATAGCGCTTAGAATGAGGTGTACGTAGAACATGATGGTGCTCTTCGTTGTCTTACTCATTATCATCGTTGCGGCCTTGGTCGGCATGTCGATCTATGTAGGCTGGCGTCTGACACATCCAGAACGCAAGCCTGTCGATGAGGCTCCGCAGGATTACGGCCTGCAGGCGCAGACGGTCACGTTCCCCAGCCGGACGGGAGATGTGCAGCTGCAAGGCTGGTTTATTCCGTCATCGAAGCAAGATTCGCCGCCGTTGACGATCATTTTATCGCACGGCTACGCCGGAACAAGGCTGGAGAAGGGTTTGCCTGCCTTGGCGCTGGCCGCCTCGCTGGTGCAGGCGGGTTATCATGTGCTGATGTTCGATTTTCGCAATTCAGGTTTATCCGAAGGACATCTGACGACTGTCGGCTATTTGGAAAAAGAAGATTTGCTTGGCGCCATCGATTGGGTCAAAGCGCATGTTCCCGGCAAAATCGGCTTGCTCGGATTCTCCATGGGGGGCAGCACCTCGATTCTGGCTGCAGCCGAAGAGCCGGCTGTGCAGGGCGTTGTCGCGGACAGCCCGTTCAGCCAATTGAGCCCGTATCTTCGGGCTAATTTGCCGGTCTGGTCCAAGCTGCCGCGCTATCCGTTCACCCCGCTCATCCTGGCCATTCTGCCGCGCTTAATCGGCGCCGACCCGCGACACGTGGATGCGCTTGCAGCGGTGGATCAGGTATACCCGCGACCGCTTCTGCTCATTCACAGTGAAGATGATTCGGCGATTCCGTGGAACAACAGTAAGGAAATGTGGAATAAGCATCCCGACACCTTTGATCTCTGGATTACCCGCCATGCCGCGCATGTAGGTTCCTACAGACTTCAGCCGGAGGCATACACCGAGCGCGTGATCTCTTTTTTTTCAAAAATATAAGACGTGCGCAACTCTTCCTCAGCTGTGGAGTATAAAGATGCATACACAAAGTCAGATCACAAGAGCTGGAGGTTAAGAGGATGAAGGTTCAGCGTATATTTGCGTTGATGCTGGTGTTTTTCGTACTTAGTACGGCTGGAGTTGTAGCCTCATCGGTATGGGGGGATTATAAAGGGTTTAGCATTGCTCGTCTTGTTGTTAACGGTCAAAATGGGGAATTTAGCGATTCGGACGTTCCGCCGTTAATCGTCGATGGTAAAACCGTTCTGCCGCTCCGTGCGCTTAGTGAGGCGCTGCAGGCGTTGGTGAAATGGGATAACACGTCCAAAACGGTTTCCCTATATAAGCCTAATGTACATATGTTCTTCACAACAGAAGTGCGCAAAGATTCAGCCATCGTTCCATTTGGCGTTGTGGAGCGTGGGAAGTCAGCCGATTTCATCGTGTTTGCCCAAGTGGATAACTTGAAGACGACGATCAACTCCGTACAGGTATCCGTGATTTCGCCAAGCGGGCAGAGCGTCGTGACACCGGTGGAGAAAGCAATCAGCGAATCGAAGGAGTCGTTCTGGCTGAAAGTTCCGCTTTACGGCGTATCCTTTGACGAGTCCGGGACGTATGTGGTGAAGTTCGCCATGAGACCTGAGGGCTCGAACGAGTATTCGGTTGTTTCCGAGAAGCAGATCCAGTCGGAGTAGAACTAGACTCCCAATATGTGGTTTGACCTCTTCATATGAAAATGTTACGATATTCACGTAACTAATTATTAAAATGAAATGAGGTTCTGCCTGTGAGCGATCAAAAGCACGATCATGTGCACGGCCCGGACTGTGACCACGATCACGAACATGGGGAAGATATTTTTATCGTAACCGACGAGAGCGGTGAAGAGCATGAGATGGTAATGGTATATACATTCCAATCTCAAGAGCAAGCTTATGCCGTATTACTCGATCGTAACGATCCTGAGGCAGATGGTGTCATTTTCCGTATTGAAGAAGAGGACGAAGACGCATACCTGGTCAATATCGAAGATGAAGAAGAATGGGAACGCGTAGTGACCATCTATAACGAAATTGTAGCTCAAGAAGAAGAATAAGAGCTATACATACGAGAAGAACCCCCTTTCAGACGTGGAAGGGGGTTTCTGCTTTTACGTGAAGTTTATTTTCTTGGGTTAAAATACATGATGCGACCATTAAATAGATGAAGTTCGGCTTTCAATAGTTTTCCGAGATATTTGCAAAACTCATTGCCTTTGGCCTTGTCTCCGTGAGTGGCATCGTCTGGCAGAACGACTTGCACATAATGACGGGCTTGTTCTTGATCGCCCTCGCTGCCGACACCGATGACGATGTATTTGTAGAGCGGCGTTCTACCTTTAAGATAGAACCATTTGCCTTCGCCTTCCGGTTTGGTTTCGATCGTATAAGGAAATCCGGCGTCATCGTACTCCCAGCCGAGCTGCTTGGCCGTCAACGCCAGCTGATCCTTGTAATGAAGCAGCCGTTGCTTCAGCTCGTCCAAGGATAACGCAGGGACAGCGGAGCCTGTTACGAATTTAATATAAGCGCTCTGAGCCATTGCTTTGATCACCTCGTATACTAAACGTCACACTCATCATAGCACCATGTAAACGGTTTTACAATATTTGCCGAAAAGGAAAAACGCAGGCTAAAAGATCGCCTGCGTTTCTACAATGACTTTCACAAATTGAACGCTGCGGTCTTCAGGTCCTTTAACCGGAAGGCCGACTTCGACGTGCTCAACGATATAGTCGATAAGCTCTTGCGTGATAACTTCGCCCGGCAGCAAGATCGGAATACCCGGTGGGTACACGTAAATGAACTCGGCGATGATCCGGTCGTGCGCGTCTTTGAACGGTATCGTCTCGGTTTCGCCGTAGAACGCGTCGCGCGGTGTCAGCGTCAGCTGAGGGATGGCCGGGATTTTGATCACGACCTCTTTCACATCCGTGGCATTGTCATTGATATGGGAGAGCTGTCGCAGCGCCTCCAGCAGAGTTTCGACATTATCACGTGTGTCGCCCGGTGTAATCAAGCAGAGGATATTGTACATATCGCTCATCTCGACTTCGATATTGTAATGCTCGCGCAGCCAATTCTCCGCTTCGAATCCGGTGATGCCCAGCTTGCGCACGTGCACGCATACTTTGGTCGGATCGTAGTTGAACGTCGCTTCCTCGCCTAGAATCTCCTCGCCAAAGCAATAAAGGTTGGTGATTTCATTGATTTGTCTGCGGGCGTATTGGGCAAGCTCGATCGTCTGCTCCGCCATCGCTCGGCCATTGAGCGCCAAATGTCGGCGAGCCGTGTCCAAGGAGCCCAGCAGAATATAGGATGTGGATGTCGTCGTCAGCATACTGATGATCGTCTGGATGCGTTTCGGATTCACGCGGTTGCCCTGCACATTCAGGACGGAGCTTTGGGTCATAGAGCCGCCAAGCTTATGCACGCTGGTTGCGGCCATATCGGCGCCGGCTTCCATCGCGGACATCGGCAGCTTCTCGTGGAAGTGAATCAAGACGCCGTGCGCCTCGTCGACGAGAACAGGAATATTGTAACTGTGCACGAGGTCTACAATCTCTTTGAGATTCGTACAGACGCCGTAGTACGTCGGGTTAATGACCAGCACCGCTTTGGCATCCGGGTGCTTCTCCAGCGCCCGGCGTACGGAGCGGGTCGGAATGCCGTGGTCGATACCGAGATTTTTATCGCGCATCGGTTGCACGAAGACAGGCTTGGCGCCGACAAAAATAATCGCGGCCAGCACGGATTTATGTACGTTACGCGGTACGATAATTTTATCGCCTTCGGAGCAGACGGTCATAATCATCGTCATAATCGCTCCGCTAGTTCCTTGCACGGAGAAGAACGTATGATCGGCGCCATAAGCGTCCGCAGCAAGCCTCTGGGCTTCCTCGATCACGCCCATTGGTTGATGCAGGTCATCCAGCGGTGCTATATTGATCAGGTCGATGGACAGGGCGTTGTCCCCAATAAAGGAACGAAATTCCGGGTCCATGCCGACTCCTTTTTTGTGGCCAGGTATGTGAAACTGAATCGGGTTCTTCTCTGCATGTTGAATGAGTGCGGAGAACAGGGGGGTACGGTTATGATCCACCTGATTATCGCTTCCCTTCTATCGTGGATTGCTTGTCGATCTTTGCAACAAACAAAAAAAGTATAACAAAATAAGTTTGACATGCAAGCTAAATTTTTGAAAATAGTTTATGTAGAAAGCGGAAAAACTAACAATATTCCTTAAAAATGCTGAAAACAGGGGGAGAAAACCGTGAATCTGCTGCAAAAATGGCAGCAAAACCGCTTATTTTCGCCATTTGTCCTGGAATTGCTTGTCATTATGTTTGTTGTCGAATTTGTGAAGGGCGCTTTGCTGCTAACGATTTTGCCTGTTTATATGAAAACATCGCTCGGCGCATCCGCGTTCGTCATCGGGTGGACACTTGCCGCCCAATATATCGGAGATAACCTGCTGCGTACGCCGGTCGGCTGGATCATTGATCGGATCGGCTATCGCTGGACGATGCTGACAGGCGTGCTGCTGACGTTCATGGCCGTCGTGGTCATTGCCACCACGACACAGTACATATGGACGATAGCCGCTTGCGCCATGCTCGGTTTCGGCACAGCGCCATTATGGCCGTGTGTCATTACCGGCACAACGGAAGTCGCCGGTGATGAAGCAAAGGGGACGATCATGAGCGTTGTTTATATGGCGTGGTTATCCGGCGTCGGGCTGGGGCCTGTGGCGATTAATTTTTTTATTCACGGCACCCAGTACAGCCTGGCCTTCCGCCTGCTGCTCGGCTGCATGACTGTGGTCGTGCTCGTCGCCTTGCTGCTGCCGAAGAAACAAGGAAAACATGGGGAAGAGGAGAAGGCGGCGACACTTGCAGTCACGGAGCGTAGGGAAGGCACATTCATACAAAGAGTGGCGGCCTACATGAAAGAAGTCCGCCGTTCCTTATCGGTAAGTCCGCTGATGTTCCCGGCGATGTTCGCTCAAACGTTCGCACTCGGCATCTTGACGCCTATTCTCACGCTTTACGCCAAAGAAGTGCTGAAATTATCTTCGTTACAGTACAGCATGTTTCTCATCGCCGGCGGCGCGGTTACGGTGATTTGCTTAGTCCCGATGGGCAAGCTGGTGGACCGGATCGGGATTCGTCCCTTCCTTATCCCAGGTTTTGCGATCAGCGCTGTAACACTTCTCTGTTTCAGCTTTACGAAATCGATGGCGCTGCTGTATGTCTTGGTCGCTGCACTGGGCATCGGCTATGCGCTGATTATTCCGTCCTGGAACGCGCTTATCGCATCCGCCATACCGCCGGAGAAACGCGGCACGGTGTGGGGCTTTTTCCTAACGATTGAAGGGTTGGGGATGATCGTAGGTCCTATCGTTTCGGGCAAGCTGTGGGATGTCTACGGTTATCATGCACCTTTCTTGATGAGCGGCAGCGTCCTGGTCGTCCTGCTTGTTCTCCAAATGTTCATTTCCATCGGAAAAAAAGGTATGGTACGATAATGGAAAACGTTTCATTTGGAGGATAGGCGAGCAACATGAACAAACAGATTGGAATCATCATGCTATTGTTGATGACCATATTTATCGGTTTCGGCATCATAATTCCCGTGCTCCCGGAAGTTGTGAAAGGAGCGGGTGCCGAGTATCATAACGCCCTGCTGCTCTCGGTTTATTCAGCCGCGTCGTTCCTGATGTCACCCGTATGGGGAGGGATTTCAGATCGGATCGGGAGAAGACCTATCATTTTGATCGGGCTTATCGGATTTTGCATTAGCTTTTTCATTTTCGGGCTGGCGAACGGACACCTATGGGTGATGTATGTGTCACGCGCATTCGGCGGGCTATTCTCCGGTGCGGCTACGGCATGCGCCGTTGCTTATGTCGCTGATATTACGACAGCGGATAACCGGACCAAAGGCATGGGTATGGTCGGCATGTCGATCGGTCTTGGTTTTATTTTCGGCCCGGCGCTCGGCGGCATCTTAAGCCGCTGGGGGACGGAGCTGCCGTTCTTCGCTGCAGCCGCTCTGGCGTTAGCCGCTTTCGTCTTCGCAGCGGCGATCCTTAAGGAATCGCTGCCGGTGGAGGGGCGCTCGTTGCAAAGAGAGAGCAAGCCATCGCGCTGGACGGCGTTCGCGGGTGCATCCAAGTATTTGTACGTCTTGTCCTTCTTTGTGTCCTTCACACTGGCGGGCCTTGAAGCGACGCTGCAATACTTTCAGATGGCCAAGATCGGCGCGACGCCATTCGATATCGGCATGATGTTCCTGGCCAGCGGCATCGTCGGCGCGCTCATCCAGGGCGGAGTCGTCCGCCGCTTGGTCAAGAACGGGTCCGAGCCGCGCGTGATCGCCATCGGACTGCTGTTATCGGCAGCAGGCTTCTTCCTGCTGCTGTATTCGACGAACGTTGCGACAGCTGCGCTCTACCTGTCCATATTCGGCGCTGGCAATGCGCTGATCCGCCCTTGTGTGACGTCGCTGATTACCCAGCGGACGAAGGTTGGGCAGGGCGTCGCGACAGGCCTCAGCTCCTCCATGGACAGCTTGGGCCGCATCGCCGGCCCGCTGCTCGGCGGCGCGGTGTTCACGATCGCGCACTCGCTGCCGTTCATCATTGGCGGCGTGCTCTGCCTCGCGGCTATCTTGCTGCTGCTGCGCTTCATGCTGCTGGACCGGCAAGCGCCGGTGCAGCAGGCGGCCTAAATGAAGAAGAAGCTGTACACTCACCCACAAGGGTGGTTGCACAGCTTCTTTTTTTGGTTGGCCGCTTATTCAGCCTTCCACTTGCGGTCGACCATTTGCTCGATGGACGGTGTCAACTGCTCCTTAATGGTGGCGACCAATTTGTCCTTGGACATCCCTTTGGCTTTGGCGATTTCCGTTAACGACTTGCCCGCTTTCAGTTGCGCGCGCAGCTCTTCCTTGCTCATACCAAGCGTCTGCGCCAGCTTCTCCTTGTCAGGCTTCAGCCCATGGCGGTGCCACTTGCCGTGCTGTTCTTTGGCGAATAAGTTCTTCTCGTTGAGAATGAACTTGAGATGCTCGTTCAGCCGCTGCTTCATGTGATCGCCTTGCTCGGCGGTCAGCTGCCCGTCTTTCACGGCTGCCTCGATTTTGCTCGTGCGCAGCTGCTGCAGCTTGGCGGTTAAATCGGCTTCGCTGACGCCTTTCTCCGCAGCGATTTGGACAATGCTCTTGCCGTCCTTCAGCGATTTCATCATCGCCTCTTTATCGATGCCGAGAATATTCGCGGATTCTTCCACAATCGGCCATTTCCGGCCGCGGTGGCCTTTGCCTTGTTCATCCGCGCTTTGGTCCACTTCGGCTTGCTGCTGCGCAAGCTGCTGAGCAGGGGCGGTGCCCTGTGCATGGGCGCTCGAACCGCTAAAGGCGAGCGAGCCTGCACTCAGCGCCAACGTAAAGGCGATGGAGCTGATGATGCGTTTTTTCATCGTATTAGGGTTCATGGAAAAACCCCTCCTTTCCGGTAGTTTCGGAATTACAGATTTTAGTCTGTACAGGAGGGGTTTATTTTAATTTAAAGTAACCTTAGGCTAACCTAAATTTTTCCTTAAACGGTCAAGGCGTCAGCAGCGCTTGCGCGAACGGCTGTTTGGTACAAAGGCATGAGCGTTTCGAACGTTTGTTTCACCAGCTGTTCCAAAGCGTCGCCCTGCGCAAGCAGCGGATCGGAGGCTTCCAGATTGCGGCCGATCAGCAGTTCAGCTTTCTTTACATCACGGAAGCGGGTTAGTGCGCTCTTCCAGCCCTCATCGTCCAAGCCTTGGACAGGCACGGTATCTTTTTTCATATGATCAAAAGAAAGCAGGAAATCGCCAGGCAGCATCGCGCGCAGCTCATCCAGTTCATTCATGTAAGCCGTCGCAATCTGGCCCTTGTTCGGAAGCTCATAAATCAACGCTAGCCAAATGAAAACCCGGTCGTCGAATAAGCCGACTTGGAAGTGGGGTACTTGCTTATATCCACGTTTGTAAGGGCAGATGGCCATCCAAGTATCGACGGGCGGATTCACGGTACGACGGGCATGCTTAGCGATATGTAGAAACATTTCGGTGCCGGATAATACGGACAAGTCGCCACAGAGCGAATCCCCAAGCGCTTTGAATTTCGGCTGAATGCGCTCGCGAATCGCCTCCATTCGGCCGTCCAGGCCCTCAATGGCGAAAGTTTCAAAATCGTGACGGGTAAAACCGGTAAAGTTCATGGCAAGGTTCCTCTCGTTTCACATCAATTGATCTTTAGTCTAAAACAAAATGGCGAAACTCGCAATCATCGCCGCCTATGGAGTGAAACCAGTAGTACTTTTGACATATTATGTTGAAAAAAGGAGGATTAATAGCAAAAACTGGCGAATATGTTTGACAAGGAAAGAACTGACTGATGGAGATAGGAGACTACCACCTCATGAAAATGCCTAAATGGATGAAACTGACAATCGCCGGCACCTTGATGGGGGCATGCTTTACTGCAGGTGTGTATGCGGACGATATCATTGAACGCGTTGATGCTTATTTGCGCCCTGATTTCAATATTGTCGTAAATGGTCAAACGGTCAAGCTGGAGAACCCGCCGCTGATTTATAACAATGCAAGTTACTTGCCCGTGAAGGAGATCGGCACCTATCTGGGGGCTGTGGTGAATTGGAAGGAAAGCAACAAAACGATCTACGTCAACAGCCGGATTAACCAGGGGCAGCCTGAATCAGGCAATGACACGAATTATACGGACATCGTCCTGGTATCGCCAAGTGCGCAATACGTGGAGTATCTCGGAGGCGTTTATCCGGTACTGCTCAACTATACGGATCAGCTTTATTACCGTTTGAAAGATATCGACCGTATGGGCATCGATACGCAAGGCTTGCGCAAGGCGAAAGACCGATATACCGGAGACCTCTATGTGAACGAGACGGAGCTAAAAACAAGATGGAAAGAGACGCCTCAACCGACCTACTTGGCTGATGAGCCTGTGGTTATTACGGGAGAGACGGATGCGTCTAAGCGCAAAGCGATTCAGAAATACGTTGACGACTTCCGTTATTATCAGATCGGCAAAGATTACTTTGCTGACGCGCCGATCATCGTCGATGCCCTGCTTGAAGAGAATACATACAGCTACCTGCTCTCGCAGAACGGTCATTTTTACCGAACAACGCTTAGGCTGACCAAGTCAACGGAATTCACCAATTCGACGACCTACATTGTCGGCAGCTCTTCCAAAGAGGATATTCAAGTGACGAGTGCTCAATAAGATGCAAAAAAATAAGGGCTGCCTGCTCGCACAGGTCAGCCCTTTTTTATTTGGTTAGATAACGAAAGCGCTGGTAATGATAACCAACAAAATGAAAAGAACCAAAATAGCTGCTGTCGAAGAGCCAACACCATATCCACAACCTACACCTGCTCCATAGCTCATTCCCGTTCACCCTTTCGTATTGAACTATTCAGTTACGAGATAGCATATGGCTGGTTCCGCTTTTAGGAATGGGCGAAAAGGCAAGCGGCGAATGATTGTGCTTCTGTCCTTAACCCAGCAAAATAGGCGCCGCGCGTTCAAACAGGCATTTATATTTTTGTGCTCATTTGCTTAAAAAAATGTCAATAATCCAAGTTGCTAAAACATAGAATTCATAATAAGATAAGGGTAAGAGGATAAGTTGTCTGAATATTTAAACAATGTAACTGATTCGATATGGAGGGGATTGCCGTGAGTAAAAGTCACGAAGTGGAATACTGCAACCTAGAACTACGATTTGATCGTCGGCTAATCCGGAATTTCATCAAAGCACTTATTCAGGAAGGTTATTCTTTGTACTGGAACGAAAGTGAGCAACAATTCATCATTTCGATTCGGACCGGACGCAAGCTGATCAAGCTGAAGTTCGAACGAATTGGTGAGAAATATAAAATCGTCGGCAACTATTCTTTCAAGGACGAGAAGCTGGCTGAAATGATGGAGAAATTGATTGGCGACACCCGCGGACATGCAGTTGTAAAGAGGTTTAAAGATCGGCAAATTCTCATCGAGAATATTATGTTCGGTGAAATCATCCGCATGGTGGAAATCAGCGGCATCGAGCATAAAGTGCTGTATCAGAAGGAGCCTGCCGTGACAGTAGAAGAAGTGATGCAAGCGCTTAGATCCAAGCGGACAGACGAACGCATACCGATTTTACGCATGGAACTCGATTATGAATTAGCAACCCTCCATGATGCCATAGCAGCCGGGGATCAACGGGCGGCGATGGAAAGCAAGCTGAAGCTGGCTGAGATGAGACAAGAGATGCTGTTATTGGAGATGTGAGATGATTATACTTATGTTTTAACGAGAGAGACGTATCCAGATACGGTCTCTCTTTTGTGTATTAAGCGCTTGTGCATCTGTGGGGCTTCGGTTATAATGACTGGGGTAGAAAGTTAAAGTGCTTTAACTTTTATAAATGATTTTTGCAAATTTAGACTTTGATTCGAGTATGGAAATATTTTTTTGAAGCAAAAGTTAAAGCGGTTAAACATTTATGCGCACGGCGCACGGGAGTTGCAGCTTGATGAAAGTAAGTATATTTGATGTCGCAAAGAAAAGCGGGCTTTCGGTCGTCACCGTATCGCGCGTTATTAACCAGGCGGGCACGGTACGAGAAAAGAACCGGCAAAAGGTACTGCAAGCGATGAAAGAGCTGGACTACCGGCCGAACGCCGCTGCGCGAAGCCTGGCCCGGGGTAAGACTGGGATTATCGGTCTGGCGATTACGACGCTGCACGATTCGTTCATGGATGCTGTCGTTAAAGAGATCAATGAACGACTGACGGCGCGAGGCTACTTTTTGGCTTTAGCCATTTCGCCGGAGGTGTTCTCGTCGTTCGAGCAATCGTTGTTTCAGGAGGACCGGGTGGACGGGGTAATTCTGCTTTCTCCGGTTCACGAAGACTCAGTCGTAATGGAGTTGAAAAAGAAGAAACTGCCCTTCATTTTGCTGGATAATCAACACGTTCACGCCTCCGTCTCTTCTGTCCTAGTCGACAATTTTAAAGGCGGATATGAGGCGACGAAGCATCTGATTGAGCTTGGTCATACGGAGATCGCGCATATCCGTGGGCGCAATTTGTTTCTGAGCAGCATTGAGCGGGAGCGCGGGTTTGTGATGGCCATGCAGGAAGCGGGATTAGATCCGTCGTGGATCGAGGAGGGCGATTTCAGCATCACGTCGGGGTATCAGGCAGTAAGCCGGTGGATGCAAGCAGGGCGAAGACCAAGCGCGGTGTTTGCTGCGGATGATTTGACGGCATTCGGTGTGATCGACGCGTACAAAAATCACGGATTCCAAGTACCGCGCGATTTATCAATCGTCGGCTTTGATGATCAGATCTATTCATCGGAGTTTCGCCCTATGCTAACAACCGTTAGGCAGCCTGCGGAGCAGATGGGCAAGCATGCCGTTGAAATGCTGCTGAAACGGATCGATGGGGAAACCAAGCGCAATGCGACCGTTGTACTGGAGCCGGAGCTCATCATCCGGGAATCGACAAGGAGTAAAGAATAATCATCAGGGAACTGCGAGGAGAGCTGGGGATATGAACTATTATCTGGGTGTGGATGCAGGCGGCAGTAAAACGTATACGCTCATTACGGATGAGCTAGGGAAGATCATCGGCAAAGGGGAGGCTGGCAACGGTAACCACCAAACCGGCGTAGAGCGGGCGCGAGCGAATATAACGAGCTCGGTGGAAATGGCTTTGCAGCAAGCGGGGCTTACACGCGAGGAGATTGCTTTTGCTTTTTTCGGCTTGGCGGGCGCAGACCGGCCGATTGATTACACGGTGCTTCGGCCGATGATCGCCGAGCTCGGTTTTGTGCGGCATGCCATCGATTGCGATACGATGATTGCCCTGCGCGCAGGAACGACGCAGCCGTTCGGCGTCGTGTTGATTTGCGGTACGGGTACGAACAGTGCAGGCCGCAACCGGCAGGGCGAGTTTTACCAATGCGGCGGCTTTACGTACCAATTCGGGGATTTCGGCGGGGGCGGCACCTTGGCGGTGGAAGCCTTTCGCTCGGTCATCCGGGCTTGGGACGGCAGGGAGCAGCCGACATTGCTGACGGAACTGCTGTTGAAAGAGTTGAACTATCGCAGTGTGCAGGAGATGTTCGACGATTTCATGGATCATAACAAGCGCGTGCCGCTGCATACGGCGAAGCTGCTCTTTCAAGCCGCTGAGCAAGGCGATGAGGTGGCATGCCGGATTCTAAGAATTCAGGGCGAAGAACTCGGGAAAGCCGCGACCGCCGTGATTCGCCGTTTGCACATGGAGCAGGAAACATTTGATGTCGTTCTGGCAGGCAGCATTGTCTCTAGAGGCGATGGCCCTTTTGTTCAACATTATATCGATCAGGCAGTCTTGGAGGCAGCGCCTTTGGCCAAGATCGTGAAGTTGAACGTGGAGCCCGTAGTCGGTGCCGTTTGGTTAGCGATGGAGGCCGCAGGTCAGCAGGTGACGGAAGCAGCTTACGAAAATTTGAGACAGATATCTGATTATCACCAAATCTAAAGGATGAGGATGTGTAAGCGATGAGAGGCGCATTGAAAATTGCAATCATTGGCGGAGGTTCTTCCTACACGCCGGAAATCGTAGAAGGCTTTATTTTGAGATATGCACAGCTGCCTGTAAAAGAGCTTTGGTTTGTTGATGTGGAAGCGGGTAAGCATAAACTGGAAATTGTGGGTAATTTGGCTAAACGAATGATCGAGAAATCTGGCCTGCCGATTGACGTTCATTTGACGCTGGACCGCCGCAAAGCGATTGAAGGTGCTGATTTTGTGTCCACCCAATTGCGCGTTGGACTCCTAGAAGCCCGCAAGTGGGATGAGCACATTCCTAATAAATACGGCGTAATTGGTCAGGAGACGACGGGACCAGGTGGTATGATGAAGGCGCTGCGGACGATTCCTGTGCTGCTGGATATATGCAAAGACATCGAGGAGTTGGCGCCGAATGCGTGGCTGTTGAATTTTACGAATCCTGCGGGCATGGTGACGGAAGCGATACATAAATATGGCAAAGTGAAAAGCATTGGTCTCTGCAACGCCCCGATCGGCATGCAAAAATGGCTGATGAAGAAATACAGCGTTCCCGCCGAGCAAATATATACGGAATTCGTCGGGATCAATCACCTTCATTGGGTCACGCGGGCTGAGATCGGCGGCGAAGATAAACTTCCCGAGCTGCTGGACCGTAGGGAAGAATATAGCGGCAAGAACGTCCCGGCCAGCGAATGGGATGCTGATTTCTTACGCTCGCTGCAGGCGCTGCCGTCGTATTATTTGAAATATTTTTATATGACTGATGTTATGGTGCAGGAGCAATTGGCATCGATGAAGGAAAGCGGCACGCGCGCCGAAGTCGTCAAACGGGTGGAAGACGAGCTGTTTGAATTGTATAAAGATCCGAATCTGCAGGAGAAGCCGAAGCAGCTGGAAAAACGGGGCGGAGCTTACTACTCAGAGGCGGCTGTGAATCTGATGGATTCTTTGTATAACGACAAACGGGATGTTCAGACGTTGAATGTCATGAATGGCAATATTATCGATTTTCTGCCGCAAGATGCGTGCATTGAAGTGAACTGCATTGTGACGGCGCAGGGACCGATCCCGGTCGCTTTGACGAAGGTGCCGGAGCATATCAAAGGGCTTATGCACGCGGTCAAAACCTACGAGCGCTTGACGATCGAGGCGGCGGTGCAGGGCAGCCGGGATTTGGCGCTGCAAGCGTTGGTGCACCACCCACTTGTGCCATCTGTCGGCATCGCAAAGCCGATGCTGGAAGAGATGCTGGAGCAGAATAAGCCGTATTTGCCGAACTTTTTTAAGTGAGGCAAGGAGCCCGGCTGCTCGCGCCGCCTCGCAGGTAACGGCGTGTCCAGCGATGCCCCTTGATCCGGCCAGCAGCGGGATTTCCACGCTGCTCGCGCCACCAAGTAAATAACATCAGCGCGCCTCCACAAAGGCCTGCCCCCGTCAATCTGATATGACGGAGGGCAGGCCTCCATTTTTTATCAAAGTCACTATTGTTAACGTGTGCATAAAGTGATATTCTTGCTTTAGAGGTGAATGTATGAGCGTTACCATAAAAGATATCGCACGATTGGCTGGCGTCTCGCACACCACCGTATCCAGAGCGCTTAATGACAGTCCCTTGATTACGGAGGAGACGAAGGAACGCATTCGCACAATCGCAGCAGAACTCGATTATTCTCCGAATTTCAGCGCGAAGAGTCTTGTGCTGGATCGTTCGTATAACTTAGGTCTATTCTTTACCACACTAAGCCAAGGAACATCAGCCGGCTTCTTCTATGAAGCCATTCGCGGCGTTAACAGTGTGATTCAGGACCGCTATCAACTTATCGTCAAAGGGATTGACGACTATACCAGCTTCCACGGCATCACACGCAAAAGCTTCGACGGCATCATCGTCGTCAGCCAGAGCGAAGAGGACCAGCCGTTCATTGAACACGCGGCAGCGAAAGGCATTCCGCTCGTCGTTTTGAACCGGCCTGTGGAAACGGCCGGCGTCCTGAACGTGCTTTCGGACGAAGAGCAGGGCGCGTTCCATGCAGCCTCCTTTTTGATCGAACAAGGGCATCGCCAGATCGCGCTCATCGAAGGCCGCGCCGGTTTTCAATCGGCACAGGACAGAAAGAACGGTTTCGAGCGGGCGATGAAGCACCATAACGTGGACGTCAAGCCGGGATCTCGTTACCCGGGCCTCTATGACCTGGAGAGCGGCTACTTGGCGATGCGGCAATTTTTGCAGCTGCCCACGAGCATGAGGCCGACTGCCGTATTTTCCTGCAACGACGAAATGGCGCTCGGTGCTATGAAAGCGATCTCCGAAGCCGGCATGCAGGTGCCGCGCGATATTTCGGTCATCGGCTTTGATGATACCGTTTTTGCCGCCTATGTGAATCCGGCGCTCACAACCGTCCGGAGGCCTATTGAACAAATCAGCAAAGTCGGCGCCATGCGCCTTCTTGGCAATATAGAAAACAAACAGCATCAGACAGAGCAAGTACGCATCAAGACAGAACTCATCATACGGGAATCCGTACAGAAGCTGACTTAACCACGGGAGGTTCAAACAATGAGCATTCTAAGAGAGTTACTGAAAGATATTCCAATTCCGCAAATGGTGCGTATTCGCCAGAAGTTCGACCGTACACGCCTCGAGCATCCGGAACAGGAGCTGCAAGCCAAATTGGCCGCCAGCAGCGCAATGGACAGCATTTTGCCCGGCCAGCAAGTCGCTGTTGCCGTAGGCAGCCGGGGGATTGCGAATATCGACGGCCTGACCAAAACGACGCTGGACGCGATCAAAGCCCGCGGCGCGCATCCGTTCATCGTCCCTTGTATGGGCAGCCATGGCGGGGCGACGGCGGAAGGGCAAGCGGAAGTGCTGAGCCACTTCGGCATTACAGAAGCAACGATGGGCGCTCCGATCCGCTCGTCGATGGAGGTCGTGCAGATCGATCAGCTGCCTAACGGCCTGCCCGTGTACGTGGACAAAATCGCTTCGCAAGCTGACGCCATCGTCGTCATTAACCGCGTGAAGCCGCATACAGCGTTTCGCGGACGCATTGAGAGCGGGATCATGAAAATGATCGCGATCGGTCTGGGCAAGCAAAAAGGCGCTGAAGCGTGCCACCAGCTCGGTTTTAAATATATGGCGGAAAATGTGCCAGCCATGGCCAGCATCATGATCGAAAAGCTGCCGATTGTGTTCGGCGTTGCGATCGTGGAGAATGCGTATGATGAAACGTGCCGCATTGAAGTGCTGCCGGCGGCGGAGATCGAAGCGCGCGAAGAAGAGCTGCTGGTCGAAGCGAAGTCCCGACTGCCCAAAATTTTGTTCGATGAGATTGACGTTCTGGTCATTGACTATATCGGTAAAAACATTAGCGGCGACGGCATGGATCCGAACGTGACAGGACGTTACCCGACTCCTTATGCACACGGCGGACCGGAAGTGTCCAAAATGGTCGTGCTCGACTTGACGCCGGAGACAAAGGGGAATGCTAACGGCGTAGGTACGGCGGATTTTACAACACAGCGGTTGGTTGACAAGACGAACCTGGAAGCCACTTACGCGAACGGCTTGACATCGACAGTATGTGCGCCGACCAAGCTCGCGACAACGCTGGAGAACGATTTTTATGCCATCAAAGCTGCGGTGAAAACGTGCAATATTCTGGATTATACGACCTGTAAGCTCGTGCGCATTCAGGATACACTGCACCTGGGCGAAATCGAAATTTCGGTGAACTTGCTGGAGGCTGCGCGTCAGCATGCGGATATTGAGATTTTGACGGAGCCTTTTGACCTGACATTTGACGCAGAAGGGAACATTGTTCATGACAGACCTCAAAGCCACTAAACCTTATGTGTTAGCGGCGGATATCGGCACGACCAGTACCAAAACGCTGCTGATCGATCGCCAAGGGCGCGTTCAGGCTTCGCACTCCATTGAATATCCGCTGTTTACACCGGCTCCCGACCGTGCCGAGCAGGATCCGCTGCAAATTTTTGACGCGGTTGTGCAAGGCATCGGAGCCGTTGTCCGCAAGCTCGGCATCAGCGCTGAAGAGGTGCTCTGCGTCTCGTTCAGCTCGGCGATGCACAGCTTGATCGCAGTTGATCGCGACGGCAACCCGCTTACGCAGTGCATCACGTGGGCTGATAACCGCAGCGCGAGCTATGCGGATAAGCTGAAGCAAAGCGGCTTGGGACAGCAGATTTATTCCCGCACAGGGACGCCGATTCATCCGATGTCGCCGCTGCTTAAGCTGATGTGGTTCCGGGATCAGATGCCGGAGCTCGTCAGCCAAACCTATAAATTCATTGGCATCAAGGAATTTGTGTTTGCCAAGCTGTTTGGCCGCTATATGATCGATCACTCGCTGGCCAGCGCGACAGGCATGTTCAACTTCCTGACCATGGACTGGGATGAGGAGGCGCTTCATCTGACTGGCGTTAAAGCTGATCAGCTCTCTGAGCTGGTGCCGACAACGCATCGCGTCGAAGGCCTCCAAGCCGAGCACGCTGCTGCGATGGGGCTTGCCGCGGACACGCCCTTCATCGTCGGGGCCTCCGACGGTGTGCTCGCCAATCTTGGCGTAGGCGCATTCGATCCTGGCGTGGTGGCAGTCACCATCGGGACTAGCGGCGCTGTGCGCAGCGTTGTGTCCAAGCCGCAGACGGATCCGGACGGAAAGCTGTTCTGCTATGCGCTTACCGAAGATTTCTGGGTCGTCGGCGGACCGATCAACAACGGCGGCATCGTGTTCCGTTGGGTACGCGACCAGATCGCAACGCTCGAGGCAGAGGAAGCGCGCCGCCAAGGCATCGATCCGTACGATTACTTGACGGAGCTGGCCTCGCAGGTTCCGGCTGGCTCGGACGGGCTGCTCTTCCTGCCGCTGCTGTCCGGTGAGCGTGCACCATACTGGAACGCGAATGCCCGCGGCGTCTACTTCGGACTGTCGCTGAGCCATCAGAAGAAGCATATGGTTCGCGCCGCACTCGAAGGCGTCATGTTCTCCATCCATGCTGTTTCCACCTCGCTGGAGCGAATGATGGGTCGCCCTTCTGTGATTCGGGCCTCCGGCGGTTTCGCCAGAAGCGAATTTTGGCGTCAAATGATGGCGAATATGATCGGCACGGAAGTAACCGTACCAGACTCGATCGAGAGCTCGGGGATCGGCGCTGCACTGCTGGGTCTGCTGGCTATGGGCGAGATTGAGGATTTAAGCTATGCGCATAATTGGATTCAGGTAGGCAAGGCTCATGAGGTCGTTGAAAGTGAATATCGCATCTATCAGCAATTGACATCTATTTATACAAGCGTATATCATCAGTTACAAGATCAATTCGATGCTATTACCGCCTTTCAACAGCAGCACCTTCAGAGCCCTCAAACATAAATGAAGGGATGAGAAAGATGAACTTATTTGATCTTTCAGGCAAAACAGCCGTCATTATTGGCGGTAACAGCACATTAGGCGGGTCGATGGCGGTAGCCATGGGCGGCCATGGCGCTAAAGTCGCGGTCGTCGGCCGTAACCAAGAGAAAAGCGAGCAAGTGCGCCAGAGCATTGAAGCGGCAGGCGGCGAAGCGAAATGCTTCCAAGCAGATGCCACCAGCCGTGAGGATTTGGAGCTTCTGTTGAAAGATGTGCTGGCATGGTCGGGCAGCGTAGATATTTTGATGAATTGTCCGGGTAAAAATAGCGCAACGCCTTTCTTTGACATTTCCATGGAAGAATGGGATTCTATAATGGAAGTGAATTTGAAAAGCGTCGTGTTAGCTTGCCAAGTATTTGGGAAATATATGGTCGAGCGTGGCGAAGGCGGAAGCATTATTAACATTTCGTCCGTTTCTTCGGATCCACCTCTTTCCCGCGTATTTACATACTCGGCATCCAAGGCAGCTGTTAACAATATTACGCAAAACTTGGCTCGCGAATTTGCTCCTAGCCGTGTGCGCGTGAACGCGATCATTCCTGGTTTCTTCCCAGCTGAGCAAAACCGGAAAATTTTGTCCCCAGAACGCATTGAATCCATCATGCGCCATACGCCGATGAACCGCTTCGGCGAAGCTGCTGAGCTGCAAGGAGCAGCGGTATTCTTGGCGTCCGAGCAAGCTTCCAGCTTTGTGACGGGTTCCGTGATTCGGGTTGACGGCGGTTTTGGAGCCATGACGATCTAACGTTTCCTGCGTGAGCTAAACACACGAATGATTCTACCTATTTATCGGAAGGGTGTATGAGAGAGATGTCTAAACAACAAATTGGTGTCGTCGGACTTGCGGTTATGGGTAAAAACCTGGCCCTGAACATTGAAAGCAGAGGGTTCAGCGTATCGGTGTTCAACCGTTCTCCAGAAAAAACGAAGGAGCTTCTTGCGGAAGCCCCTGACAAAAATCTGGTTGGTACATACAGCGTAGAGGAATTCGTACAATCTTTGGAAGTTCCACGCAAAATTTTGATCATGGTTAAAGCGGGCGGTCCTACGGACGATACGATCAACCAATTGCTGCCTCACCTTGACAAAGGTGACATTTTGATCGATGGCGGCAACGCGTTCTTCCCGGACACACAGCGCCGCAATAAAGATCTTGAAGCGCATGGCATCCGTTTCGTCGGTACAGGCGTATCCGGCGGTGAAGAAGGCGCTTTGAAAGGCCCATCTATTATGCCAGGCGGACAAGAGGACGCGTACAAATTGGTGGAGCCGATCCTTACAGCGATCTCTGCAAAAGTAAACGGCGATCCTTGCTGCACATACATCGGACCAGACGGTGCTGGCCACTATGTGAAAATGGTGCATAACGGCATCGAGTACGGTGACATGCAGCTGATTTGCGAAGCATATCAATTGCTCAAAGATGTGCTGAACGTAAGCACAGAAGAGCTGCACGAAATCTTCACAGAATGGAATAACGGCGAGCTCGACAGCTACCTGATCGAGAT
Organism: Paenibacillus aestuarii; assembly: GCF_027789125.1. GTDB lineage: Bacteria > Bacillota > Bacilli > Paenibacillales > NBRC-103111 > Paenibacillus_E > Paenibacillus_E aestuarii. The sequence continues at coordinate 405,809 of NZ_JAQFVF010000023.1, read as the reverse complement.
CACAAGAGATATCTTCACTAAATATGACCCTGAAACCGGCAAGCCGATGGTCGATGTTATTCTGGATTCGGCAGGACAAAAGGGAACAGGAAAATGGACCAGCCAAAGCTCTTTGGATCTTGGCGTACCGCTTTCCATCATTACAGAATCCGTGTTCTCCCGTTTCATCTCGGCGATGAAGGAAGAGCGCGTAGCGGCTAGCAAAGTGCTCAAAGGGCCTGCTGCTCCAGCATATACAGGCGATCGCAAAGCATTTATCGAAGCGGTTCGTCAAGCATTGTATGCTAGTAAAATTTGCTCTTATGCACAAGGCTTCGCTCAAATGAGAGCTGCTTCTGAAGAGTACAACTGGAACCTGCAGTACGGCAATATCGCGATGATTTTCCGCGGAGGCTGCATCATTCGCGCTAGATTCCTGCAAAACATCAAAGATGCTTACGACCGCAATCCAGAGCTCAGAAACTTGCTGCTCGATTCTTACTTCCAAGGCGTTGTTGAGAACTATCAAAATGCTTGGAGACAAGTTGTGGCTGAAGCGGTTACCCGCGGTGTGGCCGTACCAGCTTTTGCATCTGCGCTGGCTTACTACGACAGCTACCGTACGGAAAGATTGCCGGCTAACCTGCTGCAAGCGCAACGCGACTACTTCGGTGCGCATACATTCCAGCGTGTGGACAAAGCAGGCACATTCCACTTCAACTGGATGGATTAATAGCAGGCCCATGCTGATGGCAAGGCGTGCTTAACGATCCTCCTGTAAGCCGTATGCCGCTTCTTGAAGCCACATTTTCAGGCGGCTGGCTTCTTGATCGAAGCCGCTCCGCTTGTGAAGCAGCATCATCGCGACTTCGGCAAAATATCGAAAATTTTTCATTAAGCGTGGTTGAGCAAGACCTTGAAGTCCGGGGTCTTCTTCAGCCACTTTTTTCTTAATAAATTCCAGAATCCAGATGACGTCATCTTTGCAAAGCGGATAGTTGGGATGCAAGATTTGGTCCAGCCTGCTTTTCGTATGGTTCGGATAGGCGACAGTGTGGTTCAAAGTCCATCTCTCCTTGTCGACATAGGTTCTATAGTTCCATTTTTAGCTGTTCATGCTGGAATTTATTCACACTACTATATGTTTTTTTGAAGTATAATATGCTGAATTGCGGTCTCCTGTCTATGCTTGGTTTTACACATAGCTGCTTACTGAATTGCTGAATTTATTATACATTTTATTCCATATTTAAAAAATAATTTCTATTATAAAAGCGATCACTGAGTAGAAAAAAACGACACCAAAATTTTAGTGTCGGCTTGTTATTTTATTTATTATTCATCCGCGTAACTATTCGTGTCTGCCACCAAGGGGGATATGTAATTGCGGAAGATTAGTGTCAATTGCAAGCTGTCTAAAAAATAGGTACTCGCGCTTTATTTCCATCAATGGAATAAATAATGGCTTCAGAAGCAAATAAGTCGACTCGATCGATGGACTGAATGAGATTAATCATGGTCAACCTGTTGTAGCGTAAGGCGTTTATCAGTGCGGGAAGCAATCTGTGATCCGTACCGCCATTAAAGTTGACTAAGACTGTTCTTTTGTTAAACAAGATGCTCATGCTCAACGAATATCATCTCCTAAGAAGTTTTTCTATACAGCCTATTCGGTTATTCTTTGAAATTAGCATGAAAGATGTGTGCAAATTGTGTCAGTTTTTTTCAAAGAATAGCTTGTTCGATACGAAATGAGCCTTCTTAAGAATAACAAGATCCGGACAAAAAGTTGCTCGAAGTTTGACGATGAATTATGAAGATTTTTTTAACAGATTGTATTCATGACTTGTTTGCTTGTGGTATGATGTTGGGAAATGTTTTGTATGAAGCACCAAAGGGAAAAGGGGAGCATTGTGATTACGAACAATATCGTGCTTGTCGGTTTCATGGGGACGGGAAAATCTACCGTAGGGCGTTTATTGGCTGAGCGCTTGGGCTGGAATTTCCTGGACTCGGATGCCGAAATTGAGAAAAATGAGCAAACGTCAATTGCGGAAATTTTTCGTTTGCATGGCGAAGCACACTTCCGGCAGTTGGAGAGCCAAGCGCTTGCGGATATTTTGGCCGGGAGCGGACAAGTGCTGGCCACCGGCGGGGGAGCGGTGCTTGCCGAAACCAACCGTACCTGCATGCTTGGCAGCGGATGTGTCGTCGCGCTGCAAGCGACGCCGGAGAAGATCATTGCGCGTGTCAGCAGTGACCAGAGTCGCCCGCTCTTGCAAGGCAATCTGGAGGAACGTGTGCATGCCTTGATGGAAACGCGGAAGTCCGCCTATGACTTCGCGACGATGGCGATTGATACAACGGAGTTGACCGTGGAGCAGATTGTCGAGGAGATTATTGCCAGGACAGGGTTGAATCAAAAAGAAGGACAAGCGTAACGCTTAGTCCTCCCATTCCATCATGCCGCCTGTCATATTTTTGAGACCTTTGTACCCGAGCGATTCCAGGTAACCTAATGCCCGGCCGCTGCGGTTGCCGCTGCGGCAGACGAGGATGATTTCATCCGCTTTCGCGATTTCCTCATGCCGCTCCGGAAGCTGGCCGAGCGGGATATGCTTGGCACCGGGGATCATGCCTGCGGCGACTTCTTCGTCCTCGCGAACGTCGACGATCGTCAGCTTCTCGCCGCGACCCAGTCTTTCTTTAATTTCCGATGGTAAGATTGTATCCACGTGAAAGCCTCCTGGTTGTTTCAATATGCGAGGGAATCGTTCCCAACGTAAGTAATGATAGAAAGTTTTAAACCTGATGTCAAACGATATGCGTGTGAAACACGACGGCTTAACCGGCAAACATTCCCAAGCTGTAAGCCATATGGTACACTGACTGTAAAACTATTGGATTGTATGCTTATATGCCTTATAGCTATATCTGTGACATTTTATTAGCGTTCATAAGTTATTACATATAATTAGAATGATGCATTGCGTACAAAGGAGAGATCGTCCAGATGAAAGCTATTGTCAAACCAACAGCCCGACTGCAGGGTGAAATCAATGCCTTATCTTCCAAAAACTACACGACTCGTTATTTGCTGGTCGGCGCATTGGCGGAAGGGACAAGCACGATCTACTATCCTGCCCATAGTGAAGATAGCGATGCAATGAGACGTTGTGTCCGCGATCTCGGAGCCGTTATTGAGGAAGACGAAGAGAAAATCGTTATTACCGGCTTCGGCAAGCATCCTAAGCCTATCTCCGAACTTAACGTCGGCAATGCCGGCGCAGTTTTGCGCTTCTTAATGTCGATTGCGGCATTTTGCCCGGATTTGACGTTCGTCAATACATATCCCGAGTCGCTCGGTAAGCGTCCGCATGACGATTTAATTGACACTTTGCAGCAAATGGGTGTGGAAGTACAACATTCTAACGGCCGTCTGCCGATAACTATTAAAGGGGGACAACCCCACGGCGGTAAGTTAACCGTTTCCGGCAACGTCAGTTCGCAATTTTTGAGCTCACTGCTCTTTATGACGCCGCTTCTGGAAGAAGACACGGAAATTGAAGTGCTGCATGACCTGAAGTCCAAAATCATCGTTGGACAAACACTGGAAGTTCTTGGACAAGCTGGGATTATCGTGCATGCCAGCGAAGATTTGATGCACTATCGGATTCCAGGCGGACAATCCTATCAAGCGAAGGAATATGTCATTCAGGGAGACTATCCGGGCTCGGCTGCGATTTTGGCAGCAGCGGCAGTTACGGATTCCGATGTTCGCGTGCTCCGCTTGGAGGAGAACAGCAAGCAAGGCGAGCGTGCTTGTGTGGATGTGCTCAGAGCCATGGGCGTCGATTTGACCCATGATAACGGGGTTGTCCATGTGCGCGGTAACCAAAAGTTGAAAGCCGGCGAATTCGACGGCGACCATTTCACCGATGCCGTTCTGGCGATGGTGGCGGCGGCCGTATTTGCTGAAGGGACTTCCCGTTTCTATAATGTCGAGAATTTGCGTTACAAAGAATGCGACCGGATTACAGATTACTTGAATGAGCTGCGTAAAGCCGGAGCCGATGTCGAAGAGCGCCAGAGCGAAATTATCGTGCACGGCAAACCGCAAGGTGTTGAAGGCGGCGTAGAGATCAATGCGCATTATGACCACCGCGTCATTATGGCCTTGACGGTCGTCGGTCTTCGCTCCAAACAAGGGCTGATCATTAAAGACGCCCATCACGTAGCGAAATCTTACCCGCAATATTTTGATCATTTGCGCTCGATTGGTGCTCAAGTTGAACTCGTGAGCGAGTGATCATCACGTCAACGACTAGCAGGTGATAATCAACATGAGGATTATTTGGCAAGGATTGAAGGTGACGTTCGGTTTTTTTCTCGTCGCTGGACTCGTGTTTGCCAGCAGTGTTTTTGCCGTTTTACTATATGGGAAGGCAACCGGGAACTACCCGGTCGTGTTCGCGAACGGTCCGGTTATGCGCGAGGCTGCAAAAGCCGCCGCCGGGACAATAGCCGCGCCTACACCAATATCGCTGCCGGTACAGTCTAGGCAGACTAGCGCGATGTTGGATGCTCCCGCGATCAGACAGTTCCCTGAGCTGCCGGCTGGGTGCGAGATTACGACCTTAACGATGCTATTGCAGTTCAAGGGCATTCAGAAGGGCAAGATGGAACTTGTGGAAGAAATGCCGCGCGATAACACACCGATTAAGCTCAATGCGGACGGTACGCCTGCGTACTGGGGCAATCCGAACATCGGTTTCGTCGGTGATGTGACCCGCAAGGGGAGAGGCTTCGGTATTTATCACGCCGGCCTGTTTCCACTCTTGAAGAGCTATGTGCCGACTGCGATTGATGTGACAGGTGAATCCTTTGAGATGTACGAAGATCAAGTGGCGAGCGGAATTCCTGTCATGGTTTGGACGACAATTGATTATAATATGCCATATAAATGGGTGACGTGGGATACGCCGGTCGGCCCTATCCAAACCTCATTTTCTGAGCATGCCGTCCTGTTAGTCGGTTTTGATGAAGAGAATGTATATGTGAACGATCCGTATAACGGCAAGAAACAGTTCCAGGTGAACAAAGCGCAATTCATCCAAAGCTGGGAAGCGATGGGGAAACAGGGTTTGACCTATTTGAACAAGTAATGGCCCTGAAGTTAGGAATGTGAATAGAGGAGGACATGACAATGGCATTTGAGAATCCATCCCGTGAACACATTAAAGAAATTTTGGCGGGGGCAGGCAATATTGCTGTCGTCGGATTATCCGACAAACCGGACCGCACTTCGCACATGGTCGCTGCTGCGATGCAAAGCCGCGGCTACCGCATCATTCCGGTCAACCCTAATGCAACGGAAATTTTGGGTGAAAAGAGCTACGCGTCCTTGACAGATATTCCGGAGCCTGTCGATATCGTGAATGTGTTCCGACGCGCTGATCAAGTCGTGCCGATTGCGGAAGAAGCCGCGAAGATCAAAGCCAAAGTATTTTGGCTGCAGCTGGATATCGTGAATGACGAAGCAGCGCGCATCGCCAGCGAGGCGGGGCTCGAGGTCATCATGGATCGCTGCATCAAAGTCGAAGACGCGGTCTTGAACCCGCGCAATAACTAAAAGCAAAAACCGCCCTGCGCTTACGGATGTAAGTGCAGGGCGGTTTTTTTATTTCGCTGATTAAGCTTTCAATACATCGTGATCCACGTAGCGCGCGCCATTCAGCTCGCTGATGACATTAATGGCAACGCGGGCGCCGTCGCCGGCTGTAATAATCGTGTGCATGCTAACGCCGCCAATCGTACCGGCAGCCCATACGCCTGCAACATTGGTACGGCCTGCTGCATCGACGTCCGCAATCGTTTTGATGCGGGGCTCAGTGCCTGGTTTCGTTTGAATGCCTGAGGCTTCGAGCAAGTCGGCGAACAGGCCGGTACCCAGAATAACGTGAGTGCCTTCGTAGGAACCATTTTCTGTCACGACGCGAATGCCGGCATCGGTTTTTTCCAGCTGCGTAGCTTTGGCTTGCACGAATTCAGCGCCAAACTTGGCGGCTTGTTTTTTGCCGATTTCCACTAAATCCGGACCGCTAATCGCATCTACGCCGTAATGGTTCTCAATCCAAGCCCGTTTGGTTACGCTTTGGTCGCTGTCGATGACAAGTGTTTTCTTACCTGCTTTTGCGGTGAACAAGGCTGCGCTGGAACCGGTAGGTCCTGCTCCAATAATAACGACATCGTAAGACATAACGTCACTCCTCACTCCGTTTGCAAATTTTGGTACAAGGGCAATTATGCCATATTCGGCTTTACTTAGTCAACTTCTATGTATAGAAAGTATTTATTCGCACCGCCATTCGAAAACTTTCCTGCTAAACTCTTGGCAGCAATACCACTGATCACCAACTCCCCTTGTAAATAATATTAAGTGCAGCGGAAAGAATAAAAAAGGCTCTTTGACAGGGCTACACATCGAAAGAACTCAGAGGAGGATTTAACTACATGTATAACAAAAACTTCAGCAGCTTTGGTTCGACGACGTATGGCAATGCACAGCATTCTACAGGCACTCAGAGCTATAATAATCAGTTTACGGGCAGCCAGAGACAGTATCAGCCGGTAGGCATTGTACAGTCCTATTATGGGCAAAATACTGCGTCTCAAACAACGCAAAATTACCGAACACAACCTGTACAGCAACATATGCAGCAGCAAAACGTTTCCCCTGAGTCCTTTCATATGGCTAATTATCGCGGCTATCAGAATCAAAACCAAAATCAAAATATATCGCCAAGCTTTGGCACTAGCACAACAAGCAGCTATGGGATGAATAACTACAATACTAATCAGACGCAGACGCAAACCGGTGGATATGCTTCCCAGCAGCAGCAATTCAGCCCTTACGGCAGTTCTGCGCAATCCGGCGTCTACAACCAAACGATCGTATCACCGAACGCCTTCCACACGGCGAATTACAAAGGAAATATGAACCAGAACTTTGATTTCGGCACAACAAGCCGGACATCTGGGCAGACACAATCTGGATATATAATCCCTAATACGCCAACGCATCAAACAATGTCTGCAAATGCATTTAATCAAAATACTTCTTATGGATATAACTCCTTTTAATTGCTGAAGGGTATGAAAGGATATCCAAGCAGGTCGGTCGCCGGCCTGCTTATTTTGTTTTGACAAACAGGCTGACAAGCTATACGATTTGTATAGAAAAAGGTGACAAGTTGAACTTGTGCAACTTTTAAGGAGGTAGCCATCGGTTGAACTGGATGGGAAATTTACAACAACTCGGCCGCTCTTTAATGCTGCCTACCATTGCGCTTCCCATTGCGGCCGTGCTGCTTCGTTTAGGCGACCTGCCATGGGGTGCCATTCACGCTTCCAGTTTCGGAAACATGCTGCTGTTAGCCGGAAATACGGTTTTTGATTACATACCGATTATTTTCGCTGTAGGCGTTGCCCTGGGTTTGACGGAGAGCGCTGGGATTGCCGGCTTGTCCGCGATGTTGGGCTACTTTATGTTTACAAGGCTCGTTGAACACCAGCTGGGCTCCGATTTCCAATTGGGCGTATCCGGCGGAATTCTGATTGGATTGCTGTCCGCCATTATTTATCATCGGTTCAAAGAGGTTAAGCTTCCCGAATATATCCAGTTTTTCGGCGGGCCGCGCATTGTGCCGCTCGTGATGGGGCTTGCGACGCTCATCGTATCTTACATCATGATCGCTGTAGGCCCATATCTCGCGTTGGTGATGGGCAAGCTCTCCAGCGCGCTGCTCGGTATGGGCGGCTTCGGTACTTTCTTGTACGGGATCGCCCACCGTTTGCTGGTTCCATCCGGATTGCATCATATCCTCAACAATTTTTTCTGGTTTCAATTGGGCAGCTACCGCGCAGTAGACGGGCACACCGTGTATGGCGATTTGCCGCGCTTTTTTGCCGGTGATCCTACAGCGGGCGTTTACATGGCCGGATTGTACCCGATCATGATGTTTGCGCTGCCGGCGATAGCCTTTGCCATCATTGGCGAAGCGCGCGAAGATTTAAAGCCCAAGATCAAAGCCACCTTTTTAACTGCGGCGTTGGCTTGTTTTTTAACGGGAGTCACGGAGCCGATTGAATTTGCGTTTTTATTCGTTGCGCCGTACCTCTTTGTGATCCATGCGGTGCTATCCGGGTCGGCGATGTGGATTGCGTACTATCTCCATATTCGCCATGGGTTCTCTTATTCCGCGGGAGCGATCGATTATGTGATCAATCTCCATCTGTCCGATCATGGATTGCTGCTGATCCCGATCGGGATCGTTTACGGACTGCTCTATTATTTCTTATTCCGCTGGGCAATCCGTAAGTTTCAAATCCCGACTCCCGGCAGGGAAGAAGGATCGCCGCTGGAAGAGTGGGCCGGCGATATCCCGTACCGCTCCCCTCTTATTCTGCAAGCGCTCGGCGGCAAAGACAATATTAAGAAGATTGAAGCCTGCATCACTAGACTGCGACTGACATTGGGGAATGATCGACTGATGGACATCACGGCATTACGGCATTTGGGAGCAGCAGGCGTCATTCGTCTTGGGGGAGGCAATGTTCAAGTCGTGTTCGGAACATTCTCAGAACTGATTCGCGAAGAAATCATGAAAGTTTTACGCAAAGATATTCATGTCGTACTGTTTAATTCGCCGATGCAGGGGCGGATGATTCCGATTGAAGAAGTGCCAGACCGGATTTTTGCATCCAGACTGGTCGGCAACGGAGTGGCCTTTTTCCCGGAAAAAGGAGAGCTGCTCTCGCCTGTAGCCGGGACGATCATGCATATTTATCCGACCATGCACGCGCTTGGCATTTTGACCGATGAAGGGCTTGAAGTGCTGTTGCATATCGGGATCGATACAGCGAGCATTCCGGGGAAATGTTTCTCCGCAGTTGTAAAAGAAGGAGATCGTGTAGAGCCGGGTCAATTGCTGGTGAAATTCAATCTCAATAAAGTGAAGAAATTTGCTTCATCATTGGCGACACCTATGATTATTACGAATCCGGATCTTGTCAAGTCATGGAGCTTTGCTCCATTCAAAGCCGTGAAAAAAGGCCAAGGTTCCGTCATGTCCGTCGTCTTAAAGCCTACTAAAACGTCAGGAGGGGCAAACGGATGATCAGAGGGATAGGAGCTTCTTCAGGTATTGCGATGGGAAAAGCGTTCGTCATTCCGACATGGGAATGGGATTTTCCTGAAAAAATGATCGAAGTGACCGACCTCGCTTACGAATTCGAGCGGTTGTATGACGGCATTCGATCCTCTAAGGATGAGCTGGAACTCATTAAGCAAGAGATCAAAGAAGTTGTCGGACAGGATCAAGCCTATATATTTGATGCGCATTTGGCCATCTTGGAAGATCCGATTTTTATGAAAGAGATTCAAGGCATCATTGAGCTGCAGTACAAGGCGGCTGAAGTAGCAGTGAAGGAAGTTATTGACAAATTCGTTGAAATGTTCAATCTCATCGATGATGAATATATGAAAGAGCGGGCGCTCGACATTAAGGATGTGGGGAACAGGCTGCTAAAGCACCTGTTGGGCGATACGAGCTCGAATCTGCCTCCGGTGGATCATCCCTATATCCTCGTTGCCAAAGAGCTGACACCGTCGCAATTGGCGCATCTGGACCCAGGTAAAGTGCTGGGGCTGCTGACAATTCTCGGCGGCACGCATTCCCATGTATCGATCATGGCCCGGGCGATGTCGATTCCCTATGTCCTTGGTCTGGAGGGCAAGCTGCTGCGACCGATTCAAAACGGCGATTTCCTGATCATCGACGGTCAAGAAGGCACGCTGTATATCAATCCTGACCCGTTAACCATTGAGCGTTATCAGGCACGCAAGCGCAATTGGCTGGAATTCAAGGAAAGCTTGCAGGAGATTGCCGACGTCGCCCCCGTCACCTTGGATCACAAGCACGTGCATCTGCATGCGAACATGAACTCGGTGATGGAAATCGATCAAGTGCTGCGCAACGGCGCTTCGGGGGTCGGGCTGTTCCGCACGGAGTATTTATACATGGACCGCGACGCACTGCCCAGCGAGGACGAGCAGTTTGAGGTTTACCGCCATGCGGTGAAACAGCTGCAGGGCCGGCCGATCATCATTCGCACGCTAGATATCGGCGGGGATAAGAAGCTGGATTATTTGCCGCTGGCTAAGGAAGATAATCCGTTTCTCGGCTACAGGGCAATCCGCATATCGCTGGACCGTAAGGATCTGTTCATGATCCAGCTCAAAGCGATCCTGCGGGCAAGCAGTTACGGTCCGGTGAAGATCATGTATCCGATGGTGTCCTCACTCGATGAAGTGCGCAGAGCTAATGCGCTGTTGGAAGAAGCGAAGCAAGAGCTGCGCGAGAAGGGCATCGACTTCAATCCGCACATCGAAGTTGGGTTGACGATCGAGGTGCCTGCCGCGGCGCTGATTGCCGATGTGCTGGCCAGTGAAGTCAATTTCATCAGTATCGGCACGAACGATCTGGTGCAGTATGTGTTAGCCGTAGACCGGATGAACGAAGCGATCGCTCATCTCTATGAACCTTATCACCCGGCGGTAATCAGGCTGCTTAAGCATGTGATCGACTCGGCGAAGCGCGTAGGCATTCCTGTTGGTGTTTGTGGCGAAATGGCCGGAGATATCCGCGCGCTGCCGATCTGGCTCGGCCTGGGAATCGAAGAGCTGAGCATCTCCGTGCAGACGCTGCTGCAGGTCAAACACCGGCTGCTTGCGAGTGACGCCTCCAAGTGTAAAGAGCTGGTGGAGCGTGTGTTGGCCTGCCAGACCAGCGATCAAATCAAACAATTGCTTGCTGTGACGGAAGCTGCGGTCGAAGATGGCGATGAGTCTTCGCTGGCTGATGCCGGCTTCTTGGGGAAGAACGTTTAAGCGAGTATAAGGGTTGCGTTTAAAATGGAATAAAATGGAGGGGATCAACGATGGAATTAACAGGACAAAGAGTCCTTGCTTTTGTGGATGAAGAATTTGAAGATCTGGAAATGTGGTATCCGGTTCTTCGCTTAAGAGAGTCGGGAGCGGCTGTCGATATTGTCGGGCCTAAAGCGAAAACCGTCTATCACGGCAAATACGGTGTACCGATCACGACTGATTATGCCTTTGACGAAGTGAAGTCGTCCGATTATATCGGCCTGTACGTGCCTGGAGGCTGGGCGCCGGACAAGCTTCGCCGCTATTCGGATGTGCTGCGGCTAACGCAAGAGTTCCATGCCGCGGCAAAGCCGATCGCACAGATCTGCCATGCCGGCTGGGTGCTCATTTCTGCGAAGATTGTGCAAGGCTATACGATGACCTCGACACCGGGCATTCGGGACGATATCGAGAATGCCGGCGCGACTTGGGTGGATGAAGAAGTGGTCGTCGACCGCAACCTCATCTCCGGTCGCAGACCACCGGATCTTCCGGCGTTCAGCAAACGATTTGTCGAAGAACTAGCCAAGTTTAGTAAATAACTGGTTATCCGTAGTCCGCCTTCCAAGCGTGGCAAAAACTACTACTCTTTTTCAGAAGGAAAATAGGCGAGTTGATAGAATAACTTTAGTACAAAGTTTGATGTGTACTTGTCGTCTTTTTCATGAAGGAGTGTATAGGATGCAGAAGTATTGCAAGTGCGGACGGACAATGAATCTTCGTCTGCGCACAGTTATTTATCAAAATAAGGTCGACATTGAGAACGTGCCGATTTACTCTTGTGAAGCATGCGGCAGGAGCGAAGTCGTTCCTCATGTTAAACCTGAACTGACTGGCTTGATTGGCAAGCTGGGCAGCAAACCCGAGAAGCAGCAATACTTTTTCCATGAGATGTCAGAAATCGCTTATTTGCTGCTGAAAGTAACGGAAAAAGAACATATGAACGATTCCATGGAGAAGATCGTCGAGGAGCGCATCAATGAGCTGCTGGACATTCTGCTGCTTGCGCAATCGCTGGGCGATGAGCCATGGGCAGAGGAAATCCGCAGCCGTCTGTCACAAATTACACAAAATACAATGACAACCTAACAGCAACGAACGAGGGGAGGGGAAGCTTTCCCCGATTCCGGTTGTCAGGTATATGTTGACCAATCTCCAGTGAGGTTGGTTTTTTATTTAACCAAAAGTGTGGATTTGAAAATAAGTATGAAAATCTGTAAAATAGTTTTCAAAGCATTTTCAATATTAATTGCAAGATGTGTGAAAGTGTCGTATCATTACTGTAAATGATAGGATCGCAGAATAATTTGGGATATGGAGAGAGTAGCCGTGACCGTAACCATTTACGATGTAGCAAGAGAAGCTGGTGTCTCAATGGCAACCGTTTCCAGGGTTGTGAACAACAATCCGAACGTGAAGCCGCAAACTCGCAAAAAAGTTTTTGAAGCGATTGAACGTCTCGGTTATCGTCCGAATGCTGTGGCAAGAGGATTAGCGAGTAAGAAAACGACAACCGTTGGGGTTGTCATTCCCGATATTTCCAACTCGATCTTTGCCGAGGTTGCACGCGGAATCGAAGATATCGCGAACATGTACCATTACAACATTATTTTGAGTAATGCGGATAAGAAGAAGGAGAAAGAGATTCGCGTCATCAACACACTACTGGAGAAGCAGGTTGACGGTCTGTTGTTCATGGGCGGTGTTGTGACCGAGGATCACATCCAGGCATTTAAGACGTCCTCCGTACCCGTTGTCCTGTGTGGGACCAAAGATGAGAATAACACGATGGCCTACGTGGATATCGATCATGAAAAAGCGGCATTCGACGCCGTGAACGTCTTGATCGCCGCCGGCCACCGCGATATCGCGATGATTTCCGGTACGCTGCAAGACCCTGCGAACGGTTATGCGCGTTACCAAGGATATAAGAAGGCGTTGGAAGCTGCCGGCATTCCGCTTCGCGACGAATACGTCCGCATCGGCAACTACCGGTATGAGTCCAGCGTGGACGCAGTCAATCACTTCTTGCAGCTGTCACCGCGGCCCACAGCGATTTTCTCGGCAACGGACGAGATGGCCATCGGAGCCATACACACGATTCAAGATAACGGCCTGAGAGTGCCTCAGGATATTGCCGTCATCAGTGTGGATAATATTCGTATGGCTTCCATGGTAAGACCGACGCTGACGACAGTCGCTCAGCCTATGTATGACATCGGTGCCGTATCGATGCGCTTGTTGACCAAGCTGATGAATAAAGAAACGACAGATCACATGCAAGTGATCTTGCCGCACGAGATTATTCAACGCCAATCGGTGGCTCATTCCTAATGAGCCATCTTTTCATTTTAAGATAAGAAAGAGGATTCCGCCCATGACTTGGAATAAAATCGCCTTAATCGGCGCTATGAATGAAGAGATTGAGCTGCTGCTGTCTCATATGCAGGATGTCAAAGAGACGGTCAAGGCCGGCATTACATTTCGTGAAGGGCAATATTTCGGTAAAAACGTCGTTGTCTGCCGCACAGGCGTTGGCAAAGTGAATGCCGCTGTCACAACGCAGATTCTGATCGACCATTTCGCGGTACAGGCTGTCATCTTCACCGGCGTCGCAGGCGCACTGGACCCTGAGCTGAACATCGGCGACATCGTCGTTTCCAGGGAGTGCTTGCAGCACGATATGGATGTGACGGCGCTTGGATTCAAACGCGGCGTCATTCCTTACGAAGCCAAATCGGTTTTCGAAGCGGATGCGCAATTGGTCGAGGCGGCCATGGCTTCCGGAGAGCGCTTATTCAGTGGCAAAATGAAAAAGGGAGTTGTGCTGTCCGGCGATCAATTCGTCGCCAGCCGTGAGCTTGTCGCTCAGCTTCATCAAGAGCTCGGAGGAACTTGTGTGGAGATGGAAGGGGCTTCGGTCGCTCAAGTTTGCTCCATGAACGGAATCCCTTACGTGGTGATTCGCTCTATGTCCGATAAAGCCGATGGCTCGGCGCATGTGAACTTTGCCGAATTTACCGTTCAAGCTTCGGAGAATTCCTATAAAATGGTTGAAGATATGGTGAAGCATCTGTAAAAAAGAAAGCTCAGGAGGCGAGCCGCTGGCGCGGTGCTCCTGAGCTTTTTGGCATTTTATTTAAGATACATCATGGCGATTTCTTTCGTCTGCCGGTTTTTGTCAGTGATGATCTGGCGCCGCGGAATCGGCGTCCAGGCGTGCACCGGGTCCAGCCATGTCTCAGGCAGCGGACCCGGACTCTTGCCACCCCAGGCGTCCAGCCACGCCTGGGGTAGCCGCAGCTGGGGCTGCGCCTCCAGCTGGCCGATGATCGCCTGCTCGCTCATCACGAGCCAGAGCAGGCTCCAGGCACGCGGTACGACACGCCAGATGTCGTACCCGCCGCCCCCGAGCGCAATCCACTTCCCGTCGCACCACTGATGCGCCAGGGTGTGGATCAGCTCGGGCATGGCCTTGTACACGCGCATGGAGCAGCACACATGCGCGAGCGGGTCGAACGCATGGGCATCGCAGCCATGCTGGGAGACAATGACGTCCGGCTGGAAGCGTGCGATCGTCTCGGTGAGCACCTCGCCGAAGCATTCCAGCCAGGATTCATCCTCGGTGTAAGGCTCCACCGGGATATTAATGCTCGTGCCGAACGCTTCGCCTTCACCGCGTTCGTTCACAGCACCTGTGCCGGGAAATAAATATTTCCCGGTTTCGTGAATGGACAGCGTGCATACGCCGGGCTCGGTGTAGAAGCTCCACTGCACGCCGTCTCCGTGATGCACGTCCGTATCAACGTACAGCACCTTGGCGCCGTACTTGTCGCGAATGTGCGCAATCGCCGCCGAGGCGTCGTTGTAGACGCAGAACCCCGCGCCTTTGCTGTGCAGCGCGTGGTGCAGGCCGCCGCCCAGATGGAGCGCGTGCGGCGCGGCGCCGGACATCACCAGGTCCGCGGCGGTGATGGAGCCGCCGACGACCCGGGATGTGATGTCATGCATCCCGGCAAAATACGGCGTGTCGTCGGTATCGAGGCCATAGCGCCCTGCAGCCTGCACCCACGTATCCTCCGGTACTGGCGCGCTAAGCGCTTTCACGGCTTCGATATACGCAAGAGCATGCACGCGCAGCAGCTCGGCCGCTGTCGCCGGCCGGGGCAAGCACAGCGCGCTGTCGGGCAGCGCGCCGCATTTGCGCAGCAGGTCGACGGTCATGAGGAGCCGGTCTTGGTTGAACGGGTGATCTTCGTTAAACTTATACTGAATCTCTTGATCATCATAAATGAAGACGGGATTACTCGTTAATGTTTTCATATCTCCAAACTCCTCCAGAAACCATTGCAGTGCTTAATACATAAAACGCTGCTGAAAGCGTACGCGGTCGAACTGCTCGACAGAGGAGAGCGGCACCTTGCTGCCAATTCTGACCATCAGACAATTCGCCGGATGCGAGCAGATCTCGGGATCATCGGTAGCGAACCATACCATGTCCACGCATTTCATCAGCTTTTCCATCATTTGCCGATACTCCCATACGGTTAACCCGCAGGCTTCCAAATCCCAATGCCAATAGTATTCCGTTGTAAAGCAGATCACGTTTTCCATTTGCTCGTCCGCAAAAGCGAGCTGGATCATTTTTTTTCCCAATCCGATCGAACGGTACTCGTCCGCAACTTCAATAGCGCCAAGCTCGATTAAATCCTGCATGTTGCCTTGTGACCAGCGCTCGATTTCATCAGGGTAATGAAAGGTGACGTAGCCGACGATCATTGCGCCAGCCCGCGCCAAAATAATACGCCCTTCCGGTAATTCAGCAATTTCGACAAGTGCTTCATGCTGCTCTTTCGGTCTACGGAACGCATCCAGTTTGGGATGCATAGTTAATTCTTTTAAACTGTCCGGGGAAACCGGGCCTTCGATGATGATCTCAGGTTGCTCTGGAGCCGTGCATAAGCTTTGCGAGTGATATCGCTTGATATGCTGCATAACTTTTGCTCTCCTTTTGAAAAAAAACATGGGGATATTTCCTTTGTTATGAAGTCATAGTATATTCATATCAAATTTTGTATGGAAATAAAAGCATATTTAGCATAGGCGAAAAATTAGCGTTGTGTTATAATAGAATATGTCAAAAAGCGATCACATTTTGCGCGAAAAGATCACTAAAATGAAAGCGTTTAAATTCGTGAGGAGGGTTTTACGTAGATGGAACCGTTGAAAGTTGAACTCATTGAAGCAGTATCCCCAAACCCAAACATGAAAAGCTACGAGCAAGCTCGTGCAGAATTTGATTGGTCTGAAGTCGAGAACAGTTTTTCCTGGTCCGAAACCGGTAAAGTGAATCTGGCCTATGAAGCTATCGACCGGCATGCGGATTCCTCCAAAAGAGACAAAATTGCTTTATATTACAGTGACGCCGCACGCGATGAAGCGATCACGTTCGGAGAAATGAAAGCGAAATCAAACCAGTTCGGCAACGTACTGCGCAGCTTAGGTGTAACCAAAGGGGAGCGCGTCTTTATTTTCATGCCTCGTTCGCCGGAGCTGTACTATGCGCTGCTTGGCACGATTAAGGTTGGGGCCGTCGTAGGGCCGCTGTTCGAAGCCTTTATGGAAACAGCTGTGCGCGATCGTCTGGAAGACAGCGCAGCGGTAGCGATTGTGACAACGCCAAGCTTGCTGTCGCGGGTGCCGGTAAGCGAGCTTCCACATTTGAAGCATGTGATTCTCGTAGGTCAGGACATCGAGCTGGGCGAGGGTCAAGTTGACTTCTACAAACAAATGGAAGCGGCTTCGCCGGAGCTGGAGATCGAGTGGGTGGACCGCGAAGACGGACTGATCATTCACTATACATCCGGGTCTACTGGCAAGCCTAAAGGCGTATTCCACGTCCACAATGCGATGCTGCAGCATTATTATACAGGCAAGATTGTGTTGGATTTGCAAGAGGATGATATTTATTGGTGTACAGCGGACCCAGGCTGGGTCACAGGTACGTCGTATGGCGTATTCGCACCTTGGCTCAATGGAGCTACCAATGTGATTCGTGGCGGACGTTTCAGCCCGCAGGATTGGTACCAAACGATTCAAAAATACGGCGTAACGGTATGGTACAGCGCTCCGACTGCCTTCCGGATGCTGATGGGCGCGGGTGACGATGTTGTCAAGCAGTTTGATCTGTCTTCGCTTCGCCACGTGCTGAGCGTCGGCGAGCCGCTCAACCCGGAAGTTGTAAGATGGGGGCTTAAAGTCTACAACCAGCGTATACATGATACTTGGTGGATGACGGAAACAGGCGGGCAATTGATTTGTAATTACCCGTCTATGACGATCAAACCAGGTTCCATGGGACGTCCGATTCCAGGTGTGGAAGCGGCGATCATCGATGATGCGGGGAATGTTCTGCCTCCGTATCGAATGGGGAATCTGGCGATTAAGACGCCTTGGCCATCGATGATGCGCAAAATTTGGAACAATCCGGCCAAATACGAGGAGTACTTCCGTCTGAGCGGCTGGTACGTATCCGGTGACTCGGCTTATCAGGACGAGGACGGCTATTTCTGGTTCCAAGGCCGTGTCGATGACGTCATTAACACCGCCGGTGAGCGTGTAGGCCCGTTCGAAGTCGAGAGCAAGCTGGTTGAGCATCCGGCAGTTGCTGAAGCGGGCGTTATCGGTAAGCCGGATCCGATGCGCGGCGAAATCATCAAAGCTTTCATCGCGCTGCGCGAAGGATTCACACCATCCGATGAGCTGAAGGCGGAAATCTCCAAATTCGTCAAAGAAGGGCTCTCCGCACATGCGGCGCCACGTGAGATCGAATTCAGAGATAAGCTGCCCAAGACACGAAGCGGTAAAATTATGCGCCGTGTCCTCAAAGCTTGGGAGCTGAACTTGCCGACAGGTGATTTGTCGACTATTGAAGATTGATAGATGGCAGCAAGCCTTCTTCTTACCGGTTATCCGGTGGGAGGGGGGCTTTTCTTTTTTTCAGAAAATAGTTCTTTAACTATGGCCTCACCGACAATTAGCTCAACGTGCAGTATAGCGTTTAAGACCACCTGCAGCAGATGTTAGTCTTGTCACATGTGCTCTAGTCCGATTTTGCCGACATAATTGCAGCCTGCCTCCTCACGATAACCCGGTTGAGGCTTTTAAAAAAAACAGACCCGATGGACTCGGGTCTGTTTGTTCTGTTGAGCGATTAATTATTATAAGCGATGGCAGCGGACTGCTTGGATTCTCCGGCGTCGTTCACCGCGCTCACTTTGTAATAACCGTTGTACACAGCTGCAAAATAATGGAACTCGTTAGCGTTTTTGACGGACCCAAGCTTGGTGAAGGGGCCCTTTTCCTTATCGCTGAAGTATACATTATATTGCTTCACTTTATCTTTGCTAGGGTTCGCCTTCCATGTCAGCGTCAGACTGGAGGCGTCTTGCTTGGCTTTAAGGCCTGATGGCGCTGCCGGCAGGTCTTTAGTTTTGCCGTCATTAGCGCCGCCATCTTGCGCGTCATTCCCGCCGGCTGCCCCGTTACCGGAGTCCGGGTTCGCGCCCGGAACTTGGCTGCCGTCGGCAGGAGGGACGAACAGCGTATCTAGGGAGCTTCCGTCTGTGTAAGCGGAACGGCTAGGCGCTGATTCTTTGCCGGCTACGTCTACAGCGGTAATATAGTAGCCTTCAAGGCTTGACGGCGGAACCTGGTCAGTAAATTTCGTTTCAGCGCCGGCAAGTACCACTTTGCCGCCTATAAGCTGGAATTTACCGTGATTGTCCGACCGGTAGATACGATAGCCGACCAGATCCGGGCTCGGGCTCCCCTGGAAGGTGATCACGGCTGTATCGCCTGATTTGGTAGCGACAACCGTTGCCGGCGGTGTCGGAGCTTTGCCGTCATCGACGCGCGGGTCCGTCTCGGACGGTGCATCATCATCGTAATCGGTTGGCTTGTAATTATCGATCGGCTTTCTGCTTTTCTCCGGCAGTTTGCTCATCGCGTCTTCGACTTCTTTAAGCAGTTCGCTGATCGATTTTTGCCGCTTAATAACCGTTTTCTCTTGTACAAAATCGGCCGGCGTCCCGTCCTGCGCCAAATAATTCAATCCGTTGTAGGAGCTGATTTTGGCGTTGACCATCACGTTGTCGACATCGGTCGGCACGTATTTCTTATTGAAAATATCGGTCACGAGGTGATTCGTTTTCGAGGTCAGTTCGCTCGGCAGCTTGCCGGAGAGATCGGACACGGTTGCCGTGACGATACCGTCCGGCTTGGCAAATGCTTTGTTCGGGAACAACTCAGGCTTCTGTTCGATCGTGCTGTTCATGATCAAGGCCCAAATGTCCTTGGCATGGTACGTTTGCTGCGTCTTAGCATTCAGCTTATTAACCGGTTGGTCATAGCCAATCCAAACCCCGACAGTGATATCCGGCGTAAAGCCCATGAACCAGGCGTCCGCATCATCTTGCGTGGAGCCGGTTTTACCGGAAATCTCGATCTTGCCGTACGATTTGAACTTTTTCATCAAATCTGTCGCTGTACCTTCTTTGATCACAGTTTTCATCATATCGGTAATCAAATAGGCGGTTTGCTCGGAATACACCTGTGTTGGCTTTTGCTGATGCTCATAGATGACCGTGCCGTTCGAATCTTTAATTTGGCGAATCATGAAAGCATCGTTATAGGCGCCTTTGTTCGGAATCGATGTATAAGCGCTGGTCAGCTCTTCGACCGAGGTACCTTTGCTGAGTCCCCCGATAACGCCGGTTTGCGCATAGTAATCATCTTTTTGAATGGAGGTGATGCCTAATTTCTTGGCAAAATCCCACGCATCATTGATCCCGACTTTATTTAAAAAGATATCGATTGCCGGAATGTTATACGATTGATTCAAAGCTTTGCGCGCTGTCATCAGCCCGTGGAACTTGTGATCCCAGTTTTCCGGTAAATGGAAGCCCTTGACTCCGTCTTTCAAAATCAACGGTACATCATCGAGAATGCTGGCCGGTTGGATCAGCCCTTTGTCCAAGGCCGGTATGTATGCGGCGATCGGCTTCATCGTCGATCCTGGCTGGCGGTACGCCTGAGTGGCGTGATTCAGCTGTTCGTCGAAAAAGTTGCGGCCTTCGATCATGCCTTTGATCGCGCCGGTCTTATCAATCATGATGGCGCCGACTTGTTCATCGCCTTTTTTGTCATCTTTAGGCGCGAAGTTTTTCGGATTGGCGGCAATTTCGTGCATCGAGTCATAAATCGTTTTATCGATGGTCGTATAAATTTGATACCCGCCGCGCAGGAGCTGGGCTTGAACCCCTTTTAGCGCTTCATTATATGCTGCTTGATTTTTGACCGGATCGAGGTCCGGGTTTTGGACTTTGAGCAAAATTTCCGCCGCTTCTTTTTCCGTTTCAATCATTAAATACGGATAGGTCGTGTAGGCTTTCTGCGACGGAGCCGGCATGGAAGCCTTTAGATCGAATTTCAGCGCGTCCTGATATTGCTCATTCGTTATTTTGTTCTCTTCCAGCATCCGCTTAAGGACAAGCTGTTGACGCGTGACCGCGCGCTTGAAGTTATCCTCGTCAAACGTCGGCTTGCTGGTGAAGGCCGAGTACTGCGAAGGCGATTGCGGCAGTCCCGCCAAATAGGCCGCCTGCGCGACGTTCAGCTGTTTCAGATCGTCGATATTGAACAAGCCTTTGGCCGCCGCTTTGATCCCGTAGAGGTTATAGCCGGTCGCGCCGTTCCCATAAGGGATTTTGTTTAAATAGGCAAGCAAAATCTCGTCTTTGGACATCAATCGTTCCATACGCAGTGCGAGCAGAATTTCGCGGGCTTTACGCCCGTCATCGCGGTCCAGCGTTAGGAACACCCGTCTGGCCAGCTGTTGAGTAATCGTACTGCCGCCGGTCTGCACTTCTTCATTCAGCAGCTTTTGGGTCACCGCGCGATAAAGTCCGCGAATATCGATGCCTCGATGATTGTAGAAGTCCTTATCTTCGATGGAGAGGACGGCGTCCAGGACCACTTGCGGGATGTCCGCCAGTTCAACCAGCCGTCTGTCTTCTTCCGTTCGCAGCTGTCCGATCACTGTATCGTCATTGAAATAGGCGAATCCTGTGATAGCGTTATCCTGCATTTGCTGACGGATTTCTTCTTGGCTGCGCACCGGATCCTTCTTCACCAGAGCGCTCGTGTATCCGAATGCAGCCGCCCCGCCAGCAAGTCCCACCAAAAAGACGGTGATGAATGTCCATTTGAGTGTAATCCATGTTACTTTGAAGGTCGTTCTTACCCAAGGGCGATTCCATTTCGCAAAAATATTACGCATAAGTTCCAAATTCCTCCTTACATGAACGGTTCTAGTATACCATATCTGCCTGTATAGCGGTAACATTAGGAAACAAACAGGGGCTATGCTAATGTTTGACTTTCGTGCATGAGCTGTGATATAAATTGAATCAAATGCGTGGATAGATCAGCAGTAGGTAGCTTACGGATGCTTCCAGAGAGCCGGTGGATGGTGCGAACCGGTACCTGTATGCTAGTTGAATTACGGTCTTGAGCAGCAAATGGGAACCTGCAGCAGTTGGCTGCAGCAGTAGTGTTTGCCGGGTAAACTCCGTTACCGGTTATGAAGTGAAAATAGCCAGCGCGCCCCTTAACGAATTCCGTTATAGAGTACGAAGCTGCTGTTTTAATTAGGGTGGTACCGCGAGTTGAGCCTTCTCGTCCCTTTGTGGATGAGAAGGCTTTTTTGCATGTCAACAAAAGGAGAGATGGATGTCAATGAGTATTTTGAAAGATTTGGAATTCCGCGGCTTGCTGCATCAAATTACGGACCGCGAAGGCTTGGAGAAGAAACTGAGCGAGGAGAAAGTGGTGCTGTACTGCGGATTCGATCCGACAGCAGACAGCTTGCATATCGGAAGTTTGCTGCCGATTCTGACCTTGCGGCGCTTCCAGCTTGCCGGCCATGTGCCTCTGGCGCTGGTTGGCGGCGGGACAGGCTTGATCGGCGATCCGAGCGGTAAGGCGAATGAGAGAACGCTGAACGGACCTGAAGTGGTGGAAGCGTGGTCACAAAGCATTAAGAATCAATTGTCCCGTTTCTTGGACTTCAACGAGAATTTGGACAATCAGGCAGAGCTTGTTAACAACTATGACTGGCTGGGACCGCTGAATGTCATTGAGTTTTTACGCGATATCGGCAAAAGCTTTACGGTCAATTACATGCTCGCTAAAGATTCTGTTGACTCGCGGATTACGAAAGGCATTTCGTTCACGGAATTCAGCTATATGATCCTGCAATCGTACGATTTCCTCAAGCTGAGCGAAACGAAAAATTGCTCGCTGCAAATCGGCGGCAGTGATCAGTGGGGAAATATTACTGCAGGGCTCGAGCTGATTGGCAAAACAACGGAAAAACGTGCTTATGGCGCAACGCTGCCGCTTGTGACGAAGAGCGACGGGCAGAAGTTCGGCAAGACGGAAGGCGGCGCGATTTGGCTTGATGCGGACAAAACATCGCCTTACCAGTTCTATCAGTTCTGGGTGAACACAGATGATAACGATGTCGTGCGCTTCCTCAAATACTTCACGTTCATCAGCCATGAAGAAATCGAGCGTCTGGAGCAAGAAGTGAAGCAGCAGCCGGAGAAGCGGGAAGCGCAAAAAGTGCTTGCGCGTGAAGTGACGAAGCTCGTGCATGGGGAAGAAGCGCTGCAAAGCTCGCTCAACATTACTGCGGCATTGTTCAGCGGTAATATCCAGGAATTGTCCCGCACGGAGATTGAAGAAGCATTCAAGGATGTGCCTTCCACCACTCTGGAGCAGGACGATATGGCTCTGGTAGACTTGCTGATCGCTGTCGGCGCTGCGCCTTCCAAACGTCAAGCGCGCCAAGATATCGAGAGCGGGGCTGTGACTGTGAATGGCGTGCGTATCCAGCAAGTGGATGCGGTTGTAAACGAGCTGGGCAAATTGGGAGAATCGTATCTGATTGTCCGCCGCGGCAAAAAGAACTATTATCTTGTGAAGTTTGCTTAACCTATAAACACAACAAACCCCTTAGGGAAGTCCCTAAGGGGTTTATGTTTCCGATTAACGGCTGTAGAACTCGACGATTTGTTTCTCGTCAATTTCTTGTGGCAGTTCAGAACGCTCAGGCAGACGGATGTACTTGCCTTCTACGCTGGACTCGCTGAACTCCAGGTAAGCTGGCAGGTAGTTGCGGTTAGCAAGAGCTTCTTTAACTGTGGAAAGATTTTGGGATCTTTCACGCAGGGAGATAACGTCGCCAGTTGCAACGATGTAAGAAGGGATATCCACTTTCTTACCGTTCACTGTTACGTGACCGTGAGCGACCAATTGACGAGCGCCTGCACGGGAGTTGGAAAGACCAAGACGGTATACCAAGTTGTCCAGACGGCTTTCCAGCATGATCATGAAGTTTTCACCCGCGATACCTTTAAGCTTCGTAGCTTTGTCGAACAGGTTGCGGAATTGTTTTTCGTTCAAACCGTACATGTGACGCAGTTTTTGCTTCTCTTGAAGTTGAACGCCGTAACCGCTCAATTTTTTACGTTGTCCTGGGCCATGTTGACCTGGAGGGAAAGGGCGTTTCAATTCTTTACCAGTACCGCTCAAAGAAATACCAAGACGGCGGCTTAATTTAAATTTAGGTCCTGTATAACGTGACATGTAGGAAAAACTCCTTCTTTTTTACAAATAGTTAGTTAAATTGCTCTAAGGTGTCGGGGTGAAGACATGTGCCTGGTTTTGCTTAACGAATCGAATAATAGGATTCCCTGACAAGAGTAGTTCAGCCGCTGTCTTGTTAGGAGCAAAAGCAGTGAGGGTGATCACAAATGGCATTCACCAAATCATGGTTGTACTCGACTTCTAATTTTATTAAAAACAGAAGGCGGTGTCAAGTCTCAATCGTTAGGCTAAATCTGAAAAAATAGTGCATTGTGACTAGAAAAATAGTATGATATATAAGCATATTATTGCACGTTTCTATGTATTTTAAACTTTTCGGCAAAGGAGGGGCCTATGTACGAATTACTTCGCAGTAAAGATCAGCATCGTTGCGCGGAACACTTCGAAGAGTTCCTCCGTCATGGACTCTGTCTTCCTGCCGAAATTGCCGATATAGCGCAAGACGCCACGCAAGCGCTGCGCATACTTGTACCTGCTTGGCTGAACGAGGCGGGGGCGGCGATGCTGCCTCCGCAGACAGGGATCTGCTGCTGGAGCGCTGAGCTTGATGCGTTGGAAAGCTGCGCCGGAGGCTTAGGCTTAGCGCAAGAAGGCCTGTCAGCGTTTACAGACGAGCTTCTCAGCCGCGTTTGTCGCACACAATCGTTTCAGTGCCTCAGCGGAGCTGAAACGGGCGCCATGCTGCCTATTGAGGTTGCCGGGGCAGTAATTCCTATCAAGAACAGGCATGGCGGCGTATGCTGCGGATATTTCGCTTTATTTTCCACGCTCATCACGCAGCCCGCGGAACTGACCAATCTGCTGTATACCCTCAGCATTGCTCTAACCGGGAGCGCACAGCTTGCGGCAGAGCGCCATAAGTATCAGCAGCTGCTTAAATTGAATCAACAAACGGAGCGGCAAGCGCGGAAGCAGGATGTATTGTTTGAAGCTTCAAAGAAGCTGCACGCCCAAATTGATGTCGATGCCGTACTTAATGAAGTCATAGAGAGCATTCATAGTATATATCCTTTAATTCAAGTCGATTTACTGCTGTCCCAAGATAACGATAGTACCAATTTGCCGGTTAAACCGCTCAGTTTTCAAAATCAGGAAGATGATATTTGCACCCGCGCTTTTAAGGAGGGGCATTTGATTTATCAGCCTGCCTTGGATGTGAAGGGAACCGGAAGCACGGCGGTTAGTCAGCTCGCCGTCCCGTTGTCAGGCAAGCAGGGCGTTTACGGCGTTCTGCATCTGCAGATGGAGCCGGATGTGATTCAAGCTTCCGATTTGCAGTTTATCTCTTTGCTGGCGGATACGGCTGGCACCGCTTTCGAAAATGCTAAGCTGTATGAGCAGTCGAATTCCCTGATCAATGAGCTGCGGCTGATCAATGAAATTACGAAACGGTTAAACCAGAGTTTGCGTCTGAATGAGGTTTTCGATTTTGCTTCAGCGGAGTTGCTGGCGATCTTTGCTGCCGAATATTGCAGTATTTTGCAAATAGACCCTGGCAATGAGCGGCTCATCATGCAAGCGAGCAATCTGCCCGCACTGTACCATGAAACGTATTCGGTCTATGAAGGTTATTCGGGACAGATTTTCACTAGCAAGGAACCTGTCATTATTTCGGATTATGCAACAGGGTCCCAAGTGACATCGAAGTTCATGCAGATCTCCGGGGCGCGTTCGTTGATCGGTTCACCGATTATCATGAACGGCAAAGTTGTCGGGGTTATTTTAGTGGCGCATAGCAGCCCGAACTATTTTTCCTATGACAACTTTAAATTACTGGAGGCCTTGTCCGGGCACATCGGTTTGGCGGTGTCTAATGCCTCGCTGCATGCCGAAGTGAAGCGCATGGTCATCACCGATAATTTAACAGGATTGTATGCCCGCCATTACTTGGATGAGCAGGCGAATTTATTGCAGAAGAAAGATTTCTGCGGTTCGCTGATCGTTGTCGATATCGATAATTTCAAACGCGTGAACGATACGCACGGGCATCAGGTTGGCGATAAGATTTTAATCCAAGTGAGCCAAATTATCCGCTCCAGCATCCGCGATACGGACATCGCGGCGCGTTGGGGCGGGGAAGAGATTGCGGTGTATTTGCCGCAAGTGACGAAGGAGCAGACGCTGCGGATTGCCGAACGAATCCGTGCGCGCGTTCAGCAAGAGACGAACCCTCAGGTCACGGTGTCATGCGGCTTGTCCGATTGGAACTGGGAGCAGGACAAAATCAGCGTTGAGGCGCTCTTTTATCGGGCGGATATGGCTTTATATCAAGCGAAATATAACGGCCGCAACCAGATCAAAGTCGGCTGAAGCAGCGTCAGGGCACTTGTCTTCGGACAGGTGCTTTTTGTTGGCTGGATGCTGCACGTCAAGCATCGACATATTCCGTTGCGAGGCGGGGGAAATTCCATAAGGGAGAAGTCCTATATTTCTCTTTCTGAACTTCATCTAACATGATACAATAGTTGGGAATCAGGGAAGGATGGTCGAATTTTGTCATTATTTAAGAGATCGCGGCTGTTGCAGCTGTTCATTCTACTTGTAGTCGGCGGGGGCCTGATCTACTTTTTCTTTTTTAATAAGATGGGCATCAAGTTGACGCATACCAATATGCATCAATTATCCGATCATCTCCGTGATCTCGGATGGACAGGCCGCTGGATCGGCATGCTGTTAATCGTTGTGCAAACGTTTTTTCCGTTTGTACCGTTTGTGCTGGTCGCCGGAACGAATGTTGCCATTTGGGGGATCAAATGGGGCTTCATCGTGAACTATGTGATGTCGTGCGTGGGCGCAATCGCATCCTTTTATTTTGCCCGGTATTACGGACATGCCTGGGTGGAAGCGAAGCTGCAGAAGTTCCCTGTCGTGCAGCAGTTCAGCGTGCGTCTGGAGAAGCACGGGTTTCTCTATGTGCTGTTAGGCCGGTTGATTCCGGTTCTTCCATCCTCGGCGATTAATTTCGCTGCAGGTTTGACGCGGGTCCGGTTTATTCCGTTTCTATTGGGTACGCTAATTGGGAAATTGCCGATCGTTTTCCTGGAATCGATGATCGCTCATGACCTGTTCCACTTCCAAAAATATAAGGGAAGATTGTTGTGGCTTTTGTTTGTTTTTGTTGTTTTGCTCGTTCTGGGCAATGTCGTCAAGAAAGTGCTTACATCCAATCGTAAGTAGGGTTTGGGATTGGAGAATGAAGGAAATTTTTTGTTGCACTTTCCTACCCATTCAAGTTATCATAGAGGAAGTAAGTCGACCTATTGAAATGTGAATAATGGAGGAATGTACATGCCAAGTGCAAATAATGCAGCAATCGTTGAGATTTCTCAGACTGCTAACAAATTTAGATCGTCTATTGTATTGCAGTATGATAATAAGTATATCGATGTGAAAAGTATCCTCGGATTGTTCACAACATTGCTGAGCTCCAGCAACTACGACCTGCATGTTCATGGTCCAGATGCTGAAGAAGCGAAGAAAGCAATGGCTGAAGTGTTTGCGAAGCACAACTTGGGCGTTAACGTCGTTCAAGAATAGGATAAGCCGCTAAAAAGAAGGTACTCTCAGAATCTCTGAGGGTACCTTCTCTTGTATCTTGGCGCGATTTCGCTTAATATAGATCATATAAGGACGGATGACTTAGCGTATGGGGGGAAAGTTGGAATGTCTTCATCTGATCTAATGCTAAATTTGAATCAAAAAGCGCTTAGTCTTCTACAGGAAGATGCAGATAAAATCGAAAAGCTGATCGAAGTGCAGATGGAGAACTTGACAACTCGTCAATGTCCGCTGTATGAAGAAGTATTGGATACGCAAATGTACGGTCTTTCGAGAGAAATTGATTTTGCGATCCGTGCAGGCCTCGTCGCCGAAGCCACTGGCAAACAAATTCTCGTCAAGTTGGAACGTAATCTTGCCCAGCTATATGAAGCGCTTAACGCGAAAAAGTAACCCTGAAGGGTTACTTTTTTTTGTGAAAATGAGCAAAATCCTAACGACTGCCGCTCATCATCGCTACTGACACGTATGCGTGGTTCTTTACCACAATCGGAAGGCGTCGAAGAAATTAAAAAGGCTATGAAAATTTATCATAGCCTGTGACCCGGCCGAGGGTCATGAAAGGTTTTGTTTACACGAGGAAGAACACGACGCCAAGAATGATATAGACAACAAGCAGCAGCAAGCCTTCATACCAGTTAGTCGAGCCGTCTTGGGAGATGGACTTCGTAATGAACACGGCTACGGCGATGGCTGCCAGCTCATACGTGGAAAAAACGATATTCATGGGTGTGCCGCCAACAAAGAAGCTGACAATGACAAGGACTGGCGCTACGAACAAGGCAATTTGCAGGGAGCTGCCGATGGCAATTTCGACAGCGGCGCCCATCTTATTCTTCAACGCCATCATGACGGCGGCGCTATGTTCGGCCGCATTCCCGATGATCGCGATGAGGAAGGCGCCGACGAACAATTCGGACAAGCCGAATTTGTGCGTGACCTCTTCCAACGTGCCGACAAGCCATTCACTCGTGAAGGCCACCATTGCGGTAGCGAGTACGAGGAAAATAATCGAGGTCGACTTCGACCATGCGGCTTCCCCATGTTCAATGGCCTCATCCGAGAGAATATTCTTATGCGTGACCATGGAGAAGAGGAGCCAGAGCAAGTAAGCGGCGACCAGTAGGATCGCCACGATCATGCTCATCGAAGACGTCTCCTTCGTCGTAAGGCTGCCGGAAAATACAGCTGGAATAAACAAGGCGATGACGCCAAGCAGCATCAGCGACGAGTTATGCGAAGCCAGCTTGACATTAAAAGATTGCTCTTTGAACTTCAAGCCGCCGGCAAATACGCTGAGTCCGAGAACCAGCAGCAGGTTGCCGATGATAGATCCCGTCAAGCTCGCTTTAACAACATCGAATAGGCCGTCTTTGACCAGGAAGATCGCGATGATCAGCTCAGCCGCATTGCCAAAGGTGGCGTTCAGGAAGCCGCCGATGCGTTCTCCGGCGTAATGGGCTACACTTTCCGTTGCTTTGCCGAGGAAGCCGGCTACGAAAATAATGGCGATGGCGGCGATTATAAATTGAACCGTGTGGTTCCAGCTGGTAAAATGGGCAATGGCGCTAAGCCCAAATGTAACAATTAAACCTATATAAAACAATTTACCTTTCAAAATGTAAACCTCCGACTTGGTATTGGGATTTGGCATTTTTTGACTTCTTTAAATATACATATTTTGCATTGCAATGTAAATTCGAATCTTTGTTAAAGAGGGCCTGTCCTTGCATTCATCTAGCGAACTTATTACAATAGATTTATACCAAGAATTGGGGAGTGATCCATATGTCCGAAGAGAACCAAACCGGCTTAATTCGTATATCTGATGACGTAGTATCGACAATCGCAGGACTTGCTGCCCTGGAAACTCCAGGAATTGCAGGCATGTCCGGAGGCATCTCAGAAGGCTTGGCCAAGCGGTTAAGCGGCAAAAACGTTCAAAAAGGCGTGTCTGTAGAAGTAGGTCAAGTAGAGGCCGCTATCGATCTTCGTGTTATCGTGAATTACGGCTCCCGGATTCAGGACGTATGTCGGAATCTCCAGGAGAACGTACGCGAAGCGGTAGAGAACATGACGGGTTTGAATGTCGTCGAGGTGAATGTGAAGGTGGAGGGCGTAGCTTTCAAGGAAGACGAAATAGTCGATGACCCGAACCGGGTGAAATAATAAAGGGAAAAGACCCTATCGAATGGACATTCGAAGAGGGTCTTTTTTAGGTTCCGCGGCTGTTTTGCGGGTCTGTTCTCGGGATATGCTGAGCATGATGCCCATGCTAATCAGAGAGACCATCATGGAGGATCCGCCGGATGAGATGAAAGGGAGCGTAACACCGGTTAACGGCATCGCGCCTGTCACACCGCCGATATTAATGACGGTTTGAAACGCGAACATCCCCATGATGCCGACACCGGCAACCATTCCGAACATATCTGGGCTTCGCACCGCAACGAGGATACCGCGCCAGATGAACAGCAGGAACGTTAGAATGAACAAGGCGCTTCCCACGAATCCGAATTCTTCGCCAATGATCGCGAAGATGAAGTCGTTGTGCGCTTCAGGCAAATAGTGCAGCTTCTGGATGCTTTGCCCGAAGCCGGCGCCTGAAAAGCCGCCATGACCGAACGCATACAGCGATTGAACAACCTGGTAGCCTGTATTCGAGTGGTCGGAGAAAGGATCCATGAAAGAGGTCAAACGACCGACCCGATAGTTCTGATCATCGGAGTTCTGGTGAAGCAATAATGAAACACTGATAATCAGAGCACCGATAACGGCCAGGCCTGTCCCTAATGTAAAAATATGCTTCAAATTCGATCCGCCGACAAAAATGACGATCATCGAACATGCAAGCAGAATCATACAAGAACCAAAGTCAGGCTGCAGCATGATCAGCGTACAGACGAAGCCGACAATGACCAGAGCGGGAAAGAGCCCTTTCTTGAAATCGCGGAACTTCTCCTCTTTATTGCTGATCAGTGAAGCTAGGTAGAGAATTACAACCAACTTGGCGAACTCCGTCGGTTGGATCCCGAATCTGCCAATACTATACCAGCTTGCCGCGCCATTGGCTTTGTCCGTAAAAATAACGAAGATTAGGAGAACCACGGTAATAAAAAAGCTGGGAATCACCAGCTTTTTAAATTTGGAGTAATGTAAATTCATGCAGAAGAGCATAACTACCGAACCCAAAGCAACCGCAGTCAACTGTTTTTTGGTGAAGTACCAAGGATCATCCCATCTGTAAGCGCTTGTCATGGAACTGGCGCTGAATACCATAGCTAGTCCGAAGCAGACGAGAACGATAGTCAAGAACAGCAGCAAAAAATCCGGCGTTCCTCTGCGAGGGGGATTCATGCCGATTCCCCGCTTATTCCGCTAGCATTTGCTGCAATTGGGACAACTTTTGCGAAGAAGTCTTCATCACGGCATCAGGGACCGGAGAGTTGTAATCCAGACCGTGAGGGAATGTTTCTCTACCTATGTAAGCATCTTCAAGAAAAAGCACAGCATAAGGGGATTCTAGCTTGCCAGATTCTACGCGAGCGTTAACACGCAGGAAATAGTTCTCTTTGCCGGTTTTATCTTCAATTTTGAGGTCGTAAGTCGCACGGGTATATTCCCACTGCCAACGAACGAAGCCGAGCTTGGATGTCACTTCGTCCAAATGTGCAAGATCGCTTTTCATGCCTTTTAAGCCTTTTGATTCAATAATCACTGATTAACGCCTCCATATTGTACGTATGCATTCTTTATTCATGATAGTATGTTTCTACGGGTTCTGCAAGTCAACAGCTGGGTATAATTTCTACTATTTGATGGCGCTTAGCAGATGAAACCAGCGCTGGAATTTGATAGAATAGGTACAAATGTCGGCAGTAGTTAAAATTTAGCAACAAATTTGGATGACCGGAGGGTTTATTTAAATGAAAGAATTCGAAAACGGTTTTGAGCAAATTTTTGCTGAGATGGTAGGCTGGAGACGGTATTTGCACCAGCATCCCGAGCTCTCTTTTCAGGAGTACCGCACCGCAGAGTTCGTCGCCAATCACCTTCGCGAGTGGGGGCTTGAGGTCCGCACGCAAGTCGGCGGCAATGGCGTAGTAGGGCTGCTCCGCGGCGCGGGTCAAGGCCCGACTGTCGCGCTCAGAGCGGATATGGACGCGCTGCCGATTCAAGACGAGAAAAGCTGCGAGTACGCTTCGCTTGTCCAGGGGGTCATGCATGCGTGCGGTCACGACGCGCATACGTCGACGCTGCTTGGCATCGCGAAGGTGGCGAGCCAGCTCAAAGAGAAGCTGAAAGGTAACCTCGTGTTCCTCTTTCAGCATGCCGAAGAGACGACGCCTGGCGGAGCCAAGTCGATGATTGAAGCCGGCGCCCTGGAAGGCGTGGACGCCGTGTTCGGTGTGCACCTATGGACGCCGTTTCCTGTCGGCCATGTGTATGCCAAAGCCGGCCCGATGATGGCGGCGCCGGACGAGTTCACGATCCGCATCCAAGGCAAGGGCGGCCATGGCGGGCTGCCGCATCAAGCGGTAGACAGCATTCACGTTGGCGCGCAAGTCGTCGTCAACTTGCAGTCGATCGTGAGCAGGCAGGTGGATCCGATCGAGCCTTGCGTCGTGAGCATCGGTTCGTTCCACGCCGGGTCCAGCTTTAATGTCATTGCTGAGACTAGCACGTTGAACGGGACGGTGAGAACGTTCAGTTCCCAGCTTCAAGAGGAAGTGAAAGAGCGGATGGGGCGTATCGTAGATTCAGTCTGCAGCATGTATGGCGCTTCCTATACGTTCGATTATAAAATGGGCTATCCGCCGGTGGTGAATGATGCGGGAGAAGCTGCGCGGTTTGTCAAAGTGGGAGCCGAGCTGTTCGGCGAAGCGCATGTGCATGAAGCTCCGCTTGTTATGGCCGGAGAAGACTTCTCCTACTATTTGCATCATCGTCCGGGCTGCTATATGTTTGTGGGGGCCGGCAATGTGGAAGCCGGCATTGTTCATCCGCATCATCATCCCAGGTTCGATATCGATGAGCGTTCGATGTTGAATGCGGCCAAACTGCTGATCGGGATGGCTTTGGATTATATGGCATGAATGCTTTCTCCTTTTTCGACAGACGCTATCTTTGAAGCTGATCGCCCCGCGGGCGATGCTGATCATGGATACGTTAAGGAGGAGTAACGGATATGGCAGATGCAAGAACAGTGAAACAAATTATGGCGACAGATTGTGTGACGGTGACGTTGCAGGATAATGTCTATGAAATCGCCCTGAAAATGAAGCAGCACGATATCGGGTTTATCCCTGTCGTGGACGGCAAGAAGCTCGTCGGCGTCGTCACTGACCGCGATCTCGTGATTCGCGGCTATGCAGAGAAGAAATCCGGTTCGACGGCGGTGGCTGAAGTGATATCTAAAGATATTACGTCCATTGACGCGAATACAACTGTGGAAGAAGCCGCGAAAATCATGGCGAAAGACCAAATCCGACGCCTGCCTGTTGTGGAGAACGGCAATCTGGTCGGCGTCGTGGCGATCGGTGACCTTGCTGTGCGCGGCAAGTTTGAAGATGAAGCGGGCGAAGCGCTAAGCGTCATTTCGTCGGACCGCACGCCTGTCGGTGCCAGATAAGCTTTGAATAGGGATGAAGACCAGGAAACTGGTCTTTTTTTTATGCGCTTAGAGCGGCTGATTTGTAATACGGCTGCTGGGCTTCTTTTTGGATAACTGTCAAAGTTCGCAATAAGGTGGTCAATATGTGTCAAGATGGGGCTAGGTCAAATATGGTACAGTGAAGGAGTGTTAGGCGGATAATCACGATGATAAAGGTGGCTATGACATGGAAAAAGTACGGATTGGCATTATCGGTCTAGGCAATATGGGAACTGGACATGCCAACTATTTGATTAAACAAGAAGTTAAAGGCGCTGAGCTTTCAGCGATTTGCGAACCAAGACCCGACCGTCAACAATGGGCAAAAGAAAATTTGGGCGACAATGTGCAAATTTTTGACGATCTGGATAAGTTCCTTTCCTCAGGTACAATCGATGCCGTTCTGATCGCAACGCCACATTATGATCATCCAGAAGTGGCTATTAAAGCCTTTAATAACGGTCTGCACGTGCTTTGCGAGAAGCCTGCAGGTGTATATACAAAATCAGTTCGTCAAATGAACGAAGCGGCTAAAGCTTCCGGCAAAGTGTTCAGCATGATGTATAACCAAAGAACGAATCGGCTGTATAAGAAGCTGAAAGATCTGGTTTCCTCCGGCGAGCTGGGCGAGATTCGCAGAACGAATTGGATCATTACCAATTGGTACCGCTCCCAAAGCTATTATAATTCCGGCGGGTGGCGTGCGACTTGGGCTGGAGAAGGCGGCGGCGTACTGATTAACCAAGATCCGCATCAATTGGATCTCTGGCAGTGGACGATCGATATGATGCCGAAGCGCGTGCGCGCATTCTGTTATTTTGGCAAGCACCGGGATATTGAAGTAGAGGACGATGTAACCGCATTCGTCGAGTATGAGAACGGAGCAACAGGATTGTTCGTCACGACAACAGGCGAAGCGCCGGGAACGAACCGATTCGAACTGTCAGGCGACCGCGGCAAAATCGTTATCGAGGACGGCAAGCTGACCTTCTGGCGCCTGCGCGTATCGGAAAAAGAATTTAACGAGACGTTCACGGGCGGCTTTGGCCAGCCGGAATGCTGGAAATGCGAAATTCCCGTTGAAGGCAAAGAAACCGGACATCTGGGCATCACGCAAAACTTCGTCGATGCGATTCTGCACGGCACGCCGCTTGTTGCGCCAGGGGAAGAAGGCATTAAAGGGCTGATGCTTTCCAATGCGATGCTGTTATCCACTTGGACAGACAATTGGGTGGATCTGCCGATCGATGAGGATCTGTTCTATGAGCATCTTCAAAACAAGATCGCTAACTCCAAAGTGAAAAAAGACGCAGGCTATAAAACGCTTGAAGTAAAAGGAACTCATTAATTTTTTTGATCACATGATCACGGGGGAGAAACCATGCAAAAGAGCGATGGAATGAATTATGCACCACAAGGGAAGCCGAATGCGGTTGTCGGCAAGGGAGAATTCAAATTCGCGGCAATTGGTTTGGATCACGGTCATATTTACGGCATGTGCAACGGGTTGCTGGAAGCGGGAGCAGAGCTGAAATCCGTTTACGATAAAGATCCGGAGAAAGTGCAAGCTTTCTGCCAAAAGTTCCCACAAGCGCAAGCAGCTTCGTCAGAAGAAGAGATTCTGCAGGATCCGGAAGTTCAGCTGGTTGCCGGGGCCATCGTGCCTTCGGAACGCGGACCGCTCGGTCTTCGCGTCATGGAAGCAGGCAAAGATTACTTCACGGACAAAACGCCGTTCACCTCGCTGGAGCAGCTGGAAGCGGCGAAAGATAAAGTGAAAGAAACAGGCCGTAAGTATGCCGTTTACTACAGCGAGCGTTTGCATGTAGAGAGCGCTGTTTTTGCCGGTCAACTGATTCAAGAAGGGGCGATCGGCCGCGTCGTTCAAGTCCTTGGACTCGGGCCGCATCGTCTGAATGCACCATCCCGTCCGGAATGGTTTTTCAAGAAAGAAAATTACGGCGGCATTCTGTGTGACATCGGTAGCCATCAAATCGAGCAGTTCCTGTTCTATGCAGGCTGTAAAGATGCGAAGCTGGTAAGCTCCAAAGTGGCGAATTACAACAGCAAAGACTATCCGGAGCTCGAAGATTACGGGGATGCGACGCTTGTCGGCGATAACGGCGCAACGAACTATTTCCGCGTGGACTGGCTGACGCCTAAAGGGCTTGGCACATGGGGCGACGGCCGCACCGTGATCCTGGGCACCGAAGGCTACATAGAGCTGCGCAAATACATTGATGTAGCCCGCGATCCGCAAGGCGATCAGCTGTATTTGGTCAATGGCGAAGGCGAGAAGCATTTCAGCCTGAACGGCCAAGTTGGCTTCCCTTTCTTCGGCCAATTGATCTTGGATTGCATCAACCGTACGGAAAATGCAATGACACAGGAGCATGCGTTTAAAGCTGCGGAGCTGTGCTTGTTGGCGCAATTGCACGCTGAGCGCGTAGAATAGTTGCAATCATGAGAGGTTGTTCACTAAGTCATCATAATGGCTTAGGAGCAGCCTCTTTTTTCATTTCGGGGCGAGCAAGCTTGGATGTTTAAATCATAGGCATTCCTTTCATACTAGTTAAAAGAAAATAGCCTATGAAGCAAGGAGGCGGCAGCTGCATGAAATGGGATCCGACACGACCGCTCATCGTCCAAAACGATATGTCCGTGCTATTTGAAACAAACCACCCGGATTATGAAACCGTTCGTCAGACATTAGTGAAGTTCGCGGATTTAGTGAAAAGCCCTGAACACTTACATACATATCGAATTACACCGTTATCTTTATGGAATGCGGCGGCAGGCGGGATGCGTTTCGCGGAAATGACCGTATTCCTGCAAAACTATGCGAAATTCGGCGTTCCTACCGCTGTACTGAGCAGTATGCGCAAATATGTGAAGCGATACGGTCTTTTACGTATGGAAAATGTAGGGGATGAGCTGTACCTGGTGAGTGAAGATACGGTAGTGCTTAAAGAAATATGCGCGTTAGATTCTCTCCAAAGCTATTTGCACGACAGACGAGGCGACAGGGCTATCGCCATTTCGCCTGCACATCGAGGCCATCTGAAGCAGGAGCTGACCAAGCTGGGGTACCCTGTCGAAGATGCGGCTGCTTACCGACAAGGCGAGTACGTGCCGATTTCACTATGCAGTGATACGGATCATGCGGACAAGCCGTTTCAGCTTCGCGATTATCAAAAGCAGGCGGTCGATGCCTTCGAGCGGATCGGCGACGGGCGCAGCATAGGCAGCGGCGTCTTGGTGCTGCCATGCGGGGCGGGCAAGACGATCATCGGCATCGCGGCGATGGCGAGGTGCAGCTGTGCGACGCTGATTCTAACGTCCAATGTCACTTCGGTGAGGCAGTGGAAGCGGGAAATTATCGAGAAGACGGATCTCACGGAAGATCAGGTAGGCGAGTATAGCGGCGCAGTCAAAGAGGTACGGCCGATCACAATTGCCACCTATCAGATTATGACGCACCGCGGGAGTAAAGATGATCAATTCTCACATATGCAGCTGTTTCATGAGCGGGAGTGGGGGCTGATCATTTACGATGAGGTGCACTTGCTTCCTGCGCCTGTATTCCGGGCGACCGCAGACATTCAAGCGACGAAAAGGCTTGGGCTTACGGCGACCTTGATTCGCGAAGACGGCCGTGAAGAAGATGTGTTTTCGCTGGTCGGGCCTCGGCGCTACGAAATGGCGTGGAAGGAATTGGAAGCAAAGGGCTGGATTGCGACGGTGGCGTGCAAAGAGATTCGCGTGCCGTTGTCCACAGCCGATCGTGATCAATATGCAGCTTCCGGCGCACGGCAGCAATTCCGGATCGCCGGTGAGAATGCGGGCAAGCTGGATGTCATTGACCATCTGCTAAAGCTGCATGCTAAGGAGCAAAAGCTGATTATCGGTCAATATCTGGATCAGCTGGAACGGATCGCGGCGCATACAGGGGCTCCGTTGATCAGCGGCGAGATGGCGCATGATGATCGGGAGAAGCTGTATCAGCAGTTCAAGGCCGGCCGTCTTCCGCTGCTTATCGTCTCCAAAGTAGCGAACTTTGCCGTCGACCTGCCTGACGCGGCCGTCGCAATTCAAGTCTCAGGCAGCTATGGCTCTAGGCAGGAAGAAGCACAACGGCTCGGCCGTATTCTTCGCCCCAAACGGAACGGCGAGAATGCGGCTGTCTTTTATACGATTATTAGCGAAGACACGAAGGAACAGGATTTTGCCTTGAAACGGCAGCTGTTTCTCGTTGAACAAGGCTACCAATACAGCATCAGCGCATGGACTGAGCAAATTCAGGAAGGAGAGCGGGATGAAGTACGAGCATATCTTTCATAAAATGCCGCAGGCATTGCAAGCGCGAATCGCCGCTCAGCCGTGGTGCCAGGCATGGACGGGTCAAGGACTCCCTTTGATCCGAATTCTAACGCACCATAAGTATTTGGCGCAGTTGGTGCCAACGATGACGATGGCTGAATTGAAAACGCTGCGTCTGCTGATTTCGGCATTCGGCTGTGAGCCTTTTCACAGAGAAGCGCTTGAAAAGTATGGGCTAGCGCGCATGGCTGGAGCTGAAATCGCAGTCGGCCTGACCGGACTCCGCAGACTAGGCATCATCGCCGCGCTGCGTAAATCATGGGGGGAGCCCCTGTATGTGCTGCCGGAGGATGCTTTTAGCGTATGGCAGGAGCTCCTGCTGCCGGATGTTCAGCTGCAAACGCTTGATGCGGAGGATAACGACTTGGACCCGCTGGAAACGCCTGGCATGAGCGCGCGTGGTCTTGCTCAGCTTTTGTTTCATTTTTTGCTGGCATGTTCGCAGCAGGATTCGTTGCCTTTGACCAGCAAAGGTACGCTTCATAAAAAACAAATTCAAAAACTATCTAAACATCCCGTATTGCCGCAGGGTTCGTTTCAGGAAACCGGATTGACGTACGCTTTCCGCGACATCTATGAACCCGATGTGGCGATTTTGTTAGAAATGAGTATGCAATTAGGCATTTTGCTCCATGATGGTGACCGATACGTCTTGGATCACCATGCGCTGCACACGTGGCTAAGCCAGACCTATGAAAAGCAGCAACTGGGGCTCTATGCGATTTGGCGACAGCTATATATGCCTGCTCCTGCCACGCTGATGCACGGAATCGCGGTTTTGGAGCGTTGTCCAGCAGCGTGCTGGTGCAAGGTGGCGGATGTTGCCGCGGCGGCCAGTCTGCTCTCGTTTGTTCAGGAGCCAGAAGATGGGGCAACTGCTCTTATGAGGCAATGGATCCAGCCTCTGCATGCGTTCCGGTGGTTAGAGCTTGCCACGGATCATGATGGGCAGATTTGGGTGAAATGGCTCATTCCGGTCGGCAGCGGGAATGCACATGAGGAGTTAGCGGAGCTAGAAGGGCTTGAAGAATTGGCAAAGCGAGAAGAGCCGGCAGAAGGCCCATGCCTTTACGTGCAGCCAGACTTCGAAGTGCTGCTTGCACCGCATGCTTCGCTGTATGGCGAATGGCAGATTGCCGCTTTTGCCGTACTGCAGTCCTCGGATTTGATGCGCACGTACCGGATCACAAAGGAAAGTTTCCATCGCGCGGTAGAGAACGGGAGCAGTAGTGAGCGGATTTTACATGTGCTGCAAAAGAACGCATATTACGAAGTCCCTGAGCATGTGCAGACGACTTTGCAGCAGTGGGACCAACAGTCCGGGAAGCTGCAAATTGCGGAAGTGCTTCTGCTCCGCTGCGAATCGGCGGAAGTCGCGGATGCGCTCGCCCGGCATGAAGCGTGCGGGCAATTGCTGCAAGAGCGAATCGGCGCAGCGCACTTTACGATTCGCCCCGAACATCTGCACAGCCTAAGCAAGTGTCTCGAGCAGATGGGCTATCAACCGCGGTTCCTCGACGCCGGGCTCAAGGCGAAAGCAAAAGCATCGACAGCGGCAGCGGAGAAGCCGCGAAATCCGCAAGCCCACCAAGCCCCGGGGACGGCGCAAGGACTATTTTATACCCGTGATACTGTTCAGCTTTATGAGATGGATCCTGTGTGGCCGGAATGGGAAGAACTTTATCCCGCAATGAAAGATGTACCGGCCTTATGGTTAAGAGAGTTCAGGGATTACCACGGCTCCACCCGCAAGGAGATGATCCGCAAAGCGATTGAATGGAAAAGTCTGTTGCAACTGCGCAGCGAAGGTCGCAACCGTACGATTATTCCGCGGGCAATCTATGAGGAAAGATCAGGCTGGGTGTTCGTTGGGATGGAGGAGCACCAAGAGGTCACACTAAGAAGTGACGACTGGGCGGAGATGAAACTCATTTTGCCTGGCGTGAACGATGAGGAGAGTTTTTAAACACATCCGTATAGATCTGTGGTATGATAGAAAGTGTTATACCTTTAGAAAGGAAGGATGTTGATCTTCGTATGAATACGATTGAATTGGACACGCTCGATATGTCAGCAGTGCTTATGCAGGCTTACGACATGGGAGATATGATTAATTCCTCTGCCGAAGTTGCAGATTACTTATATTGGAAGTCCGTCGTAGACAGCAGTGAGGAAGTTCGCAAGATGAAGGCAGTATTCGCTAGAAAGAAAGAGTTGTTTGAGGAATGTGAACGTTTTGGCCACTACCATCCGAGTTATCATGAAGCGATGGATGCCGTGAAAGCGGCGCAAGCCGAACTTGATAAGATTGAGGCAGTCAAGCGGTTCAAAGAAGCCGAAGATCGTTTGGACGATTTGCTGTTTACGGTCTCGACGACGATTGCCCATGCCGTCTCGGATTCGATTAAAGTGCCGAGCAATAATCCCTTGCCAACCGGCAAAGGCTGCAGCTCCGGCGGAGGCTGCAGCTGCGGCTGATCACTTTCTTACAGATGAAAATCAGGCTGGATATAACCGACTTTCGTTCCTTGCCAGTTATGGACCGAAGGGATATGATAGCTTGCTAAGGCGTTAACCTCTAATTCTTGGAGCAAGCCCAGTTGCATTAAGGCTTCGACAACAGCCGGATACATGGCGCGTTGATTGCCGTCTTCGATTTTCAAGACGAAGCCTAGGCCTTGCTCCGGAATCGTGAGTGCATAGATGCCTTCAGCCCCCATTTTACCGATGATACGTCCGTTCGTCACCTCGATTAAGCTCGTGTCGAAGCGATCGCTGCCGGCGAGGTAATGCGGATATTGACGCAGTGCGGCAATGATTCTTCGGCAAGCGCTTGCACGTGTCGCATCGAGCTCGTCCAGTGATCCGATGCGTGCATACGCAAGGGCAAGCTTGTTGATCGGCATGCCGAACACCGGAACCCCGCAGCCGTCGATACCTAGCTGCATCTGATTGGTCGGCACGCTGGCCATTTCGCTGACTGCTTTCAGCATCAGCTGCTGCACAGGGTGTCCGATGCTCATATACGTCTCTGGCGAAGCTCCCAGATGCGCGCACAGCGCCAGCATCCCGGAATGCTTGCCTGAGCAGTTGTTATGCAGCGTCGTCGGCACCATGCCTTGCTCCCGCATCGCCTGCGCAGTCGGCGCATGGTAAGGGTCGTGAGCGCCGCATTGCAGGTGCTGCGGCGTGAGGCCGAGCTTGCCCAGAATGCCTTGGGCTGCGCTCACATGTTCCGCTTCCCCGTTGTGGGAAGCGCAGCATAGGGCGATTTCGGCTTCTCCGAGGCCGAAATGATCAGCCGCGCCGGATTCGATGATCGGCAGCGCTTGAATGAGCTTCGCCGTCGAACGGGCGAAGGTTAGCAGGTGCGGGTCGCCGGCCTGGTGAAGCAGCGTCCCTGCGGTATTCACGACCGCGAGATGAACGCGGTGGGTGCTTTCGGTAATAGCGCCGCGGTAGACGCGGACGATGGTGTCAGATGGCTTCATGTGTTAGTTTCACTCCACAGTAGGATAATTGAAAAGAGGTTGAGATCATGATGATTGAACGAAGCGGATTAATTGTTTGGGTCAACGATACGAAAGCGGCAAGAAATTTGGAACGCTTCGGTTCTCTCCATTACATATCCAAGAAAATGAATTATGCTGTCCTTTATATACACGCCAGTAAGCTGGATGAGACGATGCGCAGTCTGCAGAAGCTGCCTTATGTCAAGAAGATCGAGCGCTCCTACCGCAACGAAATCAAAACGGAATACAGTAGTAATATGCCGGACAAAACTAGATTTTACACCCTTTGAGGCTGCAGTGCAAAAGAAAGCTTCGAAAGAAGCTTTTTTATTTTTCGTTATTTATTGTTTGAATTTTTAGAAAATACGCATTTTTTTCAGATATCACAAATATTTATTAATAAATTTATAAAATTTCACATGGAAAAAATAGAAAGTATCAAGTAAAATAAAACTGACATTATCGGTTTAAATAGGTGGTAGGGCTTATTTTTATAGGAAAGGAGTTGTGATCATGAAAGACAAGGTCATGGGGAGATGGAGTACTTATGAACCATTCTTCGTACAGTTAGGAGACAAAAAGGTAGCGGATATCGTGATCACGAATCATGCTAGGCTGCGATGGAACGATCGCATTTCCGAGCAGAACAGTTCATTGGAAGAGATCTGCGCTTTTCTGTGGGAAAAGCTGAAAAATAATAAAATTATCCCTTACTACCGAAACGAAGAAGATGTCTATTTGGTCGATGAAGATCTCGTTGTGGTCGCAGAGTTTGCTCATCTGGAGAACGAAACCGACATCGCCGGCAATCCCCTCCATAAAATGATCATCGTCACCTTCTTGGGCAAAATGTCCGAGACCATTGAGCTTCGGGATCTGAAATCGTATTATTCTTGGCTGCGTCACTCCCGCCGGATGACTCTGATCAAGAACAGCCGCAAACGCCGCTAACTACATAGGCTTTACCCTATAGAGTATGCCCTCTAACAGCGGCATGCTCTTATTTTTTTGAGCGCAGCGTTGGCAAGATGGACTCCTAACCCGGATTCCCCTATAATGAAGGCAAAGAGAGGCGGAAAATCATGGCATTGAATTTTCATCAATTACATATTTTTTACACAGTCGCAGAAAAAGGAAGTTTTTCCCATGCGGCTGTTGCTTTACATATGACGCAGCCGGCAGTTACGATGCAGGTTCAGGCACTGGAGGACTATTTCGGCGTCAAGCTTTTTCACCGCAGCACGAAAAAAATCGAATTGTCAGAATCCGGCCGCGCGTTGCTGCCGTTCGCCAAGCGCAGCATCGAACTCATTCGCGAGACGGATGTGGCCATGTCCAAATTCACGAAAATGATCGATGGCAGACTGCAATTAGGGGCAAGCTTGACGATGGGCGAATATATTTTACCACGGCTGCTTGGTCCGTTCAGCAAAGACTACCCGAACATTTCGGTGTCGATGAAAGTGATGAACACGGCGCAGATTTTGGACGAAGTGTTGGGGCATCAGTTGAACTTTGGCCTTGTGGAAGCGCCGATTCATCATCCCGATGTACATACGGAAGCGATCCTTAGCGATGAGCTGAAGCTGATCGTGCCTGTCGGTCATCCTTTGGCCGATATGGATGTGATCACCTTTGATGAAGTGTTGAAATATCCGTTCGTGCTTCGTGAACAAGGTTCTGGAACGAGACGTGTGATGGAGGAGGAGCTTGCCCGGCTCAATGTCGATTACAGCGGGATGAAGATTGTCATGGAGCTTGGCAGCACGGGAGCCATCAAGTCAGCGGTAGAAGCGGGTTTGGGGATTTCGATCTTATCGCAGTCCTCTGTCAAGCATGAAGTGGCGCTAGGTTTAGTGAAGGTCAAACAAATCGAGAACATTACGTTTGCCCGTAACTTTTATGCGATCTACTTAAGCTCGACGCTGCTGCCGATATCGGCGGTCAGCTTCATGACATTTTTGCGGCAGGAAGATCTGAGCCGCTGGCTGTAATTTTTACATAATGAAGCAGCTTGCTTA
Organism: Paenibacillus aestuarii; assembly: GCF_027789125.1. Classification (GTDB taxonomy): domain Bacteria; phylum Bacillota; class Bacilli; order Paenibacillales; family NBRC-103111; genus Paenibacillus_E; species Paenibacillus_E aestuarii. The sequence continues at coordinate 362,984 of NZ_JAQFVF010000023.1, read as the reverse complement.
ATGCCTAGCTAATACAGGCTGCTTAAGATAAGAAGGGAGAACGATTTATGACTGCACGTAATGAAGCGGATTTGCATACGCATACAACGGCTTCAGACGGAACGCAAAAGCCTGCGGATAATGTCCGCATGGCGTACGCAGCCGGTCTGGGCGCAATCGCGATCACCGATCACGATACGGTCTCGGGCGTCGATGAAGCGCTGGCGGAAGGCCGCAAACTGGGCATTGAGGTCGTGCCTGGTGTCGAAATCAGCACCGTCGCTCGGGGACAAGATATCCATGTATTAGGTTATTACATAAATGTGCATGATAAACAATTGCTGGAGCGTCTGGAATCTCTCCGCGAGACGAGGGATTTACGCAATGCGATGATGCTTGAGCGCCTTCAGCAGCTCGGGCTGAGCATCACGATGGACGAGGTGCTGCAAGCCGTCGAGCATGTCAAAACGAAAGGCGATACGGTCGGCAGGCCGCATATTGCGGCTGTACTGCTTGCCAAAGGCTACGTTGCTTCCATAAGCGAGGCCTTTGAGCGTTATTTAGGAAAGGGTGCCGCAGCTTATGTGAACCCTCCCCGCATTGAACCGGAAACAGCAATTGCGTGGATTCATGAAGCAGGAGGGTCCGCAGTGCTAGCGCATCCGGGCATATACGGCGATGATGAACTCGTCGAATTAATTACGCAGCAAGGCCTGGACGGAATTGAAGTTTACCACTCCGACCATACGCCTGAGGATGAGGCGAGGTATTTACAACTTGCTGAGCAGAAGGGGCTTCTCATTACAGCCGGTTCCGATTTTCACGGAGAACGCGGAGGCGTGGTATTCCATGCGCCGATTGGAGCTAGACGCGTAAGCATTGAAGTACTTCACAATCTGCAGCAAAAGAGGGAGTAGTCTTGATGAAAAAAATACGCAAAGCGATCATTCCTGCCGCAGGCTTGGGCACCCGTTTTTTGCCAGCGACCAAAGCGCAGCCCAAAGAAATGCTGCCAATTGTCGATAAGCCTGCTATTCAATATATCGTGGAAGAAGCAATTGAATCCGGAATCGAGGATATTATCATTGTGACCGGCCGCAATAAGCGTGCAATTGAGGATCATTTTGACAAGTCCGTCGAGCTGGAGATGATGCTGGAAGAAAAAGGGAGCCAGAAACTGCTGGACATTGTGCAGTCGGTTTCCAACTTGGCGGATGTCCATTACATCCGGCAGAAGCAGCCGCTGGGGCTTGGCCATGCCATCTTTTGCGCCCGTAAGTTTATCGGCGATGAGCCGTTTGCGGTACTGTTAGGCGATGATATTTTGCAATCGGACCCGCCGGGACTCAAGCAGATGATCGATGTGTATGAACAGACGGAAACTTCCGTAATTGCTGTGCAGGAAGTGCCTTGGGAAGATGTCGATAAGTACGGAATTGTCTCTCCAGCTCACAGCGCTAACGGTTTTAAGTGGATTGAGGATTTAGTGGAAAAACCGGACCGCGAGCATGCTCCATCGAACTTGGCGGTCATAGGCCGCTATATTATTATGCCGGAAATTTTCCATATTCTTGAAGGGCAAGAGCCGGGAAGAGGTGGTGAGATTCAATTGACCGATGCGCTTCGCGTGCTCAATGCGCAGCAGCAGATGGTGGCTTATTTGATGCATGCCAAGCGTTACGATGTCGGCGACAAGCTCGGTTATATTGAAGCGACCATTGAACTCGCATTGCAACGCCCGGATTTACAGGACCAAGTGAAAAATTATCTCTTCTCATTGATTCGCAGCTGGGAAATCAAATAGAGGACACATACTTGGGAGGTAGAGTTAGATGGTTGTTGAGCGTATTGCAGTTATTGGAACAGGATATGTGGGTTTGGTTTCTGGAACAACTTTTGCGGAGCTGGGGCATTCGGTCATTTGCGCAGATTTGGATGAAGCCAAAATCGCCATGCTGCAGAGAGCGGAAATTCCGATCTATGAGCCCGGTTTGCAGGAGCTTGTTACATCCAATGTGCAAAAGAACCGTCTTGCTTTTACCTCTGACATTGGGGAAGCGATCCGTTCATCAGATATTCTTTTGATTGCGGTCGGCACACCGACACTGGAAAGTGGCGATGTTGACATGAAGTATGTGCACCATGTGATCGCCACCATCGTTTCGCATACGACGAGCGCGAAAGTGATTGTAATTAAGAGCACCGTGCCGGTCGGCACAGGCCGTCGAGTAGAACAAGAGCTGCGCACGGCACTTCCGCATATTCAGATCGATGTGGTCTCGAATCCGGAGTTTCTGCGCGAAGGCTCGGCGATCCATGATACGTTCCATCCGGATCGGATCGTGATCGGCGCCGAGCAGGCGGAAGCCGGCAAGCGCATCGCTGCGCTGCAGTCCGCCCTGCCAGGTGAGCTGCTCCTTACGGACCGCGAGAGCGCAGAGCTCATCAAATATGCTTCCAACGCCTTCCTGGCCGCCAAAATCTCTTTCATTAATGAGATGGCCCATGTTTGTGAAAAAGTAGGCGCAGATGTCGGTCTCGTCGCCAAAGGAATGGGACTGGATAAGCGCATTGGGCCTCATTTTCTGAATGCTGGGATCGGCTATGGCGGCTCCTGTTTTCCGAAGGATACGCGAGCCCAGCTCAAAATCGCCCAAAATGTTGATTACGACTTTAAAATACTGAGCGCCGTGATCGAGGTCAACCAGCTTCAGCGGGAGCGCTTCGTGGACAAAATCAAGGATACGCTCGGCGGCAAGCTTCATGGCAAACGCATAGCGGTGTTGGGGCTGGCGTTTAAGCCGAACACCGACGATCTCCGCGATGCTCCGGCGCTTGACGTCATCCATGCGCTGCAATCGCTCGGCGCAGAGATTCACGCGTATGATCCGGCAGCGCTCCACCACGCGTCCAAGCTGCTCAGGGACGTGCAGATGTACGATGATCTCTACGACGCGGCTTACGATGCCGACGCTATCGTCATCGCGACGGAGTGGGAGACGATACGCCAGATGAATGCCGAACGGATACGCAGCCTGATGAGATACCCGGTTATCATTGATGGGCGCAATATGTTCCGACCGGATGAGATGAGCAGGCTCGGGTTTACCTACGTGTCTGTCGGTCGGGCGGCTGCGATTCATATGGAAGCGGCCATATAAAAAGAAGCTGATCTGCTAGGCGAATAGCGCCTTACAGATCAGCTTCTTTTATTATTTGATCGTCACGCTGAGCTGCTTAATCTTGCTCTCATCCGGAGTGACGTACACCGTTTTTTGATTGACATAGATGACAAACCCCGGCTTGGAGCCGTTCGGCTTATGCACATGCTTAATCAATGTGTAATCGACTGGCACTTGACTCGACTGCTTCGCTTGGCTGAAATAAGCGGCTAGCTGGGCAGCTTCGAGGAGTGTCTCATCGGAGAAGTTATCGCTGCGGATGACGACATGCGAACCGGGAATATCTTTCGTATGCAGCCAGGTGTCCATCGGACTCGACAAGCGGTTCGTCAAATATTCGTTCTGCGTATTGTTCTTCCCGACATAGATCGGAACCCCATCCGTCGACGTATAACAAGCCAAAGCAGGCCGATCCTGCTTTTTCTTTTTGCGCTGCTTCTTGTTGCGGTCACGCAGATAGCCTTGTTCCATCAGCTCGTCGCGAATCTCCTCGATGTCCTGCAAGGATGCGACGCTTAGCTGCTGGAGCAGTGTGCTTAAATAGTCGATCTCCTGATGAGTCTGCGCGATCTGATCTTCCACGATAGCCGTGCTATTTTTCATTTTCGTATATTTTTTAAAGTAACGTTGGGCATTGTCCGATGGCGTGAGCAGAGGATCGAGTGCGATGCGGATCATCGCTTGTTCTTCATCGTAATAGTTGACCGTCTGCAGCTCTTTGTCGCCACGTTTGATTAGATGCAGAGACGCGGTCAGCAGTTCACCGAGAATCCGGTGCTTATCGGCATCCTTGGAATCTTCTAACGTTTCATGCAGTTTTTCTAGTTTTTTGACATTTTTATTTTTCTCGTTTTGCAAAAAGCGCAGCAGATCGGCTACGCGCTGCTTCACCGTGTCGCGCTCGGCCTTGTCGCCGTAAAACTGCTCCAGACAAGCGCTGGCCGTCGGATAGGTGGCGGAAGGGCCTTCAATGTGCGTCAGCGGGGTCATCGCAAAAAACAGTTTGCCGTTGGCCGATTGCTCCACAATGACAGGCTCGTACTTGTGCTCGCGCACCGCCGTCATGATCTCCGCAAACGCCTGCCATAGAGCTTCAGGTGCAAAGCTGAACTGGCCTCCAGGCCCAGGCGCATAGTTTCGGCTGCGGTACGTGATCTCTTTGGCGATCAACGGGCTTAGCCCGCTGAATGCGGCGACGATTCGCTGTTCAGGTTCATCCCGAGAATCGGTGTCAAAAACGCGGAGAAATGCCGCTTCATTGGTTTCCAGCGGATTCATTTTCTCTTGTTCAGGCGGGGCGACATATTGGCTGCCCGGCATGACGATCCGATAAGCGCTGATGGACGGAGTTACATGATGGATACCGTCGATAATCGTGTTCGTGCTTGGATCAAGCAAAATCATATTGCTGTGGCGTCCCATAATTTCCACAACAATCAATTTGCTGCTCATATCGCCCAGCTCATCGCGATGCCGCACCCGCATGTGCAGGATGCGCTCCATGCCTACCTGATCGACAGCTTCAATGATGCCGCCTTCCACATGTTTGCGCAGCAGCATGCAAAACATCGGCGCTTCCACAGGGTTCACATACGGTAATTCCGTGGCATGGACACGCGGATATGTCGGATTTGCCGATAACAACAGCTTGATGTTCTGTCCTTGTGCCCTGATATGCAGAACGACATCATTGTCGGTCGGCTGGTGAATTTTATTGATGCGGCCACCTACACACGCTTGTAATTCATGTACAACCGCATGCAGAACGAGTCCGTCTAATGCCATGATGCATACAACTCCAATCTATGATGAAAACAGTAATGAAAACAACGCTACGTATTATCATGCCATACTTTTCATAAAAACTTAAGCGCCTTTCTCCTGAAAAGATGATTAAAGGGATATTCTCCGGCTTGTCTGAATACAAATACGTAAGGACAAGAAACAACTGGCAATTGGGAGGGAGAAGGGCGGATGAGTCAGAACAAGTGGTACCAGATGACAGCGGAGGAGACCTTGCAATCTCAGCAGGTGAGTATGGAGCAAGGTTTGCCCTGGGAAGAAGCTTTGAAGCGGCTGGCGGATCACGGTAGGAATGAACTTTCAGAAGGGCAGCGCGTCTCACCGATCACGCTGTTTCTGAATCAATTTAAGGATTTTATGGTGCTGGTTTTATTGGGAGCCACCTTGATATCCGGGCTGCTTGGGGAGTATTTGGACGCGATTACAATTGTAATCATCATTATGATGAACGGTATCCTTGGCTTCGTACAGGAATTCCGTGCCGAGCGCTCGCTGCGTGCGTTGAAAGAGTTGTCAGCCCCGAATGCAAAAGTATGGAGGGAGCAAGGCGTTCATCAAATCCCGGCCCGCGATCTCGTTCCCGGCGATATCGTGCTTCTGGAAAGCGGTGACCGCGTTCCGGCAGATGTGCGCTTTTTGGTCGCCAACGGCATGTATATTGAAGAGTCAGCGCTTACCGGGGAATCTGTACCTGTGAGCAAGACGACGGAAGCGCTCATGGGGACAGATATTCCACTTGGCGATCAACGCAACCTGGGCTTTATGGGGACGATGATTGCCAGAGGAACGGGCAAAGCGGTCGTTGTCCGTACCGGCATGAATACGGAGATGGGGAAAATCGCCGATTTGATTCAAAATACCGAATCGATGGAAACCCCTTTACAGCACCGTTTGGAACAGTTAGGCAAAATATTGATCATTGTCGCCATCGCTTTGACGATTCTCGTAGTCGTCGCCGGTATCATGCACGGACAACCGCCATACGCGATGTTCCTTGCCGGCGTGAGCTTGGCTGTAGCAGCCATTCCGGAAGGATTGCCGGCGATTGTGACGATCGCCCTGGCGCTTGGCGTGCAGCGCATGATCAAACGCAAAGCCATCGTACGCAAGCTGCCTTCGGTCGAAACGCTTGGCTGCGCATCCGTGATTTGCTCTGACAAAACCGGTACCTTAACGCAGAACAAAATGACCGTAACCCATCTGTGGGTCGGCGGCGATGTGATGGAAGTGACAGGTGATGGATACTCGCCGGTCGGCGAAGTCCAGGTTGGCGGCCAATTGGCAGATCTGCGCAAGCATCCGATGCTGGTGAAGCTGCTTCAGCTCTCCGTGCTGTGCAACAATGCCATGTTGGTGGAGGAGAAGCAGGAACAGAAACGGAAGAAAGGCAAGGACAGCAAGGATAGCAGTGCGGAGACCGATTCGGTTTGGAACATTAAGGGGGATCCGACTGAAGGCGCGTTGGTCGTGCTCAGCGCCAAGAATGGGATCACTCACGAATCGCTCAGCGAACAATTCAGCCGCATCGCTGAATTCCCGTTCGATTCCGAGCGCAAGCGAATGTCCGTGCTTGTTACCTATAACGGCGGACGGATGGTATGCACGAAAGGCGCGCCGGACGTGCTTCTGCAGCACTGCAGCTATATTTTGTGGGATGGCAAGGTGATTCCGTTCACACAAACGCTTAAGCAGAAGGTGATGTCAGCCAATGAAGGGATGGCGAAATCTGCCTTGCGCGTGCTCGGGCTTGCTTATAGAGAGCTGAAAAGCAGCGACCGCTACGACGAATACGATGATGTGGAGAATAGTCTGGTCTTTGTTGGCTTGACGGGCATGATTGACCCGCCGCGTAAAGAAGTGCGCGATGCGATCGTCAGATGCCGCAAAGCGGGCATTAAGACCGTCATGATCACAGGCGATCATCAGACAACGGCGGAAGCGATCGCCAAGCAGTTAGGCATGATGCCGGCGAACGGCATCAGTCTAAGCGGCCAGCAGCTGTCGCAGTGGTCGGATGAGGAGCTGGAAACGCGCGCAGAAGATATTTACGTCTACGCACGTGTCTCTCCGGAGCACAAGCTGCGTATCGTCAAAGCGCTGCAGCGCAAAGGCCATGTCGTCGCGATGACAGGCGATGGCGTCAACGACGCGCCTGCGATTAAAGCCGCCGACATCGGTATTGCGATGGGAATTACCGGAACGGATGTGACGAAGGAAGCCTCGTCGCTCATTCTTAGCGACGATAACTTCTCCACGATCGTTGCCGCCATCGAAGAAGGGCGCGGTATCTATGAGAATATTCGCAAGTTCATCCGCTACTTGCTGGCTTCCAACGTCGGCGAGATTATGACGATGTTCATCGCCATGATGGCAGGCCTGCCGCTGCCGCTGGTGCCGATCCAAATTTTATGGGTCAACTTGGTCACCGACGGACTGCCGGCCATGGCGCTTGGTATTGACCAGGCGGAGAAAGATCTGATGCAGCACAAGCCGCGTTCATCGAAAGAAAATATTTTTGCCAGACGATTGGGCTGGAAAATTATTTCGCGCGGCATTCTGATCGGGGTCTGCACGCTCGGCGCCTTCTGGCTGGTGCTGAGAGGGGCTCCAGACGATGCTGACAACCTGCTCAGAGCGCAAAGCGTCGCATTTGCTACACTGGTCATGGCACAGCTGATTCACGTGTTTGACTGCCGAAGTTCACGCTCTATTTTTCACCGCAATCCGCTGCAAAACAAATATTTGGTGCTCGCCGTGCTATCCTCACTCATTCTAATGCTTGCAGTCATGTATGTGGATGAGCTGCAGCCGATTTTCAAAACCGTGCCGCTGGGCTGGAAAGATTGGATTCTCGTGCTGATTGCCGCAGGCATCCCGACGTTCCTCATGGGGCTGGGCAGTGTGCTGTCGCCGAAGAAGACGAAGCGTTCCGGACCTGTCCGTTACAATTCAAATTCGAAGCCGAGCTTTAGATAAGAGAAAGAAAGCCGCCTTATGAGCAGCAAGTCTGCTTGTAGGGTGGCTTTTGTTCGTTTGCAGCCGATGTACGGAATCCGCGTGGGGCGGTGCAGGTTGTTGAGAGTTGCAAGGCGGAAAGTTGCTTTAGCCGGTCCGACTGGTGAGCGAAGGGACACTGAAGAGCGTAAAAGTTGGTTTGCAGCGCCCTGTCAATCCCATTTCCATGGAAAACACTATGCATTCCACCTCTTTTGCGCTAGAATAAGGGCTAAAACATGAATGTGGAGTGCTGATGACCATGAATTTTACCAAAATGCACGGCTTAGGCAATGATTTTATTGTCATCGCTGGTGAACAAGAGCTTCCCGGTAACGTCGCCGACTTGGCTGTGCGATTGTGCAACCGATTTTTTGGCATTGGAGCCGACGGTTTAGTATATATTCTTCCGTCTGAGCAAGCGGATTTTAAAATGCGTATTATAAATTCTGACGGCACGGAGGCGGAGCAATGCGGCAACGCTATTCGCTGCGTGTCCAAATATGTGTACGATAACGGACTGACCGATCAACAGGAAATTACGGTCGAAACTTTGGGCGCAGGCGTGCAAAAAGTACAGCTCAGCGTGCAAGAGGGGAAAGTAGCCACTGTCCGCGTGAATATGGGGCAGCCCATTCTGCAAGGCCTGCAAGTGCCGACGACCGTCAATCAAGAGCAGGTCGTTGATTATCCGCTGGAAGTGGATGGTCATCAATTCCGGGTTACGGCCGTATCGATGGGCAATCCGCACTGCGTGATTTATGTGGAGGATGCGGTGAATTTTGATCTGGCCGTCTGGGGACCTAAGCTGGAAGTTCATCCAATGTTCCCGCGCAAAACGAACGTGGAGTTCGCAACGGTGCAAAACCGCACATTTACCGACATGCGGGTTTGGGAACGCGGAGCGGGTCCTACGCTAGCTTGCGGCACAGGAGCTTGCGCCACGCTGGTCGCTTCGGTAATGAACGGATTGGCCGACCGGGAGGGCACGGTGTCGCTGAAAGGCGGAGATTTGTTCATCGAATGGGATGAAGCCGACAATCATGTATACATGACAGGCCCGGCTGAAGAAGTTTTCAAGGGAAAGCTTGACATTTAAATTTGATAAAAACGGGTGGGAGCAGGTCATGAAAGCGGATCTTCGCACTGCGCTGTCGCGTGATATTCTGGTCGGCGACGGCGCCATGGGGACATATTTATACCAGATGGGTTTTCCCGTCGGCATTTCGTATGAAGAATTGAACTTGCTGCATCCAGAAACGATTGCCGAAGTGCATCGCCGCTACTTTGAGGCAGGCGCGCGTCTGATTGAGACGAATACTTTTTCGGCAAACAGGGAAAAACTGTCAAAATATGGCCTCGAAAGCGATGTCGAGGCGATCAACCGCGCAGGCGTGGAATTGGCGCGGAACGTGGTCGGCGATAACGCTTACGTGGTCGGCGCCATTGGTTCGATCCGCGCGGGCAAACGCAAAAACGTCCGCACCGCCGATGTCGAGCTGGCGCTGCGCGAGCAGATTGGCGTCCTCTTGGACTCGCCGGTGGACGGGCTGCTGTTGGAAACGTTTTATGATCTGGAGGAGCTGCTTCTGGCGCTGCGAATCATCCGCAGCATGAGCAGTCTTCCAGTTATTTGCCAATTTGCCAACGAAGGAACAGGCAGCACGCAGGACGGCGTTCCGCTGCAGGAAGCGTTTGAGCGTCTGCGGGACGAGGGCGCAGATGTGCTCGGCTTCAACTGCCGGGTAGGCCCGAACGGGATTCTCCGTTCCATCGAGAAACTATCGCCGCTCACCGGCGTGCCGTATTCGGTGTTCCCGAATGCAGGGCTGCCCGACTATGTGGACGGGCATTATACATATGCGGCGACACCGCAGTATTTCGCCGAGAGCGCGCTGCGCTTCGCCGACCTCGGCGCGCGCATCATCGGCGGGTGCTGCGGCACCACGCCGGAGCACATCGCCGCCATGGCCAAGGCGCTGCATGGCTACGTCCCGGCTGCGCCGGGTGTGGCGCGTACCGAAGAGGCTGTACGCGTGAAAGAGCCGGCGCCGGCCAAGCCTGCGCCGCCGGCGGTCAAACCGACGCTGCTCGACCTGGTCCGGCAGCGCAAAACCGTCATTGTCGAGCTGGACCCGCCGCGGGATCTCGACATTGAGAAGTTCATGCAGGGGTCCAAAGCCCTGCAGGATGCCCATGTCGACGCCATCACGATGGCCGACAATTCACTGGCGGTGACGCGCATGAGCAACCTGGCCCTCGGCCACCTCGTGCAGGATAAGCTCGGCGCGCGCCCGCTCATCCATATCGCGTGCCGCGACCGCAACATGATCGGGACGCAGTCCCATCTGATGGGCTTGCACGCGCTTGGCATGGACCACGTGCTGGCCGTGACCGGCGATCCCGCCAAATTCGGCGATTTGCCAGGGTCCAGCTCGGTGTACGATCTCACATCCTTTGAGATCATCCGTATGATCAAACAGCTGAACGACGGCATAGCTTTCTCTGGCAAGCCGCTCAAGCAAAAGGCGAATTTTATCGTCGGTGCAGCTTTTAATCCGAACGTCAAGCATTTGGATAAAGCTGTACAACGTCTGGAACGCAAAATCGAAGCAGGCGCCGATTACATTATGACGCAGCCGGTTTATGACGCTAAGCTGATCGAGCGGATTTATGCGTCTACGAAGCATTTGAACGTTCCGATTTTCATCGGGATCGCACCGCTGGCCAGCGGAGGGAACGCGGAATATTTGCATAACGAGGTGCCCGGCATTCAACTGTCCGATGAAGTCAGAGGCCGGATGAGCGGATTGAAAGGTGAAGAAGGCCGCGCGATGGGCGTGGAGATCGCCAAGGAGCTGCTCGATGCCGCGATGAACTATTTTAATGGAATCTACTTGATGACGCCATTTTTGCTCTATGAAATGTGCGTGGATCTGACCCAATATGTGTGGGAAAAGTCAAATCGCCATGATTCCCACTTGTACCCACTATGAAAATGAATTAAAATAGGTTAATGGATGTGATGAGGATGATTTGCAGTATGACCGGATTCGGACAAGCGAATCGTTCTTTTGCGGGATACAAGGTATTTATCGATGTCAAATCGGTCAATCATAGGTATTGTGAAGTAGCTGTGCGTATGCCCAAGGAATGGGCGGCTTTTGAGGACGCTTTGAAGAAGACCGCGCTGCTAGCGGTGAAGAGAGGGCGTGTTGACGTCTTCATTACAGCTGAGCGTGAAGCGGCATTAGCCAAGAACGTGACAGTTGACTTTGCATTGGCTGACGCCTATCTTCAAGCTGCCGAGCAGCTGAAGGAGCGCTATGGTTTTACAGAGCGGCTGGAACTCAAGGATTTGCTCAGATTGCCTGATCTTGTGCAGATGAAAGAAGAGCGCACAGACCCGGATGAGCAGATTCAAACCGAGCTGTGTGCCTGCCTTCTAGACGCCGTTACCCGCTTGACAGAGATGCGGCTGCGTGAAGGCGCATTCCTGGAGCAAGACATTCGCCTGCGGTTGAATGAGCTGAAGCGGGTCCATGCGGAGCTGCACGTTTATGCTCCTCAGGTCGTGCTTGATTATTCGGCGAAACTGAGCAGCCGGATCAATTCCCTTCTGCAGGATCAATCGCCAATCGATGAACAGCGATTAGCCGCAGAAATTGCAATCTTTGCCGAACGCTCGAACGTGGATGAAGAATTGACACGTCTGCAGAGTCATTTTCAACAGTTCGACAGCCTGCTTATCGATAGCGAGCCTGTTGGACGCAAGCTTGACTTCCTGATTCAGGAGATGAATCGCGAAGTGAATACGATTGGCTCCAAAGCGAATCATGCTGAGCTTACAACGAGAGTCATTCAAATGAAAGCAGAGCTTGAGAAAATGCGAGAACAAATACAGAATATCGAGTGAGGCAGCATGGGGCTTCACGAGGAGGAAGTTGAATGGCTATCAAATTAATCAATATCGGGTTCGGGAACATCGTATCGGCGAACCGCATTATCTCGATCGTCAGTCCGGAATCGGCGCCGATCAAGAGAATCATTCAGGAAGCACGTGACCGCCACATGCTGATTGACGCTACGTACGGAAGAAGGACCCGGGCCGTAATTATCACCGACAGCGATCACGTGATTTTGTCGGCGGTACAACCAGAAACGGTAGCGCATCGACTTTCGAACAAGGACGATGATCATGACGAGTAATACGAACACTCTCGAGCGTGAGAGAGGCATTTTAATTGTGTTGTCCGGTCCATCCGGCGTTGGCAAAGGTACGGTTTGCGCTGAACTGCGCAAATGTTCTCCTGATATTGTTTATTCGGTATCCGCGACGACGCGCTCGCCGAGACAAGGCGAAGTCGATGGCGTTAACTACTTTTTCAAGACGCGGGAGCAATTTCAGCAGATGATCGAAGCGGACGAAGTGCTGGAATGGGCAGAATATGTGGGTAATTATTACGGCACACCTAGACGATTTGTTGAAGAGACGCTGCGCGCCGGCCAAGATGTCATTCTGGAGATTGAAGTTCAGGGTGCGCTGCAGGTGAAGCAGAAGTTTCCAGAGGGCGTGTTTATTTTCCTGCTGCCGCCGTCGCTAGACGAGCTGGAGAACCGGATCGTGACCCGCGGTACGGAAACGGACGAAGTCATTCGCAGCCGGATGTCGGTTGCCGTGGATGAGATTCGCTTGATGGAGCATTACGATTATGCTATCGTTAATGATCGCGTTGAGACGGCTTGTTCCAAAATACAAGCGATTCTTTCGGCCGAACACTGCAAGAAAGACCGGATGTATCCGAAAGTCATACAATGGATTGGTGAGGTGAACTAAAATATGCTATATCCTTCAATTGATAAGCTGCTCGATAAAGTAGACAGCAAATATTCCTTGGTCGTTGCTGCTGCTAAGCGTGCAAGATTGCTGCGTGACGGCGCGAAATCCGATTTGAGAGGGCAAAAATCTCATAAACAAGTCGGCGTTGCTCTGGAAGAACTGTACGGCGACTATATCGCTTACGAAAAAATTCAGACCAAAGAAATCGTGAAATAATGCATCACCCCGACAACCCTTAGTGGTTGTTATTTTTTTCTTTTTTATGCAAAGGAGGATGTAGGGTGAGTGTTCTGCGTGGGAAAACAATCGTACTTGGAGTATGCGGAGGTATTGCCGCTTATAAAGCGGCCGCATTGACCAGCAAGCTGACGCAGGCGGGAGCGCATGTCCGTGTCATCATGACAGCGTCTGCGGTCCAATTCGTAGCGCCGTTAACGTTTCAAACGTTGTCGCGTCACCATGTGTTTGTGGATACGTTTGACGAGAAAGATCCTTCCGTCGTGTCGCATATTGATTTGGCGGACAGCGCCGATCTGGTGCTGATTGCGCCGGCTACGGCAAATATGATCGGCAAGGTAGCTTTGGGCCTTGGGGATGACATGCTCAGCACGACCCTGCTCGCGACAGAAGCGCCAATCTGGGTAGCCCCGGCGATGAATGTGCACATGTACGCGAATCCGGCCGTGCAGCAAAATATGCAAACGCTGCTGGATCGCGGCGTGCGCTTCATTGAGCCTGGCGAAGGGCAGCTGGCTTGCGGCTATGTCGGCAAGGGCCGTTTGGCGGAGCCAGAGGAAATCGTCGCTGCGCTTGAGCGTTATTTTGCCGGCAGCGCAATACTGCAAGGTAAGCGAGTGCTGGTCACAGCAGGCGGCACGATCGAGCGGATCGATCCGGTGCGCTATATCACTAACGATTCCTCAGGCAAAATGGGATACGCTATTGCAGAAGAAGCGGCGCGTATGGGCGCGCAGGTTACCCTCGTGTCGGGTCCGACGGCGCTGCCAGTACCGAAGGGCTGCCAACTCGTGCCGGTGAAGTCTGCTTTGGATATGCGCGAAGCGGTTCTGTCACGATTAGATGCCAGCGATTTGATTATTAAAGCGGCTGCAGTTGCCGACTATCGGCCGGCGGTTATCGAACCGCAAAAGATCAAGAAAAAATCGGATTCGCTCACCCTGGAGCTCGTGAAGAATCCTGACATTTTACAGGAAATCGGCACGTTAAAAAAGGAACAATTTGTCGTTGGCTTTGCGGCGGAGACGGAAAAATTGGACGAGCATGCGCTCGATAAGCTGCAGCGTAAAAACTGCGATTTGATCGTCGGCAACGACGTTTCGCAGGAAGGCGCCGGATTCAGCGGAGATACGAATGCGGTGCGGATTTTTGACCGCAACGGCCTGGTCGAGGCCCTTCCGGTGCAAAGCAAACAGGCGGTTGCTCGCAGACTGCTTGAAATCGCTGCGGCTCGGATGAAGCCTAAGCGTTAAGAAGGAGAATACGGATGTATGCAAAAGTCATTGTCGATGTGCCGGCGAAGCAAACGAATCGGGCATTTGACTATGAAGTGCCGGCACATTTGCACAAATGGGTTGAAGTAGGAAGCCGGGTCGGTGTACCATTTGGTCCGCGGACTTTGCAGGGGTTCGTCGTCGGGCTCCGCGAAGACACGCAGATGGACGTGGGGCGCGTGAAGCCGATCCAGAGCGTGCTGGATTTAGTTCCACCACTCACGGGTGAGCTTGTTAATTTGGGCCGTTGGATGAGCCGCAAATATTTGTGCCATGAAGTTTCGGCACTGCAAGCGATGCTTCCCGCCGCATTGAAAGCGAAATATGAGCGGGCGGTGCAAATCGGCGATGAAAGAGCTGTGCAGGCGATGCTGGATTTGCCCGATCTGCACGAAATCATTGAATTCGTAAGGGTTAAAGGCACTGTTTCGATGGACGCTCTCATGGAACGGTATGCAAGCGCCGGCGCACTGATCAAAGAATTGCTGGCCGCAGGCGTGCTTGCAGAGGTGCAGATGGTGAAAGACCGCATGTCGACGAAAAAAGCGTTGACGGTTTTTCCGCCGGAGGGCGGCGCAGGTCTTGAAGAGGCGCTGGCAGAGCTGCCGGCGAGGGCGAACAAGCAGCAGGAGGTGCTGCGGTATCTCATTGAGAATCCGTTCACGATCAAGCTGACGGAGCTTATGGAGGCCGTGCAGGTCGGCGCCGGGACGGTCAAAAGCTTGGCTGACCGCGGTTGGATCGAGCTGCGCGAAGTGGAAGTGCTGCGCGATCCGTACGCGGGACGCTCGTTTACACGGACGCAGGCGTTGCAACTAACGGAGGAGCAAAGCAGTGTATTCGCCCCTATCCGCAGCGCGGTTGCCGAGAAGCGGCATGAAGTTTTTTTATTGCATGGCGTCACGGGCAGCGGAAAGACGGAAGTTTATTTGCAATCCATCCAGGAATGTCTGGATCAAGGACGCGAAGCGATCGTGCTCGTACCGGAGATTTCGCTGACACCGCAGATGGTGGAGCGATTCAAAGGGCGGTTCGGCGATCTGGTCGCCGTTCTGCACAGCCGCCTCTCGGGTGGCGAGCGCTACGATGAATGGCGCAAAATTACCCGCAAGCAAGTCAAGGTAGTCATTGGCGCGCGTTCGGCGATTTTTGCTCCTTTTACGCAAATTGGTCTTATCATTATTGATGAAGAGCATGAATCGTCGTACAAACAGGAAGAAAGTCCCAAATATCATGCGCGCGATGTGTCGATTGAACGGGCCAGGCAGCATCATGCCGCTGTCGTACTGGGTTCTGCTACGCCTTCGCTAGAGAGTATTCAGAAAACGATGCGGACGCGCTCGCAACCGGTGCCTCCTTTTCAATTGCTGACGATGAAGGAACGGGTCGCTGGCAGACCGCTGCCCGCAGTGGAAATTGTTGACATGCGCGAGGAGCTGAAGGCGGGAAATCGTTCGATGTTCAGCAAGCCGTTGTATAAAGCGATCGAAGAACGGTTACACAAGGAAGAACAGACTGTTTTGCTGCTGAACCGCAGAGGCTACGCAACTTTTGTCATGTGCCGCACATGCGGGTACGTGGCAACTTGCCCGCACTGCGATATTTCCCTGACGTATCACCAGAGCTCGCGCATGCTGCGCTGCCATTACTGCGGGTATGCGGAACGTGAAGTTACGAAATGTCCAAGCTGCACTTCGGAGCATATCCGCCACTTCGGGACCGGGACGCAGCGCGTGGAAGAAGAGTTAAGCAAGCTGTTCCCCGGCATTCGCGTCATCCGCATGGATGTGGATACGACAACGGAAAAAGGCTCGCACGAAAAATGGCTGACGATGTTCCGTGAGAAACAGGCTGATGTGCTGCTGGGGACGCAAATGGTCGCGAAAGGCCTTGATTTTCCAGATGTGACGCTGGTGGGGGTTATTGCTGCCGATACGGTGCTGAATTTACCGGATTTCCGCTCGGCTGAACGAACGTTCCAACTGCTGACGCAGGTTGCGGGGCGCGCCGGACGTCATGAGAAGCCGGGTGAAGTCTTCGTGCAGACGTATACCCCTGAGCATTACAGCATCCAAAGCGCAAGCCGGCATGATTACATGGGCTTCGCCCGCCAAGAGCTCGATATTCGAGTCAATTTGGGCTATCCGCCGTATCAGAAGTTAATTCTGATCACGTTCTCCCATGAGGAGTTGACGCTGCTCGTTCGCTTTGCCGAAGTTTTCGTAACCCGACTAAAGGAATTCGTTGCCGAAGAGCTGAACAAACCCGCGGACTTGTTTCTCGACTTTACGAGCCCAAGTGAACCGTTCACGATGGAGGTTCTGGGGCCGGTCGCTTCGCCGATTTCCCGAATCAAAGATAGATATCGATTCCAATGCGTGGTAAAATATCGGGGGGATACACAGGCTGCAGAGCTTGTCGGCCGTACGGTCGCGTGGTTTGAAGAACGTACAGCGAAGGATAAGCTGCAAATCAGCGTCGATGTTGACCCGCAATTTTTGATGTAATCATGATCAAGAGAGACAGAAAATAGAGGTAGGTGCACGTTATGGCTATACGTATTATTGTTAAAGATCCGGATCCTGTACTGCGGGAGAAGGCGCTCACTGTAACTAAATTTAATGCAAATCTGCATAAACTGCTCGATGATATGGCTGACACGATGTATGATGCTGAAGGCGTAGGCCTCGCTGCTCCGCAAATCGGCATTTTGAAGCGCGTTATCGTGATGGATTGCGGCGAAGAGCACGGCGGTTTGATCGAAATGGTAAATCCGGAGATCGTGTCCGCAAGCGGCGAGCAGGACGGACCTGAGGGCTGCTTAAGTATCCCGGGTATTCGCGGAGATGTAAAAAGACCGATGAACGTCGTGGCCAAAGGTCAAGACCGCAACGGCAATCCAATTGAAGTTACCGGCACAGAACTGCTGGCGCGCTGCGTTTTTCACGAAATTGATCACCTGAACGGTATTCTGTTCACCGATTTGGCGTCCAAAACGTATACGAGTGAAGAAGAGGAAGAATTCGAGTGAATATCATTTTCATGGGTACGCCTGATTTTGCCGTACCCTCCTTGCGGGCGCTGCTCGCGGAAGGGTACAACGTTACGGCTGTGGTTACGCAGCCGGATCGGCCCAAAGGCCGCAAGCGCGTGCTGACGCCTCCGCCTGTGAAGGTGGAAGCGGAGAAGCACGGCATACCGGTTTTTCAACCGGAAAAGCTGCGCCAGGCCGATGCGGTCGAACAGCTGCGTCAATTCAAGCCGGATTTGATCGTGACAGCGGCTTACGGTCAAATTTTGCCGAAATCGGTGTTGTCGATGCCTGAGCACGGATGTATTAACATCCATGCCTCGCTGCTGCCCAAATATCGGGGCGGCGCGCCGATTCATCATGCCATTCTGCGTGGCGAGCCTGTTACGGGCGTGACCATTATGTACATGGCCGAAGGGCTGGATACCGGCGATATGATCAGCAAGGTGGAAGTGGCGATTGAAGACACGGACACGACAGGCACAATGTTCGAGAAGCTGAGCTTGGCGGGAGCGGACCTGCTGAAGCGCACGCTGCCGGATCTGCTGGCTGGGCGCATTCAAGCGGTTGCTCAGAATGAAGCGGATGCCGTGTATTCCCCGAACATCCGTCGTGAAGACGAGTTGATCGACTGGTCGCGCTCCGCCGTTGAGATTTGGAACCAAGTTCGCGGCTTAAACCCGTTCCCGGGCGCATATACGCTCTGGAATGGCGAAGTGATGAAAGTTTGGGCAGCAGCGAATCCACAGGCTGCACAGCCGAAGAGCCGAACGGACGTTCAGCTTGGCGGCGCAACACCGCAGCCGGGCACTGTGCTGCAAAGCAGCGAGCAGGGGATAGAAGTGATGACCGGCAGCGGCACCATCTGGCTGACTCAAATTCAACCAGCCGGCAAGAAGGCCATGCCTGTCGCCGAGCTTATCCGAGGTTTAAAGCTTTCAGAAGGTACCGTATACGGAATTTAATTGATAAAAAGAGGTATGCATTTGTCGACGCAAAAACCAAACCGTCCACAATCCGGAACGAGCCACAAGCCGCAGAAGCCTGCTAAGGCTTCTGCTTCCAAATCATCCTCGGGCGCTGCGAAGAGCAGCGCTATTCAGCGTTCCGCCCGCGATGCGGCGCTGGAAGTGCTGACGCGCGTTGAGGAGGATCAGTCCTACAGCAACTTGCTGCTCAATCAAACGCTGCAAAAATATGCGTTAGACCGGGCTGACGCAGGTCTGGCCACGGAGCTTGTTTACGGAACGATCGGACGTAAAAATACAATCGATTTCTTTTTGGAGCGCTTTGTCAGCAAAGGGCTAGCCAAGTTGGAGCCGTGGGTAAGATGTTTACTCCGGCTTAGTTTTTATCAGCTTCACTACCTCGACCGCATCCCAGATCATGCGGTGGTGAGCGAAGCTGTCAACATTGCCAAGCGCCGGGGCCATCAAGGCATCTCCGGCATGGTCAACGGCGTGCTGCGGGCCGTGCTCCGCAGCAAGGAAGAGCTAACGCTGCCGGCTGCGCTCGGCGACGTGAAGCGCATCGCACTCACCCATTCCCATCCGGAATGGCTGGTGCGGCGCTGGATTCGTCAGCTCGGACCAGAGCTGACGGAACAGATCTGTGCGGCGAACAACGAGCCGCCGCAGGTGAGCATCCGCGCGAACGAACGGCGCCGTACGCGCCAGCAGCTGATCGAGCAGCTGCTGGCGGAAGGCGTCAGCGCAGAAGCGTCGAAGCTAGCGCCGGCCGGTGTGCTGGTGCACGGCGCTGGCAATATGGCGCTCGACCCCGGCTTCAAGCAGGGCGACTTCTCCATCCAAGACGAGAGCTCGATGCTCGTCGCCGAGGCGCTCGCGCCAAAGCCGGGGATGAAGGTGCTCGACTGCTGTGCCGCCCCGGGTGGTAAAACCGCGCATATCGCCGAGAAAATGGACGATATCGGGGAGATTTGGGCTTGTGATCTGCATGAGCACAAGCAGAAGCTGATTGCCGATCAGGCGGATCGGCTCGGATTAACATCCATTCAGACGTTGGTGATGGATGCGCAGAAGCTGGATGAGCATTTTGCGGCGGAGTCGTTCGATCGCATTCTGCTCGATGCGCCGTGCTCCGGATTCGGCGTGATTCGGCGCAAGCCGGATTTGAAATGGGCGAAAGATGAGTCCGAGGTTGCCAGCATCAGCGAGCTGCAGCATGCGATTCTAAGCCGGGTGCACCGGCTGCTCAAGCCGGGCGGGGTGCTGGTGTACAGCACTTGCACGATTGAGCGGTCGGAGAACGAAGACATGATAGAGCGCTTCCTGTCACAGCACAGCGAGTTTGAACTGGCGCCGCTTCCAGCGGATGCATTCGCCGGTGTTGAGCCGCAGGCGGCAGCATCCGGCATGGTGCAGATCATGCCGCAGCAGTATCATTCGGACGGCTTCTTTATCGCCCGGCTGCAGAAACGCGCATAGTTTGGCAGAGCACAAGGACGTGTGTTCGGCATCCTTTTGTGATAAAATAGACAAGATCGTGAACGAAAAATATACGAAATAATTACAGGTTGTGATGAAAAGATGTCTTTGAAACCATATTTGAAAGAGAAACCTTTTGTATACGATTTAAACTGGGATGAGTGGCAAACTTGGGTGAAAGAGAACGGTGAGTCCTCTTTCCGTGCAGGCCAAATATTTGATTGGCTGTATATCAAGCGCGTCTTCAGTTTCGATGAGATGTCGAATTTGCCCAAATCGCTGCGCGACAAGCTGAAGGATTCCTTCGAGTTTGTGACGCTGGGGGAGATCACGAAGTACCAGTCACAGGACGGAACGGTTAAGTTTTTGTTTGAGCTGGAAGATAAGAATGCGATCGAAACGGTTGTTATGAAGCACAACTATGGCAACAGCATTTGTGTGACGACGCAAGTGGGCTGCCGTGTCGGCTGTACGTTCTGCGCCTCAACGCTCGGCGGCTTGAAACGTGATCTGCGCCCCGGTGAAATTGTCGCCCAGGTCGTCAAAGCGCAAAAGCTGCTTGATGAGACAGGGGAGCGCATCAGCTCCATCGTTATCATGGGGATTGGCGAACCGTTCGAGAACTATGAGTCGACGATGAACTTTTTGCGCATCATGATTCATCCGAAAGGTTTGAACATTGGCCAGCGCCATATTACTGTGTCGACAAGCGGGATCGTACCGAATATTTATAAGTTTGCCGATGAGAATTTGCAGGTTAATCTGGCGATTTCGATCCATGCGCCGAACGATGAGCTGCGCTCGAAGTTGATGCCGGTTAACCGGAGATTCCCATTCGTTGATTTGATTGAAGCATGCAAATATTACATCGCCAAGACAGGCAGACGGATTACGTTTGAATACGCGTTGATGGGTGAAGTCAATGACCAGCCTGAACACGCGGAAGAGCTGGCGAAAGTGCTCAAAGAAATGCCGCTGAGCCACGTGAACCTGATTCCCGTCAACTTCGTGGCGGAGCGGGATTTCAAGCGCACGCCGCGCGACGATATTTTTACGTTCCAGCGCATTCTCGAGAAGGGCAAAATTAATGCGACCATACGCCGTGAACAAGGCAGTGATATCGCTGCAGCCTGCGGTCAGCTGCGGGCAAAGCATATGGAGAGCAAGTAATGGGGTGAAATCGGGATGAAGATGGTGAGCCGTACCGATATTGGCAAAGTCCGTCAAGTAAATGAGGACCGTGCCGCCATTCATCATGAGCTTAATGGTCTTTCCCTTGCTATCGTGGCCGATGGCATGGGAGGGCATCAAGCCGGGGATATCGCGAGTCAAATGGCGATCGACATCATAGAGAGCGAGCTGCGGACGATCCATTGGGGCATGCCTGTGGAGGATTGCAAGATGGCCTTGCGCCAAGCGATTGAGCTGGCGAATGAGAAGATCTATGAATTTGCTTCAGGGCGAGAAAATTACCATGGCATGGGGACGACCGTCGTCGCTATGATCGCCTCGCAAGAGCTATTGATTATCGGGCACATTGGCGACAGCCGCGCCTACAAAATCAGCGGGGATGCGATTACCCAGCTGACGGAAGATCATTCGCTCGTCTATGAGCTCGTGAAGAACGGTCAAATTACACCGGAGGAAGCGGACCACCATCCGCGACGTAACTGGATTACCCGTGCACTAGGCACAGAGCCAGGCGTTGAAGTGGATCTGTACGAGTATGCATGGCGTGAAGGCGAGACGGTGCTCATATGTTCCGACGGACTGAGCGGACTCGTGGATGCCAATGAAATATGGAAAATTATTCGAAATAATCCGGAACTGGATACAGCGGCGGAGCGCTTGATCGCACGTGCGCTGGATGCCGGCGGAGACGATAATGTTACAGTCGTGTTACTGGCTCACGGTCATGATGCAAACGAGGAAAAGGGGTGATGAGGGTTGATCGGTAAAAAGCTTGGAGGCCGCTACGAAATATTGGAGAGAATCGGCGGAGGCGGCATGGCTTTGGTTTACAAAGGGCATGATCTTTTATTAAATCGAAAGGTCGCAGTGAAAGTGCTTCGCCAGCAGTACGTGCATGACGAAGAATTCATTCGCCGATTCCGCAGAGAAGCTCAAGCCGCCGCTTCACTTTCTCATCCGAATGTCGTCAGCATCTATGACGTCGGGCAAGAAGGCGAAGTGCATTACATTGTCATGGAATACATAGAAGGCACCACCCTGAACGATTTGATTAAGGAAAAAGCGCCTTTGCAGGTAGAGGATGCGGTTCATTACGCGGGTCAAATCGCCGATGCGCTCGATCACGCGCATCATAATGAAATCATTCACCGCGATATTAAGCCGCACAATATCCTAATCGGCAAGAACGGCCGGGTTAAAGTGACGGATTTCGGTATCGCGCGTGCGGCGACGTCATCCACGATCACGCAGACCGGATCGGTCGTCGGTTCTGTTCACTATTTTTCACCTGAACATGCGAAAGGAACGAATACCGGGGAGAAATCCGACTTGTATTCGCTTGGGATCGTCATGTATCAAATGCTGACAGGCCGCCTGCCATTCCTCGGCGAAAGCCCGATCAGCGTGGCGCTCAAGCATTTGCAGGAGGATGTGGAAGAGCCGCGCAAGGTGAACCCGCTTATTCCGCAAAGCGTTGAGAACGTGATCTTGAAGGCGATGCGCAAAAAGCCGGAGGAGCGTTACCAGTCGGCGAAGCAAATGATGGCGGATCTGGAAACGTGCCTCAGCCCGGAGCGCCGCAACGAGCCGAAGGTCGCGTTCTGGGATGCGGAGATGATGGATGAAGAGCGGACGCTCGTCATGCCGGCCATTCGCCCGAACCAGCTAGCTGACTACAAGGATGAAGAGGACGAGAAGCCTGCATACCGCGAAGAGCCCGAGCCGGTGAAGAAAAAGAGCTCGTGGGTAAAACCGACGATTTGGATCATCATCCTGCTCATTATTTTGGGCGGCATGTGGTATTTGGTCGGCTATGTGAAAAAGATGTTCGCGATCGAAACCGTCGAGGTTCCGAATGTCGTCAATGAAACGCTGACGCAGGCGCAGGCCGATCTGACGGCTGCGAAACTGAGCTGGACGATTGAGCACGATAAAGACAGCAAGCTGCCGAAGGACACGGTCGTCCGGCAAGATCCGAACGGCATTCGGATGAATGTCGGGACGAAAGTGACCTTGTACGTCAGCGATGGCGTGCCGAAGGTCAAGATGGAGAGCTATATCGGGCAATCGATCAAAGACGCCAGGCTGAAGCTGCAGGCGCTCGGAATCAAGGACGAGCAGATCACCGTCACGCAAGGGACGACAGAAGATACGCCGGATATCATTCAAAAGCAAACGCCGCTGGTCGGCGAAGAATTTGAAGTGGAGAAGGTGGCGATCGCCTTTACGGTGAGCAAAGCGAAGGAAACGTTCAAAATGCCGGATCTCGTCGGGCTATCGGAATCCGATGCCAAAGCGCAGATCGCTAAGCTGAATCTGAAGCTGCCTGTCAACGGCATTACGCGCGAGAAGAGCTACAAACAGCCGAAAGGGAAAGTCATTCAACAGTTTCCTTTCGATAAGAACGCTGACGTGTCAGCCGGATCGGAAATTAATCTGGTTATCAGCGACGGTCTGCCGGAAGATGCCGGACAGCTGAATGTCAGTATTCCGGTGAAACCGACGGAAGAAGGCAAAGATTCGGAATTCAAAATCGTCGTCAGCGATGCGCAATATGAGAACTTTGAGTATAAAACGGAGAAAGTGACCAAACCGCAAAATCTCGACGTCAAGGTCATCGTATCTCCTGATAAAAAAGCGGTTATTTTGATCAAAGAAGGCGACAACCTGGTGAATTCCATTACCCGCACGTATCAGGACTATCTGGACCAGAAAAATGGCAAAAACGTCGCGCCTACGCCAAGCCCGACACCTGGCATTAAGCAGCAGCAAAATAACGGGCCGGCCATTCCAGCCGGGGGCACAGGCAGCGGGACGAATGGCAGCACCTCGAAACCAGGTACTGGGGGAGGCAATTAATGCCACAAGGAGTTATCGTTAAGGCATTAAGCGGCTATTACTATGTGCTGCCGGAGGGAGCAGACCTGCGAACAGCAACGACCGTGACTTGCCGCGCCAGAGGCGTTTTTAAGAAGAAAAATATATCTCCCTTGGTCGGAGATGTCGTGACCTATGAGCTGACGGAGAACGGGGAAGGAACGGTTGTCGAGATCTTTCCCCGCACCTCCGAGTTGATCCGCCCGCCAATTGCTAACGTCAATCTTGTCGTGCTCGTGTTTGCCGTAACGGAACCGGTGCTGAATCTGCAGCTTCTGGACAAATTCCTGGTACATATCGAAAATACGGGTATCGACGTCCTGCTTTGCTTCACGAAGCGGGATTTGCTCACGGACGATCACGCGCCGGAATCGAAAGAAATGACGGTGTCCGAGCTCGAGCGGATCACGCGCTTATATGAAGGGATTGGCTATGATGTGCTGACGACCAGCTCGAAGCTGCATGAAGGCGTGGAAGCCATTTCGCAGCGTTTGAAGGGTGCGGTCAGCGTATTTGCTGGACAATCCGGCGTGGGCAAGTCATCGCTGCTCAATGAAATGATCAGCGGGGTCGATCTGGAGACGAACGCCATCAGCCAGCGGCTCGGCCGGGGCAAGCACACGACCCGCCATGTCGAGTTGCTCTCGCTCGACGAAGGCGGCTTGGTTGCGGATACGCCGGGCTTTAGCCAGCTTGATTTCATGGAGCTTGAAGTCGAGGGACTGGGGAGCTGCTTCAGGGAATTCGCCGAGTTCTCGGAAGGCTGCAAATTCCGCGGCTGCCTCCATCTGCACGAGCCAAGCTGCAAGGTCCGCGAGGCAGTCGCCGAAGGTTCGATCGCTGACTCGCGATATGAGCATTATTTGTTGTTTTTAACGGAAATGAAAGAGAAGAAGAGGAGGTATTAGACGAATGGTATATGTGGCACCTTCGATTTTATCAGCTGACTTTGCCAAGCTGGGTGATGAGATTCAGGAAGTCGAGCGCGGCGGCGCGGACTGGATCCACGTCGACGTCATGGACGGCCACTTCGTGCCGAATATTACGATCGGCCCGCTGGTGGTGGACGCGATCCGGCCGAAGACGAAGCTTCCGCTGGACGTGCATCTCATGATCGAGCAGCCGGACCGGTATATTCCGGATTTCGTCAAGGCGGGGGCCGATCTGATCTCGGTTCACGTTGAGGCTTGCACGCATTTGCATCGCACGCTGAACCTGATCAAGCAAAGCGGAATCAAGGCGGGTGTGGTGCTGAATCCGGCAACCCCGCTCACGATGATTGAGCATGTGCTGGACGAGCACCTGGATTTGGTGCTGATCATGACGGTCAATCCCGGGTTTGGCGGGCAAGCTTTCATTCCCGGCATGCTGAGCAAGATCCGTGCCTTGCGTGAGCAAGCCAACGCCAGAGGGCTTCACGGCCTCCATATCGAAGTGGATGGCGGGATCAATGATGTGACGGCTCGCCAAGTGGTGGAAGCCGGAGCAAACGTACTGGTGGCCGGTAACGCCGTATTCGGCCAGTCTAATCGGGCAGAGGCAATTCAGCGGATTCGGGGGTAGAAAGGGGACGGGGCAAGGTGAGAATTCTCTGGCTGTTCATTTACAGCGTCCTTTGCGGCGTGCTGCTGACCTTATATACGAACCTGCATGACATGTCCAAGTTTATCTTCTCGCTGGGTGCCCTTTATGCGGGCATCCGCTTTTTTCGCCGTTATGAACAGACGGGCCAGCGTGTCTGGTTTATCGTCCTGTCGGTTTTATTCTATTTCATTTTCAGTTTTGGATTTGCCTTGTATACACAAGTGCGCATAACCCCATAGATCTTGCATACATATAGTTACAAGAGCGGCATGCTCTTGTAGCTTTTTTTGCTTTCTGGAAGCTTAATTATGAGGGAGCCAGTAAATAGGAGACACATTTTTGCGGATTAGGCATATACTGTTGTGACGATTGTTGAGGCGCAGTGAAGATGCCATCTGTAAGCTCATGAAATCGCTGAGGAGGGGTAGAGTATGAAGTTCTACACAATCAAGCTACCAAAATTTTTGGGTGGATTCGTGAAGGCTGTACTGAATACGTTCAGCAAAAATTAACGGACATATACTTGAACCCAGAAATGCAAAAAAAGCACCTAAAAGGTGCTTTTTGTCTATCTTGCCGCGATTAAACGCGAGTCACTTTACCGGATTTCAACGCACGAGCGCTTACGTAAACACGTTTAGGTTTACCATCAACGAGGATGCGAACCTTTTGAACGTTAACTCCCCAAGTACGCTTGTTCTTGTTGTTAGCGTGAGAAACGTGATTTCCAGTGCCTGGACTTTTACCTGTAATAAAGCATTTGCGGGACATGTTTGACACCTCCTTCGGCAGTATACAAAGCAGCCTGGGTGGCAAGCCTAAGCTTGACATGACAGCTTTCCTCAAATTTAGACTTGGTTTTTACATCTTTACGATCGATAAGCAAAAACACACTTAGATATAATAGCATAGCGCCCTGAACCTAGTCAACGAATTACCTGTATTTTTACCGTTTATTTATTTATTATGTTATAGTACAATGAAGATTAGTCCATAATCGTCATACATAGAGAATTTCTTTTGCGACAGCAAAATGACATAAACATCGAAGGAGTTGTAGAAAGATGCCGATTGAGCTCACAACCGAATACGGAAAAGTTTACGTTACGAATGAAGTGATAGCAACTCTGGCAGGATCCGCTGCTTTGGAGTGTTATGGGCTTGTAGGCATGGCCACCAGAAAGCAGTTGAAAGACGGAATTGCCGAGCTGCTCGGCCGCGACAATTTGACCCGCGGAGTTGAAGTCCGTCGACAAGATGACAGAGTTGAAATCGATCTATATATCATTGTCAGCTATGGAACGAAAATTTCGGTTGTCGCCGGTAATGTCCAAACGAAAGTTAAATATATTTTAAACGAAGTCGTAGGACTCCATGTAGACGAAGTAAATATTTTTGTTCAAGGTGTTCGCGTAGCTAAGTAACCCCGATAATCAGGAAGGAGAATCGCTTTGAGTAAGCGCTTTATTTCAATAAATGGAAATGACTTCACAGCCATGGTCCTGGCAGGTGCGGAGAACCTTCGTCGCAATGTTGACAAGGTCAACGGACTGAACGTATTCCCCGTACCCGACGGAGATACTGGCACCAACATGAATTTAACCATCACCTCCGGGGTGGAGGAACTGAAGAAGAAGCCATCCTCTCATATTGGGAAAGCAGCGGACGCGTTGTCCAAAGGGCTACTGATGGGCGCGCGGGGGAACTCAGGCGTAATTTTGTCGCAGCTGTTTCGCGGATTCGCCAAGTATGTGCATGATTACGAATCCGTGAATGTCCAGCAGTTTGCGGCGGCTCTCCAGCAAGGGGTCGAGACAGCCTACAAAGCGGTAGTCAAACCGGTTGAAGGCACGATTCTGACCGTTTCCAAAGAAGCGGCCAAGCACGCAATGCAATATCGCCGCGGCGGCGATATTACGGATCTGATGCAAGAGGTGCTGCAGAAGGCGAAAGAAGCCCTTGCCAGAACGCCTGAGCAGCTTCCTGTGCTCAAGCAGGTCGGCGTCGTTGATGCCGGTGGACAAGGGCTTGTGTGCGTCTACGAAGGCTTTGTGACGGCGCTAAACGGTGGTCTGACCGATGCAATCGTTCAAGACGAATATGCCACCATGGACACGACGCTTGATCATGTTAACGTGGTGCCGGCGATGAATTTGGCCAAGGAAGCGCACGAGCTGCTCCCGGCGCAGGCGCATTTGGCAACGGAAGATATTGAGTTCGGCTACTGCACAGAATTTATGCTGACCATCCAACAGGGCAAAGTCAAAGGGATGGTTTTCGAAGAAGACCGCTTCCGCGAGCAACTGAGCAAATTGGGCGATTCCTTGCTCGTCGTCGCTGATGATGAGTTGGTCAAAGTGCACATTCATGCGGAATATCCGGGCGAAGTGATGAATCAAGCGATGAAGTACGGCGCTCTGAGCCGGATCAAAATCGAAAATATGCGCGATCAGCACACTCATATTCTGGAGGATGCTGCGTTAGGATATGCGGCGCCGGATGAAGCGGCTATTGATGTTGTCGTGCCTACTGTAGTGAATAAAGACTATGGGTTCGTGTCCGTCGCTTTGGGCGACGGCATTACTGACATTCTAACGAGCGTAGGCGTCGATGTCGTGCTATCCGGCGGACAAACGATGAATCCGAGCACAGAGGATATCGTCAATGCCGTGAACAGCATTGATGCGGATACGATTTTCGTGCTGCCTAACAACTCCAACATCATCCTAGCCGCGCAGCAAGCGGCAAGTTTGGTTGAAGGCAAGACGCTCGTCGTCATTCCGTCGAAGTCGATTCCGCAAGGGCTTGCCGCGATTTTGGCTTTCCAGGAGAAGGCGGATGTGAAGACGAACACGGAAGCCATGAGCGAATCGCTCCAGCGGGTGAAATCAGGTCAAGTGACCTATGCCGTGCG
The DNA here is from genome assembly GCF_027789125.1 of Paenibacillus aestuarii. Classification (GTDB taxonomy): domain Bacteria; phylum Bacillota; class Bacilli; order Paenibacillales; family NBRC-103111; genus Paenibacillus_E; species Paenibacillus_E aestuarii. Next base: position 334,631 of record NZ_JAQFVF010000023.1, on the reverse strand, counting down.
CGATACGAACATGGATGGCATCGAGATCAAGCAAGGACATTTTATCGGCATTCAAGACGGTAAAATCAAAAGCTCGGAAGCGAGTTTGATGGATGCTTGCAAAAAGCTCCTGGAAGAGATGGTCGAGGAAGGCAACGAAATCGTAACGATCCTGACAGGTGAAGACGCCAAAAAAGAAGAGACGGAAGAACTGGAAGCTTTCATTCAAGAGAAATATCCGGACATGGAAGTTGAGCTGCATCCTGGCGGTCAGCCGCTATATGCGTACCTGTTCTCTGTGGAGTAAAATATGATTAACTGAGGTGATCCCTGTGAAGAACATTCGGATTGTGACCGATAGTACGGCTGACATTCCATCGGCGCTAAGGGAACAACTCGGTATCGAGATGGTGCCGTTAAAAATACATTTTGGAAGCGAAGAATATTTGGATGCCGTGACGCTGCAGTCCAGTGCATTTTATGAGAAGTTGCAGTCGTCGCCGCATTTCCCTCGCACTTCGCAGCCTTCGCCGGCTGAGTTTCTGGGCGTATATCAGAGGCTGTTAGCCGAGCCGGATACGACGGTGATCTCCATCCACTTGTCATCATCGCTCAGCGGAACGTACCAGTCAGCTCTGCTCGCGTCCACGATGCTGGAAGAAGAAGCGGGAACCGTTCACGTGGTAGATTCACACTCCGCGTCTTATGGAATCGGCGCGCTGGTCGCTGCCGCTGCGGAAGCTGTTCAAGCAGGCCGGAGCGTGGAGGAGATTTTACAGCTCATCCAGACGATGCGCGATAACTTTTATATTTATTTTTTAGTGGATACACTAGAATTTCTGCAAAAAGGCGGAAGAATCGGCAAAGCGTCGGCTTTGTTTGGTTCTCTGCTGAATATCAAGCCGATCTTATCCCTGGATGCCAAAGGTGAAGTAGAGGCGATTGATAAGGTCCGTGGTCATAAAAAGGCAATTGCACGCATCCTGGAACTGTTGTCGGCGGATGTGTCCGGCCGCAGTATCAGGCAGTTGCACATTGCCCATGCGAATAATTTGGAAGGCGCGGAGCAGCTGCGCGAGGCGATATCGGGGCAATTTACCGTCGATCAAATCGGTTATATTACGCTCGGTCCGGTCATTGGCGCACATGCAGGGCCGGGGACGATTGCTGCTTTCGTGAGCATGGTGTAGGACAATGGAATTGAATCAATGCGAAGTACGCGAAGTCCATGGCGTTGGCGCTCAAAAAGCACTTGAGCTGAACGCCATGGGCATTTTTACGGTTATGGATTTGCTCGAATACGTGCCATTCCGCTATGAGGATTATACGGTTCGCGACTTGGCGAGCGTCAAAGACGGCGATCGGGTTACGGTGCAAGGCGTGATACTTGGTGAGCCTGTTCTGCAGCGCTACAGCGGCAAATCCCGGCTATCCTGCAAAGTGATGGTCGATCAGTTCTTGTTGACGGCGGTATGGTTCAACCGACACTTCCTGAAGGACCGGTTACGCCCGCAGCAGGAGATTGTATTAACCGGTAAATGGGACGCGAAGCGCAGGCAAATGAGCGTGTCCGACTCGGAGTTCCCCGGACAAGGCGAGAGCAAAACCGGCACCGTGCAGCCGGTCTACTCCATTGCCGGCACGATCACTCAGAAGTGGATGCGCAAAGTAGTTGCTCAGGCGCTAACGCAGTACAGCGCCATGATCAGTGAAGTGCTGCCGGCGGCGATCATGAGCCGGTATGGGTTCATGCCGCGCAGCAAGGCCTTGGCTGTGATCCACACACCGAGCGGTGTGGAGGAGGGCAAGCAGGCGCGCCGGCGCATGGTGTACGAGGAGCTGTTCCTCTTCCAGCTCAAGCTGCAGGCATACCGCGCGGTGACGCGAAGCCGCGCGGATGGGGTGAAACAGCAGGTGGATCTGCCTGCTGTCCGCGCCTTCGTGCGCGCGCTGCCCTTCCAGCTGACGGAGTCGCAGAAGAGGGTCGTCGGCGAGATCCTTCACGATATGCAGGAGCCATATTGCATGAACCGGCTGCTGCAGGGAGACGTCGGTGCCGGTAAGACCGTCGTGGCGGCGATCGCGCTGTTCGCGACGGTGAAGGCCGGCTTCCAAGGCGCTTTGATGGTGCCGACGGAGATTTTGGCCGAGCAGCATAAGCGCTCGCTTGACAAGCTATTCGAGCCGTACGGCTTGCAGGTCGCGCTGCTGACAGGCAGCTCGACTGACCGCCAGCGGCGCGACCTGCTGGCCTCCTTGCAGATGGGCATGATCGACGTTATCGTCGGTACGCATGCCCTGATTCAGGAGGACGTGTACTTCCGCCAGCTCGGCCTTGTCGTCACCGACGAGCAGCACCGGTTCGGGGTGAACCAGCGCAGCATTTTGCGGCGTAAGGGCATGAACCCCGATGTGCTGACGATGACGGCGACCCCGATTCCACGGACGCTGGCGATTACGGCGTTCGGCGATATGGACGTCTCGACGCTGCGTGAGCTGCCGAAGGGCCGCAAGCCGATCAAGACGTATGCCGTGCAGCATTCAATGCTGGAGCGCGTGCTGGGCTTTATACAGCGCGAAGTGGCGGCAGGCCGGCAAGCTTATGTCATCTGTCCCTTGATCGAAGAATCGGACAAGCTCGACGTACAAAATGCGATCGATGTGCACATTCAATTGCAGCAGCATTTTCCGCAGATGAAGATTGGCTTGCTGCACGGGCGGATGAGCGCGCAGGAGAAGGAAGCGGTCATGGCCGCTTTCAAAGAAGGAACGTTGTCGACGTTGGTTTCGACGACGGTAATTGAGGTCGGCGTGGATGTGCCGAACGCCACGCTTATGGTCATTTACGACGCCGATCGCTTCGGCCTGTCGCAGCTGCATCAGCTGCGCGGCCGCGTCGGCCGCGGCGAGCACCAGTCCTTCTGCGTGCTCATCGCCGACCCGAAGACGGAGGTCGGCAAGGAGCGCATGAAGGCGATGACGGACACGGCCGATGGCTTCGAGATCGCACGCCGCGATCTGGAGCTCCGCGGTCCGGGCGACTTCTTCGGCACGAAGCAGAGCGGCGCGCCGGAGTTCCGGATCGCCGACATGATGATCGACTTCGAGATCATGGAGCAGGCTCGCGACGATGCGGCGGAGCTTGTCGGCGACTCGAACTTCTGGACCAGCGCCGGCTTCATGCCGTTGCGCGCTTATTTGCAGCGCGCACAAGTGTTCGAGAGCGAAGTGCTGGATTAATAGAAAAAACGCTGGAATCGATAGAGCAAGTGAATCGATTCCAGCGTTTTTTAGTTTTGGCTGCGCACGTGGCTGCGGTATTCCGTCGGGGGAAAGCCGGTGTCTTTACGGAAGCTTTTGGTAAAGTGATTCGTGTCCTCGTAACCGGTCTGCTCGGCGATCTCTTTCATGCTCATCGCGGTGGTGGTGAGCAGGAATTTCGCTTTATCAATCCGCTTGCGGTGCATATATTTCGCTGGCGGCATGCCAAAATGCTTTTTAAAATATTTAATAAAATAGTTGGGGTGCAGGTGAACGCTCTTCGCCATCTGATCGACGGTGATGCTGATATGTAAGTTGGTTTCAATATAATGGCGCAGCTGATCGAGCCTGTCCATATCATCCGCCCGTTTCTGAAGCAGCTGGATCGGAACACTCTCCAAATAATTGGAAATAATTTGCAGGAGCAGCGCTTTTTCCCGCAGCTTGGAAGTCAAGTCCGGCTTGCCGAACAAGTGTGTGAGCTCTTGGAACCAGGCGGTCATCAGAGCGGGATCAGTCACCTGGATACATAAAGGGATGTCCAGCCATTGAAATAAATCGTACGAGCCGATATTCGCTGTAAAATGGCACCAATATTTCAAATAAGGGCGATCGCTAATCGTCGCGTACGATTGCAGCGAATGTGCGGGCAGCAGGCAGAGCTGGCCAGGCGCCGGATGAAAAGCATGATGGTCGGATTTGACCCAGCCTTCGCCGTCGATAATCCAGTACAGCTTGTTGTACTCGGGCGTGTAATCATAAGCTTGCCAATTGCTTGTGCATTGGGTCAGATGGGCTTCAAGTACATGAATCTGCAAGTTGTGCAGCATGTCGGAGAGAAAAGTCTGTTGCGGCGTTGTAATCATTCTGCTCACCTATTCAAGTTAATTATATCCTGATCAAGGTTAGTTCTGTACCTGTCGATTATAGCATATCCTTGCTAGACTTAGGCTGGGAAAAGAAATAATCGACCGAGGAAAGGTGAGTGTAGCGATCTATGACAAATGATAATGCGAATGTACAAGAGCGCATGGGGCGTACACAATGGTTTTTGGAGGACCGGTTCGGCATGTTTATCCATTGGGGCTTATATGCAATTCCGGCGAGAGGCGAATGGGTGCGGAGCGTGGAACGCATCACGGTAGAGGATTACCAGCCTTATTTTGACCAGTTTGATCCTGTGCGTTATGATGCTGCTGCTTGGGCGCGTGCGGCGAAACAGGCCGGTATGAAATACGCGGTGCTGACGGCCAAACATCATGATGGCTTCTGCCTTTTTGACAGCGCTCTCACAGATTATAAATCGACGAATACACCGGCAGGCCGTGATCTCGTACGCGAGTTTGTGGAAGCGTTTCGCGCCGAAGGGTTGAAAGTCGGGCTCTACTATTCGCTGATTGATTGGCATCATGAAGATTATCCGGCTTATGGCGACCGGATTCATCCGATGCGCGATAACGAGCAGTATAAGCGAAATCCGGAAACGTTTGACCGCTATTTAACCTATATGCATGGGCAGGTTCGCGAGCTGCTTACCGGGTACGGCAAGCTGGACATTATGTGGTTTGATTTTTCTTATGAGGAGATGATGGGTGAAAAGTGGAAAGCTTCGGAGCTGATGGCGATGATTCGCTCCTTGCAGCCGCATCTGATCGTGGATAACCGGTTAGAAGCGAGCGGTGAGCACGGCGGCAGCATTTTCACGAGCCATCCGAGCAGCTATGCCGGTGATTTTGCTTCGCCAGAACAGATTATTCCGCCGCAAGGTTTGACCGATAGCGATGGTCATTCCATTCCGTGGGAAGCATGTATTACTTTGAACAATAATTGGGGATATGCTGCCAATGATCAAATGTATAAGTCAGCGTCGACTGTCATCCGCAAACTGGTCGAATGTGTAAGCAAGAACGGCAATCTGCTGCTTAATGTCGGGCCAAATGCGCTTGGGGAGATTCCGCAGGCTTCGCTCGATATTTTGGCGGAAGTCGGGGCCTGGATGACTAGCAACAGCGCCAGCATTTATGGCTGTGCCCAAGCCGATTGGCCAAAGCCGGAGTGGGGGCGATATACACAGAATGGAAATAAGCTGTATGCCCATCTGTTTGAGGAGAGTGTGGGGCCGATTAATTTAAGCGGGCTGGCAGGTAGAGTGAAGCAGGCGAGATTGCTGGCGGACGGTTCGGAAGTGTTCGTTACCCGGCCATGGAATACGGCTCAATATCCGCATGATGCTTTTGTTAGCCTGGCGATGCCTGCGCATGCCAGTTATCCGCTGCCTGACCGCAGGGATACGGTGATAGAGTTGGAATTGGAGTAAAAAGCGAATCTTACAAGGATGCTTCTTTAGCCTGAGCTGAGCTCAGGCTTTTTGCTGCTGCTGAAATATAAGATTCGCGATCAGCTGACTTTGCTTTCGTGCGCCTCGGCTGTCCGGTTACTGACATTGATTGCAGCGCAGACATGCTGTATATGGCGACTTTATTCCAAGGGTTTCTAAGAATCAGTATTTGACCCGGAACGCTTTCGATTTTAAGATAATAGTAGATTGCTATTATCGATAGAAACGAAGGTAGAGCTTATGACGTACTTCCTCTGTTATTTGCTGTTAATGAATGTGATTACTTTCATCGAGATGGGGCATGACAAAGCCCAGGCCAAGAAGGGCGGTCAGCGCGTGCCGGAGAAGCGGTTGTTTCTGCTTGCTGCCATTGGCGGCGGCATCGGCGGCTGGCTCGGGATGAAAGCGTGGCGCCACAAGACGAAGCACACGTCCTTTATCGTCGGGATGCCGCTGCTTACCGGACTGAATGCCATCTGTGTCATCGCGGTCGTCATGAATATGTAGAAGGAGATTCAGCTGCCCGGGATGGCGGCTGTTTTTTTATGCCGATTTTGTGCCGTTCCGCTCAGCTAGTCAAGATTCGCTGAGCTTGCACATAAAATAGGAGCAAGACCTTGATTGGAGGTGCAGGCATGAGCTACCGACAGTATGGGATTGAACCGGCCCTCGTGGAGCGGGTTAAGTTCAAGTTGAAAAATCCGGAAGTCAAAGATCGCATGACCGTGCTGCTGCAAGGGGTGACGAAAACGGATTTGCAGGATCGCATGAAGGTGGCGGCGTTGGTTCAGGCGGCAGCCAGTGCCATTGGCGAGAATGTGATGGCCAGTCAGGCGAATCAGATTGTTGAGTTTGTGCTGGCGCAAAAAATTAATCCGTCGAGCACGCTGCATTTAATTCGTTTATGGGCAATGTTCCGATAATCCACCGCGTGGGAACGATCATCAATATTCGCTTGCATAACGAACAGGTGTTTGGTGTATAATGATATACGAATACATGTTCGCTTTTGGTGGTGATTGGACAGATGAACAGCCTATTGAGCAGGGATACGGATGAAGATGTGCAGATTATAAAATGTATGACGCTGCTTCCCATCTTGCGGGATATGGTGGCCAGAGACATGGAAGAACTTAGAGGCAATAAAGATAAAATCATTTATAATCATCTCATTTATTATCTTCGCGATCTCGAGCAATTGATATCGGCGGAACTGCAGGATATGATGCGGATTATGACCAAGCGCGATATGAGAATTGTACGTACCGAGCTGAAGTCGCGAGGGATCTATGTGGAATACAAGGCGCGCGGGTATCTCCATCATTATATGATGCTTCGCAGTCTGGTGAAGGCAGAGCTAATGACGATGCTGATGAAGATGCGGGGGAATTTGAACTAAAATTGATCCGGTTCGCTGTCTATGAGGCAGCAAACCGGAAGGGGACTGGCCAGGGACTAAACGTTCTGTTCGTCCTTCTTTTCCTCAATGAACCCGTTGATGGCTTGTTGTCTTCTTTGATTCTTCTCTTCGATGTTCTGCTTGTCTACCGCGGAAATTTCATCCGCATGCTCGTCCAAATAATCTTCGGCTTCATTCATATTAGCGAGCGTGTGGTCAATCGCGTTTTGCAAGCGAGCCGGGTTGTTGGAGCGATCGTCTGGTTTTGCCATTAGTCAGGTTCCTCCTTGGGTTGCGTGGATGTAAGGTTGATATTGACCCTCCCATACAATGCCTCAATCGGAAGAAGATTATACAAAACAAGTCAAGTTTAACGTGTTCCGTTCATACACTATCTTTGAGTATGTAGATAGAGGTGAATGGTATGGGAATTACGCTCGCGGAAGTGCTGCTTTCCATCTTTATATCCTCCATTTTTTATGTTATGTTGAGAGAAATCAGAAACGCTTGCAAAGACTCTCAATAGAACCGGTCTGCAGCTGAAACGGGGAAGTTATGCTAGGACTTGCTATTTTATTCGCATTTAATTTACTAGGTTATGCGATCCAAATGGGCCTGCACGTGCCGCTTCCCGGCAATGTGATCGGGCTTATTCTGTTTACGGCCGCACTGTTCGCCAAGTGGATCAAGCTGGCGTGGGTGGAAGAGGCAGCTTCCATGCTGACTAGGCACATGATGCTCTTCTTCTTACCCTTTACGGTCGGGGTGATCGCGTTCTTGCCGCTGCTCGGCAGCAATTGGTTGTCAGTGTGCGGCGGATTGTTCGGCGCCACCTTCGCCGTGCTGGCTGTTACAGGATGGGTGGCTAAGCGGCTGGGCATAGGGTCGCGGGAAGAAGGTGCCGCCCATGGGAAATAGCTTTGTCGGTCAACCGCTCTTTGGCTTATCACTGAGCGTCATTGTGTATACAGGCGCCTATATGCTGCAACAGCGGTGGCGCTTTTTACATCCGCTTTTTGTCTGTACAGGCTTGGTCATTCTCATCCTCATCAGCTTTCACATCCCTTATGAAGCTTACAAGCACGGCGCGGACTTCTTGACGCTTCTGCTCGGGCCTGCCACAGTAGCGCTCGGTGTGCCGCTATATAAGTACGCTTCGCTCATCCGTCAGCATTATAAACGCGTCTTGCTCAGCGTGCTTGCCGGTGCCCTTACGGGCATTACGGCGAGCGCCTTACTGGCCGGCCTGCTCGGCGGCAGCCGTACAGTGATTTTGAGCATGATGCCCAAATCCGTCAGTTCGCCGATTGCCCTAGAAATCGCCAGCCATTTGGGCGGCATCCCTGAATTGACCGCTGTCTTGACAACGTTGACAGGGCTTGTCGGCAGCATGTTTGGCACCCGCTTCCTGCGTTGGTTGGGCATCTATGATGACATTTCCATTGGCATCGCGATGGGAACGGCTGCCCACGGCATCGGGACGGCCAAAGTGCTGAAGGATTCCGAGCTGCAGGGAAGCTTCAGCGGGTTATCAATGGGCATATGCGGAATACTGACATCCATTCTTTTTGTTCCGCTGTATTTTTTGCTCGGCCATTAAATCAAATCAGCAAAGAACAAGGCAGATTCCTTTCTCGGGGAGTCTGTCTTTTTTATGTAGGCGCTTTAAAACTTACAAAACTTTTACAACACGAAAATGAGCGCTTAATAAAACTCTGCTAACCTTAAAGTTGAGTCGACACCACCAGTTGAAAGGCGTGAAGAGGATGAGTCAAAACCTTCTGAATTCGGCGCCGCAGCATGCCAAGCTGTCTGTCATGCTTGCTACAAGCGCTCATGAAATTGAACAGGCTATGCGTTTGAGGTATGAGGTTTTTGTAGAAGAAGAAAAAAATATGCGGATGCGAAATGAAGAAGGTTTAGAGCAGGACGCCTATGACGCGTATTGCGATCACTTAATTGTCAAGGATCTCGACGTAGACCGCGTGGTTGGTACGTATCGGCTGCTTCCGGGGGAACGCGCTCGGGACGGCATAGGCTTTTATTCCGAAACGGAGTTTGATTTGAGCGCCTATGAACCTTTTGCCAGGCAGACGTTAGAGCTGGGACGCAGCTGCATTGCTCCTGCTTATCGCGGGGGAAAAGCGATTCAACTGTTATGGGAAGGTATCGCCACCTACATTCAAGAGCGGAATTATTCGTATTTGATCGGCTGTGCCAGTGTACATATAAACGATATTGATGAATTAAACCTGATTTATTCCATGCTGCGCCAGAAGCAGGTAATTACCGACCGATTTGGCATTCAGCCTTTATCCACTCACCGTATCGCCGGCCTGAAGCAGCTGGAACTGGATATGAATGAGAAAGAATTGTTCCGCAAGCTGCCGCCGCTTATGAAGGGCTACCAGTGGCTTGGTGCGGAGATCGGTGGAGACCCTGCGTTTGACGAGCTCTTCCAGACGGTCGATTTCTTTATTATTTTGCAAAAAGACCGTGTGACTCGCCGCTATCAGCGCCATTTCCTGAATCAATAGAGAGAAGGGGGGAGCTGCAATGTACGATTGGATCGCAAAACTGACAAACGACGATACGGCTCTGCGCCGAATCGGAGGCGTGCTCGGTGTCCTGCCCGGATGGCTGATGGCAGCGCTGTGCCGATTGTTGGCCCGGCTGCTTTATATCGCCTCGCGCAGCAGCGTGCGCAGACGAATTGAATCCAACATGGCTGATGTGTTGAATTTACATCAGCCAGGCGTGCTGAATACGATCAGCTTGAACTATTTTCGGAACCTGGTCTATACGTTGTACGAAATTTTGTTCAGGTCTTACCGTTTAGATCGTGACGCATCCGGTACTTTTGCCGTGCAGGGACAGGCGAATTTTGATGAAGCGATGGAGCGCTCCCAAGGCAAGGGGCTGATCGTGTATACGCCGCATTTGGGTAATTTCTTTTATGCCTATTGGCATTTAACGCGCAAATATAACTGCTTGACGATAGCTTCTGCCGGCAGTGAGGAGCTGCGTCCGATGTATTTGAAATTTCAGGCGATGGGCTGCAGAGGGCTGGATTATGACAGCACACCACCGCTGGAAATGTACCGCACGTTAAAAAAACATTTGTCCGAAGGCGGTATCCTCTTTATTCTCGGCGATTTCTGGCGGCCGACATTTCCGACGTCCCGGTTATTCGGGAGGTTGACGCGTACGCCGGAAGGCGCTGCGATGCTCGCTCTTGAAAATAAGGTGCCTGTCGTGCCGTTCTACAGTTATCGGCTCAAGGGCTTTCAGCATCAGCTCGTTTTTGAAAAGCCGCTGTATCTCGATGAGCAGTTTACTCGCACTCAGCGTTCGGATGCCAATCAGGTTCTGAATGCGTTCATGGAGCAAGCGATTCGCGAGCATCCGTCCGAGTGGTTCTACTGGTTTAATGTGCATGAGCGCTGGGAGCCCGTACGGGCGGCGGATGATGCTGGGGAAAGTGAACAAGCGGAAGGTGAGCGGAACGTTTCCGGGAAAGCCGGATAACAACAAAGATGAGAGAAGGACAGGTGATCGGCCTATGGATACAGGGAGCCATTTGCTTTTTGGAGTCACACTTGCCGGATTGGCTTGCTTGGAGCCTGCCGTTGCGCAAGAGCCCGAGCTTGCCCATGCCATACTGACATGCACGCTGATCGGATCGCATGCGCCCGATTTTGACACCTTAGCCAGGCTGCGCGGTTACGCCAGCTATGTGCGCATTCATCGCGGGATTACGCACTCGCTGCCAGCGCTGCTGCTCTGGCCGCTCGTGATCAGCTTGCCGATTGCCGGCTTGTTCGGCGTCTGGGAACATCTGCTGAGCCTATATCTATGGACGTTTGCCGCAGTAAGCTTTCACGTGTTTCTTGATCTATTCAATGTGTATGGCGTTCAATGCTTCCGTCCGCTTTCCAAGAAATGGTTTCATTTGGATACGCTATGTCTCTATGAACCGTTTTTATTCGGCCTTCATAGTGCCGGGCTGCTGCTCTGGATCTTCCTTTGGCAGTTGCATGGCGGCAGTTTGATCGGCGTGATGTTCGCCTGGATTTACGGCATCACCTTTGCTTATATCGCCATACGCTTCGTACAGCGCCATTCGTTGATCCGCCGGGTGAAAAGCGCGCTGCAGCGCGACGGCATCTGTCACCTTATTCCAGGCCTGCACTGGTTTCACTGGCAGTTCGTACTGGAGAGCGATGACAGCTTCTATCTTGGCGTTATTCGCTACGGCAAGGTAGAAATTGATGAATCATTTGCCCGTACCGATTATATCGGGGATGACTCGCATCCGATCATTCGCGCTACGCTGTCCACGGATGGTGTGCGGGCGTTCCTGCATTTTGCACAGCGCATCTATGTGTGCTGGCGGGAAAAGCAGGACGGGGAAGGTTATGAGGTGCAGTGGCGCGATGTGCGCTTCTGGCACAAGAAGAAGCTGCCCTTTGGCGTCAATGTGCAGCTAGACCGTGACATGAACGTGGTCAGTGATACGCTCGGCTGGGATAAGAAAGCGTGGGACCCGCCATACGTGTGAATGTTTCATATGCAGCCTTGTTCTCTGAGGAGAGCGGGGCTTTTTTTATTAAAAATAAGCCTTGTTTGTCACTTTTTTACAAAAGAATACAAGCCTCAAGCCGCTCGGAATATGGTACAATAGAACTAGTGTTGTAGCGAAATATGACAAATGTTCAGGAGTAATGATGAATGAAGAATGGGAAATCCCGCGAAGCGGGTTTTACGCTGATCGAGGTGCTGGCATCGGTCGTTATTTTATCGATTGTATCGATCGCGATGTTCGCTTTTTTTAACAATGCGATGAGCTATAACAAAGGGAATCAGAACAAGACGGTGATGATTAACTTGGCGAGAAATACGCTTTTTTACATGGAGAAGCAAAGTTTTGATGAGTTGGATACTTATTTTGGCTCCCATGATCAAATTACGTTGGATGATTGCGATAGCAATATGGGATGTTCGCTGGGAAATGCGCTGCCCTCGATGAAAAGCAGCATCTACAACGTTTTTCATGCCGAGATCAATGGGATCAAGTACATATCAACAGTCACTTATCAACGGTCTCTCGTTGACGGTGACGGCAAGTGGACCTATTTATTGCCGATTAAAGTCACTGTGAAAGAGGAAGATGCCCCCTCTAGCAAAAACGGCAAACGTTACGAAGCGGATGTGGAGGGCTATGTAGTCGATGAAGCGATTCGTTAAATGGATGAAGCAAGAGGAAGGATTTACACTAGCTGAATTAATTGCCTCTTTGACGATACTTGGCATTGTGAGTGGCACCATCTATGCGGTGATCACATTCGGCTTTAATTCTTATAACAAAGTGACGGTTGAAAATGCGCTGCGTGACGAGGCCGATCTTATTATGTCATCTACGATGACGGAGCTGTATACGTTAGGACCAACTTCGATTAAGCAAGTGACGGACGGAATTGAGTTAACACGGACAGAGAAAGATTTGGAAGGCCATACCATTACCCACAATAGCCAGATTATGCTGAAGGAGTTAAGTGGCAAAGTTGGCTTATTCACAGGGGAAACGGGAAAACCAGCAACGATCGATGCTGATCTCAGTGGTTCCACCATTACGCTGGACTGTTCGGGTAAAGCTTCGGAGTGCAGCAGCGGACTTATTGAGATTGATTTGCATTTGGCGCAAAACGATAATCGGGGAACTGTGCATCGCATCAATCTGACGAGCAGGTTCGGATTTTGAAAAGGGGTGATGGTGTGAACCGGTTGCAAGACGAACGAGGCTCAACAATGCTGCTTGTGTTATTTATTATCGTGATTTTTACATTGTTAGGTCTTGCGGTTGTCAGCGCCAGCATCGGTGGAGCCGTCAGAACGGAGACGAAGCAAAAAGATGTGCAGAGCTTGCATTTGGCGGAAAAGGCGTTGAACGAAGCCGTAGCGATGGTGCAGGGCATGCTGAAGAAAGAGACGTCGATCAATATTGAGCAATTGCCAACCAAGCTAAATGCATTGAATGAAGCGATCAATCACCATGAAGTGAGCAGTCAATATGCGAATACTGTCGTTACAGATGCGGAGCTTGTTAAAGAAGAGCCGCCAATCATCGAGGTCCATGTCACGGCGACCATTGATGGTGTGAAACGAACGCTTACACAAAGGTTGGAAGTAAGCAATTTCCCGGATGTTCTGCGATATTCCGCAGGTTCAGAGAAAGGAAGCTTAATTATTAACGGGAATCCCTACTTTAATAATGGCGAAAGTGATGATCCTGAAGTAGGCGGTTTATATGCCGGAGAAGAGATTCGTATTAAAAATAGTGCCGAATATATGTATGACAATAATTCGGATTTAAGAGAACCGACCTGGTTTCCGGAATTGACCGGGACCGCTTACGTACATTCAATCAACAATATTAAATATTGCCAAGCTAAGGCGAACGTTCCTGAATCTTGTGCGTCTGCAACTGACTTTAATACGGTAAGGGAAGCGGATGGAAATACCCAGAATGAACCTGTTCAAACGGTACTTGGTCTGCAAAGTATTGCCGAAGTGAAAAGCGAGAAAGAGTTTGTCGGCATGAATATGCAAGAATCGTTCATCGATAAACTGACGGAAGCCATTGGGGGGACGGAAGCTGACCGCAATGAAATGGATGCGAGCTTTAAAGTCAGTCCTAGTCAGGCGGTTCAAACGGTAATCACGAAGCTCTCCGATGGGCTAGTAAGTCCTGACACTATTAATGGAGATGACAGCACAGAGGTCATCCAAGCCAAAAATAATGCTTGGTCTAGTTATAAGCAAGCGTTAAATGGACCTATTGGCAATATGACCATCGTACATAGGGGCAATCTAACTTTAGATCACGGCGATTATATGGGCATCAACTATTTGCCGCCGGTGTTAGGCTTGACAGGCGAAGAAGAGAATAAACAACCAGGCAAACAGTTCAGGGAAGCCATTCCAGGAAATCCTGGGTTTTATCACAGCAATTGGTTAATTGTGGATGGGGATCTTGATATTTATAACCCATTGAATGCGGCACCGCTCGATATTCGCGCTAATATTTTGGTTACGGGTGATGTTAATATTAGCGGTCAAGTTCGAATGGATGCCACCATTCTAGCGCTAGGTCAGACGACCATTCAAGATGCGTCGATTGAAGGGATGGAAAGGTACCAGAGCAATGGTGTTGCAGAGGCAGAAAAAAGTGAACTGGTTCTTTTTAGTCAAGGCAGCATTCTCATCACGAGAGTGAATACGAATACGGACGGGACCTTTAAAGATATTTCAGATTCAGCCTATCAAAACGTTTTCAAAGATTCGAAACCTGATCCAGGCGGGCTAACCAAATTGGACGCCTTCTTTTATACGGATGCTACGGCTGAATTATATGGCGTTGGTTCGATTTTCTGGATTAATGGCGGTTTCTTCTCAAAATATGATTTGAAAATTAATGCGGTGCGAGGCGATGTGCAGGTGAATTCGACCGGGACCGAAATTGAACTTAATAATGAGAATCAAAAAGATTTGGCATACAATCGTGCGCGATTCATCATTACGTATAACAGCAGTATTCTCGAACATCAATCGGCTGCTCTTCCGCGCGTGACTTCCTACCAATTGAAAAAAGGCAAAAAAATCATGAGCAATGAACAAACCCCGGTATCTCCTTAGAGATTCCGGGGCTTTTTTGTTGCTAATATTTGTTTTGTGAATTTCTTGGCGATTCAACGATAACCGTAACCGTATCGCGTTGTTGCGTACCATCATCATTGGTGTATGTCGCCGTCACTGTAGCCGTACCTTTGTTCACACCGGTTACGACACCGTCCACGACTTTAATGACGCTGCTGTCGGAAACGCTCCAATTCACTTGATCTTTGATCTCGCTTTTCATGGAGGAAGGAACGACAGTTGTCTCATTCCACAAATCGCGGGCGCTGTTCGTCGCCGATCCCAAAGTTAACTTGATCGGACCTTCCGGCAATTGGATGGCCGTCATGTTTTCTTTGACATTGATGGTTATTGTAGATGATTTTTCTTCGTTGTATTTACCTATCACGAGAAGCTTCACGATAACATTGCCGCGTTTTCTCCCTGTAAAGGTAACCTGTGAAGAGCTATCGGAACTTAAGGCAGCGCCGCCAGTTGTACCTTCTTCAAGAATGAACCATTTGTAACTGCTCACGGCTGCGCTGGAAGGTGTGATGACAGCTTTAAGGTTGACGGAATCATTCACATTCACAGGCGCTGTCGAGTTGTCTGCACGCGTAATGTCGACCGATTGAATCGGGTTTTTCACATGAATCGTGAAAGGCTCGGACGTGTACTTCACGCCTGCTGTCGTTGTGACCGTTACTTTACCAGTCACCGTGCCTTCTTGCAGTCCTTTAAAAGTTTTCGTTGCGCTTTTTCCGGATGGCGTGATGTCCGTCGCATGGCTAGCATCTGTAATTTCCCATGTCGGATCTTCAGCTAATTTCTGATTCGATGAGTTGAAACTCGCCGTAAGCGTAATCGCATCACCGACATTTAAATCCACAGATCCATTGACCAGCAGCTGCCCATTAAGATCAATCGTAACCGGATACTGCGACACAGTGATCGTCGCTGTGTCCTTGATATTCGGATTGTCCTTGGAAGTGACAGTGATAGTGGCCGTACCAGCAGCATTGCCTTTTATCATTCCGTTGCTGTCAACAGAGACAACGCTTGTGTTGCTGGAACTCCAATCGTAATTGGAGCTGACAAGGCCTGCCGGCGCTAACACCGGGTTCAGCGTAGCGGTTTCGCCTACGAGCAATTTGGCGTCATCCAGGTTAAAGTCGTATACCGTAACATGGAAGCTTGCCGGGTTCACGGTAGTCGGATAGGTATTGCCTTTATCTGTTGTAATGCTGATTGAGCCGTTAATGACTCCCGGGGTCTTGCCGAGCAGATTGCGAACCAAATCGTTATGGTCGGCGTTCTCCGTAAATGTTGCTTTCTGCTGATCTTCAGCAGTAACTAGCCACTTCACGCTGCTGATTTGTTCGTTAACCGTATCGAGATTAGCTTGGATCGTAATCTTATCACCGACTTTGACCATCGTTGGGCCATCGAACGTGAGAGAAGGCTTCTTCACGGTAATCGTCGCTGTGCTTGACAGATTGCTGCCGTCGGTCGATTTGACCGTTACCGATGCAGTTCCAGGCGCTAGACCTTTGATCGTGCCGCCGCTGACATCGACGATGCTTGGCTGGGTTGTGCTCCAGCTAAGCGTGGTGTTGCGGGCATCGACCGGTCCGTAGGCTGCACGGATCTCTTCGCCGACACGAATCGTCGCATCTTGAATCGATAAGCTTGTCAGTGGCTGGTAGACAGTCACTGTATAGGTTTTGGTATATGTCTGGCCTTTATCCGTTGTGACCGTAACTGTCACGGTGACAGTACCAGGTTGTTTACCTGACAATGTGCCTGTCGGCTGGTCGGCCACCGTAAATTGCGCAGTTGCATTATTCGACGAGCTCCACTGCAAAGAGGTGATGGCTTCATTGCCCGCTGTAACCAAGGCAGCCTGCAGATTGATGGCCGAGCCAACCGCAACTTCTGATGGGCCAGCAATGTTAAGTCCCGGTTCGATGACCGAAACGGTGCCCGTTGCCGTAAGACCGCTGCCGTCTGTTGCCGTAACCGTAATGCGAGCTGTACCTGCGTTGACCCCAGTCACTTGACCGCTGCTTGTAACGGTTACGTTACTTGTAGCGTCAGACGACCAGGTAAAGTTCTCGTTGCTATGGTACGTCGCGTCATCAGGACTATATTTCGGTAACAGCTTGGTGACATCGCCTTTCGCAATCGTAATGTTATCCAAGGATAAGGAAGTTAACTTTGTATAAGCTGAGAACACCTTATTCGGGAATTGAACGCTCTGCGAGCTGGTGCTGTTCAAATAATCCCGATAGCTTAATAGGGCATTCGTAAGCGAATAATCGCCATTGGTCGTTGGTTGCACGACGATCTGGAAGTTGTAGTTGTCTGCCACGAACTTATTGCCTTCCCGGCGGTAAGTAATGTTCGGCAGGTCTCCTTCCAGTGTGAAGCCGTTAGCCAATGTGCCTGTTTTTGTCAGTGTTGTTGGATAGTTGCTAAGCTGCAAATTAGCTGGGAATGTTTCCCGGTAATGAATCCCGCTAATCGTCAAATCACTGACATTCGTTGAAGCGCTGTAATCTTTAGCCGTTGGTTTGATCGCATAGTTGACCGTGATCGAACTATTTTTCTCCACTTTATCGGCAGAGATGGTCCGATCCGGCGTCAAGTTCGTCGATGTAATGACCTTGACGACGACTTCTTTTGTTTCCATAGCGCCTTGAGCGTCTTTCGTCGTCACCGAAATCGTGAGATCGCCGCCTGTCGCTGCCAACGGATTGGTAAAGGTTTTGGTAACCGTTTCGCCTTTAACTGTTTCGGTATCCGGCATGACAGTGTTCGTTATGACACGGCCGGACGCATCCGTGTATTTGAACGTAATTGAAGAGGTCACCTTCTTATCGTTCAAATCCAAATCGTTCGGCTTGAAGCTGACGGAAATGTCACTATTCGATGAAATATAGTTCTTATCCGTTGCTGAGAAAGGAACAGGAGCCAGGATGTCCAAAGTTGGCTTATGGTTCGAACCGATAAAAGCACGGAACATCGTGTTGACAAAAAGCTTTTGCTCCCAATCCGGGAAGTTGCTGTTTAGCTTGGAACCGACAAAGTTGTGACCCGTACCTGAATAGGTGACATTCCCTTTGGAATACGTGTAGTAGTGATTCCAACTGTCATCCTTATCTCGTGGACTGCCGTCAATGTTATACCATGGAATGAGCGACTTATCCTCTAAATCAAGTTTATAATATTGATCATGCGTCGTAGCGACCGCAGGCGTCGTTCCACTGATGTAAAAAGGATACTGGGTTAACAAGCCTTCGTTCACTTTTTTAGTTGATGTCGAAGAATAAGGGGCACTTAACCCCAAGTTCGTTTTCGTTCCGGTCTGGCCCGTTGCAATCTGGAAGTTCGTTATCCATGTCTGGTTACCTTCGTAAACCGTATCATGCGTAAACATGACGCCTTGGCCTGTTCGAATGAAGTCTTTTACAGCATCAGCCGGCGTTTGCGTAATGTTAGCCGTTTTGTTGTACTCATCGTTAAAGCCGAAAATAAGCATGTCATATCTGCTGTTCAGCTTTGCATACTCCGAGGCGTTGAACGTAGAGAAGTTCATTACAGAAATTTTGATTGTATAATCCTCTTGGTCCAAATAGCTCTGCGTCAAATTAGTGCTGTTTAGCAAACTGCTGGCGTTGCTCGTATTATCCGGAAGCACCTGAAGAACGTTAATAACCGGTTTTTGATCCTTAAAACGGAAAACTCCGGAAACGGCATCTTTCAGCTTGCCTGTGCTTGTCTGATCGACAACCTCCAGCCGCCAATAGTAAAGGCCGGAATAGCCCTTCGGCAGCGTAAATGAAATCGTATTGCCGTTCAGCGACGTGACAGGCGCTGTAGCGACCAATTGATTGGCATTGAAGCCAAGGACGCTGTCGACGCCCAAATACAGATTCGCTACGAGATTACGCTGGCTGATATTGCTGACACTGGATAGATCGAAATTATACGTTAGCGTGTCCCCAGCTGTATAACTGAAACTTTGATTGGCAGCAACCGTATAATCCTTCGGACCGCTATTTAACGTTATTTGAGGCCTAGCGCTCGCACGCGATGTGATATTTGTTTTGGTAATAAAATTGCTCTTGCTGGAAATATCCGAACTACTTACAAAGATGACGTTATCGTTTGGTTTAGGTGTAGCGTTATAAGGAGCAAATAAGTCGTAGAGCTTCTTATGGCTGGCAACGTAGTTGTTATTGCTATTCAGATAACCTTGCTGCAGCGCCCCGCGATGCCCGGTACTGTCGTCATACACGATAACCGGTAAACCTTTGCTTATGTACTTATCCCGGATTTCATCCGATTTAAGCGTTGTGATGTCGTTCTCTTCATAACGCGTATTATGATTGCGGGGACTTCCACTGCCTGTCTCCGGCGTAGGATTGAACAAGCTTTTGCCAAAATAAATGGCATCGTACTTGCCGTCCAGCTCGTCGCGAAGAGCGACGAATTTCTTCATGCTCACGGTTTCAACTTTAAATGTGTTGTCTGATCCGAGAATCGGACTTAAATCAGAAGTGATGGTGTCCGTATCACCACTTGCAGGTTTGTCCAAGTCTTTAATCTCAAGAATTTTAACAACTTTGCTCGCGCCAGTCGCATGGGCTGGTGTCGGCGGTATGCCGGCGAGACTAATTAAGCTTGTACTGAGCGAAGCGATCAATAAAAGACTGATCTTCTTTTTTTTCAATCGGTACATAGTTCTCTCCTCCTGTAATCTAGCAGCATGTTTCATTTGTTAAGCTGCACATGACTATTTTACTACTATTCCTAACATGAAAGAAATACTTTTTGTGCACATGACCGCGAAAAGTTTTCGATTAATTTCAGAATATGTCATTAATTGTCGAAACGAGCAAAAAAACGATAAAGCAATGATTAAATCTAGTATTTTTGCACGATGTTGCAAATATTACCTGCGAAATCTGCATGACTTTAAGCGGTAATTTATATACAAATTGTATCCTCGTACTGTATAATAGCCTTGTCTCTAACTAATTTAGCGAGAAGTCTTATCTACGTAATAGGACTTTGGAACTATATTGAAAAAAATATTAAGATTTTCGTTACGGGGTTGATTGAAAATGGCACTTGTTAGAAAAAGATTAGGAGACTTGTTAGTCGAAAGTGGCATTATTTCTGAAGACCAACTCCAAGAAGCGCTTAAAGAACAGAGCAAAAGCAAGCAGAAGCTCGGCGATTTGCTCATTACACAAGGATACATAACGGAACAGCAGCTGATTGAGGTGTTGGAGTTCCAGCTGGGCATTCCACACGTAAGTTTGTTCAAATACCAGATCAATCCGGACATTGCCAAGATTATTCCGGAAAGTATGGCGCGCCGGTATCAAGCGATACCGCTGCATAAAGAAGGCGGCAAGCTGATGGTCGCGATGGCCGATCCACTCGATTATTTCGCCATTGAAGAGTTGCGGATGAGCACAGGTTTCCGCATTGAACCGGCGATTTCCAGCAGGGACGAGCTGCAGCGCGCGATTGCAAGGCATTACGGCTTGCAGGATTCGATGAGCCAGATGATGACGGACATGCCCAATGCGGATGAGATTAAGGAAACGGAGATTACCGATGAAGATGCTCCGATCGTCCGCTTAGTGAACCAAATGATCCAGCAAGCGGTTCAGTTAAGGGCATCCGATATCCACGTCGATCCGGGTGAAGCGAATTTGACCATCCGTTATCGGATCGACGGTCATCTGCGGACTGAACGGGTCATCCCAAGGCAGATGCAGGGCTTTATTACGGCCCGCTTGAAAATTATGGCCAAGCTGAACATCGCCGAACGCAGGCTGCCGCAGGACGGAAGGATTAAAATGCATGTTGAATTCAAACATGTGGATATCCGGGTTTCTACGCTGCCGACCATTCATGGCGAGAAGATCGTGCTCCGGATTCTTGATTTGACGGCAGGGGTTAAGCCGATTGAACAACTGGATTTTGGCGCACGCAATATGACGGTGTTTAAAGAGATGATTGAGCAGCCGTACGGCATTCTGCTCATTACGGGTCCTACGGGAAGCGGGAAGACGACTACGCTTTATTCAGCGCTAAGCCATTTAAATAAAGAGAACGCCAATATTATCACGATTGAAGATCCGGTCGAGTACCAACTGCAAGGGATTAATCAGGTTCATGTCAATCCGACGATCGGACTAACGTTTGCCGCAGGGTTGAGATCGATTCTCAGGCAAGATCCGAACATCGTCATGGTCGGGGAAATTCGCGACGCAGAGACGGCAGAGATTGCAATTCGCGCCTCACTGACCGGGCATTTGGTGCTGTCAACCTTGCATACGAACGATTCCGTCAGTACGATTACGCGGTTCCGCGACATGGGGGTTGAACCGTATCTGATTGCATCGTCCTTGATTGGCGTCGTCGCCCAGCGATTGGTTCGCCGGATCTGCACGGAATGCAAGACGGCATACACGCCGACCGAGCAAGAGCTGATTTTTATGCAGAATAAACGCATTCATGCGGACAAGCTCTACAAAGGCGCAGGCTGTGGTGCTTGTAACCGTACCGGTTACCGCGGACGGGTGGCGATCCACGAAGTGCTGAAAGCCGACGATTCCTTGCGACAGCTCGTCAGCGACACGTCCACGCTTCAGGAATTGCGTGAAGCCGCGGCGAAGCAGGGGATGATCCAACTGCTGGATGACGGCATCCATAAAGTTGTGCAAGGGATTACGACCTTGCAGGAAGTCATTCGGGAGACAGTCGCACATTAATGCGCGGAAGAGAGGGGATGAAGCATTGCATACATCGCAGCAAGACATCTTTGCACTTTTGAGAACGGCCTATGAATCTAAAGCTTCCGATTTGCACTTGTCTGTCGGCTCTGCACCGGTACTCCGTGTGCATGGCATGCTGCAAGCCATCCCGCAGGAGCCTCTAACCGCAGAGGATACCCGAGCTATGGCCGAAGCGCTGCTTAGCCAGGAGCAAATTGCGCGGTTCCGCGAAGCGGGGGAGCTGGACTTCTCGTATGAGCTGGAAGGCATGTCCCGTTTCCGAATCAATGCCTACATGCAGCGCGGCCGTGTCAGCGTGGCGATCCGGACGATTCCGGCCAAGATTCCGAGTTTGGAGCAGCTCCAGCTGCCAGCCGTCATCAGCCAGCTTGCGCTCAAGCCGCAAGGTCTGGTGCTTGTGACGGGGCCCACCGGAAGCGGCAAATCTTCAACCCTCGCAGCGATGATCGATTACATTAATCGCCAAGAGAAGAAGCACATCGTCACACTGGAAGACCCGATTGAGTTTCTGCATCAACATGCATCGTCAGTGATTGACCAGCGGGAAGTTGGCAGCGATACGCGAAGCTTCGCCAATGGTTTAAGGGCTGCTCTGCGACAAGATCCCGACGTCATCCTGGTTGGCGAGATGCGAGATCTGGAGACGATCTCCGCAGCGGTCACAGCGGCGGAAACCGGTCATCTGGTATTTGCGACGTTGCATACGACAGACGCGCCGCAGACGATTGACCGGATCATCGATGCTTTTCCGGCGCATCAGCAGGGGCAGATCCGCGTCCAACTGGCAGCCGTACTGGCCAGTGTCGTTTCCCAGCGCTTGTTTCCGAAGCCTGGCGGACAGGGCCGGACTTGCGCAACGGAAATTATGATCAATACGCCAGCCGTAGCCAATCTCATTCGTTCGGAGAAGGTGCATCAGATCAAGAGCGTGATGCAGACGGGCCGCAGCCAAGGGATGCACACGCTGGACACGTCCATTAAGGAACTGATGCAGCGAGGGCTGATCGATCCCTTGGCCGCTAAAGGCTATTTGGTTGAAGCAGGAGTGATGTAATGCCGGAATATATTTACCTGGTCAGAGCCCCGCGCGGTAAACAGCAAAAAGGCAAAATTACAGCCTCGGACAAGTCCATTGCGGTTCAAGAGCTGCGAAGCAAAGGTTACATTGTTCTGTCAGTGAAAGAAGAACAGTTCAAAGCATTGAAGATGGATATATACATAGGCAATCCCGTGAAGGCGATACACTTTATTGTATATTGCAGGCAATTCGCAACATTAATACGCGCCGGCGTCAATATCGTCGAAGCAACGAACATCTTGGCCGCACAAACGGAAAGCAAGCCATTGCGCAAAGCTTTGATCCAAGTTGCAGCGAGCTTGGCGAAAGGGGTGTCGTTGTCGCAATCGATCATCGAACATAAGAAAATATTTCCATCGGTGTTCGTGAACATGATTCGTGCCGGGGAAGAAACCGGGGATTTGGACGGTACCCTCGATCGGATGGCGAAATTTTATGAGAAAGAGCACGTGACTCGCGAGAAAATTAAATCGGCGTTAACCTATCCGGTTGTCGTCGGGCTCATGGCCATGGCGGCTGTTGTTTATTTGTTAAAATCGGTTGTGCCGCAATTCGTCTCCATGTTTGAATCGATGCACGCTGAGCTGCCACTGGTTACAAAGTTTGTTCTGGCGCTTAGCAAGAGCGTTCAAAATCAGTGGTATGCCTGGGTGTTCGCGATCATTGCGATCATATTGATTTATCAAGTCGCCAAACGGACGCCTCAAGGCGCTTACGCGATCGATTATGCCGTGCTGAAAGCGCCTGTATTCGGCAAGCTGAGACAAAAAGGCGCGATCGCACAATTGACGCGGACGCTGTCCTCCCTATACGCAAGCTCGGTTCCGGTGCTCCAGTCCTTATCGATCGTCGAAGAAACCGTAAATAATCGCGTCATCGGCAGTTATATCCGCAAGTCGGCCGACTCACTTCGCCAGGGCAATCCGCTGTCGGAGCCGCTCAAGAAAGCTTGGGTATTCCCACCGCTGGTTACCCAAATGATCGCGATTGGTGAAGAGACCGGCTCGCTGGATCTGATGCTGGAGAAGGTTGCGGATTTCTATGAGATGGATGTAGAGAACACCGTTGACCGTCTCAAATCATTAATCGAGCCCTTGCTGCTCGTATTTTTGGCCGGCGTCGTCGGCACCATTGTGGCCGCGATTATGGTTCCGATGTTTACAATTTATTCTAATATTGGTTAATACAATCAATTATCCTGGGGAGGATTTTACATGAAATCATTGCTTAACAAATTCAAAAAAAATGAAAAAGGCTTTACACTGATCGAGTTGCTGGCAGTTATCGTTATTTTGGCGGTTATTGCGGCAATTGCGGTGCCACTGATTAGTAATATCATCAACAAGTCCAAGAATGACGCTGATATCGCAACTTTCCGTCAAGTTATGGATGCTGGCAGACTATATGTGACTGCTGAGTTAGCGGGAGATGCAAAAAATGTGACAATTCCAGTTATTAGCGGAACATTAAACAGTCAGACAAAAGGGCTGCAATTGCAAGGATACCTTGATAACAATTTAGTGCTTCCAAGTACAAAGAGTACAATTACAGGTGGAAGCGTGAATTATGACAGCAATGGGACATTAATATCGGTTAGTTTAACAACTGCTAATGGAACAGTTACTCAGCCTGCAAGTGTTTTAGTTGGATCTACAGCAACACCTACACCTACACCTACATCAACTTAATTTTAACCACCTATAACAACCCCAACAGGAGTCGGTTCATTCCGATTCCTGTTTTAAAATTTCAATAGAAAGCGATCCAACGCCATGACGACTCTTATTGCCATCTATTTGTTCATAATCGGTCTCGTGTTCGGCTCCTTTTTTAACGTGGTCGCCTTGCGCGTGCCTGCCGGACAATCCGTTCTGCATCCGCCGTCGTCATGCCCGAATTGCAAAACTCGTCTGAAGGCGAGAGATCTTTTACCAGTAATCAGCTATTTAGTGTCCGGCGGCAAATGCCGATATTGTGACTCGAAGGTAAGTGTGCTGTACCCGTTCGGAGAATTCGCAACAGGCTTGGCTTATGTATGGGCATATCTACACTTTGGCTTTACTTGGGAAGCCCTGACGGCATGGCTCCTCATCAGCTTGCTCGTTATCATCACGATTGCAGATTTGGTCTATATGCTCATACCCAACAAAGTTCTGCTCTTCTTTCTTCCACTGTTCATCATCATGCGGGTGATTAGCCATGAACTACCTTGGTGGCATTATGTAGTAGGGGCCATTGCAGGCGGAGGCTTGATTGTGCTCATAGCTGTGGTGTCCAGAGGCGGAATGGGAATGGGGGATGCCAAACTTATGCTGCTTTGCGGCTTCGTGCTGGGCTATTCGCAAATCATCATGGCATTGTTGTTAGCCTGTTTGATCGGCACAATAATAGGTGGCGTGCTGCAAGCACTGGGCATAACAAAACGAAAGCAACCGATACCATTTGGCCCGTATTTGGCTTTGGGAATTGGGATCGCGTATGGCTATGGATCGGATTTAATAAACGCATATCTTACATTAATCGGATAGCAGGATGTGATCATAATGTTGCTCGGCAACAAGCGAATTGGCATTACGATAGACTCAACGGGGGTTCGTTATGTTAAATTAAGAAAAAGAAAAACTTGGGAAATTGATGTCCGCGGACATCTGGCTATTCCTGAAGGCATCCTGTCCGAGGATCAAATTATTAATCATGAATCGCTAACCTTGCAAATGAAAGCGTGGGCGAAAGCGGAAGGGCTGAAAGGGGCGCATGCCATCCTAGCTATTCCCGTCTCACAAGTGATTATTCGCAAAATGACCATTCCGAGCGTCAAAGCGCATGAGTTGAAGCAGCTCGTCGAATTTGAAGTCGAAACGGCGCTTCATCTGCCATTTGAAGATCCTGTCTATGATTTCATCAAAGTCAGCCATGACGACGAGAATACGCAAATTCTGTTATATGCGGCGCCGAAAAAATATATTTTGGGCTATGTAAAGGCGCTGGAAGAAGCTGGGATCCATGTCAAAGCAGTGGAGTTCTCCGCGGTAGCGCTCGCTAGAGCGATTGCGGAGCAGCAGGACGAGCTGTTTGAAGAGTCGATGCTGGTGAGCTTGAACGAAGCTTCGCTAGATGTACATATGTTCCAAAATGGGAACCCGATCTTCATGCGGAGCATTGCGCTTTATGATCGAGGCGATTATGAGGACGGCCAATTAATGGCGGATCAAATCGGCGAAATTGTCGCGGAAATCTCACGGATGCTCAGTTTTTATCAATACAGTATTCAAGAAGGGGCAAGCCGCATCAGCTATATCATTGTGACGGGTACTGGGGAAGGACGGATGCAGCTGTGCAGCGAACTCAGTCAAGCGATGACAGAGATCCGGGTTACAGAGGCGGCTTTTGACGGATTCGCCAAGAAGCGCACGACTCGCTCGAATGTGAATGCATTCCGGGTCGGAATCGGCCTGGCTTTACAGAACAGGAGCAATGCGCGCGTTAATTTGCTGCCGACCGTCAAAACAGAAACCAAACTCAAATATATCGCCATCGCTTTGGTCGCTCTCGTCTGGGTCGCCGGCATGGGGTATACGGCAAATAATTATTTGACGAATCGAGCGCTCGTTCAGAGCAATGACACGAAGCTGGCTCAGCTGGCGCAGAGCAAAACGGCGCTGGAGGCGAAGTTGACGAAAAGCAGTGACACGCAGAACGACCCTGTGGTCTTCATTCAATCGATGAAAGCGAAGCAGAACGACGTCGTCGATGTCATAACGAATCTCAAGAATCCGCTGCCGGTTGACGCGCAGATGAGCACGGTTGCTTTTTCAGGTGAATCGCAGATTGCCTTAACGGTTATTTTTACCAGTATCGATGACTCCTCGAAATATTTGTTTGAATTGCGCAAATTAAATTTCGGCCAAAATGCGACGCTTCAAGCGATCACCGAAACGACTAGCGGCGCGACAGCCGCTGCCGATCCGAACGTAAGTGGCGGCGTCCAAGTCATAATGGGGCCGAAGCTGTATACGGCGAATTACGTGATCCCGTTGAAGAAGGATGCGGCCATACCGGCTAATGCGGCCAAAGACAGCACAGCAGCTGCTAAAGGAGGAGGCACTGGCAATGCTCAGCAAAAATAATTCACAAACGTTCATCCTTGCAGGCGCTGCCTTGCTGTTCCTCTGTTTATTCGCACTCTATTACTTGCTGCTGATGCCAAGCAAAAGCAAATTGAATGAGCAATCTTTGCAAATTAGCAATGCCCAGGCGCAAGTAGAGCTGATATCCAAAAAGGTAGCAGAAAAACAGAAATCCACACCAACCATGCCAATAAAAGATATCCAAGCGGCTCTGCCGCTCTGGGATAATATTGAGCAGCTGACACTCGATTTGAACAACCTGAAAACAGCTACCAATGTATCTTTTAGTAGTATCAGTTACACAACTGTAGATAAACCGCAGCAGCAAGCGGATGCAAGCACCAAGCTGACCAACCCGAATGTGAAAGAGGTGAAAGTAACGGCGGCCCTTTCCGGCACGTACGATGAAATCATCGCCACAATTGCCAAGCTGCAGAAGCTGCCACGAATCATTACAATTGAGACCGTCAATTTTGGCAGCCTGCCGAAAGATTTAACAAAGAAAATAACAGCAAATTTATCGTTCAAGGCTTACTACGATCCTTCTTATAAATCGAAAGTTGATAAAGTAGAATCTCCATACTAACCCCCTGTATGCTTATGATGGAAATAGGAAAAACTAGAAGTTATGAAATCATGAGCCAAGAGAGGTGCGTTCAGACGGTGAATTTTACAAGTCATGATGTTGCTATAATTGAAAGAGCCTTACGGACAGCGATCAAGGTTGAGCATGAAGAGCCCCGTTCCAGAGATTACATTGAAGTGCTGCTCAAGCTGCAGGAGAGCGCTAAGCAAGCTTTATACATGCATCCGCAGGTCGCCAGAGCCGAACATGATGGAATCACCTATGATTATGACGACTCTTCGGATCTGATGTAGACATACGAACGTGTATTCTGTAGAATAGAAGAAACGGATGCGTAAGGAGATTCGGCAGATGAATCCTTTAACAGGCATAGTTTCTTTCATCTCAGACAGGATAAGCATACGATACCCACGCGTGAACCGAAGTGGCCCACTTGCTGCCGGTTTGTTCGAGGGTATTTGTGCTGCTCGTAAATATAGAATGATTCATGGAGTGAAATATAGATGATTCGAAAAAAATCGTTAACAGAACTGATCCAGGGCCTCAAAGGCAATGAAAATATCGTCAATTGGCATGAAGTGGAGCCGCAAGAGGCGAGAACGCGCCCGATGCCGGAGGGCGTAGATCCGCGAATACGGCACGCGCTTGCGCAAAGAGGAATCGGCCAGTTGTACACGCACCAGCATACCGCTTTCGAAACCGTACGGCGTGGTGAGAATATCGTCGCTGTAACCCCGACAGCTTCGGGGAAAACGCTTTGCTACAACTTGCCGGTTCTTCAAGCGATTGCCGAAGACGACGGCAGCCGCGCGCTTTATTTATTCCCGACGAAGGCGTTGGCGCAAGACCAGAAGAGTGAATTAAACGAGATCATCACCGAAATGGGGATCGATATCAAGAGCTTCACCTATGACGGCGACACATCACCGGCGATCAGGCAGCTGGTCAGGACGGTCGGACATATTGTCATTACGAATCCTGACATGCTGCATGCCGCGATCCTTCCTCATCATACGAAGTGGGTCAGTTTATTCAGCAATCTGAAATACATTGTCATCGATGAGCTGCATACATACCGGGGCGTTTTTGGCTCGCATGTGGCGAATGTCATTCGGAGGCTAAAGCGAATTTGTAAGTTTTACGGCAGCAATCCGCTGTTCATTTGCACCTCCGCGACGATTGCCAACCCCAAAGAGCTGGCCGAGCAACTGACAGGCGAGCCTATGCGGCTAATTGACGATAACGGTGCGCCAAGAGGAAGAAAGCATTTTGTGTTTTATAATCCGCCTATTACCAATAAAGCGTTAAACATCCGCAAAAGTTCTATGGTGGAAGTCAATCATTTAGCTAAGGAATTTTTATCCAATAAAATTCAAACGATTATTTTTGCGCGCAGCCGCGTGCGGGTTGAAATCATTTTAAGTCATATCCAGGAACTGGTAAAAAATGAGATCGGGGCCAAGTCCATCCGCGGTTATCGCGGTGGCTATTTGCCGAATCAACGCCGGGAAATCGAGCGGGGACTACGGCACGGGGAGATTTTGGGCGTTGTCAGTACGAACGCTTTGGAGCTCGGCGTAGATATTGGACAACTGCAAGTGTGCATCATGACAGGGTACCCTGGCAGTGTCGCCAGCACCTGGCAGCAAGCCGGGCGAGCCGGTAGACGGCATGGGGAAGCACTCGTGCTGATGGTCGCGGGCAATACGCCGATCGATCAATATATCGTGCATAATCCGGAATATTTCTTCGATCGTTCTCCGGAATCGGCGAGAATTAACCCCGAGAATCTGATTATTCTCGTCGATCATTTGCGCTGTGCCGCTTATGAGCTCCCATTCAAACAAGGGGAGGAATTCGGTCCGCTAGAAATCGAAGACCTGCTCGAGTACTTGGTGGAAGAGCGCGTTCTGCATCGGGCAGGGGATTCTTTTTATTGGGCGAATCAATCGTTCCCGGCCAGCGAAGTGAGCCTGCGCTCAGCCGCACAAGAGAATGTCGTCATTGTCGATCAATCGGACATTGCCAACGTTCGAATTATCGGCGAAATGGACAGATTTAGCGCCATGACTCTTTTGCATGATGAAGCGATTTATTTGCATGAAGGCGTCCAGTATCAGGTCGAAAAGCTGGATTGGGATCACAAGAAGGCGTACGTGAGGGAAGTAAGTGTTGAATATTACACCGATGCGAATTTGGCCGTGAAGCTGAAAGTGCTGGAAGTTGACCGCACGGAAAAGAGGCGGACCGCTTCCATTCATTATGGCGACGTGCAAGTGAATGCCATGCCGACATTGTTTAAGAAAATCAAATTGACCAGCTTCGAAAACATCGGCTACGGTCCGATAAACTTGCCAGAAGAAGAGCTGCACACGAGCGGGACTTGGATCGAGCTGAATGAGGTAGACCCCGACATCGGGACGAAGACGCTGGAACAGCTGCTCTTAGGGATTTCCCATGTATTCAGGCATATCGTACCTATTCATGTAATGTGCGACCGGAGCGATATTCACGTCGTCTCGCAGATCAGGGCTGAGCATACGCAGCTGCCGACGATTTTCATCTATGATCATTACCCGGGAGGCATTGGGCTGGCTGAGGATGTGTACAGAAGATTTGATGAAATCAAAGCGGCGGCAAGGCATTTGATTCGCAAATGTCCATGCGAAGACGGCTGTCCTTCTTGCATCGGCACGGAGATTGAAGGAACTAAGGCCAAGCAGAAGAGCATCGAATTGCTAGGTATGCTATAACGATTTTCTATTATTGATAAATATGATCGGAAAAGGATGGGATGATGATGTGGAGCATCATGCATGTGCAGCCTGAAGGCGGTGCCCGATGAGCGGGCTCCGCGAGAAGCTCAGCCGCCTCCGCAAGCCCGAGGCGGCTGAGAAGGCACCGCCGCCGGCGCCAGAGGCCGGCGGCGAATGGGCGCAGCTCGGCGCCCATGTGGAAACGAGCCCGGCCGGCTCGTTCATTATGCGACGCCGTACGTACGGCGCGGACAGCATGCACGGCAAATATCGGCTGCGGGAGCTGGCCGATCATGCGCAGCAGCTGTCCTGCTTTCACGACCGCGACGCCGACGTCCGGATCGAAGCGCTGCTCTTCTTCGACACCGAGACGACCGGACTCGGCGTCGGTGCGGGCAACGTGCCGTTCATGGTCGGCATCGGCTATTATACTGGCGAGCTGTTCACCGTCGAACAGCTGCTGATCCGCAACCCTGCGGAAGAGCAAGCGATGCTTGTCTATTTGCAGGCGTTGCTATCGCGATTCACCCATATCGTCTCGTACAATGGGCGCACGTTTGACTGGCCGATCTTGAAGAACCGGTATGTGTTGAACCGGCTTCAACTGGACGATTCGGCGCTTCTGCAGCTCGACTTGTTGTATCCGTCGAGAAGTCTGTGGCGCAACACGCTGCCATCGTGCAGGCTGAGCAAAGTGGAGGAAAGCCGCCTTGGCTTCGAGCGGGCGGACGATGTGCCGGGATCGCTGGCGCCGACGTTGTATTTTCAGTATTTGGCTGAGAAAGATCCGGCAGTATTGCTGGGCGTCTTTGTCCATAATGAGCACGATATTGTCACGTTAGCGGCGCTGTCCATTCATTTTGGCCGGTTACTGGGTGGAGAACCGGGCTTGGCGGAACCGCTGCAGCATTTAGCGGGTATCGAACTGGAAGAGATATACCGGACAGGGCTCTGGCTGGATAAAATGGGGCGCAAAGCGCTGGCGGACATCTATTTGGACACGCTGTATGCGCGGCTGCTTGCGGAAGAACCGCCAACCGGGACTCAGGCGAATGAGGAGTCGGCGCTGCAAGCGCTAGCTGCCTTTTATAAGAAGAATGGCCAAGATGAGCGGGCCGTCGTCCTGTGGAAGCGCTGGGTCGAGGCGAAGCAGGCTTCCATGTTGCTGCAGCTTGAGCCTTATATGGAACTGGCGAAATATTACGAGCATCGCGAGAAAAATTTGCGCGAAGCGCTTCACTACGCCGAGGAAGCGTGGACGAAGCTGTGGCGGCGCCGTTCTTTGCAGCGCGGCAGCAGCAAACACCGAGAGATCGAGGAGGCGCTGGAGCATCGCATCCGCAGATTGAAGGAGAAGCTGACGAAGCTCGAGCAGGAGAAGCCGGAGCGTAAGCGGGCTGCCGCGTCCGGAGCTGGCGCCGGAGCTGGTGCTGGCGTAGCGAACAAGCGCCGGGTCAAGCCTGTGTATGCGAGCGAGGGGTTATTATGAGCCGCAAATAGGCGTCGAGCCGTTTATCTTGCCTTTATTTTGGACATAAAAGGAAGAAAACGGCAAGGAGCATTCGAGCATGCCAGAGCTTCCGGAGATGGAAACATATCGCCAGCAATTAGCGCCGCTGATCCAGGGTGTACCAATCACCGGCGTTGAAGTGACACGGCCAAAATCATTGAATGTCGAGCCCGAACAATTCGCACAATTGTTGAGGGGCAATCGCATTTTACAAATAAATCGGAGAGCCAAACATTTGCTATTCATCCTGGCTACGGGCGAACTGCTGGTCCTGCATTTGATGCTGGGCGGCTGGATGTATGTTGGCTCTGATGAGGATAAGCCAGACCGGACGTTTCAAGTGACGATTCATTTTGGTGCCAAAAGTCTGTACTTTATCGGCCTGCGGCTTGGCTATTTACATGTCCACCTGCCAGAGGAAGCCGAGGCTATATTTAAGAAGCTGGGGCCGGAGCCTTTGCAGGCTGATTTTACGTTTGAGCGGTTTCGGCAGACGCTGCAAGGGAAAAGAGGCAATCTCAAGGTGACGCTTGTCGATCAATCGGTCATATCGGGCATTGGCAACTGCTATTCCGATGAGATTTGCTTTTATGCCCAATTGCTGCCGACACGTAAAATTAACGATCTGAGCGAGGAAGAACTGCAGCGTCTGTACCAATCGATGCGGACAGTTCTGCTCGAAGCGATTCGTTATGGCGGCTATATGGAGTCGCCGCTGTATGCCGGTGATCGGTTGACCGGCGGATTTGATTCGCGCTGCCGCGTCTACGATCGTGAAGGCGAGCCCTGCGTGCGCTGCGGCCATCCGCTCGTCTTTGAGGAAGTGTCCAGCCGCAAATGCTTCTACTGCGCGAATTGCCAGGCATAAGGGGGCGGTTATGCATGTTTATCGGCTCACATGTTAGCACACGAGGCGGCTATATTGGTGCGGCCAAGACGGCGGTAGCGATTGGCGCGAATGCTTTTCAATATTTTCCGATGAATCCGCGCAGTTTGGCGACGAAAACAATCAATCTGAAGGATGCACAAGCATGCGCTGCGTATTGCCGTGAGCACGGCTTGTTGTCGATCGGGCATGCGCCTTATCCGCTGAATCCAGCCGCTGATGAGCAGGAACGCAGCTTGATGGTGCAGCTTTTGATCAATGGCCTGGAAATTACCGATGCCTGCGGTTCGGTGGGGCTTGTGGTGCATTTTGGAAAATATGTTGGGAAAGACCCGTTACAAGGGTACAAAAATATAATACAATGTTTGAATAGCGCTACGCGTGAATATAGAGGAAAATCAGTGATTTTGCTCGAAAACCAAGCTGGTGAAGGGTCGCAGCTGGGACTTGCCCTTGAAGAGATGGTGCAAGTACGCAAGCTCTGCGAGCAGCCGGAGCTCATCGGTTTTTGTCTGGATACGTGCCATGCTTTTGCCAGCGGCTTGTGGCAGGGGAGCAATTGGAAAGAACTGGAACGGCGCGGTGAGCAGTTGGACTATTTTCCCCATTTGAAAGCCATCCATCTCAATGACTCCGTTTATGCAGCGGGTTCGCGCCGGGACCGGCATGCGGCTATCGGTCAAGGGCATATTGGCGATGCGAATTTTAGCACGTTTTTAGCATCCAAATATGTCAGGCAAATCCCTATTGTCTTGGAGACGGGAACAGGCAGAGACGGGACCCACCGTGAGGAAATTTTGCATGTAAAATCGTTGATTGGAAAGGAAGGCTCTTCGTGATCCATGTCTATTTAGATGATCAGCGACCGTGTCCTCAGGGATTTGCACTGGCCAAAAATGCCGAAGAATGCATCCTGCTGCTGGAGTCCTGTGAAGTTGATATTTTAGCTTTAGATTATGATTTAGGGTGGAACACGACGGAGACGGGGATGGATGTCGTTTCTTGGATGATCAGCCAGCAAATTTTTCCCAAGCGCGTATACTTACACACATCCAATTCTTCTGCATGTACGCGGATGTATCAGATGCTGTATACGGCAAAGCCGGAAACGATGGAGCTCCATCCCCATCGGATGCCGGATGATCTGCTTTGGCAGATCGCGACAGATCAGGGAACGGCGTAAAGCGCTGTGTTATGATTGCGGTTGCGGTTCACCTATAGAAAGGAAGTTGGAATCATGATTCGGTTATCCGGTATTCATTTTATTCGTGAAGAAAGACACATTTTGCAAGATGTCAATTTGCATATGCAGCAAGGGGAACACTGGGTGTTGCTTGGACGCAACGGTTCCGGAAAAACGACCTTGTTGGAGATGATGAACGGCTATGAATTCCCGAGCAGAGGCAGCGTTGAGGTGCTGGGTAACCGGTACGGTCAATGTGACGTCAGAGAAGTTCGCAAGAAGATAGGCTACATCTCGCAATCGTTATTCGAAAAGCTCAATTTGAGCGACCCGGTATGGGAGGTTGTGGCGACAGGCGAATATGCCTTCCTGCGCTTTTATGAGGATATCCCGGCGGAAGTAAAAGAGCGGGCGCTGCAAATGCTGCAGAGGGTTCGCATCCTGCACCTGGCCGATCAACCGCTGGGCACTTTATCGCAAGGTGAACGCAAGAAAGTGATGCTTGCGCGCTCGCTGATGATGCAGCCCCATATTCTTGTCATGGATGAGCCTGCAGCAGGCCTCGATTTATATGAGCGTGAACGCTTGCTGACCGATATTAATGAACTGAGCAAGCAGGATATTATGGTTGTTTATGTCACCCATCATATTGAAGAAATCATACCCTTATTTACGCATGTTGCTCTCATTGAACAAGGTCAACTGATTGCTGCCGGACCGAAAAAAGAGGTATTAACCCCCGAGAACCTCCATCAGGCTTTCGGTGTCGAGCTTTCCATTGAATGGTCCAATGAGCGTCCATGGATTCAAGTTTTAAGCTCAAACTAATAGACTACAACATCATGTGTTTGTATAAGTAAAGGATGTCGCTATGACTACGTTAGCCAAATGTATTTGCACGTCGAATCACGGATTTGCCCAGTATGCGCAGGAAGAGATCCGCAGGCTGTTTCCAGCCGCCAAGTTTTCGCTGCTTGTGCCGACGGAAGTGTTCCTGTTCGAAACTGCTGCAGATCTGCAAGAAGTATTCACAACCTTGAAGGAGCAGGAGCCGATTTTTCTAAGGCATATCCAGCCGGTGCAGCAGGAATGGGAGCTGAGCCGCTCGGATGAGGACTTGGATGCGCTGCAAGCTTGGCTCGCGGATTTACCGTCCCAAGGGCTGGTACAGCCTGGGGATAAAATTGCCGTGCAAGTGCGCAAAGAGGAAAAGGCCGACGTACCGTATGCGCCTTTTGCCGTGAAAGCAGCGCTGGATGAAGTGATAACGGGTGAACTTCAAGCTGAGCCTGTCGTCCGGTATGCCGATCGCATCGTCTCGGTCTATGTGAGTGCGAACAAGCTGTATGCCGGCATTTCCGCGCCTGCGGATAATTTATCCGACTGGTCGGGCGGAGCGATTCGCTTCCATAAGGAAGAAGATCAAATATCCCGTGCCAAATTCAAGCTGCTGGAAGCTGAGCAGCGCTTTGGGCTGGATTTCAGCTGCGCTCGTGCTGCATTGGATATTGGCGCCGCTCCTGGCGGATGGACGTCGTTCCTGCTCGAACGGGGCTTGCGCGTGACGGCCATCGATCCTGCCGCCATGCATCCCAGCTTGCTTGGGAATCCGATGCTGACCGTATATAAGAAGAATGCCGGTGACGTCAAGCTCAGGCAAGATGAGTTCGATCTGCTCGTCTGCGATATGAGCTGGAGTCCGCGTCAGATGGCACGGCTTGTCGCCGATCTGTTGTACGCGTTGCAAAGCGGTGGTACGGCGATTATTACGGTGAAGCTGATGCATAAAAAACCGTTCCAAACGATTCGCGAACTGATGCAAGTGTTCGAGTCGTCTATGTTTCTTATTAAAGCCAAGCAATTGTTCCACAACCGTGAAGAGCTGACGCTCTATTTGCAAAAGTTATAGAAATTGGAAAATTAATCTAGATTTTTAATTGTCCCCCTCTTATAATCAAGGTGAAACTTATCAGTAGAGGGGGCGATTTGTTTACGTGCCTAATCAACAAAGAATCATTGGCGCTGATTTAGGCGGCAGATATCGGATTCTTTCCTTGCTCGGTCAGGGCGGAATGGGAAAAGTGTATTTAGCTGAAGATCTGAAGCTGAAAGGAAAGCGCTGGGCGATCAAAGAGTGTGCTGGATTTGCCGCTGATCCTGATTCCTTTTTGGAAGAGGCGGAGATGCTGGCGAGGTTGCAGCACCCGCAGATGCCGCAATTAGTGGATTATTTTTCGACGGATACCGGCAGCTGTTATATGGTTATGGATTATATTCAAGGTCCGACCTTGCAGGATCTGTTTGAACAACAAGGCAGGGAGCTACCGTTATCGCAAGTGATCCAGATTGCCATTCAATTGTGCGATTTGTTTCATTATTTGCATACATTTCAGCCTCGGCCGATTATTTATCGCGATTTGAAGCCGTCCAATGTAATGCTTGGCGAGCACGACATGGTGAGACTCATCGATTTTGGCGTTGCCAGGCATTACGCGATCGGACAGCAAGCGGATACCGTGCAAATCGGCACGGTCGGTTTTGCGGCACCGGAGCAGTTTATGGGCTTGCAAACGGATGCCCGTTCGGATTTATACACGCTGGGGGCCATGCTGTACTATTTGCTGACACGCGGGCGGTACGCCTATCAACGGCAGCACATGGGGAGCTTGCGCGCTAAAGTGCCGGAGCCGTTAGCGTCGACGATTGAGCTCCTGCTGCAAGAGTCGCCTGAGCTGCGCTGCCAGTCGGCGTTGGAAGTGAAGCATCGGCTTCGCGCACTTGATGCGGATACGGCGCGCGTGGCAGGCGAGCCGAAGGGCAGGATGAGCCGCAAGCAGCCAGTGTCTACGCAGGTGTCGGACAAGCTGATCCTTGTCGGGGGCTTATTTGCCGGAGCAGGATCCACCTTTGCCGCCGTTTCGCTGGCAAGGCTGTTGGATCACCTGCAAGTTCCTCATGCCGTCGTCGAGCATCCAGCTATAGAGCCGGATTTGTATATGCTGCTTTATGGCGATCAGCAAGCGCCTGCCCATTATGCCTATGCGGCTGCTGTGCTTTCCTCCGGCCAATCGCCGGTGGATACTGTGCCATGGCGTAGAGGGTTTACCACGTGGGTGCCCCTTCAGCCGGAGGGGTTTCAAGGAACGTGGCAGCCGTCTGATTCTTTTAAACTGCTGCATGCTGTGAAACAGCCGGTCGTGATCATGGACATATCTACAAAGTGGCAGGATGCCTCAGTGCAGGAGCTGATGGCTTGCGCAGACGAGATCGTCGTTGTATTGGATGCGTCTCCGGGCAAATGCAATCGCCCAAGCTCGCTGGCCCTTTTGCAGCTATTGGAGTCTTACCGTGCGCGAGGCATACATGTGCGCTATCTTGTCAATCGGCTGGAAGTCGGACAGTTGCACAAGGAATGGGTGGATTCGCTGCCTGAAGCGCCATTTTGCACCATTCCGGAAATATCCGCGGAAGTGGTCATGCGCGCAGTCCAGAAAGGTGAATGCGTCCAAGATCAGCAGCAAGTCTTGTCGCGTCTAGAGCAGACGATGCAGCCCTTGCTTCGGGCTATTATGCCTGAAGCTGTATTGTTGCGGCAGCGGCCACGGGCTAGGGTATCATTATTTTCCCGATTCAGAAGATGAAATGATTGAAAAGAGGGTCTATGGAAATGGAAATGGAAATGGAAATGGAAAAACGTTTTTCAAGAGAGTCCAGATGCTTCAAAACTTCAAGGATCTTCCCAACGGATGTGAACAATCATAATACGCTGTTCGGCGGCAAGCTGATGTCGTATATTGATGATATCGCCTCGATCGCTGCACACAAACATTGCCGTCGCTCCGTCGTTACAGCTTCCACGGATTCTGTAGACTTTTTGTATCCGATCCACACGTCGGATTCCGTTTGTCTCGAGTCATTTGTAACTTGGACAGGGAAAACATCGATGGAAGTTTTTGTGAAAGTGGTAACCGAGGATCTGAAAACCGGTGCACGGCGAATTGCGGCAACCTCGTTTCTGACCTTTGTCGCTTTGGATGATAATAATAAGCCGGCAGCGGTTCCTATAGTCGTTCCGGAGACGGAAGAAGAGATCAAACTGCACGAATCTGCGCCTCAACGGGCGGAAATTCGCCGTATTCGCCGAGAAGAGAGCAGGAAGTTAGCAGGACATTTCACAATGAAATATCCGTGGGAAATATAGATTGATTTTGCCATATTTTGTGATATAATGAATTTAATTGTATAATAACGAAGCGGAAGCACCGTTGATGGTGGAGAGCATTTCTCTACAATCAGCGGTGCTATTTGTTTTGTTCCTATGCAAATTTGTGAAGCCGATTAACAAGGAGTGTGATGCATGAAGCAGGCGACAGCAGCTCGAATTGCGATCGTCATGGGGATTATCAGTTGTGTGATCATCGCAAGCGGTTTTTTGGTGTGAATGGCCATTCATTTCCGGTAAAGGAGACCTCGATGAATAAAATTCAGCTTCATGTCCTGGATCAGGATACGGTTTATGCGGAGCGTCTAGCATCTTACATCCGCAGTTCCGAGTACGCAGAGCAGCTGCAGGTCAAGCTATTTTCGCAAGCGGAGCTTGTGCAGGAACTTGTGAATCGGCCGCAGCAGGATGGGATATTTTTATTTTCTGATTCGTTTATGCAGCTTTTTCAAAACAAAGGTATGTCCGTATGCATTATTAGATTGAGTGACACACAGGCAGTACGTGAGGAGAAAGAATCGAAATTCCCTTCTGTTTATCGATTTCAATCGTTGAATCAGTTGACGGCACGAATCATTGCTCTATATGCAGAGTCTGGTCAAGTTCCTGCCGCCAGTCAGATTAGCCGGCATACGCGGATCGTTTCCATCTATGGCAGCACAGGCAGCAACGGTAAGACGATGACCGCCATCCACTTAGCGAAGCAATTATGTTTTCGCGGAGAGCGAGTGTTTTATTTGAGCTTGGAGACGGTCAGTTCGGCGACGTTGTGGCTGCAGGGTGATCGAGCAGGATTGTCCCAGTTCTTATATTATGTGAAAAGCAAGCCCGAACTGAGCGGTCCCAAGCTGGAGCTGCTAAAATCGCACGATCCCAGATGGCGGGTCGACTATTTGAGTCCAACTGGGCACATAAGGGAAATGCATGACATGACGGGGGAGGATGTCAGTCTGCTGCTTGAAACGCTTGCTTCGTTAAACAAGTATGATGTGATCATTGTTGACTTGGAAGCATCTGTTCATCCAAGAATTATCAAGTGTTTAGAGCTAAGTGATCATGTGTTGTGGCTGATAATGGATGATTTAAATGATCTTTTTAAAACAAGGGAATTCATGCAAATGTTAGGGGATACCCGCAATGTTCATTTTCTTATTAGTAAATACACGGGCAAAATCGTTAATGACTTTTCCATGCTCGGATCACATGTGATTAGCGGCTATTTGCCATATATTCCGGAATGGAAATCCGTTCATGCGGCAGAGCAGGTCTGGCAATTTCCACTGTTTTCCGAGCAGGTGTATGATGCCTATCAAGCTTGTTTATTTGGTTCCCCACCCCGCCTGAGTGAACATATTGGAGCAGCAGGTTGATATATCAAACCGTGTACCTTGAATTGAAGCAGCAGATCAAGGAAAGGCTCGATCTCTCCAGCACGGTGAGTGATGAGCAGCTTAGTGAGCTGATTGAAGAGGCCGTATTTGGGAAGGCTGCGCAGATGGGATGGACATCCAGTGAAATTCGGGACGCAGTGCTGCGGATTTTTCATTCTTTCCGCGGGCTGGATGTTTTGCAGCCGTTGCTTGACGATCCATCCGTGACAGAAATTATGGTTAACGGTCCTAATGATATTTTTATCGAGCAGCATGGAGCTGTACAGCGGTTTGGTGACGTTTTTGAGAGTGAGGAAAAGCTGGAAGATCTGATTCAAACGATTGTGGCCAAAGTGAATCGCATAGTGAATCAAGGGTCACCTATTGTTGACGCTCGTCTGCAGGATGGATCCAGGGTCAATGTCGTGCTTCCGCCTGCTTCGCTTAGCGGCCCAACGCTCACGATCCGGAAATTCCCTGATAAGCCGATGCTGATGGTTGATTTGATCCGCAGAGGAAGCTTGACCGAGGAGGCGGCTGAGCTTCTGCGGATTATGGCGAACAGGGGAGCTTTACGATGGAAGCTTCTCTTATATTTCCGGCAATTCTAGTCTGCACCATAACGTTACTGTTCATCGGGATGTATGTGTATCAAAAAGTTTATGTCGAGCAAATGGCCCGAACAACAGCGGAACGGCTTGCTTACACATGGGACAACTCTCACAAAGACGTTGTGACGGGTCATTTTAATCCGAAAGAAAGAGACGGTTTGTATTGGCGGTTGGCACAAGACAGTATGTCAGATCTATTCGGCATGTTATTTACAAAGGGCTCAACGGAAGTCAATGTCCCTTCTGCCGGCAGTGAGGGGATGGGGCTCGTAGAAAGCAAGCTAGCGAGGTCAAGGGAAATTTTGCCTTCCGGCATCAATGGCGTAGTTCGATACTCCAATTACTTACTTGTGCGAAAAATTGAGGTCAATCTTCATAAACCGTTTTTGTTCCCCACTTTTGCGCTTAAACTGTTTGATTCCGGGGTCACGACTGGCCAATCGATCGCTTATGTTGTCGATCCCGTGGAACTAATTCGAATTACGGATATTACCCGCACATATATGAAAGAAATTAAAGGCCGCATAACCGCTCAAGAAGCAAAGGCTGCGTTGAAGGAGCCGGCACAAGGCTTGTCTGGCGAAGGCGTCAAGATCACTTCAGAGCGTCAAGCCGCTGCCTATCTAAAATCGTTGGTGGGTGGCAAAGAAGTTGTCTTCAGTACACCATCTGGTAAAAGCAGGACGATTGACGCCCTGGATGCTCAAGGCATCGCGCATCAAGCCTATTATAGCGTGATGGAATCGCAGCTAAGAAACGACCAAATGCTCAAAGATGTAGAACTGCTGGAACAAGGAACACAGGTGAAAGGGGTGGTCTGGCATTTCTTCAAAAAAGGAACGAATCAAAAGGAAGTACCTTCAGCAAATTTTCGTAAAGAATTGGAACGCAAAGGCATCGTTGTTGTCATTCACAATTAGCAGAGGGGATTTCTTACATAATTTTTCCAAATCCCAGCGCGGCACCGTGTCCATTTATTTAATTTTAATCATTGTACCGATCTTTTTCTTTCAAGCTGTTCTCATAGATTTTGCCAGGATAAAGCTAGCGGAAAAAGAAAGTGAAACAGCGGTAAAGACCGCTGTTCGGTCCGTGATGTCAGCTTACGAACCCGATTTGCAAGCGATGGGGCTGTACGGTTTAGGACTGAATAGGGAAGAAACAGAGAGCGTGTTCAGTAACGTATTTGCGCAAAACCTTTCCAGTTCGGTGTCACCTGGCTCATTTCACTATGTCGACAACAAGCCGCTAGATAATGCTTCTCGCATAACACCTGTATATTCCTTGGCCAGTCATGTTATTTTTAAGCAGCAAATTTTGGAGGACATGAAAATTAAGGCGCCAATTGAGTATACGCTGGAAATTCTCGACAAATTCAAAAAGAGTGGTGCATCCGATCATTTCCAGGAGGGCTCCGAGTTTTCCCAACATGCGGATGAACTTGGCCGTTTATTGGAGCAGCGGGAAGAAGCGCTTGATGAAGCATGGCGTTATGCCGAGGAAATGCACGCCAAAACGCTATCCTATCATACCTTTTACCAAGATCGTATCCGTCAATTAGACGGTATCGCTTCCCAAGTAGGCGTGCACACCATTGATGGCGTTCGAAGTGAACTAAATAATGTCAAGGTTCAATTAACGTCTGTCCAGAAATCAATTTCCGATGCGAACATGTCAATCGTTGCTCTTAGCCAGGCTGGAGCTCAAGCAGCAGCAAGTATTGGAGCGATTATACAAAACATACGAGCCCTGGAAGCTCAAGCGCGAGCGTTAACGCAAAAACAGTCTGATTTAGAACGAATTATAAATCTATTGCTACAGTATGCCGAATTAATTACGGTGATTAAACAGGAAGTTGTAGCGAATGGCGCGAAGATCAGCGAACTGCAGCAGCGGATTGAGCCTGTATTGCGCAAAGCGAAGCAAAAAAACGATGAAATTCGTGAGAAGCTAGGAGGGCTGCAAGAAGAAAATGGCAATCAAACCAAAGCGTATGAAGCGTTTCAAAGCATAGTCGTTTATGGCGATGACTATTTCTATAATTATCAGACGGCGGCTGCCGAAATCTCCGCTTTGTTCACTGCTTTTCAGCAAATTGTAGAATCCGTTTATTTGTATACCACGGACAATACGAATAAAGCCTTAACAGCCAATGATGCTTATAACAGCCGCTCAAATGATTTTTACGGCAAACAAAACGCGCTGGAGCAAGCAAGAATGAGTAAAAGCGGCTCCATTAAACAGCGCTCGAGTGAGCAAAAAAATAAAATACAGGTTGTGCTGGATCAAGTGAAGCAATCAATTGGCGGATGCAGTATGCTGCTTGGGCCCAATAGTGAGCGCGACTACTTTCAGCGTCTTCAAGGAAATGGGAGCGGGAATAACGGCTATTATCAGAAATATCGGGAAGTGAATGCGCAAGAATCATCCATCGGGAGTGAAATCGCCTACGACTTGGATAAGTCGGAGACTGCTAGTTTAAAGGCGATGAACATGCTCAGCATGTTTACCCAGGCGGCAGCCACATTAAGGGATGAGCTCTATGTGAATGAATTCGCTTTAACCAAATTCAACTATCGAACGTATGGGCTGGAGCAAGATGCCTCGGGTAATCCCAAAGTCGCTCACGAGATTGTCGATGTGGGTTCACATATGTTAACTAATCAAGAGGTTGAGTATCTGATTTACGGTTTCTCTTCATGTGCGGCTAATATGTCTTCCGCTTACGCGGAAATGTTCTCATTTCGCCTTGCGATCCGTACGCTTGAAGCGCTCATGGATCCTGAG
This sequence comes from Paenibacillus aestuarii, assembly GCF_027789125.1. Lineage (GTDB taxonomy): Bacteria > Bacillota > Bacilli > Paenibacillales > NBRC-103111 > Paenibacillus_E > Paenibacillus_E aestuarii. Next base: position 292,046 of record NZ_JAQFVF010000023.1, on the reverse strand, counting down.
AAAGAGCTGCTGAATATCGGATCGCCGTTGCTCGTATTTTTAACTGCAGCTGCTGAAGGGGCAGTGAAGGCTCTTCAGGATATGCAAAAATTAACCAAGGGCGACGCAGTGGAACTAACGTCCAAGCTGTCTGTCTCCGTGCTTAATTTGACATATAAGGATTATTTACGCATCTTCCTGTTGATGCACAGTAATAATGAGAAGCTAATGGCCCGTATGCAAGCGTTGATTGAACTCCAAACAGGAAAAAATTTGCTTGAACATGCAACTTATATGCAAGGATCAGCGGTCAGCAGCATTCGACTATGGTTTATTCCGCAATTGATGAAAATCATGGATAATTCTGGCCTGCTCGGCTGTCAGGTCGTACGCAGCAGATGTCAGATGACGTCGATAGCAGCTTTTGCCTATTGAGAAGCAAGGAGGTACGCATCATACGCAAGTTCACCAGCGATCAAGACGGGGGCATGGTGCTTGAGGCATCGCTCATACTGCCTATTTTTATCGTATTTGTTGTGGGACTAATAATTTGCATACAAATCGCAGTCATCGAAATCGCTTTGCAAACAAGTGTTTCGGAAGCAACTCGTTCCATTGCTGGACAAATATACCCAGCAAGGCTGCTTGCACAGGAGGCGAAAGTGAAGTTTGATCAGAGCCCTGCAGGCGAAAGGATTACATCCGCGATCCAACTAGTTCAGTCTACTCGAGACAAAGTGCTGGGAGCAGAACAATTGGCTGACGATTATGCCGCATATATTCCGGATTCTTTGTTGGAACTACTGAAATGGGAGCAGGAGCTGCGTGTCTCAGTCGAGGAGAAAGCGCAAGGTCAGCTTATAGAGATCTATGAGGAACATGTGGCCTCGCGGATTTATGCAGCGTTAACACCTGTTGTTTACGGATTTGGCGAAAGCAGAGCGATCAAAAAAGATAATTTTAAAGTTATTTCCGTAATCATGCCCGATTTGATAGGTGAAGGAGAGCCCTACTTCGGTATCGAAGCTCAGGTTACCTATAAGTTGCCAATACCCTTTTTCTCACAAACGATCACTTTGAAAAAAAGAGCTTACGAACGTGCGTGGATTGGCAAGTAAATTGTCAAATCCGTTGGAGCATACGGGGGGATGATGATGGTTCACGCAGCACTATTTATGTTAGTGGGGATTGCTTTTATTATTGATGCCAGGAAATCAATGATTCCTAATCGGTTGACTGTCACCGGCGTGATCACCGGCGGCATTATGCATACATGTACGCAAGGCTGGAATGGGCTCTGGTTTGCGCTGGTTGGGGCATTGAGCGGATTTTTGGCACTTATTGTATTGTATGCCCTTGGTGCACTAGGCGCAGGAGATGTCAAGTTATTCGCTGCTATCGGTTCAATCATGGGGACAGCCTTCGTTATCCAGAGCATTTACTATGCCCTCCTGTTTGCCGGCGTAATTGGCATTGGGTTATTAATTGCTAGCAAAAAAATGGCTGAAACAGGACATAAACTGGCAGGATGGTTGATTTCATTGACAATATTGAGAGACAAAAGCTTCATCACGGGAATGAAAAGACAGATCAATATCAAATTTCCTTTTATGTACGCAGCATTGCCAGGGGTTCTATTAGTCTGGTACGAAAATTTTATTTGAAGGAGGCCGTATTTTGAATCAAGAAATTTTTGGTTTGAAGTACGATTTTATATATCGTCAAGGTCATTATATGGAATTGTACCAAGATGAAGGGATCGCGCCTGAACAACTATCTGCACTGCAGCTGCGCATGCTGGAAGCGAATCAAGTTCCTCATTTGCTGCCCTTTGAGGTGAGGGAGTTCGATAATCGGTTGAGTCTGCTTTATAAATTATCACCCAGACGCATGCTGAATCAAGCGCTGAAGAACGAATCGCTTAACCAACAAAATTTTGCCAAACTCTTCTATGCCATTATTAGCGCTTTGGAGGAAAGTCATCATTACATGCTGCATCAGGACGGGTATGTGATGAAAGAAAATTTTATCTTTTTAGGAGTAGATTGGTCGGATGTATATTTGACTTATGTGCCGCTCACTCATATCGATGAAGGGGGGAGACAGCTTGAAGATTTTGGCTTGTTGATGGAGCGGATCGCTGATAAAGTGAGGGATGAAGATCTTCCGCATGTGAAAAGCATGATAGAGGAAATGAGCCTTATACATGATCATTCGCGATTAAAAGAAAAGCTGCTGGCAAGGATGCAGCCACCGCAAGCGGAAAAGCAATCGGAAAGAAACCATTTCCAGGGAAACCGGAATGAACTCACAGCTGTACAGGGGCTAAAGTCTCAGCAAAGCGTTGAATCGCCGATCTATCGCGGATTGCCAAAGCCAGTTTTGAACCAGCAACCGAGGCTCACTCCGATGCCAAGCGAAATCTATGCCCCTGCTAACGAGCCTTTGCATATGACAAATACGAAAGCTTCTTTCCTCAAGCTATCTAATAGGTCGCAGCTAATCGTTGCTGCAGTTTGTTTTCTGCTCGTCGCCTTCTTGTGGAAAAATTATATGACTTATCCAGCCGATGCAACATTGCGCTTTACAGTTGGATTAACGCTGCTGTTTGCTGATATTTGTTTCATAGTAACATTCATCGGCATTCCGCTGTTGAAAAGGGAACAAAGTGTAAAACAAGCACCATCCAGACATCAAGATATCTTAATAGAACAAAAGCTGCAGATCTCAGAAGCCGATCAGCAAGTAAGCGTAGAAGAATATTATCGTAATCTTCATATGCATACCACACTGTTGAACCCATCTGAACCGGATCAAACCGTCTATTTAGGATTAAATAATCACATGACACGCGCTCCCGAAATCATACTGGAGTACATCAAAGAAGGCCAGAGCCAGTCCGTCCACATAACAAGCAAGAGGTTTACGATTGGACGAGGCGAGAAGGGAAAGCTGGATCATGTCATCGATGTACCTGGTGTTTCGAGAATGCATGCTGAAATTAATCAACTTGAAGGAACTTATGAGCTTATCGATCTGGGCTCGACGAATGGAACTTCCGTGAATGAGCAGGCACTCGCTGCTCATCAGCCATATGTGCTGCAAGATGGAGATGTGATCCGGATTGCTAGTGTCGAACTGATCTTTCGCCTTAAATAAACCAAAAATGAAAGCAGGGGTTTAATGAACTTACGTACGCTGCATGAATCCGATTGCTACGAAATCCGCTCTGTGGTTAATGAATGGTGGGGAGGCCGTCAAATGACCCATTTACTGCCCCGCTTATTTTTTGAACATTTTCAAAACACAAGCTTTGTCATGATGTCGGGAAGCAAAATCGTTGGATTTGTAATTGGATTTATCTCTCCATCGAAAGAAAACGAGGCTTATATTCACTTCGTTGGCGTGCATCCTGACTTTAGAAAACAAGGGGTGGCACATCGACTCTATAATAAATTTTTTGAAGAAGTACGAGAGCGCGGTTGTGATACAATTCGCTGTATCACTTCACCAGTAAATGTCAAATCAATCGACTTTCATCATCGAATGGGCTTTACAGCAGATTATGCACCCGACTATGAAGGGCCCGACGAAGATCGGATCTTGTTTGTGAGGTACTTGAACTTGTAAACAGCTTTTTTCTATTTCTTGTCTGATCGCATCAGTGGTATAATAAGGTATTGCTAATAAGAACACACCAATTATCCGTTATCCATGGAGGAATGAGACTTGTTAACTCATGTCGTACTATTTAAACTTAAGGATCGCAGCCCGGAATCCGTGGAAGCGACGAGACAGGTTCTTGTCAATATGGAAGGCAAAATCCCAGTTTTGAAGCATATTGAAGTAGGTGTGGATGTGCATCATTTGGAGCGTTCGTATGATCTCGTATTGATTACGAAATTTGACTCTCCCGAAGATTTGCAAGTGTATGACACGCATCCCATACATGAAGAAGTGAAAGCTCATATGAAAAAAGTTTTGGACGGCACATCGGTTTGCGTTGATTTCCTTAGCTAAAGTGGTTTGAAAAACGAAGAAAAACAGTGTAGTATCCTTAGAAGAGGCTGCACTGTTTTTGTGTGTAAAAAAGCACTCATACTAGAATAAGGGTGGAATCCCGTTTGAAAACGAAACTGAACCAAGCCTACATGACGGAAATACTCGAAATGCTGCTGCGTACGCCAAGCCCGACAGGCTATACGCATCATATTATGAAAAAAGTGCAAGATCAGGTGAATCAACTAGGTTACGAGCTTACATATACAAACAAAGGCTGCGGCATCGTAACGATCCCTGGGGAACAAAGCGATCGTACGATCGGCATTTCCGCTCATGTCGATACGCTCGGAGCGATGGTCCGGTCGATCAAAGAAAACGGAAACTTGAAGATGACGTTTCTCGGTGGTTTTATGATGGGCGCCATTGAAAACGAGTATGTGCAAATTCACACCCGGGACGGTCGCGTCTATGACGGCACGATTTTAACGACGCGTCCTTCCGTACACGTGTACGAGGATGCGCGAGAGTTCAAACGCGAAGAGGCGAGCATGGAAGTTCGGATCGACGAGCTGGTGAAATCGAAGAATGATGTCGAAGCGCTGGGCATTCGTGTCGGGGATTATATTTCCTTTGATCCGCGTGTGCAAATCAAGGATAACGGATATGTAAAATCACGTCATCTCGATGATAAAGCCAGTGTCGCCTCCTTGTTCGGCTTGCTACGGCTTATCAAAGAGCAAAACTTGAAACCAGCGTACACCGTGAAGCTGTTTTTCTCGAATTATGAGGAAGTAGGACACGGCTCTTCCTTTATTCCGGACGATATCACCGAGCTGATAGCGGTTGATATGGGCGCTCTCGGCGACGATCTCAGCGGCAGCGAAAGAGATGTATCGATCTGCGCCAAAGATTCCTCGGGTCCATATGACTATCATATGACTTCTAAAATGGTTGATCTGGCCCAAAAACTGGAAATCGGCTACGCGATCGATATTTATCCACGCTACGGATCGGATGCATCCGCAGCGCTGCGCGGCGGCCGAGATATTCGCGCCGCTTTGGTAGGACCAGGCGTGCATGCTTCGCATAGTATGGAGCGGACGCATATGGATGCGGTTGTAAACACAGCTGCGCTGCTTGCTGCTTACATCATGGAGCCAGCTCAAGCATGAATATCCTCAGCGTGCAAAATATAACCAAAACTTATGGAGAAAAAGTGTTGTTCGATGATATTACGTTCACGGTGAACGAGAAGCAGCGCATCGGACTCATCGGCGTGAACGGCACAGGCAAGTCCACGCTGCTCAAACTGCTGGCGGGACTGGAAACCGCGGATCACGGCAAGCTTGTGCACGCGAACCATTTCCGGGTGGAATACCTGCCGCAGAACCCGGAGTTCGACCCGAACTCTACGGTACTGGAACAGGTATTCCACGGCGAAACGCCGCTCATGCAGACGCTACGCGACTATGAGCGTGCCTTGGCCGAGCTGGAGCAGGACCCCTCCAGCGAGGCCAAACAAGCGCGGCTGTTCAAAGCCCAGCAGCGCATGGAAGAGCACGGCGCATGGGAAGCGGCGACCGTGGCGAAAACAGTGCTGACGCGGCTCGGCATCAGCGAGTTTAATAAGCCCGTCGGCCAGCTGTCGGGCGGTCAGCGCAAACGCGTGGCCATGGCCCGCGTTTTGATCCAACCGGCCGACCTGCTCATCCTCGATGAGCCGACGAACCATATCGACAACGAGACCGCGATGTGGCTCGAGGAGTTCCTCAGCAAATGGCGCGGCGCGTTGCTGCTGGTTACGCACGACAGGTATTTCCTGGAGCGGGTGACAAACCGCATTCTGGAGCTGGACCGCGGCAAGATCTATAGCTACGAGGGCAACTACGAGGCGTTCCTCGAGAAGAAAGCGGAGCGGATGGAGTCCGAAGCCGCCAGTGAAGATAAGCGGCAGAACTTGCTGCGCCGCGAGCTCGCTTGGCTGCGCCGTGGCGCAAAGGCGCGCACGACGAAGCAGAAGGCGCGCGTGCAGCGCGCCGAGGAGCTGCGGGACCGCAAGGTCGACGGACCCGCGGAGAAGCTCGACATGGCGCTGGCTGGCAGCCGCCTGGGCAAGAAGGTGATGGAGCTCGAAGCCGTCACCAAAGCGTTCACGAGCGGGAAGCCGCTGATCCGCGACTTCAGTTACATCGTGATGCCAAACGACCGGCTCGGCATCATCGGTCCGAACGGCAGCGGCAAATCGACGCTACTGAATATGCTCGCTGGCCGCATCCAACCTGACAGCGGGACGATTGAGACCGGCCAGACTGTCAAGCTGGCGTACTACACGCAAGAGAACGTCGAGATGGACGAGAAAATGCGCGTCATCGAGTATATCAAAGAAGCCGCGGAAGTCATCCGCACGTCTGACGGCGAAGCGATATCGGCTTCGCAAATGCTTGAGCGCTTCCTGTTCTCTCCGACGCTGCAGTGGACGCCGATCGGCAAGCTGTCCGGCGGTGAGAAGCGCAGGCTGTACCTGCTGCGCACGCTCATGGGCGAGCCGAACGTCCTGCTGCTCGATGAGCCGACGAATGATTTGGACATCCAAACGCTGACGATTTTGGAAGATTATTTGGAGCAATTTCCAGGAGCTGTCATTACGGTATCGCATGACCGCTACTTTTTGGATCGGACCTGTACGCATCTGTTCGCTTTCGAAGGCGAGGGGCGCATCGAGCCGTTCATCGGCAATTATTCCGATTACTTGGAAGAAAAGCGCCAGCAGGAAGAAGCGGAGCAGCAGCGCAAAGAATGGCTGAAGCAGGCTGCGCCGGAGAAACCGGCGGCTGCTCCCACGGCCACCTCGCAAAGCGGGAGCAATCGTCCGAAAAAGCTCACATTCAAAGAGCAGAAAGAATGGGATGACATCGAGAACGTCATCGCTTCGCTGGAAGATAAAGCGTCAAGCTTGAAACAGCAGATTGAGACGGCGGGTAGCGATTTTGACCGTGTTCGGGAGCTCTATGAAGAAGAACAGAAAACGGCCGCAGATTTGGAAGCCGCGATGGAAAGATGGACTTATTTATCCGAGCTGGTAGAAGAAATAGAGCGAAATAAGGTATGATAGAATCAAACTAAATGAAAGCAGGTAAGTCTTATCCATGATAACTGTAAATAACGTAACGCTTCGTTACGGCAAGAGAGCGCTTTTTGAAGATGTCAATATCAAATTTACACCAGGCAACTGTTACGGTTTGATCGGGGCCAATGGCGCCGGCAAGTCCACATTTTTGAAAATTTTGTCTGGCGAGATTGAAAGCAATACAGGTGAAGTGAGCATCACACCAGGCGAGAGAATGGCTGTCCTGAAACAAAATCATTACGAATTCGATGAAATCGAAGTTTTGAAAACCGTCATCATGGGCCATGCGCGCCTTTTCAAGATTATGGAAGAAAAAGATGCTTTGTATGCCAAAGCGGATTTCTCCGAAGAAGACGGCATGAGAGCAGCTGAGTTGGAAGGCGAATTCCAGGATCTGGACGGCTGGCAAGCTGAATCCGATGCGGCTGAGCTGTTGATTGGTCTTGGCATCCCGACGTCTTTGCATGATACGAAAATGAAAGATCTGGAAGGCAACGAGAAAGTACGTGTTCTCCTCGCTCAAGCGCTGTTCGGCAGCCCGAATATCCTGCTGCTCGATGAGCCTACGAACCATTTGAACTTGGAATCCATCCGCTGGTTGGAACACTTCCTGGCGCGTTTTGAAGGCACTGTTATCGTGGTATCCCATGATCGCTACTTCTTGAACCAAGTATGTACGCATATCGCGGATATTGACTTCGGTAAAATCCAAATGTACGTCGGTAACTACGATTTCTGGTATGAGTCCAGTCAATTGGCCCTTAAGCTTGCTCGTGATGCGAACAAGAAAACCGAGGAGAAGCGTAAGGAACTGGAAGCCTTTATCGCGCGTTTCAGTGCGAATGCCTCCAAATCCAAGCAAGCGACTTCCCGTAAAAAGCAGCTCGAAAAGCTTACGCTTGAAGATATTCGACCTTCCAGCCGTAAATATCCGTTCATCAACTTTAAGTCCGAGCGTGAAGCTGGTAAGCAATTGTTAGCCGTTGAAGGATTGACGAAAACGGTCGACGGCGTGAAAGTGCTTGATAACCTGTCATTTACGATCAATAAAGGGGATAAAGTAGCTTTTGTTGGTCCGGACGGTATTGCCAAAACGACGCTGTTCAAAATCATTATGGGCGAATTGGAAGCGGACAGCGGTACTTACACGTGGGGGGTTACAACTTCACAGGCTTACTTCCCGAAAGACAGCCAAGAGTACTTTAATGTGGATATGAACCTGGTGGATTGGCTGCGTCAATATTCCAAAGACCAGGATGAATCGTTCCTCCGCGGCTTCTTGGGCCGCATGCTGTTCTCCGGCGAAGAAGCGCTGAAAAAAGCGAATGTGCTTTCCGGTGGCGAAAAAGTTCGCTGCATGTTCTCCAAAATGATGCTGAGCGGTTCCAACGTGCTCATTCTGGATGAGCCGACGAACCATTTGGACTTGGAGTCGATCACGGCGCTCAACAACGGTCTAGTTGACTTCGACGGCACAATTCTGTTCGTCTCCCATGACCATCAGTTCATCCAAACGATTGCCAACCGTATTATGGAAATCGGACCGAATGGTTTCATCGACAAGATGATCACATACGATGAGTATCTGGATAGCGAAGATGTAAAAAAACAACGCGAAACGCTGTACGCGTAAATAAAAAAAGCGCCCTGATCGGAATGCTCCGCAGGGCGCTCTTTTTGCTAGCTGCCGCCAGTCCGGCGACGTTGATTGTTGACTTTTTTAGTCATTTGGCTTTTCGCTGATTGATTACCCCCGCCTGCATAGTTGGGGTTGCCTTTTTGGTTCGCTTGATCTGCTTTTTTCTGTGCAAGCTTTTGCTTAATGGCATCAGCTAAGCTGACTTTTTTCTGACCAGCTTGCGATTCAAGCTGATCTTCAGGCTTGTCTGACATGGAAACACCTTCTTTACGTGATATTCTTTTAGTATAATCGAATCAAAGCAAAGATGAAAGAAGGTGGGCCTGTGTTCGACCCGACAATCTATGAGAATTTAAAGGTTGTGCTTGAAGGCGCAGTGTATGACCTGGACTTGAGCGGCCATATACTGGTGACGAAGCGTGCGGACCTTATTGATCTGTCCACCATGTCACGCTCGTATGTCATTGATTTTACGAAAAAAACGACCCGTCCAAGCAAAGCGGAACTTTGTTTGCATGTGCACTTGAGCGATCTCGCTGCGGAAATTTTGGAAAATCCGTCCGCCTCTCCAGGATGCACGCTGGAGATCAAATTGTATACCAAAGTAACCGACGCGGAGAAGGATTGTGCTGAAATTGAAAAGCAGTTGCTTCAGATTTGGGAGCATCGTCCGAAAATATCGCAGCAGCTTTCGTTTATGTATGGATCTGCGGTGTCATTCATGAACAATCAGATTACGCTATCGTTCGGAAGAAAAATCAATGAGAGTCATATCGATGATTTCTCGAGGCTGCTGGACTACGCCATGGACAGCCTGGCATGGCTGGATGAGCGAGGGATGTAGGATGGAAGAACTGTCGCAGCAGCAGCTCTATAACCGAGTGAACAGCAATCGGGAACAACCGTTGGCCGTGTTCGTCTACACCCCGTTCTGCGGCACGTGCAAAGTAACGGAGCGGATGCTTGAAGTGATACTGACGATGCAACCCAAGTTGCCGCTGGTGAAGAGCAATATCCTGTACCTGCCGCAAATTACGCAGGAATGGCAAATTACAAGCGTACCGTGCATCGTGATCATGGAGCCAGGAAAAGACAAGCGGTTCATATACCGTATGCAATCCGTGGACGAGCTGTATCGGCAGTTGATGCCATTGATCAGCTCTGAATAAAAAAATGGAGGTCATGAAGAATGAATATGGGATCGCTACAAATTGGAGATTTCGTAAGCGCTGAATATAAAACCGGAGTGTATATAGGGGAAGTGGTCGAAATGACCAGTGCGATTAAAGCAGCCGTTCGGATACTGGCCGTGAAAGAACATCCGACACAAGGTGATTTGCACAACCCGATGGATGCAGGTGTCGCTTTTTTCCACCAGCGCCGCGCGTTGGCCTATCAAGAAATTGCGCTTATGCCGATTTCGACCATTCGGCCTTATTCGGGCACTGTGCCTGATTATAAAGAATCGCTGAAGAGAGCGCTAACCGCACAAATGAGTAAGCTAGCGGACTTGGAAGCCTGGGCTCGTCGCTCTCTGCAGGAGCTTGAACAGCTGCATAATGACTATTTTCCCGGTCAAGCTTAGGATACTTCAAGATAAAGCTTTGTTCCGTCGTTATACTTGAAAATCGCGACATCCCCAATGATTTCAATGAGGGAGATCATTTTTAACTTCTTGCGAAATTCAAAATGAAGCTCCAGCTCCTTCAATTTTTGCCGAAGCAGCTCGATTTGGGAATGTTTATGCGTGTAATTTACGACAGGTATCGTTTTATTAATAAATTTGATGGATAGCGAATGCATGTCCATACCTCCTTGGTAGATGATTCTTCAATAAGTTTTCTACCTACTAAGATACATTTCAAATGTTAAATATGTTTTCGAACAACTATTAAAAAAGTATAAGTCTATTGCTTTATCAATGTATTCGCCTCATTTTGTCCGTATTCTGATTGAATGCCGTGCAGATTAGAGGAAAGAAACGCCCTGTACACGCCGAGGAATAGCGCACCATTCTCGCCTATTCCCAGTTGCGGGGAGACAAACCCACATTTATAATAAGAAAGATTGTATAAATAGAGACAGTGGAGGGTTACCGGTCATGACTTCGCAGAATCCGATTCGAATCGGGATTATTGGTTCCGGCAATATTGGAAATGTACATATGGAAGTGCTGAAGCAGATTCCAGACGCCCAGATTGCAGCGGTGACGGACGTTTATTTGCCGCTAGCTGAAGCTAGAGCCAAAGAGCATCAAATTGAGAAGGTATACGCAACAACGGAGCAGCTGCTGGCGGATGAGTCTATTGAAGCGGTCATCATCGCCGTATCCAATGAGTGGCATGCGCCAATCGCTGTTCAGGCGCTGCAAGCAGGCAAGCATGTGATGCTGGAGAAGCCGATGGCGATTAACCTGGAATCGGCCAAGCAAATCGTGGAGGCGGAGCGCAAGAGCGGCAAAGTGCTGATGATTCCTCACCAGCTCCGCTGGGAATCGCTGTCCATGCAAGTGAAGCAGCAGGTGGAGAAAGGGGCGCTAGGTCACATTTATCATGCGAAAGCAGGATGGGTGAGACGGAAGGGCATCCCTGGCTGGGGCACTTGGTTCACGCAAATGGAGAAATCCGGTGGCGGGCCGCTGATCGACCTTGGCGTGCATATGCTGGATCTGTCACTTTATTTGATGGGCAATCCGAGACCAGTTTCGGTTTATGGAGCTACGTACGCGGAGTTCGGCCCTCGCAAAAAGGGGATCGGCACATGGGGAACGCCGAACTGGAACGGCCGATATGATGTAGAAGACTTGGCGACGGCAATGATCAAGTTGGATAACGGCGCTACGCTCTCCCTAGATGTCAGCTGGGCGGCCCTCGTGGAAACCGACAATCAGCCGTACGTGCAGCTGCTCGGTTCCGAAGGCGGTGCCTCGATTCGCGGTACGAAGGGCAAATTGCTTGCTGAGTTGTTCGAGCGTGAAGCGGATGTAGATTTAAGCATCCCGGATCAAGATGAAGGCCCGCGGGTACGGATGGCCAAGCATTTCTTGGCATGCATCCGCGAAGGCAAACAGCCGATCACATCGGTCATGACCGGATATACGAATAATTTAATTTTGGATGCCATTTATCGTTCATCGCATACCGGCCGTGAAGTACAACTGGACTGGGACATCTAAGTGACAGGAGCTGCAGCAAGTGAACTGGGAATTATTTAGCATCATCGGCACGATCGCGTTTGCGGTGAGTGGTGCGATTGTCGCTATGGAAGAAGAATATGATATTCTAGGCGTCTATGTATTGGGCCTGGTGACGGCGTTTGGCGGCGGTGTGATCCGCAACCTGCTGATCGGCAAGCCGATTGTTTCGCTGTGGGAGCAAGGGCTTAATTTTCAAATCGCGTTATTTGCAATGACGCTCGTCTTTTTTTTGCCAGTTCGCTATATTCGTTTGTGGAAAACATGGGAAGCATTTTTCGATGCAATCGGATTGGCTGCATTCTCTATTCAAGGAGCCCTGTATGCGACCAATATGGGTCATCCGCTCAGCGCGGTCATCGTAGCAGCTGTACTGACGGGGATCGGCGGCGGGATGATTCGCGACGTTCTGGCGGGACGCAAGCCCTTGGTGCTGCGGGATGAGATTTACGCGGTCTGGGGGATGCTGGCAGGCGCTCTGGTTGGATTGGGCTGGGCGCAAGGCACTTGGCAGCTAGCCGTTCTGTTCGTCCTGATTGTTATTTTAAGGATGCTTTCTGTTGTAAATAAATGGAAGTTACCAAAACGTTCATTGCGGAACACCGCAACGAATCATGCTGCCATTCATCATTCTTCACATCGCGCTGAAGGCTAGTCAGGAAGGAGTGCGTATATGACGGAAAAATCGTTGCAGCACGAGCAAAAAATTGCTTCGGAAACGTTGGCTGAGCGAATTGTTTCTATTAAGGAGCTGCATGGCGGCGAGTTAGAACGGTACGAGATCGCCAAAGATCAAGAAACCGGCGAGCATTATTTGCATTATGCTTATTTGCATAGGGATTTCACCAATACGGGTGAGCCGGAATCTTTTCACTATTTGCTGCCGGTAGACAGCGATGATGTGTTAGGTCTGGTTTTCGGTGAGCAGCCGTTTGATTATCCGGCCAACTGGAACAAACCATTTTTGCGTAACGGCCCTGAAGGCTTCTACATTTGGTTTGATCCAGCGCCAGAAATCGGACAGCAGGAAGATGAACAAGTCGCAGCCGATCTGCTGCAAAAATTAAGAGCTTTTCGTGAGCAAGGCAACGTAGATGCTGCGTCCGTCCGTAAGCTGCTCGAAGAGCTGGATGAGACTCGCAATAAAGATGAATCTTGATCGAAACGGATCTAAGCCTGTTTTCGCATTTTATGCGGAGACGGGCTTTTTTTGTTTGGTAAAAATCAGGTTATTTGTCCATATTAACAATATGGAACGTTTACTGAAGAGGGGTGTGTTGGCAAGCATGAGAAGAGAGACTTATGAATTCGCCGATCTAGACAATAGAGAGGACTTGCTTCAGGAGCTACGCAGCTTGGAGTCGCGCATGAAGCATGAACTCGGTTATGACGTCGCGCTGATCGCGTACACGCCGGGAGATGACAGCCACGATAAGTAAGATCAGACTTCCAGAAAGGATAGTGGGGACGCACGTGAATAAGCACATCATCAAAATGTCAGCATTAGCTTTATTGCTTTGCATGCTTCCGGCTTGCGGACACAGCAACTCGCACAGCGAAGCAGGGGGAGCTACTTCCAACAATATGAATGCCGGAAGTTGGGATGCGGATTCACGTAATAATGAGAACCCGTCCATTGGCGCCAAAAGCATTGCACAATCCGCGCCGCCCTCGTTGGTTCCATCAACGATTGACAACACCAAAGCGCATGAGAATACACATCTGTTAATGAATCGCGATTTGGCCGATCACATCATGAAGACGGCCAAAGTCGGCTCCACAGCCGTGGCTGTCACCAATCATAATATTTATGTTGCTATAGACATGGGCGGCATGCAGGCAATGGGTGCCAGTGACCACCAGCATATGCTGAGTAAAACGAACAATCCGGAATCTGAAGCAGGCTTGTTCGGTTCAGGCGCAGGCACACAGATGGATTGGGTTTCTTCCAAGCCGCTCCCGGCAGATAGTACCAATGCGATTCGTCATGCAATTAATCGCGTTTACCCGGATGCGAACGTGTTTATTTCAACCAATCCGCATTTCGTCAACCGCATGCTGTATTACGACGCGCAGAAGCGTCAAAACAAGATGATGGATGCCTATTTAAACGAGTTTAATACGATGGTGCAATATGCTTTTCCAACCTATTCGACAGGCCAGAATCAGCTAATGAACAAATAAAACGGAACAACCCTCAGCTGCTAACAGGCACTGGGGGTTTTCCATTAGGAGAGCAGCCATGATCAGCAGATTTAAAATACGCGCTTATTGCAGTTCACCAAGATGCGAATACGTGCAAAAGGAAGATGTCATTGAAGCGATTAACTACGAGACCGCATACAGCCTGGCGCAATTATATAATGAGCTGCCAAGCAAGCAGCGCTGCCCGGAATGCGGGGAGCGGATGGCGTATTATTCGCATACGATCGTGAAAGACCCGTTTGTGGCCGACGGGATATAACTTGACATCTCCAGTTTCCTGATAAATAGTAAGGAATACACCTAGATCAGGAAAGGAATTTTTTTATGTCATTCTTTTTATGGCCAGAGCCTATTACAGAGCACTTAACGAATACCAAAAGGCGCGTCCTGGAGACGCTGACCAGCGAAGAGCGAAAGCTGATCGGAACGGCGAATTTTGAAGCGCCGCGCGAAGATGTCCTGCAAGATGCGGTGATTTCCCTATATCTCGGCAAAAATGTACTGCTTAAAGGGCCGACCGGCTCCGGTAAAACGAAGCTGGCGGAACATGTGTCCGCTCTGTTCGGACAGCCGCTGCATGCGGTGAACTGTTCCACGGATCTGGATGCAGAAGCGCTGCTGGGATTCAAAACATTGCAGCATCACGAGCAGGGCGGGAGCTCGATCACGTTCATTCCGGGACCGATCATCAAAGCGATGACCCGGGGACATTTCCTGTACATCGACGAGGTCAATATGGCGAAGCCGGAAACGCTGCCGCTCATTAACGGCGTTCTGGATCACCGTCGGACGATCACGAACCCGTTCACAGGCGAAGTCGTCACGGCTCATCCCGATTTTCGCGTGATAGCTGCTATCAATGAGGGCTACATTGGAACGGTGCCGCTCAATGAAGCTTTGAAGAACCGTTTTGTCACCATTGACGTACCTTACCTGCAAGGGGACAAGCTGCTGCAGCTGCTGCGCGGACAATCCGTGCTTAAGGACGAGAAGCAGCTCGCTACCTTTGTGCAATTATCCGCTGATTTGCTGACGCTCATTGAAATGGGTCAGCTCCCGGATGAAGCGGGATCGGTTCGCGCGCTGCTTGATGCATGCGATCTCGCCGCATACATACCGCCGATGCGCGCCGTAGCCAGAGCGATTGCCGATAAATTGGAGGACGAAAGGGAGCGTGCTGCTGTGATGAATGCAGCGGACACGTTATTCTAAACCGATGTTCGTAGGAAAATTAAGCTTACTGGATGATAAAATCGATTCGAGCCTCCACATGCAGTTAGTTGATCTGGCGCGGATGTTCACTGCCCGCAAAGAGCTGGAAGTGGAGGCAGCTTTTCATGCTGCTTATATGGAGAAGGAAGGGCGCATCACCGTGAGCCAATTTTGGCGCGACCTCCCAGCCGGTGATAAAGCGGCGGGCATGAAGAGCGACGTCTATTTGCACGGGATTGGGAGCGCTTGGCACACAGGTGCGGCAGCGGTTAGCGCGTATATGCGCGATAGCCAAGCGGAGCCCCTGCCGAAACTGGCCCTGCAGTTCTTCGCCTTGTGCGAAGATATGCGGCTGGAGCGCATCTGCCGCAGGCTTAGGCCAGGCACGGCGAAAGTTTTCGCACAGCGGCATCGCATCTATGCTGCCTACTATACACATAAGCTGCGTGTGCACCTGCAGAAGGGGGAACAGGCGGAAGCGGTTCTGTTATTCGTCTACGGCTGGTTTACCGGTGTCCACTGGAGCCAGTCGCAGTGGAACTTGGCGCCAGAGCAGACGCAAGGCATAGAGGCGCGAATTGCTGCATTGTATCCGCTGCTGGAACAGGTCGAGGAAGCGGAGCATACTGAAGAGGTGGCTGCCTGCTGCCAGCGGATGATGGATTTGCTGGCGCAGGGGCTGGCTCGTGATGCCCAGGCGCAATATTTTTGGATGCAGGCGGGAAGCGGCGTCGACGATCCGCTGCCCGCCTCGCATAAGGGTGAGCGAAAGCGCGCAAAGCGGCTCGCGAACGATGATGCGCTCCCCGGGGAAGAAGGGGAGCGCCAGCAGCCTGGCCAAGAGCGCATGCCGACTTGGCACCGCGAAACCAGCGACCCGAGCCCGGGGCTGCTGCGGTTCGAGCTTGAGCGCGGCACCCGCACGTCCGCGCTAGGCGATGCGCCGCGCGCAGGCGACGCCGCGGACCAGGCGCTGGCGATCGCGCAGGGCCGCTCGCTGCGCGCCGCACACACCGGCGCCGCCCCGGAGCGGCGCCAAAGCAACGCCGTGCCCCCAGCGGGCGGGCACGGGGAGGGCGCCACGAGCGCGTACGCGACCGCGACGTGGCTGCCGCCTCAGCGGCCCACTGCTGCGCAGGAGGCCGCTTATAAGAGCCTCAGCGAGCGCGTAGCGCCGCTCGCTAAGCCTTTGCAGCGCGCGATCCGGCGCACGCTGGAGCAGAAGCGGATCGCCCCCCGCGGCGACCGCTTGTTCGGGCGGCTCGACAAGCGGCTGACGCGAGCCGTCACGCAAGAGGCGCCGCGGCTCTTCTATAAGAAGCGCGCGCCTGTCCCGCAGCTCGACGCAGCGTTCGCGCTGCTCGTCGACTGCTCGGCGTCCATGTATGACAAAATGGACGAAACCAAGCTCGGTCTCGTGCTGTTCCACGAGACCTTGCGCGGGCTGCGCATCCCCCACGAAGTGGTGGGCTTCTGGGAAGACGCGGACCGTGTGACCGAGGAGGAGGCGCCGAACCTGTTCCAGGTGACGGTCGATTTTGCCTCCTCCTGCACGGCTGGGCGCGGGGCGGCCCTGCTGCAGCTTGAGCCGCAGCAGGACAACCGCGACGGCTTCGCCATTCGCAGCATGACGCGCAAGCTGCTTCGGCGGCCGGAGCGGCAGCGCGTCCTGCTCATTTTCTCGGACGGCGAGCCCTCGGCGGCCAACTACCACGAGGCGGGAATTATCGACACCTGCGAGGCGGTGCTGGAGGCGCGCCGCCAAGGCATCGAGGTGATCAGCGTGTTCCTCGCCGGGGGCACGGTGCATGAAACGCAGCGGATCACGATGCGGAACATATATGGGCGCAGCTCGATTGTCGTTCCCCATGTGGAAGAGCTGCCGCAGCAGCTGGCGCCGATTTTGCGCAAACTGCTGCTGAAATCTATCTTTTAGCAAATAAATCCTTTACAATAAAACGAGATCGGGATGTCGATTCAGGTCGAATCCAGGGGGATAGGAAGCATCACCGGTTTTTACATATCTTCATTTTCAGCACATATCATACTTAGGGTGAACCAAGGAGGACATTCATTTCATGTACGGAGCGCCATTATCGACAAATGCCAAAAAAATCATGCTGTTGGGGTCTGGAGAACTCGGCAAAGAGGTGGTCATCGAGGCTCAGCGTCTCGGCGTGGAGACGATCGCAGTTGACCGCTATGCCCATGCGCCGGCGATGCAAGTCGCTCACCGCAGCTATGTCATCGATATGCTGAACGGCGAACAGCTGCGCAGCCTAATCGAGCAGGAGCGCCCGGATTTGATCGTGCCGGAGATTGAAGCGATTGCCACTCCTGTGCTGGTGGAGCTGGAGCAGGAAGGCTATCGCGTCATTCCGACGGCGACAGCATCCCGGCTGACGATGGACCGCGAAGGCATTCGCCGTCTCGCCTCCGAAACGCTCAAGCTGAGCACAGCGAAATATGAATTCGCCGACAGCTTGGAAGAGCTTCATGCCGGCGTCGCCAAGATCGGAACGCCTTGCGTCATTAAGCCGATCATGAGCTCCTCCGGCAAAGGGCAAAGCATCTGCCGGACGCCGGATGATGTGGAACAATCGTGGAACATCGCGATGGAAGGCGGCCGGGCGAAAAATGCGCGCGTCATCATCGAGGAGTTCATCCATTTTGACTCGGAAATTACACTGCTCACTGTCCGCTCCGTATCCGGCACTACCTATTGCGCTCCGATCGGGCATATTCAGAAGGATGGAGATTACATTGAATCGTGGCAGCCGCATGCGATGAGCGCGCAGCAAATTGAAGAAGCGCAGCACATCGCCAAGACGATTACGGATGCGCTCGGAGGCTTCGGGATCTATGGCGTTGAATTGTTTCTAACGGCGAATGGCGTGTACTTCAGCGAAGTTTCCCCGCGTCCGCATGATACGGGCATGGTGACGATGGCGACGCAAGATCTTAGCGAATTTGCCCTGCATGCGAGGGCGATCCTCGGCTTGCCGATTACGGGCATTCGCTTGTTGACGCCAGGCGCCAGCTACACGCTGAAAGCCGACCGCGAGACCAAGGCGTACCAAATTGGCGGCTTGGAACAAGCTCTGTCTGTGCCGAATACGCAGGTGCGCATTTTTGGCAAGCCGGAGACGAAGGTGGGACGCCGGATGGCGGTTGCGCTCAGCAGTGCGGACACGGTGGAAGAGGCCCGTAAGCTGGCGAAGCAGGCGGCTGGTGAGCTTACGATCAGCTACGAATAAGACGCGGCTTTGAATGCGTTTTTTACGAACATCTTAGAACGGCACAGGAGGAATTATCTTGGATGCAAAACCAGCGAGACTCTCGCGGACAGTGTTAACAGAAATCATTTTGCCGGCCGATACGAATTATCACCATACCGTGTTTGGCGGCCGTGTTATGCAATATATCGATAAAGTGGCAACGATCGCTTCGATGCGCCATTCTCGTCGTGGCGTCGTGACGGCTTCCAGTGACAGCCTGGACTTCTTTGCGCCGGTCAAATTGGGTGAAGCGATTCAATTGGAAGCTGTCGTCACGTGGACGCACCGCAGCTCCATGGAAGTGTATGTGAAGGTGGAGTCGGAGAACTTGCTGACCGGCGAAAAGAAAACGACAGCCGAATCGTACCTCACCTTCGTGGCGTTGGACGAAAAGGGGCAGCCTACTCCCGTACCGGCCATCATCCCGGAGACAGACGAAGAGAAGCGGCTGTTTGAAACTGCCGCCGCCCGCTATGAAGCGCGCAAACAGCGTAAAGCGGAGCGGATGGCGCATACCTTTTAACACTTGTACCTCAGTTGAAACCAACGTTGCTTCAAACCGTAATAAGTAGAAGTATATATGGATTTTCAATATTAGGAGGAACCCAACCCGTATGAATGCACACGAAATCGATTATCGAATTCTCGGAAATGAAATGCAGTACGTGGAGATCGAATTGGACCCGGGCGAAAGCGTCGTTGCCGAAGCAGGCAGCATGATGATGATGGATCAGAACATCCACATGGAGACTATTTTCGGCGACGGCAGCAGCGACAACAAAGGCTTCATGGGCAAACTGCTCGGCGCAGGCAAACGGCTGCTGACGGGCGAGAGCTTGTTCATGACCGTGTTCACGAACCGCAGCTACAATGGCAAAGAGCAAGTGACCTTCGCGGCTCCGTATCCGGGGAAAATTTTGCCTATGGATTTGCAGGAGCTCGGCGGCAGGCTCATTTGCCAGAAGGATTCGTTCCTCTGCGCGGCTAAGGGCGTTTCGGTTGGCATTGCTTTCCAACGCAAGCTGGGTGCTGGATTTTTTGGCGGAGAAGGCTTCATCATGCAAAAAATCGAAGGCGACGGCTTGGCTTTCGTCCATGCCGGCGGTTCGATTGTGCAGCGCGATCTTCGTCCCGGTGAGATGATTCGTGTCGACACCGGCTGCTTAGTGGCGATGACCGATAATGTGGATTACGATATCGAGTTCGTAAAAGGTGTGAAAACCGCGTTCTTCGGCGGGGAAGGGTTGTTCTTCGCTACTCTGCGCGGACCAGGGCGCGTATGGATCCAAACGCTGCCGTTCAGCCGCTTGGCGGACCGGGTCGTATCCGCAGCCATGCCGGGTGGACGGAAGGAAGAAGGCGGGATTCTCGGCGGGCTCGGCAATCTGCTGGATGGCGACGGCCGATAAATATTGAAAAAGGTGCCTTGCAGTCATGGATAATGACTTGCAGAGCACCTTTTTTTTATTACTTCGCACCGCCTTGAGCAAGAATCGTTTCCCAAATGGCGCCTTTGCCGTAAAGTTCTTTGTTCACTTGATCCCAGCCGCCAAGGTACTTGATATCGAACAATCCTGAAGGATTCGTGTAGTTTTTCTCATACTGTTTGGCGATGGTCGGGTCTACCGGACGAAACCCTTTATCCGCAAACACTTTTTGTGCTTCAGGGCTCCATAAGTAGTCCAGGAACGCTTGCGCAGCTTCGCGGTTGCCGTGTTTGTCCACGTTCTTATCGATTAGCGCAACGGGATTCTCAATGGAAGTCGTGTACTGCGGAATCACTTCCACATATTTTTTGCCGCTCTGGATGCGCGCGATCAATTCATTCTCATAAGTGACAATCGCATCGCCTACACCTTTGTCGAAGGTGGTGAGGGAGTCTGCGCCGCTTTTATCGAGCACTTTAATATTTTTATAAACATCCGCTAGCAATTTCTTCGCTTGTTCCGGATCTTTTTTGCCGGCTGCTTCGGAAGCTTTCAGTCCAGCGCCATAGATGGCATTGATATCCCATTTGGCACCGCCGGAAGTACTAGGATTGGGGATCAGTACTTCAACGCCAGATTTGGTTAAATCGGCGAAGTCTTTAATGCCCTTTGGATTCCCTTCACGCACGCCAATGGCTGCGATAGAGCCAGTAATCATACCGCCATGCGGCTTGCTTTTCCAATCATTGGTAATGAGTCCTTTTTCCACGATTTTTTGAATGTCACCCTCCAGAGAGAGCGGGGCAATGTCAGCTTCGAAACCTTGGATAATGGCGGTTGCTTGTGAGCCGGAAGCTTGATAGGACTCCTTGAACTCGACCGTTTGACCGGTTTTCTTTTTCCATTCCTCTTTGAACTTAGGCAAAATTTGATCGAAAGAATCTTTCAAAATCGAGTAGGCGCCGATGGTGATCGTGACTGTGCCGCCTTCCGCTGCTTTCGGCGTACTGCCGGCAGCTGCTGTTGTTTGTGGTGAAGCCGATGAGCTTGGGGTCTTATCCGCCGTGCCGCAAGCTGTTAAAGAAAGGCTCGCCGTGAGCAAGACTGCGGTTAATGTACCTAACGTTTTTTTGTTTCTCATGAATGACAACTCCCCTTTGATTTTATATAAAAACAGGCATCGGATCTTGTTTTGCCTGATTTTCAATGATTTTGTTCCCGTTTGGTGCAAATACAGAGATTTGATGGATCAAAATATTGACCGCATCACCTGGCTTATAAAGCCGCTCTTTAACGGATTGGTAAGCGAAAAGCTTAAGTTCGCCGGTCTGAATCTCCAAGTACCAGGAATCTCCGCGAAAATGAACATGCGTCACAATGCCAGCTTCACCTGCAGTCGCCAAAATCGAAGTGTCATGCGGGCGGACTTCGATGGATTCCGGACGGATCAGCACGTTAACGTCGGGCAGCCATTTGCCATTCTGCTGCACCTCTTCCAAGTAAGGGAAGCCATGCAGCGGAACAAAATGGGGTAAAGTGTTCGACTCGCCGATGAAGGAAGCGACGAAGGAAGTGGCCGGTTTGGTGTAAATTTCCCATGGAGTGCCTTGCTGTTCGATCCGGCCTTGCTGCACGATAATAATTTCATCTGCAACCTCAATCGCTTCGTCTTGATCGTGTGTGACGAAGAGCGTCGTCACTTTAAACTCGTCGATTAGATTTCTCAGCCACAGCCGCAGCTCCTTGCGAATTTTGGCATCGATCGCTGCGAACGGTTCATCGAGCAGAAGGAGCCTCGGCTCCGGCGCCAACGCTCTGGCAAAGGCGACACGCTGTCTTTGACCGCCGGAAAGTTGGTGCGGGTATTTATGTTCATGTCCGCTCAAGCCCATCAATCCAACTAGGTAAGTAACCCGATCAATAATGTCGGATTTAGGCTTTTTCAAAACACGGAGCCCATACGCGATGTTATCGAACACAGACATGTGTTTGAACAACGCGTAGTTTTGGAAAACGAAGCCAATACCGCGCTCTTGAACGGGCAGCTGCGTCGCTACTTTACCGTCGAAATAAATGTCGCCGGTGCTCGGGCTTTCTAACCCGGAGAGCATGCGGAGAATTGACGTTTTCCCACCGCCGCTCGGACCGATCAAACCGACGAGGTGACCGCTCTCAATGCTGAAATTCACATCTTGGATCGCATGGAAATTTCCAAAGTATTTGTTGATTTGTTTAACCTCAATATGCATACAGGTGTCCTCCTGACAAAATCGAAATAAGGGTGAAACCACTAAGCTCTTAGGCGTTCACTGCGATGTTTCAACCATTCGAGAACGAGCAGAATGCCGATCGATATAAGTCCTAGAACGAATGCCAGCGCGTTAGCAGCGACGTTATTGAAATTTTCCGCATCCTGGTAAACCAGCGTGGTCGCTGTTTGAGTTTGGTTGATAATATTGCCGGAAACGACGAGGATGGAGCCGAATTCCCCGAGCGATCTGGCGATGGTAAGGATAAGACCATATAGGACGCCCCAACGGATAGCCGGCCAGGTGACTTGCAGGAATGTGCGCCAAGGTCCGGCGCCAAGAGTGGCGGAAGCTTCTTCCGATTGCGTGCCGATCTCCTCCAGCAGCGGGACAACTTCGCGCACCATTAAGGGAAACGTGATAAACACGGTGGCCAGAATCATGCCGGGCAGGGCATACACGATTTTCATGTGGTGAGCTTCAAAAAAAGTGCCAAGCATCGTATTCGGACCAAAAAGCAGGATGACCATCAACCCGACAATAATCGGCGATACGGCAAATGGCAGGTCGATGATGGCATTGATGAAAGGTTTCACCCAGCGCGCAATCCAGGATCCGCGAACGATTTCCAAAGACAAGTAAATGCCAACGATCGTATTCAGAACAGTGACAGTAATGACGATGATGAATGAGATATACATGGCATGAATCGCTTCAGGACGAGCAAGGGATTGGAAGAAAGCTCCTGCCCCTTCTTCAAACGCGCCAAACGTAATGCCGAGAAACGGAAGGATGATCAGTAACAAAATGACGAGAAAGGAAAATGTGATAAGTGCTCTTTTCATGCCAGGCGCCCCTTTCCATGCGTGAGTACGTTAATGATCCAAAGGATAAGGAGCGAAAGGGTCAATAGGATGACGGAGATGGCAGCTGCGCCTTCCGGGTTGTAGTTTTGCGTTTCGCCGTATATATAAACCGAAGCGACCATCGTTTTGCCGGGCAAGTTGCCGGAAATGAGCGAGATGGCGCCGAATTCGGCTAAGGAGCGGGAAAAGGCAAGCATGCTTCCGGCTATGATGCCTGGAAAAATAGCCGGAAATATCACTTTGCGGAACGTGTACCATTTGCCGGCGCCTAGTGTATAGCTGGCTTGTTCTTCTGCAGCGTCAAGCTGCTCCAGAAGCGGTTGAACGGTTCTGATCACAAAGGGGAACGTCACGAACACCAGTCCGATCACGATCGCCGTCTGGTTGTACAGCAGCGTAATGCCGAGATGGTCCAGCCAAATGCCCAGCGGACTTTTTGGTCCTAGCAGGGTGAGGAACATCAGACCGGCCACAGAGGTTGGCAGTGAGAAGGGCAGATCGACCATGCTGTTCAATATGCTTTTGCCACGAAACGTGTAGCGGACGAGCACATAGGCGATGATGCTGCCGACAACGGCTTCGATCAACGTCGAGATGATGCTCAGCTTGACGGTTAGCAGAATCGATTTCCAGGCTAACGGTCCCGTAACTTCCTTCCAAAACGCGTCCCACCCTAAGGAAAATCCTTTCACATAGATGGAGGCGATCGGCAGAATCAACAGAACGATCAGATAGCCGATAAGCACAGAATGAACCGTAGCTTTAAATATTTTGTTACTCACGTTACACCACCCGAAATTTATTAATCGCATTGAAATACTTGGAATTGAGTTGACTATAACAATGGATTTGCTTCGTTGTCAATAATTATTTTTTTAAAGACTCATAATATTCTCTTATAAAACAAGGCGAATTCGGCCGAATTTCTCGTTGACGCTGCGAATATTAGGTGATAAGATGGGTTTAATTCCAAGTGAATTAGTGTGAAATTAAAGCTATAAAACATAAATAAGAGTCAACCAGACCGCTGGAGACTCCCTCGTATCGAGCGTCCATATGATGGAGGCAGGAACAGGGGGTCTTTTTGTTTTATTCCATCAAGCTTTTCTCCCGATCGCAAGAACAAAGAGTCTTTGTTTAAGGTTGGTTCAGGATATGCAGGGGCGTATGTGCGAAGACATTTATAATAGTAGAAATAGAACAAGCTTCTGTCTTTTTGACTTATTTGTTCGTTCTTAGCTAGCCCCGTGGCGGCGTGGAGATTGGGAGAGGATCCGGCTCAATTGACCTTTGCAAGTGGGCATTTCCGGACAGCGGGATGCTGAGGGGCGGATAAAGTTGCTGTAGTTCGGTTTTGCCGGACTGCAGACGTGTGGCGGTGGGGAAATGGTGCTGCAGACCGAATGTGCCCAATTACAAGCTAGTTTTGGAGAGGATCCGGCTCAATTGACCTTTGCAAGTGGGTATTTCCGGACTTCGGGATGCTGAGAGGGGCATAAAAGTTGCTGTAGTTTGGTTTTATCGAACTGTAGATGTCTAGTCCAAAAATGAGTCGCAAAACTATCCGTCAGCAGGGTAGTTTTTTCTTTTATCAGGGATTGACACCTCTGAAAGCTGGTGCTAAGATAACTTTATAAATAAAACTAAGTAAACTTATCGGAATTATTTATTATCCACCGGACGACCGGAGAACGATAAAGGCACATCTGATTTTGATGATAGAAAGGGGATGTCGCTCGGATATCGTAGACGATTGCTGGATACGTTAAGTGGTGGCGATAATGGCAAGATTCGTAATAGGGCATAAGGCATTATACATATTGGAATGGAAGGAAGTCTTGCATGATGGAGCACACAATCACCATACAAAGCGAAAAATCGGAATTGGCGGCTACGCTGCATTACCCTACAAATCAAACGGAAGCCGGTCGGCCGGATTGTCAGCGATGGCCGCTGATCATCATATGTCATGGCTTCATCGGCAGCCGGATAGGTGTTGACCGTTTGTTTGTGAAGGCAGCCCGTGAGTTCAGCAGCCAAGGCTATTTTGTGCTTCGTTTTGATTATGGCGGTTGTGGTGAAAGCACGGGAGATTATGGAGCCGGCGGCTTGGATGTGCTGATCGAGCAGACACGAAGCGTCATTGATTATGCATTGACGATAGATTGTATTGATTTAAGCCGCGTCACCTTAGTCGGGCATAGCCTCGGCGGGGCGACTGCGATATTGACCGCAGCCAGAGACAGCCGCGTTAAGACACTTGTGCTCTGGTCGGCTGTGGCGCATCCTCACAATGACATTGTGCGCATTGTCGGCAAGAGTGAATACGAACGCCTGCCGCTTGGCGGCACCATCGATCATCACGGCTATTCTTTGACAAGCCGCTTTTTCGATTCGCTGTCGCAACATCAACCGTTTGAGCAGCTGCGTAAAGTGAACGGCGATGTGCTGCTGATCCACGGCACGGCCGATGACATGATCCCAGTTGATTATGCGCCGCTGTATCAAAAAATGTTTTGGATGCGCCAAGAAGGGCAATGCGATCTGGAGCTTATTTATCAGGCGGATCATACGTATTCATCCACAGCCACCACGAACGAATTGCTTGCGAAGACTCTCAATTGGCTGACGGCGATTCAGAGACAGAAAAAGGATTGGAATGATTGGACGATTTAATACGGAGCGGAGGGCTCGAAGATGGCAAAACCATTGGAGTTGGATGAAGTTTGGATGGAACGGATTAAACAAATTTTGAACGGATTGGAGTATGGCTCGGTACAAATCGTGGTACATGACGGGCGCATCGCACAGATCGATAAAACCGAACGGAAAAGGTTCGATACCCCATCTCCAGCACAATCTCCGTTGGTTGCGGTAAAAAGTGCAAAGCAGTCCAGCAAAGCCTAGCTTGCACGCCTCATTCATCTGCTTGTGAACAGCCCGCTTTCTTCGGAAAGGGGCTGTTTTCATGTCAAAGAAACGGTATACTTAAGCTATACATTCCGGAGGGGGAGCTGCATGCAGAAAAAGCACTTTGTATGGAAAGATTCAAAGGGCAACGCAATCTATGTCTATGAGTGGCTGCCGGATAAGCAAACACCGATCAAAGCTGTCGTTCAAATTTCGCATGGCATGGCGGAAACGGCAGCACGTTACGAACGGCTGGCATTATTTTTAACTCAGCAGGGCTATGCGGTGTATGCGAATGATCATCTAGGCCACGGCAAAACAGCCGGATCCCCTGAGCAAGTCGGGAAATTACCCAAAGATAGCTTTCGTTGCTTAGTGAGTCATATGAGCGGCATTACGAGCCACCTGCGGATTAAGTATGGAATGAAGCTGCCATTTTTCATATTTGGACACAGCATGGGTTCATTTTTGACGCAGCATTATATGGTCTCCTATATGAATACGAATCCGGACCACGTGCAAGGCTTCATTTTATCCGGATCCAACGGTCCGCAGGGAGCGATGCTGAACGGAGGAATCGCGATAGCGAGACTCGAATGCGCTTTATTAGGCGACCATCACCGCAGTAAAGTGATCAACACGCTTGTGTTTGGCGCCTATAATAAAAAGTTCGCCCCGAATCGCACACCATCGGATTGGATCAGCCGGGACGGACAAGAAGTCGATAAGTATGAAGCGGATCCCTATTGCGGTGTAATCTTTACTGCGGGTTTTTATCGGGATTTTTTCCGCGGGCTCAAAGAAATTCATCGTTACGACTATGTGTGCAAGCTGCGAAAAGGGCTGAAAGTATTCGTGCTGTCCGGGGAGGAGGATCCCGTCGGGGATCAAGGCAAAGGCGTGAAAAAGCTGATTCGTATGTACGAGAGTCTGGGCCTTCAGCATGTTAGCTACAAACTGTACCCAGGTGGACGTCACGAGATGCTCAATGAAACGAATCGCGATGAAGTGATGCAGGATGTATTGACCTGGCTGGACGGACAAGTACAACGCTAAGGTTGTTTATGCATTCCGCTGCAGCTGCGCACGGATACCTTCCCGGTCGATCTGAATCCAATACTCCACGATCCGGCCTTCCTCTACGCGATAAACGGCGCTGGCGATTTCGATAACGGTTCGGCCTGTCGGTGCGAAGCCATCCACCTCGCCGACATGCTGTCCGGTTTGCTTCCAACGCACATACACACGATTCTCCTGTGCGATGATTTCTTGGATTTCCAGCTGAAATGCGCCGTAAGCGTCCATCATTTCCCGCACATGGTCCGCATAATTGCCGGGCGTTCGCTTAACGGTCGTTTCGTTCTCAGCTGTCATTTGGTGCGCAAGCACTTGCTCAGCCATGAACTGGTGCGCTGCATCCGGGTTAAGTCCAGAGCGAACTTGAGCAAAAAATTGGCGAATCGTCTCGGTTGGTGATAACATAGCCTTTCTCTCCTATCTTTTTTAGTAAAGTTTACCTGCAATCGCGCTAAAAAACAATAAAAAAACCAGCTTGCGCACGAGCGGCAAGCTGGTTCATTCTTATTGCAGGAAACGGCGGAACTCTTCGGTCAGCAGCGGCACGACCTCAAACAGATCGCCGACGATGCCGTAGTCGGCGATTTTAAAGATCGGCGCCTCCGGGTCCTTATTGATCGCGATAATCACCCGCGAGCTGCTCATCCCCGCCAAATGCTGGATGGCGCCGCTAATGCCGCACGCGATGTAGATCTCCGGCGTCACGACCTTGCCGGTCTGGCCGATTTGCATCGCGTACTCGCAATATCCCGCGTCACACGCGCCGCGGGAAGCACCGACAGCGCCGCCGAGCACGGCCGCCAGCTCTTCGAGCGGGCGGAAGCCTTCGGCGCTGCGCACGCCCCGTCCGCCGGAGACGACGATCTTGGCTTCAGCCAAGTCGATGGCGCCGGACGTTTTTTTTACAACCTCCCGGACGATGGTGCGCAGGGAGGGAGCGGGGTAGGCAACATCGGTGACAGCGGCTTGACGCGAAGCGTCAGGCGCCTGCGGAGCGATGTTGTTGGGTCGTATCGTCACGATCCATGTGCTGTCGGGGTCGGTAAACGCTTTCTTCTCGACCGCTTTGCCGGCATACAGCGGTCTCGTGAACAGCACGCCACCGTCGCCGCGCTCGATGGCGGTCACGTCCGAAAGCTGACCGGCCTCAAGCTTCGCTGCGGTCAGCGGGGCAAGATCGCGGCCGCTCGCCGTGTGGCCGAAGTAGACGGCATGCGGCTTCAGTGTGTCGACCACCGCCAGCAATGCCGTCAAATACGCCTCCGAGCTGTAATGATCGAGCGCGGCGTCTTCGACGCTATAGATGGCGTCTGCGCCGTAAGCCGCCAGCTCGCCGGCTAGCGCTTTGCTGCCTGGCCCGCCGATCAGTACGGCCGCGATGGCATCGCCCTCTTCCGCAGATAGCTGAGCTGCGCGTAACGTTTCAAAGGATACTTGACGAAGCTTGCCGCCGCGAGCTTCCGCAACAATGAGAAATGTTTTTGGCATAGTAGTAGCCTCCTCTTGATTAGATCACTTTGGATTCGTTACGCAACGCCTGCACAAGTTCTGTCACTTGCTGGCCAAGTTCACCCTTAAGGATGCGTCCTGCTTTCCGCTCCGGCGGCAGCGCCAGTTCGACACGTTTGGTTTTGGCCAGAGCAGCACTTGCTTCAATATCGTCCAGCGTCAAATGCTGGAACGGCTTTTTCTTGGCTTTCATAATCCCCGGCAGAGAAGGGTAGCGCGGCTCATTGAGACCTTGTTGTGCGGTGAAGAGCGCAGGGAGCGGGACTTCAATGATCTCTACATCGCCTTCCGCGTCGCGGTGGGCGACGGCTGTACCGCTATCGAGATCCAGCTTCGTAATCGCAGTCACATGCGGGATCCCCAGCAGCGCCGCCACGCGAATGGCGACTTGGCTTGCGCCGTTGTCCACGGAGAAGTTGCCGCCGAGCAGCAAATCAATCGATTGTCCACGCAAATAAGAGGCCAATATTTCCGCAACCTCAAATTCATCCCCTTGAATACGATCATCCGATATCAGCACCGCTTCATCTGCACCCATAGCGAGCGCGGTGCGCAGAGCTTCGGCCGTACGGTCCGGTCCGACGGACACGACGGTTACTTTACCGCCTTGATCGTCACGGATTTGAATAGCCTGCTCAACGGCATATTCATCGTAAGGATTGATGACGAACTTCGCGCCATCCTCAACAACGCTTCCGCCTTGCAGCGTAATCTTTTCCTCCGTATCAAACGTTTGCTTCACCAATACAAAAATGTCCATACCCAAGCTCCTTTCTGAATATACATGTTATGAAGAGCTTACTAACGCTTATGCTTCAATGCCTTTCAAGAAGAAGTTGATGGTTTTGCCAACCTGCTCTGTGAGCGAGTACTTCCGGCCAGAGATGAGCCAGGAAGTGACGACTTCGTCCATCGCGCCGAAGATGAGGAGCCGCACGAGCTTGACATCCGTATCCGGGTGGAAGCTGCCGTCTTGCTTGCCTCTTTCCAGTATATTTTCGATGAAGGCAATATATCTCTTTAGCGCTTGGCCAATCTCTTTGCGCAGCCCAAGATCGCTCTGGCGCAGCTCGATTTGCGTTACATAGGCAAGATGGACGTTGTTCTCCAGCTCAGAGTAATGGATCTCACACACGCGCCGCAGCGATTCCTTGGCCGTCATCTGTTCGTGGATGCCTTCATTGAACTTGACGACAAGCTCACCGAGCTTCTCTTGAAAGAGGCTGGTCAAAATATCCTCCTTCTTCTTAAAGTAAAGATAGATCGTGCCATCTGCTACACCGGCTTCCTTGGCGATGCGCGATACTTGCGATTTGTGGTAGCCATTCTCAGCGAACACCTTGAGCGCGCCTTCGAGAATCGCGTAATACTTGTCTGGTTTTTTGCTACTTGTCAAGCGAATCACCTCGGTGTTAGAATACAGATATCGGTGAATGAATACTCATTCATTTCTTAATCTCATCATAAAATATGCAGTATACCTTGTCAACGGCGAATTCCAGGCATGAAGTTCAAGCAGGAAGCGGCATTCAGGTCTACTAAAAATTAACAAGCATCTTTCTAGTATGGCACTTTACTCCAAAATGAAAATGCTTTTTTACGAGGATGGAATGTAAGCGCTTTTACGGAAGGGGATGACGCAACCAGAGAAACAGATGTTGGCTCAGTAGGCAAGATGACTTAGCGGTTGAAGGAGGATGTCCAATGTCCGGTTCACTTATTCAGTTCCTATTGTTTCTGGCCGTTACCGGGTATGCGGTCTATCTGTTCGGCAGAGTGGTGTACCACCGATATTTGTATATCAAGCTTGGCAAGAACGTTCAATTAGAAAAAGAAGCGAAAGCAAGGTTGAAGGAATTCGCCATTCAGGTGTTTGGCCAAACGAAGCTATTGAAGGATAAAAAGAGCGGCATCATGCATATTGTGATCTTTTACGGCTTCATTATCCTGCAGTTGGGGGCCCTTGATCTGATTTTAAAAGGATTAATTGGCCATGGGTTACCTGTCCCGGGTTACTCGTTTTTTACCCTTATACAGGAGATCACGGTTGCACTCATCCTGATCGCCATGGGTTATGCAACATACAGGCGTTATGTGGAAAAGTTGAAAAGGCTGAAGCGCGGGTGGAAGCCGAGTATCGTCGTCTTCTTTATCTTCTTTTTGATGCTGTCTGTGCTGGTGACCGCAGGGTTCGAACGTGTGCGCGAGGGGCTGTCGTCCTCCAGCTTTGCGCCGATCTCTTCGCTGCTTGCTTCCGCCTTCAGCGGCATGTCGCCGATGGCGGCCACTGTTGGATTTTATGCTGGCTGGTGGCTGCATTTGCTTATTTTGCTTTCTTTTCTTATCTACGTGCCGCAATCGAAGCATTTCCATATTATTACGGCCCCGATCAATATTTTGCTTCGCCGTACAGAACCGGTCGGCAAGCTGGTTTCACTCGATTTGGAAGATGAGAATGCCGAATCGTTCGGCGTAGGCAAAATTGAGGAGTTCACGCAAAAGCAAATGCTCGATTTCTACTCCTGCGTGGAGTGCGGTCGCTGCACGAGCATGTGTCCCGCCAATACGACAGGCAAGCTGCTATCCCCCATGCATCTGATTACGAAGCTGCGCGATCATTTAACGGAGAAGGGCGCAGCTATCACATCTAAATCTCCGTGGGTTCCCGCCATGGCTTTTGCAGGACATCGAACACAAGATCCGCTTACAGCCGAGTTGATTGGCGACGTCATTACCGAGGAAGAGCTGTGGGCTTGCACGACATGCCGCAATTGCGAGGATCAGTGTCCGGTCGGCAACGAGCATGTGGATAAAATTATCGACTTGCGCCGCCATCTTGTCTTAACGCAAGGCAGTATGCCGCACGACGGGCAGCGCGCTTTGCAAAATATCGAACGGCAAGGGAATCCGTGGGGCATCAGCCGCAACGACCGTGTGAAGTGGGTTAAGGAAGTCGATCCCGACGGGGAGCTGCGAGTGCGCACGGTGAGGGAGAATCCGCAGTTCGAATATTTGTTTTTTGTAGGCTCCATGGGCTCTTATGATAACCGCAGCCGTAAGATTACGAAAGCGTTCGTCCGCTTAATGAATGAAGCCGGTATTTCGTTTGCCATATTGGGCAACGAGGAGAAAAATTCCGGCGATACCCCTAGACGTATGGGTAATGAATTTTTATTCCAGCAGCTGTGTGCAGACAATATTGCGACTTTTCAGAAGTATAAGGTGAAGAAAATCGTAACGGCTTGCCCGCACACGTACCATACCTTAAAAAACGAATATCCGGAATTCGGTTTGGAGGCGGAGGTTTATCACCATACCGAGCTGTTGGATCTATGGGTGAAGGAAGGGCGGCTTAAGCCGCAGCATGAAGTGCATGAGCGTATTACTTACCACGACTCCTGCTATTTGGGGCGGTACAACGAGGTGTATGATCAACCGCGTAATGTACTGAGAGCGATCCCCGGTGTCGAGCTGGTGGAGCAGGCGCGTTCCCGCGAGAACAGCATGTGCTGTGGAGCGGGAGGCGGCATGATGTGGATGGAGGAAACGGCAGGAACCCGTGTCAATGTGGCGCGGACCGAGCAGCTGCTCACCGTAAATCCGACGATCATCAGCTCCGCATGTCCATACTGCCTGACGATGGTTGAGGATGGCGCCAAGCTGAAGGAGGTCGATGAGCGGGTGAAGGCGCGGGATATCGCCGAGATTTTGGAGATGTCCGTATTCGGGGCATCGGCTTGAGGCAAGGGCTGATGCCGACTAAGCAAAAGATTAGCAGCTGATCACAATTTTAAGGAGGTTACTCCCAATGACAACGATCCGAACAGCGGCCGTAATCGGCTCCGGAGTGATGGGCTCCGGTATCGCCGCCCATTTAGCGAATGCAGGCATTCCCGTACTTCTGCTGGACATCGTGCCCAGTAAGCTGCTGCCGCAAGAAGAAGCGACTGGACTAACGCTGGAGCATCCCAAAGTCCGCAACCGGTTGGCGGTTCAAGCCATCGACAAGCTGCAAAAAACGAACCCGGCCCCGCTCTACAGCGAAAGCTTTGCCCAGCGCATTACGCCAGGTAATCTGGATGACCATCTGAGCAAGCTCGGCGAGGTCGACTGGATTATCGAAGTCGTTGTTGAGAATCTGCAGATTAAACAGCAGTTGATCAGCCGTATTGAAAGGGTCTGGAAGCCTGGGACGATTGTTTCCTCGAATACGTCAGGAATATCTATTAACGCCATGGCCGAGCAAGCAGGCAGTGAATTCAAAAAGCATTTCTTAGGCACGCATTTCTTCAACCCGCCGAGATATATGAAACTGCTGGAAGTGATTCCTGGCGAGCATACGGATCCGGCGATCGTGAATTTTATGACCGATTTTTGCGAAAAAAAGCTTGGTAAAGGCGTCGTGCAAGCGAAAGATACGCCGAATTTCATCGCCAATCGGATTGGCACGTATGGATTGCTGGTCACGCTGCGCGAGATGCTGGCAAAGGGCTACACAGTTGAAGAGGTGGACGCAGTAACAGGTCCGGCGATGGGCCGTCCGAAAAGCGCGACGTTCCGGACACTGGATCTGGTTGGACTAGACACGTTCGTTCATGTCGCGAACAATGTGTACCAGCTTGTAGACGATCCTGTGGAAAAGGAAATTTTTGAGAGTCCGGCGATTTTGCGCAGCATGGTGGAGAAGGGCTGGATCGGTGAAAAGCAGGGGCAAGGCTTTTATAAAAAGGTGCAAACCGACAGGGGCAAAGAGATTCAGGCTTTGGACCTGGTGACAATGGAATATGCAGTTGGCGGAAAAATTGGCGGAGCCTCCTTGGAAGCGTCCAAACAAGCCAAAGGTGCGGCGGCGAAAATCAAAGCGCTGCTTGGCGCCAAGGACCGATATTCTGAATTGGCGTGGAACATTTTGAAACCTGTGCTGCTGTACTCCGCAGACAAATTGGGGGAAATTGCCGATTCCATCGTGGACATTGATAATGCACTCAAATGGGGCTTCAACTGGGATCTGGGACCGTTTGAGACCTGGGATGCAATCGGTTTGAAGCGATCTGTGGAGCGTATGGAAGCAGAAGGAAGCGTCGTGCCGGCGTGGGTCAAAGAATGGATTGCTTTGGGGAACGACAGCTTCTATCGGCAAAATCAAGGACGGACATTCTATTACTTGGCTGGCGATTACCGGGGGCTTGAGACCAGACCGGAACTGATTTCCCTACAGACGCTCAAGCAGCAAAAAAAGGTCATTCGCGCAAACAGCGGAGCCAGTTTGATCGATATCGGCGACGGCGTGGCTTGTCTGGAGTTTCATTCACCGAATAACGCGATTGGCGCAGATATTTTAACGATGATTGGGCAGAGCGTAGACGAAGTACGGCAAAATTATCGCGGTTTAGTGCTGGCGAACGAGGGGAAAAACTTTTGCGTCGGCGCCAATTTAATGCTGCTGCTCATGGAAGCGCAGGATGGCGAGTGGGATGAAGTGGCGAACATCATCCGGCTGTTCCAGAACGCCATGATGAAGCTCAAAGGTCTGGAAAAACCGGTTGTGGCGGCTCCGCACCGCATGACGCTCGGTGGTGGCGTCGAAGCGTGTTTGCCTGCGGATCAAATCCTGTTCGCTGCGGAGACCTATTTCGGTCTCGTCGAAGTGGGGGTAGGCCTTATACCGGCGGGCGGGGGCTGTAAGGAGCTTGCGCTGCGCGCCAGCCAGCATATCGCAGATCCGGAGGTGGATCTGCAGCCGTTCATCAACCATGCCTTCGAAACGATCGCTATGGCTAAAGTATCGACGAGCGGCCATGATACGAAGCGCCTAGGCTTTATGCGGGCCCAGGATGGCGTTGTGATCAATCCGGATCACCGCGTGTATGAAGCGAAGCAAGCCGTGCTGCGCATGGATCAAGCAGGATATACGCCAAGACCGCAAGAGAAATTCCGTGTTGTCGGCGAGAATGGCAAGGCAGTGATGCAGATTGCGGCGTACACGATGCGCCAAGGCGGCTATATCAGCGATCACGATGTGTTGATTGCCAATAAGCTCGCACACATCTTGTCCGGCGGCAATCTTCCGGCTGGTACGCTCGTCACGGAGCAATATTTGCTCGATCTGGAGCTTGAAGCGTTCCTCAGCCTTTGCGGCGAGCCGAAGACGCAGCAGCGCATGCAGTATATGCTGTCCAAAGGAAAGCCGCTTCGCAACTAACAACACCATTTCGATAATGAGGTGAAACCGATGAAGGAAGCAGTCATAGTATCGATAACACGTACGGCGGTCGGTCGCGCGAAAAAAGGCAGCTTCGCGCAAACGCGTGCGGAAGACCTTGGCAAAGCGGTGCTGGAGGAAGCGCTTCGGCGCGCGCCAGGCTTGGAAAAGAGCGATGTGGAAGATATCATCATCGGATGCGCGATGCCTGAGGGCGAGCAAGGGTTGAACTTTGCCCGCACGATGGCGCTCTACGCGGGCTTCCCTGTGACCGTGCCGGCGATCACGGTCAATCGCTTCTGTTCCTCCGGGCTGCAGGCGATCGCTTATGCGGCGGAGCGCATCATGCTCGGGCACGCGGAGGTGATTGTCGCCGGAGGCGTAGAGAGCATGAGCCACGTCCCGATGACGGGCTTCAAGCTCTCGCCGCATCCGCAGCTCGTGGAGACCATGCCTGAGGTGTACATGGGCATGGGCCATACGGCCGAAGAGGTCGCCAGACGCTTCGGCATTACGCGCGAGGAGCAGGACGCCTTCGCGACGCGCAGTCACCGGAAGGCGGCAGCAGCGATTGCCGCCGGCAAGTTCAAAGACGAGATCGTGCCTGTGGCGACGTGTGTGAAAGGGCTGGACGAACGCGGGAAGGCGTTCGAGAAGAAGTTTGTGTTGGACACGGACGAGGGCGTGCGCCCGGATACGTCCGTGGAAGGGCTGAGCAAGCTGAAGCCGTCATTCAGCTTGAATGGGTCGGTGACGGCGGGCAATGCGTCACAGACGTCGGACGGCGCTGCGGCAGCGGTGTTGATGAGCCGCGAGCGTGCAGAGGCGCTGGGCTTAAAGCCGCTGGCGACGTTTCGTTCCTTTGCGTTGACGGGCGTGGAGCCGGAGATTATGGGCGTCGGTCCGGTGAAGGCGATCCCGAAGGCATTGCAGATGGCGGGAATCACACTCGATCAGGTGAAGCTGTTCGAAATCAACGAGGCGTTCGCCTCGCAGTGCGTCCATATCATCCGTGAGCTCGAACTCGATGAGGAGCTGGTGAACGTCAACGGTGGTGCCATCGCCCTTGGGCATCCGCTTGGCTGCACAGGCGCCAAGTTGACGGCGAGTCTCGTTCATGAGCTGCAGCGCAGAGGCGGCGGGTATGGCGTTGTTTCCATGTGTATCGGTGGCGGTATGGGAGCCGCAGGTGTTTTTGAAGTTCATGCTTAAGGCTAGTGGGGATATTTATGAAATTCATTTAAATTCCAATTCGTGGGAGAGATGATCGTATGGAAAATAAAGTGATCGGTGGCAGCTATGTCATTGCTGAAACAGATTTTAACACGATAGTAACGCCTGAGGATTTCACCGAAGAAACACGGATGATTGCCGAGACGACACGCGACTTCGTGACGGGAGAAGTGCTTCCGCATGATGAGCAGCTGGAGAAGCTGGATTACGACCTGACCGTTAGACTCATGCGCAAAGCGGGTGATTTAGGGCTGCTCGGCGCGGATGTGCCGGAAATTTACGGCGGTCTCGGGCTGGATAAAGTCAGCTCGACGGTTATTAGCGAGAATTTGGCGCGCGCTTCCTCGTTTGCGCTTTCCATCGGTGCGCATGTCGGGATCGGAACGCTGCCAATCGTTTTCTTCGGTACGCCGGATCAGAAGAAAAAATATTTGCCTGACTTGGCCACAGGCGCCAAAATCGCGGCTTATTGCTTGACGGAACCGACATCCGGTTCGGATGCGCTCGGCGCTAAAACGACGGCACGCCTCTCCGATGACGGCCGGCACTACATCTTGAACGGTTCGAAGCTGTATATTACGAACGCGGGATTTGCCGATATTTTTATCGTTTACGCCAAAATTAATGGCACGGATTTTACCGCTTTTATCGTGGAAAAAGGGCTGCCTGGCTTTACGCTGGGACCGGAAGAAAAGAAAATGGGCATCAAAGGCTCTTCGACCCGGCCGCTGTTTTTTGAAGACGTGCATGTGCCGGTGGAGAACTTGCTCGGCGAGATCGGCAAAGGCCATCTGATCGCTTTTAATATTCTCAACATTGGCCGCTTCAAACTGGCTGTGGGCTGTGTAGGCGCCGCTAAGGAGACGATTGCGCTTGCAAGCAGCTATGCGAATACGCGCCAGCAGTTCAACACGCCGATTTCCAAGTTCCCTTTAATTGGTAAAAAATTGGCGGATATGAATATCCGAACGTACCTCATGGAAAGTATGGTGTACCGGACGAGCGGCTTGTTCGACAGCATTTTGGCAGATATCGATCATACGAGCCTGGAGGCAGGTAAGCATTCGGCCAAAGGCATTTCGGAATATGCGTTAGAGTGCTCGATCAATAAAGTATTCGCCTCCGAGGGGCTCGACTTCGTCGCTGACGAAGGCGTGCAAATTCATGGCGGCTACGGTTTTATTCAAGAATACAAAGTGGAGCGGATTTATCGGGATTCACGGATTAACCGGATTTTTGAAGGAACGAATGAAATTAACCGCCTGCTTATTCCGGGAACGCTGGTCAAAAAAGCGATGAAAGGCGAGCTGCCTTTGCTGCAAAAAGCGCAAGCGCTCCAAGGGGAGCTGCTGGCTTTGGTGCCGGGCCAAGTCTTTGAAGGTGTGTTGGAAGAAGAGAAGCATCTCGTCGAAATGGCCAAAAAGATTTTCTTGATGGTTGGCGGTGTTGCCGTGCAAAAATACGGGATGGCGCTGGAGAAGCAGCAAGAGGTGTTGAGTAATTTGGCGGATATGATGATTCAAATTTTTGCGGCGGAGAGCGGTCTTCTGCGTACACAGAAACTGATGGCCAAAGGCGGGGAAGAGAAGGCGAAGCATGCCGTGCAAATGACGACGGTATTTGTTCACGAGGCGTTCGACAGCATCGAAGCATATGCGAAAGAAGCGTTAAGCACGATGGAAGAAGGCGATGTGCTGCGCACGCAGCTGTCGATCTTGAAAAAGCTGTGCCGCCGAAGCGGCGTGAACACGATTGGTTTGAAAAGGGAAATTGCTGCTCGCGTGATTCAAGGTGAAAAGTACGTCGTGTAATCCAGTTCACATCACGAAGCTGAAAGGGATGGTTTTGTATGTCTCCAACAAAGCCTTGGCTGCGTCACTATCCCAGTGAGGTGGCTCCGACTTTCGAGTACCCGAAGCATAATCTGGCACGTCTTTTGGTCCAATCAGCCAAAAAATTTCCGGACAGACCGGCGATCTATTTTATGGGCAAAAAAATGACGTACAAAGCGTTCCTTGAAGCATCGTATCGCTTTGCGAATGTGCTGACGGCATTGGGCGTGAATCGAGGCGACCGCGTGGCGATCATGATGCCGAATTGTCCGCCTGCCGTCATTGCTTACTTTGGAACTTTGATGATGGGGGGGATCGTCGTCCAGACGAGTCCGCTATATATGGAGCGGGAGTTGGTTCACCAGCTCTCTGATTCCGGAGCGAAGGTCATTGTGACGTTGGATTTGTTGTTCGCCCGTGTGCAGAAGGCCAAGGAGAAGACGCCTTCGCTAGAACATATCGTCGTTTCATCGATTAAGGACTACTTGCCTTTTCCGAAAAATGTGCTTTACCCGCTGAAAATGAAGAAGGATGGCGTCAACCTGGCGGTTGAACAGGGGGAAGGGGTGCACAGCTTCAAAAAGCTGCTGCGCTCCGCTTCCGCCACTCCTATCTGTGTAGATGTGGATGCTGAGCAAGATTTGGCGCTGCTGCAGTACACCGGCGGGACGACGGGGATTGCCAAAGGTGTGATGCTCACGCACTATAATGTGGTGGCTAACACGTATCAAACGAGTAACTGGTGTTACAAAGTTCAGTTTGGTGAAGAGCGCTTTTTGGGTGCCATTCCCTGTTTTCACGTGTTTGGTTTGACGGTGCTGCTGAATCAGTCCGTATTTCGGGCAGGGATGTTGATTCTCATACCGAAATTTGACATCAATTTGATTCTCGATACGATCAATGATCTGAAACCGACCATTTTTCCAGGTGCGCCGACCATGTATGTGGCATTGATTAATCACAAACGAATCCAAGATTACAATATTTCGTCCATCAACGTCTGTGTAAGCGGTTCGGCGCCCTTGCCCTTGGAGGTGCAGGAGCGGTTCGAAGCTTTGACCGGCGGGCGGATTGTCGAAGGATATGGGCTCACGGAGGCTTCTCCGGTCACGCATGCCAATCTTGTTTGGGGATATCGGAAGATCGGGACGATCGGAATTCCGTTTCCGGACACGGACGCCAAGGTGGTCAATTCGGAAACGGGCGAAGAGGTGCCGCTGGGTGAGATCGGCGAGCTGATTGTCAAAGGGCCGCAAGTGATGCGAGGCTACTGGAACCGCGATCGGGAGACGGCGATGACGCTGCGCGATGGCTGGCTGTATACGGGCGATATGGCGCGGATGGATGAGGATGGCTTTTTTGCTATTGTCGATAGGAAAAAAGATTTGATTATCGCTGGCGGTTACAATATTTACCCGCGTGAAGTTGAGGAGATTTTGTTCGAGCACCCGGCGATTATGGAAGCGGTGGTAATTGGCATCCCCGATGAGTATCGCGGGGAAACGGTTAAAGCATTTGTCGTTTTGAAGCCCGGCATGAAGCTGACGGAGCGAGAGCTTGAGCTCTGGTGCCGCGAGCGGTTAGCTGCCTTCAAAGTGCCGCGCAAGGTCGAGTTCCGCGAGACGCTGCCCAAAACGCTCGTTGGCAAAGTGCTGCGTCGCCAACTGCTGGAAGAAGAGCAGAAGCAGAGCTCTTAAGAGCTTGCTGTAATTTGACAAAATACGGAATAAAGAGAAAAATAGGAAGATGGAAACGGAGGGAAACCCTGTGAATGTAACCAATTCAGAATTAGAACAACGCCTGCAACGTCTGGCTTCGGCTGCGGAACCGACATTCTGGGGCTTTCTTGGTTGTGAGTTTGTTGGTTTGGAGAATGGTACAGTGACGATCGCACTGGATGCGAAGCCGCATCATTTGAATCCCCTGGGCATTGTGCATGGCGGCGTGCTTTCGTCGCTGCTGGATAATGCGATGGGGATTGTTGTCATGACGGCTCGCCCTGATGAGAAATCCGTCACGACGAACTTGAACGTACACTTCGTCTCACCGCTGAACGAAGGCCGGATGCTCGTAACGGCGGAAATCGTTCACCAGTCGCGCAAAATGATTACAACACAAGGCAGAGTCACCGATACCGAGGGCAACTTATGTGCCATGGGGACCGGGACGTTCCGTGTGATTTAATGTATGCAATGCGGAGTGTAGAGCAGGAATAGCGGAAGGGACCCTTTCGCTATTTGTGTCTAGTTGAGTGAAAAGCAGCCGATCGGTGGATCGGTTGCTTTTTAGTAGTTTCTAAGATACAGAAAATGTATATTAAGGTCGAATTTACTATGTTAAGATGTATAGTAGCTCTATACAAAGAGTGCCGGAATAAAAATAACATATTTGTTTGGAGGCAGTAATTATGGGTGCTTGGGGGACTAAATCATTTGATAACGATGATGCATTAGATTGGGTAGGGGATTTGCTTGATTCCGAAGGTCATGAATTTCTAAAAAAAACGTTAGAGTTGGTTGGTCATGAACAATATTTAGATGCTTGTGAAGCTTCTCAAGCCATTGCTGCAGCTGAAGTCGTAGCTGCTTTAATTGGAAGGCCAAGTGAGGACCTTTCTGAAGAGTTAATCGAGTGGCTTGATTCACAGAAAGATTTCGACAAAATTTTAGTTGAAGTTTCGAGAAAAGCACTAAAACGAGTTCTTGGTGATGATTCCGAGCTAAAGGATTTATGGGAAGAATCGGATTGTTATGAAGAGTGGCGTGGGCAGATTAAAGAGCTGGAAGGTCGATTGCAGGATTAATATGGATTGGAAATCAGTATTATTAATTTCGGTGATTTGCCTTTTTGGTGCTTTTGTCAGGTATTACTTATGGAATTTTAATTCACCGAACATATCGAAAAAGCATTTAATAATGATCTCCATTATTGATGGAATTGTAATTATTCCGATTTTAATCCTTGTTAAATTTAGAGATTACCATCCATATTAATTATCTAATTATTGGGGTTGGCTTAATTATTTGCTTGTTTTTAGAAGAAAAAATCGAAAAATATTCTGCTGCTGGATTCTAGAAAAAATGAATATCAGACGGGTTTCAGCGATCCAGTTTTCATCAAATACTTGGAGGTCCCCTGGGAGCTGCTTCATATTTTGTTTAAATGATGAAATCTTGAAATAAATTTTACTGAAAAAACGATTTAACATTGTAGTCGGCCTCTTTTAATTTACTACTAATTTCCAAATTATAACATCCAGCTAGTGCTAAAGACACGAAGAGTAAATATTAAGTTTTGAGCCATCCTCCCTCATACAAGTTGGAATATTAATATGATGTAAACATATATGACATCAAAATGTTCAATATTTCAAAAAAAGTTCAATTTTCTCTTGTTTATGTCATTTAAACTAACATAAAGTAGTTGACTCCCTTGCCAATGTCATCCTATAATCAAAAAAAAGGCAATGAGGGGGAACGCGTTATGCATCTGACAATCCGAGAGGCGTTAACAATCTATCCATTAACGGAAGCGAAGCTGGTGGCCGGCAAGCAGGGAGATTCGCGGATCGTTAAATCCGTCAACGTCATGGATGCGCCGGATATCGCAGATTGGACTAAATCAGGCGAGATGCTGTTCACAACGGCGTTCGCGATGAAAGACTCCCCTCAGGAAACCGTTAATTTGCTGCGCAAGTTAAACGAGCGGGGAGCAGCAGGGCTAGGCATCAAACTTGGTCGTTACTGGTCTGAACTGCCGCAGATGGTTGTAGAAGAAGCGAACCGTTTGCATTTTCCGATAATTGAGATGCCATTCCAGTTTACATTTTCCGATCAAATGAACGCGTTATTCAACGCAGAATACCGCAGAAATACACAGCAGCTGCAAAGCGTACTGGAAAAGCAGAAGAAATTAATGCAATTCGGCCTGAAGCAAGATGACATGGTCGCCATGTTCACAATGATTAGCAGCATTGTCGGTTATCCGATGGCAGTCATCGGCACGAATGGCCAAATTCTTTTTAATACGAGCTCATGGTCGAATGATCAGCTGCAAATGAACTGGCCTTGGAAGCGCAAAGCAGGCTGGGTATATACAGGGAAAGATCGCGCTTATCGAGTGGCGCTAACCGGGCAAGTGGATGAAGGGTTGGGCAGCTTGCTGATTATGCCTGACGCAGTGCTGATCGCGAATGTAGAAGAAGGTCTCTTTCAACAAGTTGCGGATATTTTAGCTTTTCATATGGGCTTTACGTTCAGGTCTCATATGGAGGAAACGGCCCAACGCGACTTGCAGAATGGGCTGGCGCGGTATTTGGAGCGGGGAACATCGCTGGAAGCGTTCATGGAACAAGCTCAAGCCAGAGGGGTGAACTTATTCGGTGGCGCTTATCAGTGCGTGATCGGCAAGCTGCGGAGCAATCAAGGCGCTAAGTTGACGGAAGAGTCTATCGCAGCTCAGCTCAAAGAGCTCAAGCGCTACATGGACGCGCAGCCCAAATCATCGAGCTTGCAAGCGCAGCATTTTGGGCTCAAAGATATGCTCTTCTCCATATACACGGCGAATACACCCGCTACGTTCCCGGAAGAGCAGCTGTCACAGATGTTGGCGAAGTATGCCGCCGATACTTCCGGTTTAAAAGAAGCCGATGGCGTATCCTTCTATGTCAGCCCGGTCAAAACAAAGCCGAACGCCCTGCGCGAAGCGTATTTGGAAAGCTTGGAAACAATGACCTTGTCAAGCCGGCTCGGCCTATGTGATCGTGTGCTTCAATATGAAACGATTGAATTTGCGCATTTGTTTCAGCATATTTCATCCGAGACGATGGAAGCCTATTGCACCAAAATATTGCGTCCGCTGCTGGAAAAGGATGCTGAATATTCGCAAGAGATGATCCGAACGCTGGAAGTATTCATCCGCAATGACGGCCAAGTAAGCGAAGCGGCCAAGCAATTATACATCCACCGCAATACGGTCACGTACCGTTTGGAAAAAATTAGTGATCTTCTGCAAGTGGACTTTAAAAAAGTCAACGATTTATTAAAGCTGAAAGCTGTATTTTTGTTCCGCCAATTTTTACATGCAAGAATATGAAGAAGAACCCTGAGCTTCGACTACGCTCAGGGTTTTGTGCTTTCCAGCGTCAGCACCGTAATTTCCGGGCGACACATGAAGCGGATGGGGTAGAGGGAGGTGCCGATCCCGCGAGTGGTATACACCAGCAGCTTCGAATTCGGCACTTGATGCAAACCCATCACATATTTATCGCCGAATGGCGGCGTTTTCACCGCCCCTAGCAGGGCAGGCGCACTTGGCCGCCGTGACTATGGCCGGAGAGCTGCAAATCGGCTGAATGAGCCCTAGCTCCAGCTCCAGCCCCAGCCCCAGCTGCGGCAACGTCGGCATAATTCGCCGAATGCGAGAGCAAGAGCGTGAACGCGTCGGCAGAGGAGCCGGCGAGCGCTTTGCTCAAATTCGGTTTGCCTGTCCACATGTCTTCTACGCCGGCAATTTGCAAAGTTTGGCCATTCTTGCGAATTGTCGCATGGGCGTTGGAGAGCACCTCGAATCCGCCATTTTTCAGGATGGCTGCTGTTTCGGTGGTACCCGTGTAGGTATCGTGGTTGCCAAGAACGGCCCACTTGCCGAGCGGTGCATCCACGCTAGCGAGGAGCCGGCTCGTTTCTTTCGGATCCTCACTCACCCAAGAATCGAATAAATCGCCTGTGAAGGTGAGAAGATCCGGCTTCAGCTGCCGCACAAGGTTCATGACTTTGGTGAGATGAGTCAGATTAAAATGATGACCGATATGTATATCGCTAATCTGCACAATATTGATGCCGTGAAAGGCTTGCGGCAGCCGAGCGAAGGGCATCCTGGTGCGGGTAATTTCGTACCAGCGCGGTTCCCACAACGATGAATAGCTGCCAGCTAAACTGCCGGCGGCCAGCAAAGCGCCGAGGGACAGCACGCCTTTTTTCAAAAAAGAACGCCTGGAGAGTAAGGGGTTAGGCGGCATACCGGCCTCCAATTGTATAATAAATGTATAAAATTACCATACAATTATACCATCTGGTAGGCGTTGAAAGCGAATGATACGCATGCAATACTCCTATTTGCATCTGACTGCCGCTTCTTTTATAATTATTCTCATTAAGAGGGAAGGGGGAAGTTCGCATGTCGGCTTGGAAAGAATTAACGACACTTGAAGAATGGCAGCAAGTGCTGGATCGCTCTGCAGAGAAACCGGTGGTAATCCTGAAGCACAGCACTACATGCCCAGTGAGCGCAAGCGCAATGGAAGAGTATGAGGAATATTTGGCGGGAGAGCCGAATCAAGATGTCGATTACTATATGGTAAAAGTCATTGAGTCGCGTCCTGTGTCCAATCAAATTGCCGAAGACCTCGGAATCAAACACGCTTCACCGCAAATCCTTTATTTTAAAAATAAAGAATCGATCTGGAACACATCGCATTGGTCGGTAACGGCTAAACATATGACAGCAGTATTGGATTAATACAGGAAAGCCCATGGAAGCAGTTCGTTGGACGAGCCGCTTCGCAAGGGCTTTTTTCTTTAGATGGTAGATTTCTTCAGCAGCGGGATGCAAACTTCAGGCGGAACGGGCTTGCTAAATAAATAGCCTTGCATTTCCGTGCAGCCAAGCTTAGGCAGTACCTCTCTCTGCAGCTGTGTTTCAACGCCTTCGACAATCACGCTCAAATTCAAATTATGCGCAAGGCCTACAATGGATGTGATAATGGCCGATTCCGAGCGATTAGCAATATTCGTAATAAAGGAGCGGTCGATTTTGAGGCGATGGATCGGAAACTTGCTCAAATAGCTGAGGGACGAGAAGCCCGTGCCGAAATCATCAATGGAAATTTGCACGCCTAACGCAACCAG
This sequence comes from Paenibacillus aestuarii, assembly GCF_027789125.1. Taxonomy (GTDB): domain Bacteria; phylum Bacillota; class Bacilli; order Paenibacillales; family NBRC-103111; genus Paenibacillus_E; species Paenibacillus_E aestuarii. The sequence continues at coordinate 247,198 of NZ_JAQFVF010000023.1, read as the reverse complement.
GTTGTGTAATTGTTTTAACACAAATTCGGTGTTATGCATGGCGATACTTTCCGTAATCTCAAGTTCCAATGCGGTTGGCGGCAGTCCTGCAGCCCTTAAGATGCGATCCACGGTGTCGACGAAATCATCTTGCCGCAATTGAATTTGTGACAGGTTAACCGCGACGCGCAAATTGGTAAAGCCTTGATCATGCCATGTTTTACACTGTCTGCAGGCCATCTCTAACACTTTTTTACCGATTGGCACGATAAGTCCCGTTTCTTCGGCTATGGTAATAAAATCCCCCGGGTACATGAGTCCACGGAACGGATGATCCCATCGCACGAGCGCTTCCAAGCCGATGATTTTATCGGTCTGGACATCGATTTGCGGCTGATAATGTAGAATGAATTCGTCCCGTTTCAGCGCTTTGTGCAGCTCGCTCTCCAACTGTTGGCGGCGAATCGCTTCCTCATTCATCGATTGCGAATAAATTTTTACGTGATTTTTTCCGTATTCTTTCACTTTATAAAGGGCTGTGTCCGCATGATGCATCAGCATCTCCGCCTGGCTGCCGTGATCGGGATACAAGGCGACGCCAATACTGGCGGACAGGTAGAAATCCTGGCCTTGCAGCTGGAAGGGCTGGCGAAGTTCGTGCAAAATGCGTTCCGCAATCGGCTGTACATCTTCTGTTGTCCGCACATGAGGGATGCAAATGGTGAACTCGTCACCACCCATGCGACCGACGGTATCGATTTCACGCGTACTCGATTTCAACCGGGCAGCAACTTCTTTCAAGACAAGGTCGCCGAAACTGTGCCCTAGCGAATCATTAATAAATTTAAAGCCGTCCAAATCGAGATAGAGAATGGCAATTTTGGTCTGTCCTTCATCCGCCTCGTTCAGATGCAGCATTACTTTGCGCTCAAATAGTCGGCGGTTAGGCAGATCCGTCAAGGCATCGTAGTAGGCCATATACTGGATCAGATCTTCGGCTTGTTTCCGCTCGGTTATATTTTTGGCGATTCCATAGACGCCGTTAATCGTTCCGTCATAAGAAATTGGCACCAAGGTGACATGAAGTGCTAATTTTGCGCCATTTTTACTGGAAATCATCGTTTCAAAGTTTTGCGGTCGACCGCTCATTGTACGCTCGAACCCTTGGCGAAATTGATGAAGATCCTGAGGAGCGAACAGCTGTTCGACCGGAAGTCTGCCGAGTTCCTCCAGCGTATAGCCACTTAATCGGTAGGTCGCTGGATTCATCCCTGTCAATTTGCCAGACATATCTAATGAAATGACCGCATCCGGATTATTATCAAACAAGGACTGCAGTCGCTGCCGGCTTTCCATCAGCTTGCGTTCTACATCGTTGCTGTTGTCTGTTATATCCGAAACGACATACGCGTACGCTGTGACGGTGCCTTCCAGATCGCGAAGCGGCATCACGGATTCCTGCACGGTTAGCGTCGATTCGTCCTTGCATAGCCGGCGTGCGCCGGTTGTTTGAAATTCCCAATGGTTCACGTGGAGAAGTTCCTGAAAAGATTGTCGTACCTCTACAGGAATGGTGGGCAGCGATTGCCCGAACAATTCCGGAGCGTTCCAGCCAAAAGTCTTGTGAAATCTTTCATTACTATATTGAACGCGGTGATTGAGGTCGCAAACGACGAACGCGACGGCACTATGACCAGTCAATGCCTCAACGATTTCTTGCGCATAATGAAGATCCTGCTCAAGCTTATTCATTCGTTCGGTGCTGAAAAATGATGTCAATGCTGCAACCTCCGTAATTACGCAATTATCATAGTTTCCATTATATATGAAATTGCTCGACTTTGCCTGATAAATTATTTTTAACCCGGACAAAATTTGCTTGGATTCGACATGCGCCTGGCGTAATTGAACGTTGGCTGAAAAAAGATTGGCAAGGAACAGATCCTCTACTATACTTAAACGGAAACGTCTACCCGTATAAAGCAAGGAGAATTGTAAGTTGAATACAACGATGAATAAACCGAAAGTACCTGTATCCGTGTTTCTTTTTATCGGCATTATCGCTATATCGTTTTCATCCATATTTATTAAATGGTCGACAGCACCGGCCGCTGTCATCGCCATGTACCGTCTGCTGATGACCAATGTGTTAATGCTGCCATTTCTTTGGCGCTATATGCCAGAAATCGCTCGCATTGGAATTAAAGATTGGCTGCGGACGGCTGTTTCAGGCATCGCGCTCGGTCTGCATTTTTTATTTTGGATGGATTCGCTGCGCTACACGACCGTTGCCAGTTCAACCGCAATATTGACACTGGAGCCGATTCTTGTTTTAGTCGGCGGCTTCATCATGTTCGGTCAGCGAACGACCCGCACAGCTTTATTCGCGATGATCATCGCCATAGTCGGCGCTGTCTGCATCGGCTGGGGGGATTTCCGCTTCTCTGGCGACGCTCTCAAAGGAGATGTGCTCTCTTTGGTCGGGACGATCGCCGTTGCCGTACATATGCTTTTAGGTCAAAGCATTCGCAAACATATGTCCGCATTTGTGTACAGTTTTTTTGTCTTCCTGTTTGCTGCAGCCGTGCTTTTTGTATACAACTTGTTTGCCCAAGCGGCTTTTAGCGGGTATCCGCTGCGTGAATGGGGAATTTTCTTCCTGCTTGCCATCGTCCCGACCGTATTTGGCCATTATGTGTTCAATTGGTTGCTCAAATATATGAAAGCGACATCGATTTCCATGACGGTGCTCGGCGAGCCTCTGGGAGCAACACTGCTGGCTTATGTGCTTCTGGGCGAAACGGTTACGCTGCTGCAGCTTTGGGCGGGATGCTTACTGCTGGTGGGGGTAGGATTATTTCTTCGAAGTAACGAGAAAGAGACGGGGGTACAGCATGAGGTTCCGTGATTTTCATCGCAATGTAAAAATACGGATTGGCCTGTCATTTATTTCAGGCACAGCGAACAATATGGTGCTGCCGTTCATGTCCATTTATTTTTCAGGCAAAATGGGGGACACGAGCGCAGGTCTGGTCGTCATACTCGGAATCCTCGCTGGTGTACTGGCGGGCGTCATCGGCGGGTATTACGGAGATCGCATCGGCAGGAAGAAACTGATGCTGGCTGCTGAAGTCGGCTGGATGCTGTGTTTTGCCGGGATGGCCCTCTCGAACTCGCCATGGCTGGAATCGCCGGGAATCACGTTTGTGCTGATGATTGCCGTCAGCATGTTCTGGGGGATTCACGGTCCGGCGAGTGATGCGATGCTGCTCGATGTCACCGCTCCGGAGACGCGCAAGTACATGTATGCCATTACGTACTGGATGAACAACCTGAGCTTTGCTGTCGCCGGGATGGCCGGTGCGTTTTTGTTCAAATCGTACCTCTTCGAATTGTTTATCGGCTTATCGGTCATCGGACTTCTTTCATTACTTGTTACTTATTTCTTCATTAATGAAGTTTATCATCCGGTGCAGGGGACCAAAGAATGCAAAGAAGGCCACAACGCATCCGGAACACTCTCGATTTTTGCAAATTATAGCGCAGTGATCAAAGATTCGACTTTCATGATCTTCACCATTGCTTCTTTGCTGCTTGTTTCTGTAGAATTTCATCTTGGCAATTACATATCGGTGCGCTTGGGCAAAGAGATGGTCGATGCGCCATTCCTAGATTGGGGCAGTCTCAGCCTGCATGTGGACGGTTTGAAAATGATCGGCTTCCTACGCACGGAGAATACCGTCCTCGTCGTCGTACTTTCCCTGGTGATGACAGCGATCATGAAGCGCTTTCCGGACGGCAAAGTGCTGTTCATCGGCTATACCTGCTATATTCTAGGCTACAGCTATCTCGCATACAGCAATCAGCCTTGGCTCTTGCTGCTCACTATGCTGATCGCAACCGTTGGCGAACTGATGTATGTGCCGATCAAGCAGGCGTACCTCGGGGACATTGCGCCTGATCACGCGAGAAGCTCCTACATGGCTTTATACGGCTTAGTTTACAAAGGCGCGATGCTGCTTGGCGGAGGCGGTGTGATCCTCGGCGGGTATTTGTCTTCGTGGCTGATGGCCACGATGATCGGGGTGTGCGGTTTTGTCGGCATGATCATGTTTTATTCCATCTTGGTCCGTTTGTCGGAGCGCAAAACGAAGGCCGAGCACATCCACAATCATTCAACCGGCGTGACGGCGTAAGCCAACGCAAAAGGACTTCCAATTTCACGGGATCGTGGAGTTGGAAGTCCTTTATGCATTATATCTTCGCTTTGAACTCAGCTTTGATTCGTTCCAATAGCGCCGCATCAGACAGCACATCATAGGCCGTTTGCGCCAAAACTTTCGCCGTGAAAATCATGCTGTCCAAGGCACGTTCCTGCATCGCCAAGTCGCGAAACTCTTTGGTATGCAAATTATGTTTCTCGTCGATAATCTTGACGAATGGATGAATCGTCGGACATTGAATCGAGACATTCCCGAGGTCGAGGGAGCCGTGATCTTTGCCGATTTCGATCTCGTTCGGCTGAACGCCCATGGCATACAAATTCGCAGTAAACACCTCGGAAAACGTTTCATTCGTCCGCAGCTCATCGTACGAAAACTCGTAATTCGACGTGCGAAGCGTACAGCCGGTTTGCAAGGCAGCGCCTTCCGCACAGCGCAGCACTTTCTCGACGAGCTCGTTCGTGTAAGCGCGGGTTGCGGAACGGATATAAAATTGCGCCACCGCATAATCCGGAATAATATTCGGCGCTTTACCACCTTCGCTGATGATGCCGTGGATGCGCGCGTCGGATTTGACTTGCTGGCGAAGCGCATTGATCGAGTTGAACAGCTGCAGGACAGCATCCAATGCGTTGATGCCTTCATAAGGCTGGGCAGCGGCATGGGCCGGGCGGCCGAAAAACTCGTATTGGATGGCGTCCATCGCCAGCGATTCGCCGGATTTCTCATATGTATAGTAAGGATGCGCCATTAAAGCGATATCCACATCGTGGAACATGCCGGCTGCCGCCATCGGCACCTTGGCACCTTTCGTTTCCTCCGCAGGCGTGCCGTAAACGCGAATGACACCACCGGTTTCGGCGATTACCGCTTTCAGGCCGACCGCAGCGCCGATGCTCATCATGCAGATGAGATGATGGCCGCACGCGTGGCCGAGCTCAGCCAGCGCGTCATATTCAGCAAGGAAGGCCACGACAGGGCCGGGCTTGCCGGAATCGTATGTAGCCAGAAATGCTGTAGGGATATCTAAGACACCGCGTTCCACTTGGAAGCCGTGGTGCTCAAGCTCCTCGGTCAAGCGCGCAAAGGCGAGAAATTCTTCATGACCTAGCTCTGGATTCGCGCCAATGAAGCTGGAGATGGCTTTGAAACGGTCGGCGTGCTGATCAATCGTCTGATTAATGGTTGTTTTCATGGGGAAGCTCCTACTCCTTCATCAATCCGTTCTTATCTTTATTGTAGTATAAAGAAGAGCGAACTACCACTTTTTGCGAAGCTGAGTTACAATAGTTGACATATGTTTGTTAACAGGAGGTCAATTCGAATGATGAAATACGGCGCCGAGCCTCAGGAGCATCGGTTTACATTATCTTTATTGGAGAAAGAGACACGGGGGCAATGGCTGGATATTTTTCTCGGCATTCACCCGGAGGCTGGTCAAGCGCTGCCTGAGGAGCTGCAGGACCCATCGGTTCTCGTCATCTGCAACCAAGTGGGGGATATCATTCAAATCGTCCTGCTGGACGAAGGTTGTGATTGCGAGTATCAATTTACAGGGATGGAAAAAGATCAGATCGAAAGGTTCGTTCAACCGTTGCTCGCCTAGAAAAACTTCACCCCATGGCCTGGCTTGACGTGCCCAATTAGGGCGAACGTGCATACATTGGTAATAAGTCAGCTTGGGAGAGTGATTGCGGTGGAGAAGACGATCAATTATCTGGCATTCGGGGATTCGTTAACAGTAGGCTTTGGAGATCCGACCGGTTTGGGTTTTGTAGTCTTATACCAGCAATGGGTAGCGCAGCTGCTGCATGTGCCGGTTACCCTGCAGCACGCAGGCACAAACGGGGCAACGACGACAGAGCTGCTGAACCAGCTGGAGACGGATGCGAATTTGCAAGCGAAAGTCCGAGATGCGGATGTCATCACCATCACAGCAGGGGGCAACGACCTGATCCAGGCGGCAATTCCCTTTTTTTTTGAAAATGATTCTCAATACCTAAAGACCGCACTGCAAGTTTACGAAGCCAACTATCGGAAGCTCGTTGAGGTTATTGATCATTTGCATCAAGGCAGTGCGAAGCCATACGTCATGGCCCTCATCGGCCTGTATAACCCGCTGCCGCAAGTGCCGGATTCCGCTTACTGGGTGCAGCGTTTTAATTTGATTTTGCGTAAGTTGGAACAGCCGCATATTATTCATGTTCAGGTGTACGACGCCTTCATCGATAAAGATGACAGTTATCTGGCCGATGATTATATCCACCCGAACGAGCAAGGCTACGAAGCGGTTGCCCGTCAGGTGGAACGCACGGTTCCGGTGCAGCGATTGCAGGATTTGATCATTTAGTGCAGCACATAGCCATAAATGGATATGAAATGCGAAGCGCTGCCGGCTAAGACGAATATATGCCAAATCAAATGATGGTACGGGACTCGACGCCAGAGATAGAAGATGGTGCCGAACGTGTAAAGCAATCCGCCGATAACTAGCCAGAGGATCCCGCCAAAAGGAAGATTGGTATAGAGCGGTTTGAACGCCAGGATGACCAGCCAGCCCATGGCTATGTAGCATATCGTCGAAGTGACCATAAACCGTTTGACGAAAAAGAGTTTGAACACCATGCCGATTAAAGCCAGCCCCCAGATCACAGCGAATAGCGTCCAGCCTAAGGGACCGCGCAAGGTGACTAATAAGAAGGGGGTATAGGTGCCGGCGATTAACAAATAAATGGCGGCATGGTCCATAATTTCAAACAAATCTTTGAGCTTAGGATGCTGTACGCTGTGCAGCAGGGTGGAGCAGGAATAGAGCGTAACCAGCGCTGCGCCGAATATGCTGTAGCTGACAATATGCCAAGCATCCCCCCGCAAGCTTGCCTGCACGATAAGCAGGATGAATGCGACGATGCTTAGCAGCACGCCGATGCCGTGACTGATGGCATTAGCCCGTTCTTCACGAATTGAATAGTCCATACGATTAGCCTTCTTTCCATTTAATATAGAATAGGACGATGAAAATATGTATTTACCTTCATTTCAATTACATAATCAAGTTGCTGTAGTCACTGGAGCCGGCCGTGGCATCGGCAGGGCGCTTGCAATCGGGCTTGCGGAAGCCGGAGCGGATGTGGCTATTCTGGCCCGCACAGAAGAGGATCTTGCGCGCGTAGCTGCAGAAATCCGGGCGTTAGGTCGCCAAGCTTACCCGATTACCGTCGACGTTACCGACAGACAGCAAGTCGAGCAAGCGGTCAGCCAGCTCATCGAACAGACAGGACGGATCGATATTCTGATCAACAATGCCGGGATGAACATCCGCAGTCAAGCGCTGGCTGTGACCGATGAAGAATGGGACAAGATTATGCAGACTAATCTGAAATCGGCATTTTTATGCTCGCAAGTGATCGGCAGCCGGATGAAGGAGCAGGGCGCTGGAAAAATTATCAATATTTCATCTGTCGCTGGACAGGTTGCCCTAAGAACCGGTGTTGTATACGCCGCAACGAAAGCTGCCATGATTCAAATGACCAAAGTATTAGCACTGGAGTGGGGAAAATACGGCATCAATGTCAACAGCATCGGCCCCTGGTATTTTAAAACGCCGTTAACGGAAAAGCTGCTCGCGGATCCTGAGTATTTAGGCGAAATCGTCGCCCGTACACCGCTTGCGCGCGTTGGCGAGCTGCCGGAGCTGGTCGGTCCCGCCGTATTTTTGGCTTCTGAGGCAGCCAGCTATGTCACAGGACAGACGTTATTTGTTGATGGCGGAATGACCATTTACGGGTTCTAGAAAGGTGGAGGAGGCCTGTGTCTGCAGAAATTCGTGCGAATGAACTGGTGATTCTCAAAACGATCGCTGAAACGCTAAACCAGTCTAATGAGCTGGAGTCGGTTCTTTCCCTCGTCCTGGCGAAGCTGCTCGAGTTGACGAATTTGCAAGCCGGCTGGATTTTTCGCGTTAGCAAAGATACCGAGCTTGGGCATGTCTGCTTATCTGCCGAGGGGATCCCCGCAGCTTTGCGCCGCAGCGACATGGCCCCGTTGAAGGAGAAGCCCTGCTGGTGCATCGACCGTTTTCGCGATGGCCGCTTACGGCATGCCGTCAATATTTTGCGCTGTGAACGGCTGGAGGAAGAAGCGGAGATTGCCAACGGCGATACGGAAGGGATCAGCCATCATGCGACGATTCCGCTTTGGGCGGGCCAAGAGATGTTCGGCATTCTGAACGTCGCCTCACCGGGAAAGATTCATTTCACAGATGAGGAGCTGTCTCTGCTCCAATCCGTAGCGTACCAGATAGGTACGGCGATCGAACGGACGATGCTGTATCGGCAGCAGCAGAAGCGGGCCGCTCATTTTACCAAGCTCGGAGAGATCACGCGCTCAGTCGGCCGGCTGCTGACAACGGAAAAAATCCCCGGTGAATCCGTGCAGCGATTCGGCGAAGCGTTCGACATCCCGCTCGTTACGGTGTTCATCCAGGAAGGGGACAGTTTGTCACCGCGTACGGAATATATCAACGGGAAGGTGTATTCCTGCTGTCAACCGTTCAGCATGCGCAGTCTCGGACCGATCGCGCAAGCTTTCCGGCAGCAGGAAGTGATCTGCTTCGATCGGCACTTTACTACGCCGGGGGAGGGCAAAGAGAAGATGCTGTACCCTGACATCCGCTCTGGTGTCGCTGTGCCGATTCTGGTTCGGGATCAGGCGATCGGCGTATTTTTTCTGGGCAGCCCGAAGCGGCAATATTTTGATGCGGTCGACGCCGAGGTGGCAAGGGCGTTCGCTGATCATATTTCGCTTGCTTACGAGAACGCAAGAGTGTATGAACAGCGGCGTGACTTGGCGCGCAGTGAGGAGCGCAACCGTCTGGCGCGGGACCTGCACGATTCGGTCAGCCAAATGCTCTTTTCCCTCAATCTGACCTCGCGCGGCTTGGAAAGCATGCTGGGCGAAGCAGAGCCGGTGGTCAAGGACGCACTGAGCGACATTCGGCAGCTGTCGCAAAATTCGCTATCCGAGATGCGCTCGCTAATTTTACAGCTCAGGCCGGCAGGCTTGGAGCACGGCTTGCTTACAGGGCTTGCACAATACGGGAAGCAAATCGGACTGACGATCTCGACCCAAGTGGAAGGCGTCCAGGAACTGCCGCGGATGGTTGAGGAAGCGCTGTGGAGGATCGGGCAAGAAGCACTGAATAATGTCCTCAAGCACGCCAGGACGAAGTCAGCTGTCATTACGCTGCGCATCAAGGCGGAGCAGGTCTATTTTGAAATTAAAGATGATGGCATTGGATTTGTGATGGACCGCAGGACCCGCCAGGTTAAGTTCGGTATGCATACGATGCGGGAAAGAGCTGAAGCGCTCGGGGGAACTTGCAGTGTGCACAGCCAAAAAGGGAAGGGCACGATTATTCGTATTTCTTTGCCATTATCCATGATGATGCATTCATAAGAGGAGAGAATTATGTCCATTCGCGTTTTGCTGGTCGATGATCACGCCGTCGTGCTAAGGGGATTGCATTATTTTCTCGGTACGCAGGCTGGAATAGAAATTGTGGGCGAAGCTTCCAACGGAGAAGAAGCGCTGTCCAAAGTAAAGGAGCTTCATCCTGACGTTGTTGTCATCGATTTGATCATGCCCGTCATGAACGGGATTGAAGCTACACGTCAAATCAAATTGTTGTACCCGGATGTGAAAGTCATCGTCTTGACCACGTTCTCCGATCAGGATCACGTGCTGCCGGCGATCCGCGCCGGGGCGAACGGCTACCTGCTCAAGGATGTGCAGCCGGAGGAACTGGTGCTCGCCATTCGCGGCGCGCATTCTGGTCAAGCGCAGCTGCATCCGCGCATCACGGATCAACTGATGGCGCATCTGGCATCTCCAGCGCCGGAGGAAGCGGATGACAGCTGCATCGAGAGCTTGACTGTGCGTGAGCGAGAAGTGCTCGTGCTGCTGGCTCAAGGTAAAAGCAACAAGGAGATCGCCGCACACTGCCACATCACGGAAAAAACGGTGAAAACCCACGTCAGCCACCTGCTCAGCAAGTTGGGCTTAGCGGATCGCACGCAGGCGGCCATTTATGCCGTGAAGAAGGGGTTAAGCTCGTAAACTCAGCTACCCGAATCTACGCGATTTAGGCGATCCGGGCGGTCTACGACTTTGGTCGTACGACTCTGCCAGCCTGGTTGCTAGACTAATTATGTAGCGGCATCTCGTTCAAGGCGCCGACGCTGGAATCATGTTCCAATGCTAAGATTGGTTTATGAAACACGAACCATAAGCTAAGGGGATGAACGAGATGCTGGAGAATCCATTATTCGTTGAACAATATGTGTGTGCGAAGCAAAGCAGACTGTTGAAAGACGGCATGTTTGTGAATGTAAAAAAATGGTTGAAACGCGCTGAATGATTCGTGCGTATAGTAAATCAAGCATAAACCGCTGAGATCAGGCAATGGCGTACATGCGTACAGAAGCCTGTTATGTTAGCGGTTTATTTTTTTTCCGGCGGGCCTATCAGGGCGATTGAGCTTTCCATTTTGATCTATTATACTAATTTCGAATCCTCATTGGTTCGTAGTAGGGTTAGTTCATATGACTAGGTGGTTCGTATATGTCCCGCATTCAAATATTTACAGATAGCACGTGTGATTTAAGTGAAGAGTTAAAACAAGCTTTTCAGATTGAGGTCGTGCCGCTTTATGTGGTTTTTGAAAGTGAATCCTATCAGGACGGCACAACGATTCAGCCCAAGCGCCTTTTTGAGCTTGTTACGCAAACCGGGAAACTGCCTAAGACGGCTGCGCCATCTCCGGCGGACTTTGAACAGGCTTTTGCCCCGTACGTGGAAGCGGGTGACGATGTCGTTTATATCGGACTGTCTACGGAACTATCGTCCACCGTACAAAATGCGAAAGTCGCCGCCTCTCAGTTTGCAGATGGCCGGGTGACCGTGATCGATTCCCGCAATCTTTCCACAGGCATCGGATTGTTAGTCTTGAAAGCTGCGCAGGCCGTACAGGAAGGGAAGAGCGTGGATCAGATTGCAGAGCTGGTCGAAGCGCATGCAGCCAAGATCGAGGTCGAGTTCATCATCGACACACTGGAGTATCTGCATAAAGGTGGACGCTGTTCCAGTGTTCAAGCCTTTCTCGGGAGCTTGTTGAAGATTCGGCCGGTCGTGAAGGTGATCAACGGGGCGATGATGCTGACCGATAAAGTCCGGGGTAAGCGTGACAAAGCGCTCGCTCAGCTGTTGAACAATGCGCTTGCATACGCTGACAACATGGACGAAGATTTTCTATTCGTCACACACGCTGTGGCTTCTGACGAGGCCGCATATTTGAAAAAAGAAATCGAACAGCGCGCCAAGGTGAAGCGCGTTGTGATCACGGAAGCCGGCTGTGTGATTTCCAGCCACTGCGGTCCACAGACCGTAGGTATTGTATTCGCCAAAAAATAAGAAACGAGTGAAGATGAGCATGACGACAATCAAGATTATCACAGATGGCAGCTGCGATCTGCCCCAGAAGCTGGTAGAGGAGCTGGGCATATCGATCGTACCTTTATCCGTGCAATTTGGCGAAGAATGTATGCCCCCCAACATGGAAATGTGCGATTTTTATGCCAAAATGAAAAGAGAGAGCGAGCTGCCGAAGACATCGAGTCCGTCTCCGATTCATTTTTTGGCTGAATATCAGCGGGCGCATGCAGGTCAAGATATTCTTGTGCTTTGTCTCTCATCTGGAATTAGCAGCACGTATCACCATGCGATGATGGCGAAGGAAATGTTTTTGGAAGAAGGCTTTACAGGCAACATCGAGGTTGTGGATTCGAGAACGGCTTCTTTAGGGTTAGGCCTGCTTGTATTTAAAGCGGCGAAGATGGCCGAGAAGGGCCAATCCTTCGCGCAGATCGTGGAAGCGATGCACCGGGCGATTGATGCTTCGGGAACGTTTTTCTTTTTGGACACGTTGGAAAACGTTATCAAAGGCGGCAGACTGGATCGCGTACGCGGTGCCGTGGCGTCCGTGCTTAACATTAAGCTGCTAATGAAAGCCAGCGATGAAGGCACGATTGAGGTCATTGAGAAAATCCGCGGCACCCAGCAGGCGCTGAAACGAATGATCGAAAAAATCGGGGAAGCCGCGCATGATTATGAAGACGGTATCATTGCGATTGCCCATAGCAATTGTGAAGAGCGGGCGCGAGCGGTCATGCAGCAGCTTCAAGAGAAGCATCCTTTCCGTCAGGTGCTCTTCGCGAATATGGGAACAGTCATCGGGACGTACGCTGGCGAAGGCGGCGTGCTGGTAGCCTATTAGAACAGCGGATAGGACCTCCATTTTCACAATCAAGTGGATTTGGAGGTCCTTTTTTACGTTTAGCTGCTTGTTACTACTGCGGAGATTCCGTTGTCACGATGTCGGCGTCATCGGTATTGATGAGCGGTGACAGCTCACCTGCGGCGACCAGCCAAAGCTCATGCAGGGCGCGGGTGCAGCCCACATAGAGCAGTTTGGCGTCGATGAGTGTCGCCTCATAATGTTGTGCCGTGATATCCATCAGCACGACAGCGTCAAATTCCAGTCCTTTCGTCAAGTAGACGGGAAGGACGGAGATGCCCCCGCGATAGACGCGCTGCTTCGCGGTAATCAGATTCGCGTCGATGCCTGCCGCCGTTAGCTGGCCGTGAAGCTCCTCGGCCAATTTCTCGGTGCGCGCGACGATCGCGATCGTGCTGACATTGCCCTGCTGAAGCGTGGCAATCGCTTGTTGCACCAAGGGCAGACGACCCTTGGCGTCCGTCTGCAGCACGCGCACTTTGTTGCCGCTGCGGAAAACCGGCACCGCCAGCAGCGGATGCTCCACACCGCGCTGCAGTACTTGGTTCGCGAATTGGATAATTTCCATCGTGGACCGGTAGCTGCGCTCCAGCTCGAAATAGCCGGTTTCCTCTTCGCGGAACAAACTGGAAAATTCCTTCCAATCGAGAATGCCTTGGTAAGCATGGATCCCTTGGGACAAGTCCCCGAGGATCGTGAAAGAGCGGTTGCGCGTGTAACTGTCCAGCACAGCCACCTGGAAAGGCGAGAAGTCCTGGGCTTCGTCAATGACGACATGGTCGAACATCTGATCGGAAGCTATGCCGTTCAGCCGCGTATGAATGTACAGGAGGGGAGCGAGGTCTTCCAGCTGCACTTCTTTTTTCTTGAAAAGTTTTGCGGAAGCCGCCTGGATCCCCTCCGGGATTCGGGCAAGCAGTTCAGGCGGCAAACTGGCAGGGCGCCCTTGCTCGCTGAAAAGCATTTTATAGAACGTGAACGACGTATACTCTGGCCAGCCTGTCAAGTATGTGCGCAGGCGCTGAGCGGCTTTCTTTTTCAGCTCTTTTTTTCGCGTCTGCTCCCAAATCTTGTCGAGCTGCATCTCCATCCACCGTTTGATGCGGGCAATAACGCGCTCCCGTCTTTTGGCCATCGGATAATGCTTATTTTCCACGAAGAACCATTCGCGAATCATTGCGAGCGGCAGCTTCGCCCCTTCCCAAGGGAGGAAATCGGCCGTCGGCACGTACGATTCTTCAAAGAGTTTCAGGCAGTCATCCAAATATTGCTTAAAAGTGATCGAGCCCTTGAAGCGTCCTGGCGCTGTTTCATCGATGACGGGGCGCTTCGGCCCGACAGCAAACCAGGTCTGCAGGGTGAGGGAAGGATCGGCCAGCTTCACTTCGTTCTCAAGCACATCGAGGACCCAGTCCGTGAACGTGCTCTGCTGAATATTCCCGACGCCAAGCTCCGGCAGCACGCCGGAAATGTAGTCGAGGAACATGGAGTTCGGAGCAAAAATAACCATGCGTTCGGCACGGATTTGTTCACGATATTGATAGAGCAGGAAAGCAAGGCGGTGCAGAGCGACCGTTGTTTTACCGCTGCCCGCTACCCCTTGAATGATGAGCGCCGTGTTTTTGGCGGCACGAATAATGCGATCTTGTTCAGCTTGAATCGTTGATACGATATCGCGCAGTTTATTGTCTTTATTTTCGCCTAATCGATAAAGCAGGAATTCGTCGCCGACGGCCAGAGAGTCTTCTTCCCGGTTATACGTGTCAACGACCCGCTGCAAAATTTGCTTGCGAATCACCAGGTTGCGCTTCATATAGACGAGACCTTCGATCATGCCGTCCGGTGATTCATAAGAAGCGGGATCCAGTCCGCCGGTGAAGGAATAGAACAAGCTGGCGACAGGCGCGCGCCAATCGATGACGAGCAGCTGACCCGTGCGTTCGTCTTCGACGCCGGCTTTGCCAATGTAAAGTGGAGCGACTGCGGAATGTCCTGTTTCTTGAAAATCAAGCCGTCCAAAATAAGGCTCCTCAACCGCTTTGCCTAAATTGTCCCGGGCTTGCTCCCGCACGACTTCGAGTGCTTGCTCAGTCAGGTCAGGACCATAGTATACAGGTGTTGCCTGCAGGCGCTTAAGTTGTTTGTCAATTTCATTGCTTGTTTGCTCAAGCCGCTGAAGTTCTTCTTGATAGGCACTTTGAGTCTCTGTGTCCAAGATCAGTTACCTCCTAAGAGTTTAGAATGTTAGCATCTTCTGGAAAAGAAATAGGTAAACAGCATACCACATCTGGCGGCAATAAGGAAGTTCTGTGATGACGATCGTTCCTATTTTGGGTCGCAGGCAAATAATGCTATAATTATGATGTATGGAAACTATGGTTAAAAAGCAAAGGAGATGCAGCCATGTCTTTGTATGATATCGAAGTTCAAACCATCAAAGGGGTAACACGTTCCCTGGGGGATTATGCGGGAAAGGTGCTGCTTATTGTGAATACGGCAAGCGCCTGCGGCTTGACCCCGCACTACAAAGGTCTGCAAAGTTTGTATGAGAAGTACCAGGACCAGGGGCTGGTCGTACTGGGATTCCCTTGCAATCAATTCGCTGGCCAAGAGCCGGGCAGTAACGAAGAGATCCAAAGCTTTTGCGAGTTGAACTACAATGTAACATTCCCATTATTCGCAAAAGTAGATGTCAAGGGTGAAAATGCGCATCCTTTGTTTACATATCTCGTTACTCACACGCCGGAGCCTTACCGTACCGGGGAAATTGAATGGAATTTTGTCAAATGGCTTGTTGACGCGGAAGGCAACATTGTGAAACAATACAGCGCGCGAACGGAGCCTGCGGAGATTGCGCCGGATATTGAAGCACTTTTGGCATAGACGCCCTAGTTGTACAAAAAGATTGCATCATTGCTGTACAATCGCTATAATCAGATTAATTAACGATTTTGAAGGAGTCGAATCCTATGTCTAGTCATCGCAGATTCGTACAATTTCATTATTTTGTGAAGCGTTAGCACACACCTGTCATTTTCCAGGGTGGGCTAACGCATTTCGCGTTGGCCTCCCTGCGGGATAGCAAATCGCGCGGGACCAAGAGGTCCGGCGCGTTTTTTATTTAATCTCGCGCTCACGGAGCGGAAAGGATGGGCAGGATGCAGGAAGCGAATGGGAGAACGGAGAGTTGGGTCGAGAAGGCGATGGAGGAGCGTTCGGGGCTTTATGCTTGTCAGGCGATGATTATTCCGCTTGCTCCAAGGGCGGTCGAGGAGGCGGTTCGCCTCACTTTGGAGCTGCAATCGGTTAGCGTCAGCGCTAGATGGATGGAAGAGGCAGAGCTGGGCGAGGATGCGGGATCAATTACGGACACGGAGCAAGGACCGCGATTCGTCATCTGGATTGGTGAGGCAGAGCTGCATGATGAATGCGTGAAAATTTGTGATACATACGAGCAATGGGAGGCCCGCGTGCCGATGGATCTGGCGATTTATCGGATCGAGCGCACTTTTCCTCCGTTGAATTTTACATAGATGCGGGGGTGGGGGGAGCTGAGCAGCCGCGCTAGAGAGGGGCTTCAGTGCGCCTGCGTGGCAGGTGCCCGCGTCTTGGTGCGTGCTGGCAGGGTCACCATGCAGCTGCGTTCCCGGCAGGTGCTCAAGCCTTTGCCTATGCTGGATGATCCAACAAAAACCGCAAAACTTCGGCACATATGGCAGAATTAGTGCCTAGAGTGGTATAATATGTCAGGAAAGCAGGTGTGAAATGACTTTAATAGCTAGAGTTGAAGCTGTACTCATTGCGGATGATCCATCTACCTTTGTAACGAGAGAACTGGATAAAGTGGATTTGCACTTCGGCGGGATTGAAGGCGACCGCCATTTCGGTATCTTCGCCAAGGCTGATGTTAGACAGCCGATGTATCCGCGGGGGACGGAGATTATGAACCGCCGCCAACTGAGCATCGTATCCGTGGAAGAATTGCAAGGTATCGCGGATCGGCTTGGCGTGGAAGAGATTAGGCCTGAGTGGTTAGGCGCTAATATTGTGGTTAGCGGGATACCTGGCCTGGCCAAGCTTCCCATGGGCATACGAATGCTGCTTCCAAGCGGTGCTGGCGTTGTGTGCGAGGGAGAGAATGAGCCTTGTACAGGACCCGGCAAACAGATTGCCAATCATTACGGCATTAAAGAACTGACGCATCGCTTTGTCAAGGCCGCCTTACAGAGCCGAGGTATTGTGGCCTATGTCGAACGTCCCGGCGAGCTGAAACCAGGGGACGAGATCGAAATTCAAATTTAATTGCCGATACCCTCCAAAAGTCACAGACACGTCCGAATGATTGTAGTATCTTCATTACATAGCTAAGAAAGGTGGAGCAACATGTCGATTGCCAATTGCGAGCAGTGCGGACGAGTGATCTTGGTGAACTTTGATAAGCGCTGCAAACCATGTGCCGAACTTCACCTTCAGGAAACAAGGAAAGTGAAAGAGTTTGTTCGCCTGCACCCAAGAGCTAGCATCATGGACGTGTATCATCAGACCGGGGTATCTTTACAGACCATAAAAGAAATGATATGAAAATGGGAAAGAGTCCCTATTCTCCTGCCGGACAGCAGAGGAATAGGGACTTTTTTAATGTTTGGCGAAAACATCGAGCAGAAGCTCGTCCTTCACCACATCCTGCATATCCCATGCGGTTGCAAACCGGATCTGATGGGAGACGCCGACAATTTCGTATTTTTGGGCCAAATGTTGGCGGGCGGAGCCGATAATCAGAGAGTGGAGGCGCAGCTGCTTTTTGTGACCGAGCTGGCTCAGCTTCTGCAGCATGCCTGCGGAGAGCTGCCCGACACCGTCCGTCACCATGACGAAGTCGGCATCCTTAAAATGCGGCTGATGCTCGACAATGTCCATGCCGCGGGCCAGCGGCGCGTCGAAATTCGTGCCGCCGCCAAAAGCGAGCTGTGCGAGGCCATAGAAGCGATCCCAGTCGGGCCGCTTATGGTACAGCACATGCTCAACAAGCTCGCCCTTCGCGCCGAACAGCAGCAGAACAAAGTCGCGGCGTTCCAGCAGCGTGAAAGAGGCGAAGGTGGCAGTGAAGAGCTGTGCCAGCCTCAGCTTGCTGCCGCGCATCGAATGGGACGTGTCCAGCATGCAGATGACCGGACCTTTTTGCGGCTCATCCAACAGGCCGGTGTAGTTGTACGTCATTAGCTTATTTTCCATCCACTTGACGAGAAAATAGGGCTCAAAATCCTCATCCGCCAGCAGCGCGGCTTCACTCGGCAGCAGGTGCGCGATGTCGCCTGACTGGCGCAGGTCATCGTACGCTTCAGGGATGTAGGGCGAGCGCAGCTTCTTGCGCTGTACACGCAGGTGATGCAGATTGCGCCCAACCTCCTGCAGGAAGGCAATCAAATCTTTGCTGCGCTTCAGCTTGTCGATCCACTGCATGTAGTGTTCGAACGTCTGCCGTCTCAGCTTGCCCAGCTCGCTGCCCCAGCGGCGGTTCGCGAGCCGCTGGCTGGCTTGCACGAGCTCATGCACCTGAAAGCTGTCCGCTTCTTCGAGGGACAGCGTTTCCTTTAAAGCGCGGCCGAGCCAATCGCCCAGCTCGTCCTCAATCTCCTTCATCGCCGCCGTATCGCGCGCCGTCATGCGGCTCATCTGGCGCTCGCGGCGCTCGAGCTCCTCCTCAGCCTTGCGCAGCTTCGCCTTCAGCTTATCGCGCTTCATAAACTCCGTGCGCATTTCCTCTTGCAGTTCGAGGATGCGGCGTTTGAGTGCGAGAATCTCCGCTGCGACGAGCGGGCGCGAATCGAGCGCTTCTTGCTTGTCTTCCACAGTGCGCTTGCCCTGCTGCAGTGTGTAGCCGACAAGCCGAAGCTTCTCGATCTGCTTGTCCGTCAAGCGCTCGCTGACTTTGGCTTCGTCCTGCCCGCTTTGCTTCTGTTTCTCTTGCGTGCCGACATGAACAAGCTGCTGCTGCTCTTTCTGTCTTCGCTTCACTTCTTTCTCGTACGATTCGGTCAGCCACATGAGCGCTTTCAACGCGGTTTTGAAAGCAGCGTTTACTTGCCCGATGGTGCGGGGATGGATCGTCACATAGAAATATTGCTTGCGAAGAGTCAGGACGAGCCAGCGGTGAAAAGGGGATTCTTCCACCGTGCCATCGATCTCCGGCTTCGTCAAATAGAAGCACATGAAGAAATCGGCAAACAGCTCTAGCGTAAACCACGGCGACTGCCGGACCGCCTCACGCATCCATTCCTGCGCGACGCGGGAAGAATGCACATAGCCGTCAAATACATAACGGTCTACCCGAGTACAGCGTATGATCATTCACATTACCTCTTAAAGTGTATAGTCGTACACAATACCTGGAATTTCCCGATCAAACAATGTGCGATACAGCCCTTGAACGGATTGTAAAATGCGCTCGCCTTGAATGCGCAGATGGGTGAACTTCACCGCGTATTGCTCAGGATATTGCAGGAACACAGATTGCGAGGCGATCCATTCCGGCAGTTTCTTTTCCTTTTCCTGCCAATTGACGAGCCTGCCACGTAAACTTCTGGCCGTTTCTTCCAATTCTACACGGCAATCTTCCAGCGCGAGTTTTAGCCGCTCGGAAGCTTCTTTGCTTAGCGCGCCGCCGACTTCTTTTTTAAATTGAAAAGCATGCAACTCATCTTCTTTGTCCAACCATTTGCGCACAGTAAGTTGGTACGATTGCAGCGGCAGCTCTTGTTCCATTTCTTTTTTGAGCATCTCTTGGAACAGTCCGCTGAAAATTTCCTTCAGTTCGACGAGATCCTCCGGATAGTCCCAGAGCATATGCGGCGTTAGCACTGTGTCCCAGACGCCCGCTGTGCTGCGTCCGTGAATGGCTGCCGACACTTTCCAGGCATGACCGATTTTATTCCAGCGGCGGTCGGAGAGTATGTATTCTTTTTCCTCCAAGGCCGTCTTCAATTGAAAAAGCATATAAATGAGCGGCTCTGGTAAAGTAACGTCCAGTGCTTGAGCCTTGATCTGTTTCACCAGATCGGTGGAAAGCAAAGCCGGAACCGGTGTTGTGGGCGCCCCGAACATCAGTTCGAAACTGGAAATTTGCTTCACGTACTCCACTTCGTAGCGGAACAGGAAACGGTCATAGAGAGCAGCCAATTGCTCATTGTCCTCCGGCAGCTCGTTGGAGGCAGCCATCAGGAAGAGCAGCGGAGTCTGCTGCTTGGCGCGTCCGTTAAAGAAAACGCGTTCATTCAGTACAGATAACAAGGAGTTCAAGATAGCGCTGTTGGCCTTGAAAATTTCATCCAAAAACGCAAAGCGCGCATCCGGCAAATAACCTTGCGTGAGGCGGACGTACTCATCCTGCTTCAGTTTCTGCAGGGAGACGGGCCCGAACAGCTCGTCCGGCGTTGTGAAGCGGGTTAACAGGTAATCGAAGAAAGGCTCATTGCCGAACAACTGCGCCGTGGCCCGGGCTAGCTGTGACTTAGCTGAGCCGGGAGGGCCGACCAGCAGGACATTTTCGCCGCTCATCAAGGCTAATAACAGGACGCGAACGAGTTCTTCACGTTCCATGAAGCGCTTTTCGAGATGTCCCATTGCTTCTCTCAGTTTGTTCTGCACGACGATCGGTTCTTTCATAGAGCTGATCCTCACTCCTTCATCAAATCATAACTCTTATTGTACCAAACTGCAGAGCAAACATCGAATATGTTACAATGATTCTCATGGACAAGTTGAAGGAGCGCGGAAGATGATGCGAATTGGAGTCATTGCGGATACACATTTATCGGATCGGGTGCAAAAGCTGCCTGACGCCCTGATTCAAGGTTTGAAAGGCGTCGATCTCATTTTACATGCAGGCGATTGGGTGAGCCCGCTCGTCATTGATCTGGTGGAACAAATCGCACCTTGTGAAGGTGTGACGGGAAATAATGACGGACCGCTGATTCGTGAACGGTTCGGCATGAGCAAGCTGCTGACGCTGGAAGGCTATCGCATCGGGATGATTCACGGCGACGGTTATCGCAAAACGACGGAGGAGCGGGCACGGGAGGCGTTCCAGGCCGAACAGCCGGATGTGGTCATCTTCGGGCACTCGCACATTCCGTACCTGCAAAATATAGACGGCATCCTGATGTTTAATCCCGGTTCACCAACGGATAAAAGAAGGCAGCCAAGGTATTCCTACGGTATTCTGGAGTTAGGCAGTGCGATCCGTGCGGAGCATTTTTATTATGACAGTAAGCTCTAGCTTTTATTTGTCAAAGAGGAATTCCGCATTTGAGGTACGAATACATGTAAGTTGAAGAGTAATGAAGACAGCAAATTTCGACAAGAGGTATGGTAGTGAAAACTTTAGTCATTGCAGAAAAACCCGATATGGGCCGCAATATTGCGTCCGCTATCGAACCCAAAGCAGTAAACAAACGATCTTATTTGGAAGGCGATTCCTTCATTATTACATGGGCGATCGGTCATTTGATTGAATTGGCTGAACCTGATCAGTACGATGAGAAATATAAAAAGTGGAGCATCGATCATTTGCCGATTATTCCTCAAACATTCAAACTCGTACCAAACCCGCGGACTTATGATCAGTTGAAGGTTATCGCCGAACTGGCCAAAAAGTGCGACAAACTTGTGAATGCTTGCGATGCCGGGCGGGAAGGGCAGCACATCTTCTCCTTGATTCAGCGGCATTTGGGGCTGCGGCAGCCAGTCAAGCGTTTATGGATCTCAGACCTCACTTCTGAGACGATCCGTCAAGGTTTTGCTTCGATGAAGGACGGCTCAGAGTATGAGAACCTGACCCGGGCGGCCAGATCACGCAGTGAAGCGGATTGGCTGATCGGCATGAACGGCTCGCGCGCGTTTACGACCAAGCACAATGTGCTGTTGTCCGTAGGCCGGGTGCAGACGCCGGTGTTGGCGCTCATTTACGATCGTCAGAAGCAGATTGAGGCTTTTTCGTCTTTGAAGTTTTTTGAGCTTGAAGGCCACTTCGTCCAGGGGGACACGACCTATAAAGGGATGTGGCAGGGCGATCGTATGACGGACAAAGAAAAGGTCGAGGCGCTGGCTGCTAAAGTGAAAGGCAAACCCGCGCGGATAGCTTCATATGAAGTCAAAGATACGAAAGAGTACCCGTACAAGCTGTACGACTTGACTTTGCTTCAGCGGGAAGCTAACGGAAAACTTGGGTTTTCGGCGAAAAAGACGCTGGACACCGCGCAGGCGCTCTACGAGAAACATAAGGTGATCTCGTATCCGAGAACGAACTCCAACTATGTGACGGAGCAAAACATACCCGAGATGCACAAAGCGCTGTCCGCTTTGCAAGGAACTGCTTATCAGGAGCTGGTGCAGGGGGCGAACCGCAATCTCGTCCACAAAAATAATAAGGCAATCTGCAACCCGGCGAAGGTGGAGGATCACCACGCCATTTTGCCGACGAACCGGAAGGCAAGCGGCCTGAGTCCGGACGAGCAGAAGCTTTACGATATGATTGTGCGGCGGTTTTTATCGCAATTTTATCCGCCTGCCGAATATAAAATGCATACCGTCTTGACGGAGGTCGAACAGGAGCAATTCAAAACGACCGTCAAAGAGCTGCTGCAGCTTGGCTGGAAGGTGATTTACGCCGACCAGAAGAAAGACAAGCCCAAATCGTCCAAAGGCAAAGATAAAGATAAAGAGGCCGATGAGGAGGAAGAGGAGGTTGAGGTGGCGGAACCTTTTTCCGTCGATCCGGCAGCAGGTGTCCAGTGCAGCGATGCGATTGTGAAGGAGAAAGATACGCAGCCGCCAAAGCATTTCACGGAAGGCACCCTGCTCAAAGCGATGGAAAGCGCGGGCAAGCAGATCGAGGATGAAGAATTGCGCGATGCAATGAAAGATTCCGGTCTTGGCACACCGGCAACGCGCGCCGCTACTATCGAGCGCTTGAAGAAGGTGGGATACATCGATATGCAGGGGAAGAAAATTGCCCTGACGCAAAAAGGCCGCACAGCCGTCGAATTGATCCGCGGGGCAGGCGTCGAGCTGCTCACTTCGCCGGAAATGACCGGCCAATGGGAGCGCCGTTTGAATGAAATCGCCAGGGGTGCTGCTTCGGACGAGCAGTTCATGCATAACGTGAAACGTTTTGCAGCGCTGATCGTCGACAAGGTTCGGGTGCAGGCGAGAGCGGCCAAGACGGCCTTTGAAGGAGAAACGCCGGCGGCCTCCAGCGGCAAGCGAGGCGCTGCCAAAACGGGAGGGACCGTCTCTCGCCAAACAAGCGCCGCAGCTGCGCCGAAGAAAGCGGCGTCGGCCAAACAAACGCAGCCTGACGGAGCGCCGACTGTGCTGGCGACTTGTCCGCGGCCTGGTTGCGGAGGGTCGTTGTTCATGGGCCGCAAAGGCTACGGCTGCTCGCATTATAAAGAGGGCTGCAAGTTCGTCATCTGGAAAGAAAGCTTCGGCCGCAGCTTAACGGACACGCAGGTCCAGGCACTCGTGCAAAAAGGCAAAACGGCGAAGCTGAAGCTCGTGCTTGCTGACGGCACGCCGGTGGACGGCCGCATTGTGCTTAAAGATCCCGCGACTGGCGAACTGGGCACCGAGACCGATTAGAGAGAGGTGCAGATTATGTTTACTAACGACTGGTCGGCTTGTCTGGAACCGGAGATGCAAAAGCCTTATTTTATCAAGTTAAGTCAATTTCTTGACGATGAGTATCATTCCCGAACTATTTTCCCGGAAAAACAACTTGTGTTCCAAGCCCTTCACACGACTTCCTTGGCCGATACCAAGGTGGTCATTCTGGGTCAAGATCCTTACCACGGCAGAGGTCAAGCGCATGGTCTTAGCTTCTCTGTACAGCCCGGCATTGCCATTCCGCCTTCGCTGCAAAATATGTACAAAGAGCTGCAGGCGGATCTCGGCTGTCCGGTTCCGAATCACGGGTATCTGACGAAATGGGCCGAGCAGGGGGTGCTGCTGCTGAATACCGTGCTTACCGTACGCGAGGCTGAAGCGAATTCTCATAAGAACAAAGGTTGGGAATCATTCACGGACGCAGTCATTCAAACGCTGAATGAGCGAGAGAAGCCTGTCGTGTTTATCCTGTGGGGCGGTCATGCGCAAGCGAAGACGAAAATGATCGATACCGTGAAACATAAAATTATCGCCTCGCCGCACCCGAGCCCGTTATCTGCATACCGCGGCTTTTTCGGGAGCAAGCCTTATTCCAAGGCTAATCAGTATTTGCGTGAATTGGGAAGCCCTGAGATAGACTGGCAAATCCCGAATATTGAGGACTTCTAAACATTCGCTAAGCCTGCTTTCTGCGTTCCTGCATGAAGCGGGCTTTTTGCTGCGCAGTTCATCCAAATTACTCATTCCCAGCTTTATAAAGATGGTGTAAATTAGAAGTAGATCAATGGTTAAAAAAATTGACCGTTGCCCCAAGGAGGCTAAGCGCATGAAATTCCAACAATTTGAATATGTCAGACCTGATTTCGCTGCATTGGACCAAGAGTTTCATACCTTGCTCGACCGCTTCGCGCAATCGGGCTCGTTCGCAGAGCAAGATCATGCGATGGAAGCCATCGTCAATCTCCGTGGCGAATACGAATCCATGGAAGCGATTGCACGGATCCGGCACACAATGGATACGACAGACGCGTTTTACAAAGCGGAACAAGAGTTCATCGATGAGCACGCGCCGCTTTATCAGGGTTTGATTACGGAGTATTATCAAGCTTTGGTCGATTCGCCTTATCGCAGCGAGCTGGAAGCGAAATGGGGCAAACAGCTATTTACGATCGCGGAGCTTTCCCTTCGTACGTTCTCTCCAGAAATCGTCGATGATTTGGTTCAGGAGAATAAGCTGGCCAGTGAATACTCCAAGCTGCTCGCATCGGCGAAGCTGATGTATGAGGGCGAAGAGCGAAATTTGTCGCAATTGGCGCCATTTCAATTGTCAACGGACAGAACGGTGCGGAAAGCTGCGAATGATATGAAGTATAACTTCTTTGAGGAAAACGAGGCCGAGTTGGATGATATATACGACCAGCTCGTTCGCATTCGCACGACAATTGCCCGCAAGCTCGGTTTTTCCAACTTTGTTGAGTTAGCCTACATACGCCTTAATCGTTCCGACTATAACGCCGGGCAAGTGCAAGCGTTCCGCGATCAAGTGCTTACGCACATCGTTCCGGTAGCTACGAAGTTGAAGGATCGTCAGAAGGCCAGGATCGGCGTGGAATCGCTTCGTTACTATGATGATAAATATATATTCGCGACCGGCAATCCGAAGCCTCAAGGCGGACCGGACTGGATTGTCGAGCAGGCCCGCAGGATGTATGCGGAGCTTTCGCCGGAAACAAATGAATTTTTCAATTTTATGATTGACAACGGCTTAATGGACCTTGTCGCCAAGAAAGGGAAGCGCGTCGGCGGTTACTGCTCGTTTATTAGCAAGTATAAGGCGCCGTTCATTTTCTCCAATTTCAATGGAACGAGCGGTGATATCGACGTATTGACACATGAGGTGGGCCATGCATTCCAAGGCTATTGCAGCCGCGATTATGCCGTGCCTGAGTACACGTTCCCAACGCTGGAAGCATGCGAGATCCATTCCATGAGCATGGAGTTTCTGGCGTGGCCGTGGATGGAGCTGTTCTTCGCGGAGGAGACGGACAAATACAAGTTCAAACATTTGAGCGATTCGCTCATGTTCATCCCTTACGGCGTAGCTGTTGATGAATTCCAGCACCGCGTCTACGAGCAGCCGAACCTATCGCCGGCAGAGCGCAAGCTGGTTTGGCGTGAAATCGAACGCAAATATTTGCCGCATCGCGTCTACGAAGATCAGGCATATTTGGAAAGAGGTGGATTCTGGCAGCAGCAGCCGCATATTTTCAAAAGCCCGTTCTATTACATTGACTACACGCTTGCGCAAGTGTGCGCTCTGCAATTCTGGAAGCGGGCAAACGAAACTCCCGAACAGGCTTGGCAAGACTATTTGCGTCTTTGCAAGCAAGGCGGGAGCCAGTCGTTCTTATCGTTGGTTGAAGTGGCGGATCTCATCTCGCCGTTCCAAGATGGCTGTGTCGCTTCCATTATCGGCCATATCGAAGCCTGGCTTGACCAAGTGGATGATACCCAGCTTTAGATGATCGGCTGAACATGTACGATTTCATGGCCTTCTCCGCAAGGTTTGCCGGTTTCGTAAGATCGATTCCCCAGCACGTGCGAGAAGGCGGCGAAATCGGCGTCCTTACCGCTCTGCAGCGCTCGGATAGCGGCATGCAGAACCGTGAGGCCGTCTTCCAATGCAATATCCCATAAATCCCATACGCTGTACGTATACGTTTCGGCAAGCGATGTGGGGCAATTCCAGACGGCCTTGGCTTCGTTCATGTAATCGAGCGGAGCCGGCTTTTTGGTATAGACGAAGGGCGCGATTTGTCCCAAAGTCAAGAGGCGTTTGATGCCAGACGGGTCATGGAACAGTTTCTGGGCGCGAATCATGTCCCGGTACGCGTCGTTCCAATCGTTCTCCGATAAGTCCGCAGCCACTGGATAATGCTTGGAGGCGGAGCGCGAAAGCGCAGGTACAATGCCAAGCGGGAAGGCTTCACCGACGTAAATTTCTTTCCATACCGGCGTCTCCCAGGTGCTCAATCCGCGTTTGCGCTTGAGGACGATCGTATCCATAATAACTTCGAAGCGCTGGTGGTTCCACTTCTTAAATCCCGATTTATAGAAGACATAAGGATGCATATTGCGATCCAGGATGTGATGTGTCAGGAATCCCAGCACGTAAAGCACAGCAGGATTATACAAGCCCCTGCCTTGAACTTGCCTAACCAGATCAAGCAGGAACGGGCCGCATGCGTCCGTATGCATGCTGCTTCCGAGCGTACTCAGCTTCTTGTCCTTTTTCCATGGCAGAAAGTTATGATAAAACAAAAAATCCGGACCTTGACATCCGAGGGATAGCACGTGCTTGAGCTGTTTGTCATTCATTACGTTGGTATGACCCATATGAGTCAACAATTCTTGGCCGAAAATGAGATGTGTCCAAATATTGGGCACAGTAGTCACCCCTTATCAGATTACATACGATCTATTCTAGCACATCCTTCGACAAAGAGGGCGCATATCGAGCGCAATTTTGAATCCAGCCGTTTCTAAAGCAGGAATTAAATACAAGTCGTCGAAATCAACATGCGGTGATAGAACCTTCCAAACGGGTTTTGAAGATGGGAGATGTGAATCATGAACAATTTGCCGCTGGATGAGAAGGGTGAAGCTTCCCCTATGCTGCGGAAGCAGCCAGCTTGGAAAGACACGACCTTTGATGCCGCATTCGAATATGCAGCGATCGGAATGGCGCTGATATCCGTCGACGGCGCATGGTTAAGAATCAATAACTATTTGAGTGCACTTACAGGATATTCCTCTGAAGAGCTCTTATATACCGAAGTACATGGAATTTCGATGCGGGAAGAAGCGCAGAAGCTGCTCTCATTGATGTCGCAGTTGCGTAAGGGGAAGCTGAGTTCTTTTCAATTGGAACAGAGGTTTGTACATAAATCCGGGAAGCACGTCTGGGTGGACTGCAGCATGTCGCTGGCGAAGGATGAAGCAGGCGAACCGCTTTTTTTTATTGCCTATTATAGAGATATTTCACGCGGGACCGATATGGAACGAAAGCTGGCTGCAAGCGAGCAGCGTTACAAGTCGTTGATTGAACATAATCCGGCGGGCATTCTGACCTGCAATATGAATGGCATTATTCTCACTGCGAATCCTGCCATGGAACGGATTCTCGGCTTTTCGGAAATCGAGATGACGGGGCATCCGGTTAGCCGATTTCTGGATGATCTGGGGACAGGGAAGGTCTCCCTCCAGGAAGTCGACAACTATCTGCTCCGAGCAACGCACCGGAATGGGGAAACCATTGAACTAGGCGTGAAAAATGTGCCGATTATCGTAAACGGAATCGTGGAAGGTCTGTATATGATCGCCAGAGATATTACGCAGCATATCAAGGACCGTGAACAGCTGCGGATCGCGCAGCAAGATCTTCATGACACCGTACGGCGGCAGCAAGGCATGACGATGAAATTTCGCCAAGCCGGCGGGACATTCTTGCATACCTTATGCGATGGGGAGCTGCTATACCGGTTAGGCTTTAAGCCTGAGCACATTATCGGTAAAGGATTGTTCGAGATTTGGCCTTCTTCGTTGGCGGCCGTTATCGAGAATTACTATCACCGTGCCTGGAACGGGGAAGAGAATGTTATCTATGAGTCGACCTACCGGGACATTACCTATTTGACTTCCCTGCGGCCAATTAGGGAGCAAGGTGTCGTCGTAGAGGTCATCGGCTCTTGTGTCGATATAACAGAGCGGAAACGGATGGAAACCGAGCTGCGTGAGACGAAGGAACTGCTCGAATCGTTCATTAATAATACGACCGATGCGATCTGTGTGCTGGACTTGGACGCTAGCGTGATTTCGGTGAATGCCGCTTACGAGCAAGTGTTCGGTTGGACGCCGGAAGAGTTGAAGAATCAGCCGCTTCCGATTTATCCGGATTTTCTGGAGGATCAGCGGAATGAAATCTACGAGATGCTGCGTGCGGGGAAGCAGATCTCCGGGCTGGAAACGGTGCGGCAGCGCAAGGACGGGCAGCTCGTCCACGTCAGCGTGACGAAGACGCCGATCAAGAACGAGTGTGGCGCCATTATCGGCTTCGCTGGAATTGACCGCGATATTACCGAGCGCAAACGGACCGAGGAGCTGCTGCGCAAATCGGACAAGCTGTCTGTCGCCGGTCAGCTGGCGGCCGGGCTTGCACATGAAATCCGCAACCCGCTCACCTCGCTGCGCGGATTTCTTCAGCTGCTGCAGAGCGACCTGAAGGGCAAGCAGCATTATTTTGAGATCATGCTTTCCGAGCTTGACCGCATCAATTTCATTGTCAGCGAGTTCCTTGTGATTGCTAAGCCTGAAGCGCTGCATTATAAGCAAGGCCGTCTCGGTGACATCTTGCAAACGGTGGTCGCGCTGCTCGAGTCGCAAGCTGTGCTGAACAACACAAGCCTGACACTTGAATTTGTGACGGATGTCCCGGAGATCGTATGCTCCGAGATGCATTTGAAACAACTTTTCATTAATATTGTGAAAAATGCGATTGAAGCCATCTCGTCTGATGGTCAGATCCATATGACCGTATCCGTGGAAGCTGACGGTTATGTTCGTATTCGGACTAAGGATAATGGCTGCGGAATTCCGGAGGACAGGCTGAAGCAACTTGGTGAGCCTTTTTATACAACGAAGGAAAAAGGGACGGGGCTCGGACTCATGATGTGTTTCAAAATCGTGGAGGCTCATAAAGGCACGATGCAGATTCGCAGCGCGATCGGAGAAGGGACGACAATAGATATACGGCTGCCGATCGATCCTCCTGACGTTAGAACAACGATATCGAACTTGGCATTGGCCTGAAATAAGAATAAACCGCCGAATGATCTGCTGATCAGCAGATTCGGCGGTTTATTGGTCATTAACGGAGACTGAATTCATTGGTGTCTCTGGAGTAGATGACAGATTTGGATCCATCTGCGCCTTGATTACTGTAAATTTGCACATAATCTGCCGTATATTTCACGATATACCCTGTATCCGCTTGGTAATAAACGCCTACTTGGTCTAAGGACCAGACAAATACAGGTGCCTGCGTCAACGCAGCAGTAAATAGCTCAATATCCGATTCAAGTAATTTCGTTCCGTAGATCATCTTTGCACCTCAGTCATTATTGAACGTAGTTTGATTACACTACTAGAGACAGCATGAGAAATGGGTTCATCACGCCTTATTGATATTTTTTTATATAGCGTTTCCCAATCAGTCGACGTGCAATCAAGGTTTTGGTTTTTTATTTACTGCGGATCAAGTTTTCGACAAGGGAGTTTTCACCTGTCGAGCAAGTCCTGTCCGATGATTTACTTGTTGAAATTAAGCGAATAACGCAGAATGAGGGAGAAAATTAAAGTTCGAAAAAAAGGTTCCCACGATGCATATTTCCTTGTATAATAGGGAAGCTTTGCAACGATTGACATATGGTTAATATGAATGGGCAGAAGGAGAAAGGGGTCAATGGCTGTGATTGTGGTTGGGGGAATGATCGGGCTGGGTAAAACGTCAGTCGCCACATTGCTCGGGAAAGAACTGAATTCGGATGTATTTTTTGAAAGTGTGGACGACAATCCGATTTTACCGCTTTTTTATACATCATCTCCGGAAGAAATTGAGAGGAAGCGTTATCCGTTTCTGCTGCAATTGCACTTCCTGAATACACGCTTTAAATCGATTAAAGAAGCGTTGGTACATAATCGCAATGTACTAGACCGCAGCATTTATGAGGATTGGTATTTCGCTAAGGTGAACCGCGAATTAGGCCGAATTAGCCAACTGGAATTCGATGTATATGAAGGTCTGGCTGACAATATGATGGCTGAGCTTGCGGAACTGCCGAAGAAGGCGCCGGATTTGATGGTCTATTTGAAAGCTTCTTTCGAGACCGTCATGTACCGAATTGGTTTGCGGGGCCGCAGCTTTGAGCAGGACAAGTCCTTAGTTGATTACTATCGCCTGCTTTGGTCTGGTTACGACGAGTGGGTCATGAATCATTACCATGCCTCTGAAGTGCTCATCGTCGACATGGACCGTTTGGATGTTGTAAACCGTCCGCAAGATGCGGCTGAATTGGTACGCGATGTTCGTGAAAAATTGAATGATCTTGTGATTGCATAAGCGATAAGGCTGTTCGTTCGTCAAGGGTGACGAGGGGACAGCTTTTTTTGCTCCGTCATCACCGGTACTATCCGCTATAATTTTACCACCGTATGGCGAACGTGCTGTATCGCGGTTATGTCCACTTTCAGCAGATACAAGGCTTGCTTCACGCGCTCTAGTCCGATTTAGCCGACTTCTTGCAGCCTGCGCCCTTCTAGAACCGCTTTAGTCAGAACTTGCCCTCTTACTGACATGAAATTGCCGTCCGCGTGCTCAAACGGTCGCTTTAAGTTCGTAGATCCTGACTACTGTCATCATCATCGGAATTCATCTCAACCTAGCTCGGCTAAATTGGACTAGGTTGCTTTTAATTGTATTTACAATTCTTAATTTACGTAATAAAATATTTTTACGATAAAAAATAGTTGTGGAGGTATTTCGCTTATGAAACTGCTCATTCTTGGCGGGACCAAATTTCTTGGCAGAGCGATTGCTCAGGCTGCATGGGATCAAGGACATGAAGTGACGCTATTCCATCGGGGACAGCATGATGCTTCTATTTTTCCTGAAATGGAACACATTATCGGCGATCGCGACGGGCAGCTTGCGAAGCTGCAAGGCAAACGCTGGGATGCCGTTGTGGACACTAGCGGCTATTTGCCGCGCATTGTGGGCGATTCGGCGCGCTTCCTCCAAGATAAGGTCGATCATTATACTTTCATATCTTCGATTTCGGTATACGAGGATCTAACACAAATCGATGTCGATGAGCATGCGGCTGTAGCCCAGCTTCCGGAAGGCAGCAGCTTGGACGAGATCGGCCACAATTACGGCGCGCTTAAGGCGCTCTGTGAGCAAGCCGTTCAAGAAGTGATGCAGGGGAGGACGCTGGTGATCCGACCGGGGCTGATTGTAGGCCCTCACGATGCGTCGGATCGATTTACTTATTGGCCGGCCCGCATTCAGCGCGGTGGAGAGGTGTTGGTGCCGCTGCCGAGGGAGAGGAGTTTGCAATTCATCGATGTCAGGGATCTGGCCGCATGGATCGTGCGGTTGATCGAAAACAAAACAACAGGCACGATCCATACGAGTGGCAGTGATTACACGATGGAAGAGCTTGTTGAGACCTGTGCGCGCGTCAGTCAAGTAAAGCCGGCGTTGGTGTGGGTTGATGAACAGTTCCTCATCGAGCAGGGGGTTGGCGAGTGGATGGAGCTGCCGCTTTGGATTCGCCATGATAGCTTAATCGGTATGATGCATGTCGATAATACAAAAGCTAAAGCGGCAGGGCTGACAACCCGGCCGCTGACGGAGACGGCCCGAGATACTTTGGCCTGGGATCATAGCCGTCCTTTGGACACCGTCCGCAAAGCAGGCCTGGATCCGAAGCGCGAGGAGGAGCTGCTTCAGCGTTGGCGCAATCACGATGGAGGTGAGTAAATCGCCATGAAAGCGGAGCTTGGCCGCTGCCTGTTGGAAGAACGAATGGCCGAATCAGGCTTCAATAAAGAGGAGCTCGCCCGCATTTTGCTCTATAAACCGGAGAAGCTACAAGATTTCATCGATAACAAGCGGGTCATGTCACTTAAGAGTGCCGTTCACATTGCTGATGCGCTTCATTGTCATGCCGAAGAGCTGTACGAATGGAACGTTCCTGAAAGTTGTACGAGAAATCCTCACAATTAGTCAGCATACTTGGGTATCGCCGAATATAATGGATTATAATCCGTAAAAGAAGAGGTGCTGCCCATGTATGATTCTTCCGATATTCAGAACAATAAGGGAATGGCCATCCTTGCTTACATCTTGTTCTTTATACCGCTGATTGCCGCTAAAGATTCAAAATATGCTATGTATCACGCCAATCAAGGACTTACTTTGTTTTTGGCCTGCGTGGTTGCAAATGTCGTGCTGTCCATCATTCCGATTATCGGTTGGATCTTGCTGCCTCTAGCCAATCTAGGCTGCTGTGTGCTTGCGATTCTCGGCATCGTGGCTGCTGCACAGGGACAAGTGAAGCCATTGCCGCTGATTGGCAAATATACAATTTTGAAATAACTTCGTCCAAAAATAAAATTTGTCCATTTTTTGATCATCATGTGAATAAAATATGAACAAAATCGAAAAAGTGTGTTATAATACATATATAAAGCACTTACATTTGAAATTTTGAGGTGAATTCACATGGCCAAAACTATTTCTAAAGAAGACACACAACGCGACGTTACGCCATTAGTGAAACTGATGACAATCGGAGCATGGACATTACTCGGAATCGGCATCCTGTTATGCTTGTTTAATATCAATCACTTTAATGACCGCAACTCGTCCTTAATGGTCGGCGCCGGCTTTATGGTCGGTAGTGTGTTCATTTATGTGATTCGGACAGCCATTCACTTGGTTGATTCCCGCTCTAAACAGGAAGATTAACGTCTGCCGCCGTCCATTAATCACATAAGAGCAGCCCTTTAAGTGAAGAACTTAAAGGGTTTTTTACGTTTTCATAAATTTTCATTTTAGTCAACTAACGTTCTGTGACATTTATTTTACAGCTTGACGTCGATCCTTTGACGTATTTGTTAAGTCTTGGGGCGGCATGTTTATTTTTGGTTCGAATTTGCTATCTTAAGAGTATGCGAAAGCGAGTTAGAGAAAACTGAATACTTATTATCGGAGAGTGTGTCTGAGGGAGGATTAGGATGATGAAAATGAGAAAGTTCGTAAAAGCTGCATTCCCGATCTTGGCTTTGGCTATGATTGTGTTATTAGCTGGATGCAGTAACCAGGCCATGGTACTGGATCCGAAGGGTCCGATAGGAGCAGGTCAACGAGATTTGATTGTCATCTCGACGATTCTGTGTGCTGTCATTTTGGTCCCGGTGCTTGCCTTAACGGCCTGGATCGTCTGGCGCTATCGCGACAGCAAAGACAACAAAGCGACTTATAAACCTAACTGGTCGCATAGCAACACATTAGAAACAATATGGTGGGGAATCCCCATTGTAATTATTTTAATTCTTGCAATTGTAACAGCGAGGTACACGTATGCCTTAGAACCGTCGAAGGTGATTCAATCGGAGAAAAAGCCGGTTACCATCCAAGTGACGTCCCTCGACTGGAAATGGCTGTTCATGTATCCGGAACAAGGCATTGCAACTGTGAACTACTTGCAAATTCCTGAAGGTACGCCTATCAAGTTTGAATTGACGAGCGACGCGCCTATGAATTCCTTCTGGATTCCACAGCTGGGCGGTCAGATCTATTCGATGTCCGGCATGGCCATGACGCTTTACTTGCAAGCCGACGAAATCGGCCATTATTTCGGAACTGGAGCGAATTTCAGCGGCGAGCATTTTGCTGACATGACCTTCGATGTGAATGCGACCTCGCAAGCAGATTTCGATGCATGGGTTGCCAAAACGAAGCAAGCGCCAACTGCGCTTACGATGGACGGTTATGATGCTTTAGCGAAGCCTGGCAAATCGGGCGTTCAATATTTCTCCTCCATTCCAGATGGCTTGTTCCAGCACATAGTAACCAAGTATGCGAACGGCCAAATGATTCACACACAACCTGGAATGCACTCGCCTCAGCATAAAATGAAAGAGGAATCCGTTGTGGACGAGGTCAAGAAGCCGCAGCAACCGGATCCTAAAGCTCCAATGGATCATGGTTCGATGAATAATCATTAATAGATGTATTGTAGGAAAGGAAGTAATGCGCATGCTGGATTCAATTAAACAATTCGCATCCGAATTTTTTGTTACAGGCGATCCGATGATCTTGGGTGCTCAAGTCAGCATTGGACTATCTATGGTTGCCATGGTAGTTGTGCTTACCATGTTCAAGAAGTGGGGCTGGCTTTGGCGTGAATGGCTAACCAGCGTCGACCACAAACGCATCGGGATCATGTATATCATTTGCTCCATCCTGATGTTGTTCCGCGGCGGCGTCGATGCGCTGCTCATGCGCTTGCAGTTGGCTATGCCGGATAATCAGTTCCTGCAAGCGGAACACTATAACCAGATTTTTACAACGCATGGCGTTATCATGATTTTGTTCATGGCCATGCCGCTCATGTTCGGTTTGTTCAACATCGTCGTTCCGCTGCAAATCGGTGCACGCGACGTTGCCTATCCGTTCCTGAACTCACTCAGCTTCTGGATGTTCTTCTGGGGCGCCATGCTGTTCAACGTATCGTTCGTTATCGGTGGTTCGCCTGATGCAGGCTGGTTGTCTTATCCGCCGCTCTCTGAATTGTCGCATAGCCCGGGTATCGGACAAAACTTCTACATTTGGGGTATTCAGATTTCCGGTATCGGTTCCTTGGCGACAGGGATTAACTTTATCGTAACTATTTTGAAAATGAGAACACCAGGCATGACATTGATGAAAATGCCAATGTTCACTTGGTCTGTATTCTCAAGCTGTGTCATCATCATTTTCGCCTTCCCGATTTTGACGGTTACACTGGCATTGCTGTTCCTTGACCGTTTCGTCGGTGCTCACTTCTTCACCCTAGATGGCGGCGGTAACCCGATGATGTACATTAACTTGATCTGGATGTGGGGACATCCTGAGGTTTACATCGTTGTCCTGCCAGCGTTCGGTATTTTCTCGGATGTTGTATCTACGTTCTCCAAAAAGAAACTGTTCGGCTACAAATCCATGGTTTTCGCCATGTTGATTATTAGCTTGCTGTCCTTCTTCACTTGGGTTCACCATTTCTTCACTATGGGCTCCGGTGCAGATGTCAACGTATTCTTTGCGATTTCCACGATGGCGATTGCGATTCCGACCGGTGTGAAAATATTTAACTGGTTGTTCACGATGTACCGTGGCCGATTGAAATTTACGACGCCGATGCTGTGGACAATCGCATTCATTCCTTGTTTTGTCGTCGGGGGGATGACGGGTGTCCTGCTGTCTGTTGCGCCGGCTGACTTCCAGTTCCATAACAGCTATTTCTTGATCGCGCACTTCCACCAAGTGTTGATCGGTGGGGTTGCCTTCGGATACTTTGCAGGTCTATACTACTGGTGGCCAAAAATGTTCGGCTTCAGTCTGAACGAGCACTTGGGCAAATGGGCATTCTGGCTGTGGAACATCGGTTTCTACGTATGTTTCATGCCGCAATACTTCCTGGGCTTGGACGGTATGACACGTCGTACGTACACATACAGCTGGGATATGGGCTGGGGACCACTGAACCTGGTTTCCACCATCGGCGGATTCTTGATGGGTGTCGGCTTCTTGTTCCAAGTATGGCAAATTGCTCATAGTATTAAATTTATTAAACAACACCGTGCGTCTGGTGACCCTTGGGATGGCCGTACGCTGGAGTGGTCGATTCCATCGCCGGCTCCGATCTACAACTTTGCGGTTCTGCCAACCGTGAAATCGACGGACGAATGGTGGGAGCAAAAGCAAAACAAAACGGCAGCTTCGAAAGGCGCCGTTCATTACGAACCGATTCATATGCCGAAAAACTCGGCGATTCCGTTCATCAAATCGTCGCTTTGGTTCTTTGCCGGCTTCGGTTTCGTATGGGGCTGGCTGTGGCTAGCAATTCCAGCTATGATTGGCGTCGCGATCTGCATGGTTGCCCGCTCGTTCTCCTACGACACGGATTACTACATTCCGGTTGAAGAAATCAAACAAACTGAAGCTGCATGGAAAGGGGCGAAGGTCTAATGGCACACGCTGCTGCTCATTCCGAACACCATGCGCACGATCACGATCACGAACATGATCACGAATCGCTCAAGACGTTCGGATTCTGGATTTTCCTAATTACTGACTGTATTCTATTCGGCAGCTTGTTTGCCACTTATATCGTTCTGCATCACAATACAAACGGCGGTCCTACGGCTGAAGAATTGTTCAAAATGCCGGGAATCATCGCCGAAACGTTCATCTTGTTGACAAGTAGTTTCACGAGCGGTCTGGCTGTGCTTGGTATGCATAAAGGCAATACCAAGCAGCTGATCGGCTGGTTGATCGTGACGATCCTGTTAGGTGCTTCCTTTATCACCTTGGAGGTCACAGAGTTTTATTCGATGGTTACGCATGAACATGCGACGATCAGCACGAGTGCATTCTTGTCAGGCTTCTTTACGCTTGTAGGTACACACGGACTGCACGTGTCCGTAGGTTTGGTGTGGATGATCGGCCTGATCTTCCAGCTAAGCCGCCGAGGCATTACCGCTGTAACCAAGCGCAAAGTTGAAGTTATTTCGCTGTACTGGCACTTTCTTGACGTCGTGTGGATCTTCGTCTTCACAGTTGTCTATTTGATGGGGGTGATGTAGGATGAGTCAATCAAAAACAGGTTCCAACCATCATGCCCATGCATCGCATGAATCCCACGGATCGCTGAAATCATACGTCATCGGGTTCATCCTGTCGATCGTCTTGACGATCATTCCGCTTGTGGTTGTTATGAATCACATGATGGGCAAAGTGGGTACATTAGTGCTAATTCTGCTGATGGCTGTGCTGCAGTTTGGCGTTCAATTGTTCTTCTTCATGCATGTCAAAGAAGGCGAAAATGCGCATTGGAATATTATGGCCCTCATTTTCGGTCTGATCGTTCTGTTGACGATAGTAGCTGGCTCCGTCTGGATTATGACCTACAACCAAGTTGCTCATTAATCCGATCTGACTTTAATCGATTTACCACACACAAGCTGTTGGCACTATGGTGTCAGCAGCTTTTTTCTCTTTACTCATAGGCCATGCTTCGACCTCGTACAATAAAACCAAGGTGAAAACTACCACGGAGGTGTCGAGCCATGAACCCTGCCTTGCATCCGAAAGTGGCGATTATCGGAGTTCCTATGGACCTGGGCGCTGATCGGCGAGGTGTAGATATGGGGCCTAGCGCGATTCGCTGCGCTTGCTTGGAGCAACGATTAACAGGTATTGGCTATCAAGTTTTTGACCAGGGTGATCTTGTGGTTCGGCGTAAGCCGCATGTGCAGACCGGCGGAGGGCTGCAGCAGCAAGCTGCGCAGAACGCCAATTTGAAGTACTTGGACGAAACGGCTAAAGTGAACGAGGAACTGTATGACCTGGTCAATGAGACTATGGCGCAGGGGTTGTTTCCGCTTGTGCTTGGTGGCGATCACAGCATTGCAATAGGCACACTGGCAGCTGTTCGGCAGCACCATGCGTCTATTGGCGTCATCTGGTTCGATTCGCACGGCGATGTTAACACGGCGCAAACTTCACCTTCCGGTAATATTCATGGGATGTCGTTGGCGGTGGCGCTAGGGTACGGTCACCCGAAGCTTACCGCGATTGGGGGGACGCATCCGAAGGTGAAGCCGGAGCATGTTGCCATCATTGGCGCCCGCTGCTTGGATCCGGGGGAGCGCGTGTTTCTCAAGCAGCACGGCATCCAAGTGTGGACGATGCATGAAATCGACCGGCTGGGCATGGCGCGCGTGATGGAGCAGGCCATCGATCGGGTGACGAAGGGGACGTCAGGCGTCCATCTAAGTCTGGATCTGGATGGGCTCGATCCGATCTACGCGCCAGGTGTTGGGACGCCGGTGCCATCCGGGATATCAGCGCGTGAAAGTTACTTGGCGATGGAGCTTCTGTCGGAGGCGGGGGTGCTCGTTAGCGCTGAAGCGGTGGAGGTGAATCCGATATTGGATCACCATAATCAGACGGCCAAAGTCGCCGTATCGCTTATTGCTTCGTTGTTTGGCGAGCGGATTTTGTAGGCCAGTGGTGGAGCGCGACGAGCCAAGTCGAGCGACTTCAGCGTCGTCATAAAGCATTTAAGTACGCGGGAGCGGGCTTCTGGAAGTAGTTAAGAAGGTAAAGCTTATGAATGTCAGCGGTGCCACGGATCGGGGCGCAGCACAAAAAGCGGAACTCATCGTTCCGCTTTTTCTTTGTTCCGCGCTTTAGCAATTATTTCTGTTCTGGCGCTCTTTCATTTCTTGTTTTTCCTCTTGCGCTGCGCGTTCACCATACTGATCCAAGCGGCCTGGGCTGCTGGACGGGCCTCGATTTTTCGGCGAATTGTTTCTTCCACCCATGTTGATCACCTCCGTCGGTTCAGGTTTTGCTTTTTTCCGCGGAATCATACGTGACGCAACAAAACAGTTGCCAGCACGAGTAGTGCATGATACATTATGTATCAGAGGTACGTTTTGTATCGAGTGATACGTAATGTATCAAACATTATGTGAATGGAGAGGAGCCGATTGATTCGACGCAGCCAACGTTTTCGTCATTATTTGGATGATAACTTGATTCGTTTGCACAAAAACTTATTTATTAGTCCGTCAGATCCCCAGTATTACGAAAAAGTCATCCGCTATCTGGATGCGCGTTCGCCTGAAGCGCATTATAATCTTGGGCAAAACTTCCGGATAAAGGGCAATCGGAAAAGAGCTTTGTTTCATTACAAAGAAGCGTTGAAAACGTATCCGTCTCCCTATTATTCCGCTGCGAACCGGGCTGTCTATGAAATGAATCAGGAAGAGGCCGCCGCCACAACCGCGCTGCAGCATGCAGGTGCTATCGGGGATGAAAAGCGCAAGCCGCTTTTGCCGCCGTTGATGAAAGCGCTGTTGATTACACTTCTAGTACTGAACCTGATCCTCTGTGCATTGTACTTCATCGATAGTCCAGTCAAAAAAGTGATTTCTTCTCTGAAAGTTTGGCCGGTAGGCGCCGAGGTGACCTATGAAACGGTGGACAAGCCGTATATCATGTATTTCCCGCCTCAGGTGAAGCAAGAGGAGATGGAAGCCGCGCTGCAGAAGCAAGCGGTTGCCTTGACCAAAGACGATCCTGAGCAAAATGTCGTGCTTTACGGACTCCTTTCAAGCGATGCCCGAGATCAGGGAAAGACGCTGCTGCTGACCAATGAGGAGCTAATCAAGAGCGCTGTCGTCACCGCTCAGTATCATCCAGGTTCAGATCGCACGGTTAAAATTCGATTTTTGAACAGCCAGCTCAACCAGCACCAACCGCTTAGTGCGATTGGTGCTAATTTAGTTCGCACGGCATTAGCCGCCTATCACAAAGAATATGACGTCTATCCCGGATCTGTGGAAGCGCTGGTGCAGGATTATCCGCAAAATTTTCTGAGCTTTATCCCCGTCGAACCGAATTCAAGCTCTAACGTGATTCATTTAGCGGAGGACGATAGCGGCGGTTGGGTCTATGACCCGTTCGCCGACGGGCTTGACCATATCTTCTATCCGAATGTAAGCGGCGGCAGTGAGATGCCTTATGAGCCGTTCTACATCAATGTAGATAAGCAGGCGCATAATCTCAAATTTATCAGCGGCGACCGTTTGTTGTATCAAGCCGCTATTGGCCTCGGGGCTAACGACAGCACGCCCGAAGGGGACTTTTATGTACAGGATCGCGTCATCAAACCGCAAGGCAGGCACCCGAATGTCTTCGGTGATGCCGGATTAGGGCTGGGGAACATTGCGCTGCACGGCACCAATGAACGCGACTCCATCGGCGAGGATCGCTCACTAGGCTGCGTTCGTCTATCGAATGAGGATGTCGGACAACTGTACACATTCGTCCCCAAGGGGATGGAAGTTCATATCGGATCGGCGACACGCCTTGCTAAGGGATTAACGCCGGTCGCAGATATGCAGGAACTCATCCCAGCTGAGCAGCCGGCCATCGTGCAAACGCCTGCCCATCAAATTTTCAACTGGTTAGGATAAAAGCTGTCACAAAATAAAACTCGGTTTCGTCCTAAGGAAGGAAGTAACCTAAAGAGAACCTTGAGGAGGAACCAACATGTCAGTAAGAATGGATTACAGAAAAGAGAATCCGGCAGCCTACCAAGCGCTGCTCGGACTTGAGAAGTTTGTGGTGGAAAGCAGTCTCGACAAGAAGTTGATTGAACTGATTAAGCTGCGTGCCTCGCAAATAAATGGCTGTGCTTTTTGCCTGAATATGCATGCCAAGGATGCTAGGGCAATGGGGGAGACCGAGCAGCGGATCTACCTGCTCAACGCTTGGCGCGAAGCTCCGTACTACACTGCAGCAGAGAGAGCCGTCCTGGCGTTGACTGAGGTCATTACACG
Organism: Paenibacillus aestuarii; assembly: GCF_027789125.1. GTDB lineage: Bacteria > Bacillota > Bacilli > Paenibacillales > NBRC-103111 > Paenibacillus_E > Paenibacillus_E aestuarii. Next base: position 206,743 of record NZ_JAQFVF010000023.1, on the reverse strand, counting down.
AATATCGGATGCCGGTGTGCCGCAGCACATTTATGATGACGTTCGTGAGCATTTTGATGGCAAGCAGTTTGTGGAGCTGGTGATGGCGATTAATGCCATTAACAGTTGGAACCGCATCGCAATCTCGACAGGTATGATGCCAAATTAAGGAAAAAGCAGCTGATGCAAAGAGGGAATGTCGCATTCCCCATGCTCAGCTGCTTTATTATTGACTACATTAAATTCTCAGGATTTAATTTCTCCAGTTCAGGAATGACGAAGCGGCCGTCTTTGCGGATCAGGACATCGTCGAAGTAAATTTCGCCGCCGCCGTATTCAGGGCGTTGAATCAGAACCATATCCCAGTGAACGGAGGAACGGTTGGTGTTATCGGCAGTTTCATAGGCTTGACCAGGTGTGAAGTGGATGCTGCCGTCGATTTTTTCATCGAATAAAATATCTTTCATCGGATGTTTAATGTATGGATTCACGCCGATCGCGAACTCACCAACGAAGCGCGCGCCTTCATCCGTATCCAAAATTTCGTTCAGCTTCTTCGAATCGTTGCTGGATGCTTCGACAATTTTGCCATTCTCGAAACGGAGTACGATATTTTCAAAGGAAGTGCCCGAATAAATCGTTGGCGTATTATAGCTGATCACACCGTTAACGGAATCTTTAACAGGCGCTGTGTACACTTCACCGTCCGGAATGTTGCGAAGACCTGCGCATTTCACCGCGCCAATTCCTTTGATCGAGAAGGAGATGTCAGTGCCAGGCGAAACGAGACGGACGCGATCCGTACGATTCATCAACGCTACGAGGGATTCCATCGCTTCACCCATTTTGCTGTAATCCAAGTTACATACGTTGAAATAGAAATCTTCAAAAGCTTCTGTGCTCGTGTTAGCAAGCTGCGCCATGGAGGCATTTGGATAACGCATTACGCACCATTTGGTGTTGTTGATCCGCTCATCGAACAGCGGGCGCTGGAAATGCTTCAAATACAGCTTCATTTGCGCATCAGCCACGTCGGAAGATTCGGTAATGTTGTCGCCGCTGCGAACAGCCACGTAAGCATCCATTTGTTTCATCCGGACCATTTCAAAATCAGACCAAGCTTTGAACTGCTCTTCTGAGCCGCCCATTTGCAGGCTTCTCAAGATTGCAGGCTCGCGAAGTTCTACGAACGGTTGTCCACCAACAGCGTACACTTCTTCTATAAAGCATTTGGCAAGTTCGGGATCCTTGATGCCGATCAATTCGATTAATATTTTCTCACCGGGCTTCAGGCTCACGGAGTAGCGAATGATGTTGCGTGCGAAGGTTTGCAGTCTAGGATCTCTCATACGATAATTCTCCTTCAAAATATGTATTCTAACTCTCAAATTATACCTCATTCTTCCTGATGAAGCGAGTCGCGGCATTTCGCAACGCTATGCAGGGTATGCTACAATGGAGAGCGGCTTCAATGCGTGTGACAGAAGGAGGAAGTTATGGCAAGAGAGCAGATCAAAGTTCCTTTCGGGTATGAGCAGCCAGCCCGATCCCATAAAGGATCGCTCCTGATTTTTGAGACCTTCGAGGATTGGAACGAAGTGGATATGCGTGCGATGATCGATTTCGCAGAGGCACGTAAATTTGTGCGCGCGATCTTTTACCCTCAGCATGAAGAGACGCTCAGGCGCATGGGAATCCCATGCGAAATGCCTTATTACGCGCGAATCAAGCTCTTGGAAAGCATGCTGCAGGAGATACAGTCAAATGTAACGGTTGACGTCGACGCTTGGGAAGGGAAGAGGAAGAAGTATACGCCACTGGACACTTCCTTGCATTTTTTAACCGACAAGTACCATGGTCCGTACTTCATCGCGATGAGTGACAGATATATGAATCTGTTCGTCACTTACCCATCCTTCAAGGAATGGATCAAACATGCAAGATTTTTCATCCTTCCCCGATTCGGCGTGCCTCTTAATCAGAAGCTGCATGATTACGCGGAGCGATGGGAAGTTGTAGAGATGATTAATGGCGTATAATAATACGATGACACGCGGTAAGCTGCTGATTCTCATCCTGGCCGTCGTTGTAGCCGGAATCAGCCAAGGCATGCTGCTGCCGCTGTTAACGATTCTGCTGGATCGGTCGGGTCTCTCGGCCGATGCCAACGGCATGAATGCGGCGGCGCTGTACATCGGTATTTTTGCGACGATGTTTTTTATCGAGAAGCCGGTTGGCCGGTTTGGCTATAAGCCGATAATTGCCACAGGGCTCGTCCTGGTGACGCTCGCCACATGCCTATTTCCGGTGTGGCAGCATCCAGCGTTCTGGTTTATTCTCCGGTTGATGGTCGGAGTCGGCGACAGCGCGCTGCACTATGCCACGCAACTGTGGATTGTGGCATCAAGCCCCAAAGAACGCAGAGGCCGCAATATCTCCCTTTACGGCATGGCTTACGGCGCTGGATTCAGCTTAGGTCCGCTCGGCATTAATCTTTTGAAAGTCGGGTTATGGGCCCCATTTCTAACCACGACGGTGTTCTTCCTAGTTGTGCTGCTTTTGCTTCTGCGGCTGGCGAATGCGCATCCCGAGCACAACGAAAAAGGGGAAGGCGTACATAAACGCGCTTCCAAAGTCTATCGGCTGGCCTGGTTTCCGCTGATCCCATCCTTGCTTTATGGGTACATGGAAGCTGCGATGAACAGCAACTTCCCGCTGTACGGCTTGCGCATCGGGCTTCACGAAGCCGATATCGGACTTCTTCTTCCTATTATTGGTATTGGCAGCCTGATCACACAATTGCCTCTCGGCATTTGGAGCGATCGGATCGGACGCAAGAACATCCTGATGGCCGCAGGGCTTGTCGGCTCGCTTGCCTTCCTGTGTGTGCCCTTCGCGGGCAGCAACCAGTGGTTGATCGGCCTGTTATTCGCCCTGGCAGGCGGGATGGTCGGCTCGTTTTTCTCGTTAGGCTTAGCTTATGCGGCTGATGTGCTGCCTAGACAGCTGCTGCCAACCGCGAATGTGATCGGCTCGATTCAATACAGCATGGGCAGTATCGCCGGTCCGATGATCGGCGGACTCAGCATCCGGTTTATCGGCGCTGAGAGCATTTTTTACTTTCTGGGCCTCTTTTATTTTTTATTTGCGCTAACCGGGTTTGGCTATCAACGCGCGGCTGCATGGCAAAAGACACTCGAACCGTAACGGTTGGAGTGTCTTTTTTGTCGTTTATCCGATTTCGTAAGCTGCCGCTCGGTCTATCATATAACGTTCTGTTAATATCGTTAGCATCGAAATGCCGATTTCATTTTCGCCGCCTTCTGGGATAATGATATCCGCATACTTCTTGGATGGTTCAATAAAGGCGTCATGCATAGGCTTGACTGTCGTTAAATATTGATCGAACACGGATTGCAGCGTACGTCCGCGCTCATTAATGTCACGCGTTAAGCGTCGTAAAATTCGTACATCGGGATCTGTATCGACGAACACTTTGATATTCAGCGCGTTGCGCAGCTCTTCGTCTGTAAGGACATGAATGCCTTCGATCAGGACAATCGGCTTCACATCGATCCGAATCGTCTCAGCGGAGCGGGCGTGCTGCGAGAAATCGTAGACAGGGATGTTGACCGATCGGCCTTCTCTTAACTCCATCAGGTGCTCAAGCAGCAGTGTGTTCTCGAATGCATTCGGATGATCATAATTAATGCTTTCCCGTTCTGCAAAAGAAAGTCCGTTATGATGAATATAATAATTATCTTGTGAAATCAACGTCACATTAGTAGAACCCAATTTATTCATGATCGAACGAGCGACTGTTGTTTTACCTGAACCGGTTCCCCCGGCAATACCTATTACTAGCATGAACTATAGTGCCTCCCCAAATAACTTAAAACTCATACCGACTAGTTTAACATAATGTTCGCCAAAAATGAAAAAAAAGCGATCGAAAACATCGATCACTTTGCAAGTGCATCATTTTTAACGGATTTGTCTTGGGGTGTGGAACTTCTCTGTATTGAAATCGATATCTTGTGAAGCCTGGGAAAGCTGCTCTAACTTCATTTTAATCTGCTGGCCGTATTGCTCATTATTAAATGATTCCAGCTGGCCTTGCGCTTCCGCAACCTGCTGTTTGGCCTGAACAAGTGCGGCTTGCGACGACTGAATCGCTTGCGGATCCGCTTGTGTCATTGCAGCTTGCAGCTTGTGTTCTGCTTTCTGGGCGAGCATGATCGCTTGTTCGGCGGCTTCCAGGGCATGTTTGACTGGCTCTTGATGCTGTCTCGTGTCTGTCATGGGATGAGGTTCCTCCTATAAGGTTTGAAGTAAGCGATGGATGTTGATTTGACTTTACTTACCATGCACCAAAACGGGGGAAATCATTCCTTGATGTGGGAAATGGAGATAGTTTTATTTCCTGGGCAAGCGCAAAATATGAGCATTCATATGTTTATTCGACATTAATAGTCAGATAATTCGGAAGAAACGGATAAGTCAAACATTTAACCCCGTATATCAGTTGATTTTAAAAATTTGTATAAGAAAAAGAGGGGTTTTGTTTCTAAGCTAGAATTGTTGTTTTTATTGGATAATTAGACACATTGCGGCTTGTCAGGAGATGAATCTGAACATGAAAATCAAACATATATTCGCTGTCGCGGCATTGACTGCGCTGCTTGCCGGATGTGGAGCAGCCAAGACCGATTCGACAGTCGCAGCTACATATAAGCCAACATTGGATTACCAGGCTACGGTGAATGGGGATACGGTGGTGCTCAATATTTCGACTGATCTGCAGCTATCTCTCGAGCATTACGACCATGAGCGCAAACAGGGTGAGGGTCATATTCATCTGTTTTTGGATGATGGGAACAAGGTAATTGTCACGAACAAGCAATACGTACTCGATCATGTGCCGAAGGGAACTCACCAGGTCACACTTTCCCTGCATAATAATGACCATACTCCTTATAACGTCAGCAAAACGATCAGCTTTGAAGTGAAGTAAGGAGATATCATTGATGCCATTAAAGAAAAAACGAATGAGCTTGCAAAAACGAATTATTTTACTAGTCACAAGTGTGACAGTTGTCATGCTTTCAACGATGATCGCCTTCGATACGATTAGTATTAATCAATCCATTCGCCAGGCGTATGTGAGCCAAATTAGCGGAATTACGCTGGCCATTAACGGCCGCTATGAAGAGTCCCGATCGATCCAAGACGTTCAACAAATTTTCGATTATATTCAATATAAGAATGCCCGCGTACTGGATATGAAATTGTACAATAAGGAAGGGCGTATTCTTGCCGCTTCGAATCGCACTGTGGTCGGGCAAACAGTGAATGCGATGATGTTCAAGATTCCGAATCAGGATCAAACGATCGTGGACAGGCTTCCAATGGAGAAAAGCAATAAACCAGTCGTTCGTCTCATTGCTCCGCTGCAGGAGGATGGTACGGTTGTCGGCGCGGTCGAAATTATTTTCGATTCTTCCGAAGAAACAGCTTTGCTGAATAACAGGCGGTCATTGATCTTCGTTGTGGGGATCAGCGATGCGATTCTGCTATCCGTTCTGCTCTGGATCATCCTGCGCAAAATCGTGCTGAGACCTTTAAAAAGGCTGCGCGAGGCTGCAATTATTGTGAAGCAAGGCGGCGAGTTGCCGAAGCTTGAGTTCTATGCATCTCCCGAAATTGAAGATGTGTCAAATGCTTTTAATGACATGGTACATAACCTGGAAGTCAGGTATCAGGAATTGCAAGACGCGCTCAAAACGCTGCAGAGAACACAAGATAAATTGATACAATCGGAGAAAATGGGGGCACTAGGCGGCCTTGTAGCTGGTGTAGCGCATGAAATCAATACGCCTCTCGGCATCGGTGTGACCGCTGTGTCGTATCTGGATGACAAGGCGAAACATTTCCAAAACTTATTTGAATCGGGCAAAATGAAAAAATCAGACTTGGAGCACTTCTTGTCCATCGTGCAAGAGTCAAATGCGATGGTGCAAACCAATCTGGAACGCGCTTCATCACTAGTCAGGAGCTTCAAGCAAATTTCCGTGGATCAAAGTATGGAAATGAGGCGAATGTTTCAGCTATCTGAATATTTGCAAGGTATTATCCTTAGTTTGAAGCCAACATTGAAAAAGACAAAGCTGCGTGTTCATGTGGAATGCGCGGATGCCATTATGCTCTGTACTTATCCAGGGGCGTTATCGCAAATTGTGACGAACTTGGTGATGAATTCGTTGAACCATGCCTACTCTTCTGAAGAGGAAGGAAATCTGATCTTGCGTGCCGAGGAATACGAGGATCGGGTGACCTTGTATTATTCCGATGACGGGAAAGGGATGAGTCAGGACGTGCTGGAACATATTTTTGACCCATTCTTCACGACGAGCCGCGGCAAGGGTGGAACAGGGCTTGGTATGAACATCGTATACAATCTCGTCACCCAGACGCTGGGTGGGACAATTAGCTGCTATAGTGTCGTCGGACAAGGCAGTCTATTTCAAATTGAAATTCCGAACAAGGAGGAGGAAGATCGATGACACTTCAAGATCAAGATGATCTGTTATTTGCTGATGAGGACGAATCGGATGCCTCTTTAATTGTAGAAAACGAGCAAGAACCGTGGATCATTCTTGTCGTAGATGACGAGAAGCAAGTCCATCAAGTGACCAGAATGGTGCTGGAGGACTTTGAGTTCGATGGAAGAAAACTGGCGATTCACAGCGCATATTCCGCTAATGAAGCCAGAAAGCTGATTGCCGTTCAGCCGAATGCAGCCTTGATCCTGTTGGATGTTGTGATGGAGCAGGAGGATTCGGGCTTACAATTGGTCAAGTTCATTCGGGAGGAGCTCAAAAACAGCGCCATCCGTGTCATTTTGCGAACCGGACAGCCGGGACAAGCCCCGGAACGCACGGTGATTATGAATTATGACATTAATGATTATAAGGAAAAGACGGAGCTAACGACCCAGAAACTTTTCACCACTGTCATCACGGCGTTAAGATCTTATCGCGATATCCGTACGATCGAAAAGAGCCGCTCAGGTTTAGAGGAAATTATTAAATCGTCAGCAACGCTATTCGAGCTGCAATCGATGAAGAAGTTTGCTTCTGGTGTTCTAACGCAGCTGACCTCTATTGTCAACTTACATAAAAATGCCATCCATTGCAGCTTTGCCGTGACCAGGGGTGTTGAAGACATCTATATTTTGGCAGCAAGCGGAGATTTCGCGGCGAGCAGCGATCAACGAGCGCGGGATGCTGTGCCGGCCGAAGTGCTGAAGGAAATCGAGCAAGCTTTTGCCTTGAAGAAAAGTTCATTTGGCAGTGAACACTTTGTGATTTATTTCCAAAGTAAAATGGGAATGGAAAATGTGATTTACATGAATGGTTTCAAACCGTTAAGTGAATGGGAGCACTATTTGGTGGACATTTACTGCACGAACGTTTCTGTTGCCTTTGAAAATATTTATTTGAACCAGGAACTGGAAAACACCCAGAAAGAGATCATTTACACAATGGGTGAAATCACGGAGACGCGGTCGAAGGAAACGGGCCATCATGTGAAGCGGGTCGCCGAATATTCCCGTCTGCTTGCTTTGAAATATGGTCTCTCCGAGCAAGATGCGGAGATTATCCGCTTGGCTTCTCCGATGCATGACGTCGGGAAAGTTGGCATTCCGGATGCAATTTTGAACAAACCGGGTAAATTGACTTCACAGGAATTTGAAGTTATGAAGACTCACTCCAATCTCGGTTATGAAATGCTTAAGCATTCTAATAAACAAGTGCTGAATGCAGCGGCGATCATCGCGCAGCAGCATCATGAGAAATTCGACGGCACCGGCTATCCGCAAGGGTTGCGAGGCGAGGGCATTCACATCTTCGGACGTATTACGGCGCTGGCTGATGTGTTCGACGCTCTGTGCAGCGATCGGGTATACAAAAAAGCGTGGGAGCTTGATCAAGTGATCGAGCTGCTGCAGAGCGAGCGTGGCCGCCATTTTGACCCGGTTATCGTAGATCTGTTCTTGGCAAACCTGGATGAGTTCCTGGCGATTAAAGAACGGTTCAAGGAGCAGTCGCTGCCAGCATAAGAATAATGCCGAAATTAAATCATCTGGGCCTCAGCAAAATCAACAGCATCAGGTTAGATTTTTAATGGATGCGCATTTGCTGAAGAAGCAGAAATCCGACGAATTCCCGGCAAGTTTGAACGGGATCCCTTAAAGTATGACGTATGGCGTGAGAACAAAGGCTGTTTCCCTTCGTGTGCCGAAAGGGGGCAGCCTTTATACTGTGCCAGGACAGACAGCATCCGAATGGTAGTAGCCCTTTTCTTTTATTGGCAAATTCCTGTATGCTTAAGAATAGCATGGCGTTGCCGACGCCAACAGATAGAGAGAGAAGGTGTGCTCGTGGAAGGCGTAGGCCTCGTACTTGAAGGCGGTGGTATGCGTGGCGTATACACGGCCGGTGTTTTGGAATATTTTATGGAACAAGATTGGTATTTCCCATATGTCATCGGCGTATCAGCCGGCGCTTGCAACGCTGCTTCGTATATTTCGAAACAGCCCGGACGTAATAAGAAAGTGACGATCGGTTACGTCGGCGATACCCGTTATTTAAGCTATCGCAATCTGTTGCGGCATAGAAGTATATTTGGGATGGACTTCATTTTTAATATAATTCCTAATCAACTTGTGCCCTTTGATTTTGATACGTTCTTTGCTTCGCCGCAGCAGTTTGTCATCGGGACAACGGATGCGCATACCGGGGAGCCAGTTTACTATACGAAGCATCAATTGAACGAACAGACGATGCCAATCGTACAAGCTTCGAGTTCATTGCCTTTTGTGTCCACGCCGATTCATTATGAGGGTAGGACATTGTTCGATGGCGGGCTCGTGGATCCGATTCCGATTGAGCGCTCCATCGCCGATGGCAATACCAAACATGTGATCGTATTGACGAAGGAGGCCGGGTATCGAAAAAGCCCCTTTAAGCAAAGATGGCTAGCCAAGAGCTTTTATCCGCAGTACGAAGGGCTCGTCAATGTACTCGTGAATCGCAGTGAAATCTATAACCGGACTTTGGAGAAAGTCGAACAGATGGAACGGGAAGGCAGCGCGATCGTTATTCGACCCTCTTCGAAAGTCGTTGTAGGCCGTATGGAGAAAGATCCGGACAAGTTAGAGGCGCTCTATCAACTCGGGTATGCAGACGCCAAAAGTTGGGGTCCCAAAATGAAAGAATGGCTGTTTGCCTAAATTTTCATGGATTTTCATTGCAATCGTCGTCAAGTTGATGTATGGTAGATACAAACCAATAAGACCCACGGGAGCTTGAGGAGTCAGGCTGAGAATGTGACCGTAACCGTCACTTACCGTTAATCTGATCTGGGTAATGCCAGCGTAGAGAATTCGCATGAAGCTAATTGCCTTACGGATATATGCCGTTTGGTTCTATGATTTTCTACTCATATGGCGCTCCCGGATACCGGGGGCTTTTTCTTTTGGTTGCAAACAGAGAGGAGAAACTAAGTAATGAAATGGAGTAAAATCGCACCACTTATGCTGGTCAGCGCAGCAATCGCTGTATCCGGCTGCGGCAATCAAGCCGCACAACCTAACGCAGGAGCAACAGCTTCTCCGTCAGCTGCAATGACAACGGCTGCAAGCCAAGCGCCGGTGAAGAAGTTAACCGATGTGAAGGTGGTTCTAGACTGGACACCGAACACCAACCACACAGGGCTGTATGTTGCCAAGGACCAGGGATATTTTGAACAAGAAGGATTGAATGTACAAATCATTCAGCCTGGCGAAGGCGGCGCCGATGCTATGATCGCGTCCGGTGCTGCTGACTTCGGTGTCAGCTATCAAGAAGGCATTACCCAAGGCCGCATTCAGGGCGTGCCGATTGTTTCGATTGCTGCAGTCATTCAGCATAACACTTCAGGTTTTGCGTCGCCGGTTGCCAAAAATATCAAATCGCCGAAAGACTTTGAAAACAAAACGTATGGCGGATGGGGTTCACCTGCTGAAAATGCGATGATCGAATCGCTGATGCAAACGGAGAAAGCTGATCCAAACAAAGTGAAGATCGTGAACATTGGTGATGCCGATTACTTCACAGCAGTAAAACGGGATATCGACTTCGCTTGGATTTATTATGCCTGGACAGGCGTGGATGCCGAGCTGCGCGGAGAGCCGATGAACATGATTTATTTAAACAAATATTCGGATAAACTGGACTATTATACACCTGTACTGGCTACCAGTGAAAAAATGATTAAAGAGAAGCCGGACTTAGTCAAAGCGTTCACTGCTGCTGCGGCCAAAGGATATCAATTCGCCATCGATAAGCCGGAAGATGCAGCGAATATCCTGATCAAAGCTGTTCCGGATCTCGATCCTAAGTTGGTGATGGCGAGTCAGAAATGGCTGAGCCCGCGCTATAAAGATGACGCTCCGCGTTGGGGCGAACAAAAGCGTTCAGTTTGGGATAATTACGCGAACTGGATGCTGGATCATAAGCTGCTGGATAAAAACCTTGACGTAGACCATGCATTTACGAATGACTTCTTGCCAGCATCTTCCAAATAATAGCAGACGGAGAGGAGCCCGTTCCCATGGCAAATGCACTTGTCAGCATTCAAATTTTACCGAAAACCAAAAACAATGATGACATTATTCCTTATGTCGATCGCGCGATTGAAGTCATAGCCAAATCCGGGGTGAAACATCTGGTTAGCCCGCTCGAAACGACGATGGAAGGGGACTTGGATCAATTGCTTGCCATCGTGAAGGAAATGAACGAGGCAATGATTGAGATGGGGAGCCCGAATGTGATCTCCCAAGTGAAAATCTATTTCAATCCGTCCGGAGCCTCCATGGACAAGCTGACGGAGAAATATAGATAAATGAAACAGCAGCGCTGGATTCGTGCAGGATGGCCGCCTATAGTCGTGGTCATCCTTGTGCTGCTTTTATGGCAGCTTGCCGTGACTTGGGGGAACACGGCCAGTTGGTTATTGCCCAGTCCGCTCAAGATTGTGACGGAGGGCACCACGGACATGCCGCGTGTCTGGATGCATACGCTGGCCACGATAAAAATCATGCTGATCGGCTTCGTGGTTGGTTCAGGCCTAGGCTTGGTGCTTGCGAGTGTCTTGCATATCGTACCGGGATTCAAAGCTGGCTTTTATCCGCTGCTCATTTTGTCCCAGAACGTACCTACCATCGCATTAGGCCCGCTGCTGATCATCTTATTCGGATTCGGAGTTCTGCCGAAAATCATTCTGATTTCATTAGTATGTTTTTTTCCAGTCACGATGGCCACTCTGGATGGATTCATGCAGACGGATCGAATGATGTATAACTATATGCTGATGCTAGGAGCAAGTAAGCGACAAATCTTTTTCAAGCTTGAATTGCCGCATGCGCTTCCTTTTTTATTTTCCGGGTTGAAAATCTCGGCTACCTATAGCGTAATGGGCGCAGTGATCGCTGAATGGTTAGGCGGCGGACAAGGCTTAGGCTACTATATGATATTGCAGAAATCATCCTTTAGAGCCGATCGTGAATTTGTCGCTATCCTTGTCATCGTCGCTCTAAGCTTGCTATTTTTTTGGCTGATCGCACTGCTGGAGAAATGGATCATCCGTTGGAACGTTAAACGTTCTTCATAGAGGGAGGGTGGGGGCGAGTATGAGCAAATTAGAGCTAAAAAACATTCATCAATCTTTCCCTTCAAAAAAACAAACCACAATGGTACTCTCCGATATTTCGCTGAAAGTGAATGATGGCGAATTCGTTTCCATCATCGGCCCTTCAGGGAGCGGGAAGAGCACGTTGTTTCATATTATTGGCGGGCTGCTAATGCCTACATCCGGCGAAGTCCTATTAGACGGCACTCCTGTGACAGGTCAGAAGGGATTGATCAGCTATATGCCGCAGCAGCCGGCGCTGTTTCCATGGCGCTCCATTGAGGAGAATGTCATTCTCGCGCAAGAAGTGGCCGGTATCGCTCGTGATCATGCGCTGGCTGCGGCAAGAGAGTGGCTGCCGAGAGTTGGACTCGGCGGGTACGAGAAAGAATTGCCCCATGTGCTTTCCGGCGGCATGCAGCAGCGGGTATCGTTTCTGCGGGCACTATTGAGCCCGAAAGAGCTGATGTGTCTGGACGAACCGTTCGGTGCGCTGGATGCTTTAACAAGGCAAGAGATGCAAGCCTGGTTACTAAATATTTGGGAGCAGAATAAACGTTCGATCCTCTTTGTCACACATAGTATAGAAGAAGCGTTATACTTGTCCGATCGCATCTACGTATTATCGAACAAGCCGTCGACCGTGCTCGAAGAACTTGTTGTGCCGTTCGGGCGCCCGCGTCAAGAAGCGATCATGAAGGACGTGCTGTTTCAAGAACTGCGCCAACATATACAAGGTCATCTACGTAAGGAGGTGCAACATGATCAAGGGCGTTGAGGCTCACATCCATTTGGATATGTATGAGGAATCCAAAGCGCGGGAAATCGCAGCTGAACTGCATGATCATCATGTGTTAGCGATTATTGCCGTTTCCAGGCATCTTGCCTCGTCGAATGCCACGAAAGCGCTGCGCGATCATGCGCCGGATCGCGTGTTTGCCGCATATGGCTTTCATCCGGAACAACAGCTGCCGACTGAGGACGAGCTCACGGCGCTTGAAAGCTGGATCATAGAGCATGCCGATGAAGCCGTTGCGATCGGAGAGATCGGCTTACCTTACTACATGCGTAAGGAAGCGGAGGAACAAGGCGCTGAATTCGATCTTGAACCCTATATCAAGGTTCTCGATCGCATGTTGCGCTTAGCGGCCCGTTTGCACAAGCCTGTCGCCTTACACGCCGTGTATGAAGATGCCGATATCGTTTGCGATCTCTTAGACCGGCATGGAATCCGCAAAGCCCATTTTCATTGGTTTAAAGGGTCAAGCCTGACGTTGCAGCGCATGATGAATTCGGGTTTCATGATCTCGATAACGCCTGACGTCCTGTATGAGAATGAAATTCAGGATCTGGTCCGCATCTATCCTATCGAGCAGATGATGGTGGAAACGGATGGACCCTGGCCTTTTGAAGGGCCTTTTGAAGGACGTGAAACACATCCGCATATGATTTTTGCGGTTATCGAACAAATTGCCAACATCAAACATATCCCGCTGCAAGAAGCGGCAGACCGGCTTCTTCGGAATACGGTGCAGTTTTATTCACTGCCTATCAACAACGAATAGGCTGCTGGACAAGCCTGCGTTCTGCACGATATAATGAAATGAGAACGTATGTTTGATTTCTGGAGAGAGAGTTGATGTGGCATGACGGTAAGATGCGGCTGGGTCAATGAAGATCCGCTATATATCGAGTATCATGATCACGAATGGGGTGTTCCTGTTCACGATGATCAGAAATTGTTTGAAATGTTGAATTTGGAAGGTGCGCAAGCGGGACTCAGCTGGTATACGATTCTGAAGAAGCGCGAGAACTATCGTGAAGCGTTCGATCAGTTCGATGCTGCTCTGATTGCTAGCTACGATGATGAGAAGCTGGCCTCACTTTTGAGCAATCCAGGCATTGTCCGCAATCGTTTGAAGATTGCCGCTGTCGTGGAGAATGCCAAAGCGTTTCTGCGCGTTCAGCAGCAATTCGGCAGCTTCGATGCGTATATTTGGAGCTTTGTCGGCGGTGAGCCCATTGTGAACGAAAGGGAAAGTCTTAGTCAAGTTCCGACCTCAACTGCACAGTCCGATGCGATGAGCAAAGATTTGAAAAAGCGCGGCTTCAAATTCGTGGGTTCAACGATTTGCTATGCCTATATGCAAGCAACCGGAATGGTCAACGACCATGTTCAAGCGTGTTTCAAACATCAGCCAAAATAAGCAATAGGAGGTGAACTTCGCAGCAGATTAATTCTGTCTGGAGCGCGCCTCTTTTCTTAAGTAAGCCGATGTGCTATCAGTTAACCGCATGCGCCTAAGCGGAATAGGCCCATGCGGTTATTTTATTATGCATATTGCAAGATCTTCTCTTGCAAATTCGCTTTAATCAGATGGATTCGCTTGCGTACATAAAAGTCATAAACGGCGCCAGTCAACTCGCGCGGCTTAATCCGGTTATTCGTATCGTTGTCGATGATCGTTACAGAACCGTCGTCGTAAAACTTGAACGTATAGTCAATATACGAATGATCTGTTTCGTCAATCAGTTCCTCAATCTGCCCGGGCAGTAGACTGTCGGAGTTACATAACGCCTTATGGTACCAATAGTCTCGCTCGATAAAACGAAAATTGTGACTTCTGCTCATTATGCAACAACCTCCTTCGATAATGGGAACGTTTGTTTGTACCCTCATTATACCAAACATTTGTTCGTGGATGCAAGTGGTTTGCATAGAAAATGGGAATTCGTTTCATATTAGTTTCTGCAGCTATGTCTCAACCGGAAGGAGGCGTTGGGAATGATTGACAGAGAAAAAGGCGTGAACGGTTCGCAGCAAGTGGAAAGAGAGTCTGGTCAGAAGCAGAAGCTGGGCAGATCGGCCGCGAAGAAGAAGTCGAAATAGTAAGCGATTTGCGAACAAATAAACGAAAAATGGAGCTAAGCAGCTATGTGCTTAACTCCATTTTTTACCTCATATGGGCAGCTGGTCACCTTATCCTGCAAAAATAGCAGGATAATCGCAACCTATCTGCAGTTCGGCGCAATCCAGTCAAATATCCTGCTAGATTTGCAGGATACATCAAAAATCATGGTACTTTTGCAGGATAAGCGTCCGGTTTGTCTCTATTCCGTCTTCGAACAGATATGCTCAGTAATCGCAACCCCGTGCAAGCGCCCGCTCTCAATAAAAATTTCATTAGCGGCAAATTTGGATGCCGCAACAACGCCGGCAACGTACAAGCCTTGCACGCTAGTTTCCATCGACTCGCTCACGATCGGAGCCGCCGTCTCCTCGTAGAACTCAACACCCAGCGAGATCAGCAAATCCCGGTCTGGGCGAAAGCCGGTCAACGCCAGCACGAATTCATTATCCAGGTTGACGCGTTCACCGCCTTGATTGACAATGATGTCATGTTCGCGGATTTCCTCGACCGTTGAATCAAACAGCATCTGGATGCGGCCCTTATTCACCGCGCCCTCAAACAGCGGGCGTACCCACGGCTTAATATTGGCCGAGAATTGGCTGCCACGGTACACGACCGTTACTTCCGCGCCGACCCGAATAAGGTCCATGGCCGCATCAACAGCAGAGTTGTTGCCGCCGATAATGGCCACTTTTGCGCCTGAATAAGGGTGTGCTTCCTTATAGTAATGCGTAACTTTGGGCAGCTCTTCACCAGGAATCCCCAGCATGTTCGGATGGTCAAAATAGCCAGTAGCCATAACAACATATTTCGTTATGTAGGTGGCTTCATTGCCAAACTGATCCCGTGTTCGCACTACGAACAGTTCTTCTTGCTTCTCAATGGCAATGACTTCCTCATAAGAGCGAATGCGAAGGTTTTCTCTTCGGGCTACTTCCCGATAGTATACTAACGCTTCTTGACGATACGGTTTTTCGTGTGGTGTTGTAAACGAATAACTGCCGATTTCCAACATTTCAGGCGTGCTAAAAAATTGCAAATATGTGGGATATAAATAAATAGAGTGCACGATACAATTTTTCTCTATAATTAATGGCGAAAAACCTGCGCGCTGCAGCTCGACAGCAGCTGACAGTCCACAAGGCCCGGCTCCCACTATAATCACTTGTTCCAAGATATGTCCCTCCTCAGTCCCTCAGTATAAATCTATCTTTACATAGTAACGCAAGCGAAGCGAAGATGCCAGAATCAGCAAAAAAAAGGACAGCTGACGCCCCCACATGAAAGGAGATCGCCGGCTGCCCGGTTCGGAAGCAAATCCTAAGGTTTTACTACATTTTGCTGTGTTTGTTCTTGTCCTTCGCTCAAATCATCCTTGGAGATGTTTACGGAAGTCATATTCGGGGCATTTTCCAACGTATCATTGACAAATTCCATATCTTGATTTTTCGCATTCATATTCGTAGTTCCTGTGTAGTTCCCGCGATGCGTATTATTTTCAACCATAGGTGTCTAGTCCCCCTTTCCAAAAAATGTAACGTTCGGCATTAACATGCGCACTTCGCCCTTTAATTATTCATCACCCGCCAAGCAGGCTGCGCAGAGGAGCGGAGATAGAAACGTTCTCATTTGTCCGTTATAATGGAAAATAACGATAGGGAGGGAACGCAAGTTGAAACCTTTAAAACTGCCAAAAGAAGAGAAAGAATTATTAATTGATGACTTGCAGGGTCATTTGGAACTTGAACATGATATAACATTAGGACGCTTGGCGACAGAACAGCTTGTCGATTTCATGCTGCAGCAATTGGCGGCTCCGATATATAATCAAGCGGTGGAGGATGCGCGTGCAGTGCTGATGGAGCGAATGGCCTCGCTAGAGGATGATTTGTATGCACTGAAGCGCTCCAAGCCCGGAAGAAGATAAGTCTGATAACCGATAAGGAAGGAGAAGGCAGCGTGAGCAAGCAAGAAGAGATCTTTGATATTTATGATGAACAAATGAATTGGATCGGTACGGCACCACGTTCAGAAGTGCATGCCCAAGGGCATTGGCACCAGACATTTCAATGCTGGATTCTGAGCTGTGAAGAGTCGGAGCCGAACCTGCTGCTGCAATTGCGCTCTGCGGACAAAGACTTATTTCCCAATTTGCTCGATATTTCCTCGGCCGGACATTTGGCAGCAGGGGAAACGGTGCGGGATGGAGTTCGCGAGCTGGAGGAAGAGCTGGGGCTGAAGGTAGAGTTTGATGAATTACTCGCCTGTGGCACATTCGCCGAAGAAGACCTTATGTCGGAATCGCTGATTGATCGCGAGTTTTGTCATATTTTTATTTATCGCTGTGATCAGCCGCTTAAGAATTATCAACTGCAGGAAGCGGAAGTCAGCGGTATTTTTGCGGTGAAAATGAAGGCATTTGAGAAGTTGGTGAGCGGAGAAGCTGCATCGGCTACAGTTAGTGGCATCATGCTGGCAAACGATGAAGTGACAAGAGAAATTGCCTTATCAGATCTCGTGCCGCATCCAGCCGCATATTATCAATTGTTGTTTCAAGCTATACGCAGGTATGAGTTAGTGGACTGAGCGACAAAACGGGAGACAGCAAAAAAGAACCGTCCTTCAACGGTTCTTCTGAGCAGCAAAGGCTTAGACAAAGTATTGATTGGCTATGTACGCATACAGGAAATAACAAACGATTGAAAGCACAACAAGCAGAATGCCTGATGCAATCTTACGCTTAAAAAGAAGCAGGAAGCCTAAGCTGAATGCGGACCCCATGACCAGCATGGATACAAACGTTAAAATGCCCATCGTACGGTTTACTCCTTACTTGTTGTTGACGTATTCACGTACCATATCTTCAGTTACATAGGAACGGAGCGGCGAAATGCCTTTCTTCGCATGTGCGATGATTTCTGCGGTAATGGCATTGATTTCATCGACATTGAAAGAAAGACCACGCCGGCATAGATCGAGGCAGGCTTCGATCGCTTGTTCGCGCTGCTCATCCAGTTCAGCAAACCGAACCAAATGCAAATGCTGCGCCGTGGAATGCTTCGATATCGCTTCATGTACATTCATGTTAAAGTTCTCCTTCGGTGACCAGTTTCTCCCTTAGTATACACGATTGCTCGGAGAAGGAACAGGTTTCGACAGGAAAACGAGCGGTCAAGCAAGAATATTCAAAAGTATAATGAAACCACCTATAGATGTACCGGAGTGAACACAAATGAACCCATTGCCGATTCAATCGGTATTACCTGAGTTAAAAGAAGCATTATTACATCACCAATGCGCTGTTCTGGTCGCCGAGCCTGGAGCGGGAAAAACGACACAAGTGCCCTTGGCGCTCCTGGATGAGCCTTGGCTGCAAGGTAGGAAAATTGTCATGCTGGAGCCGCGAAGGCTGGCAGCCCGCTCAGCAGCCCGCTATATGGCCCAGCAGCGGGGAGAGCAGGTAGGCGAGACGATCGGTTACCGCGTGAAAAATGACACCCGCGTCGGCCCCAAGACGCGCATCGAAGTGATCACAGAAGGCATCCTGACGCGCATGCTGCAATCCGATCCGGCGCTGGAAGGGATTGGCGCAGTCATTTTTGACGAGTTCCATGAGCGGAGCTTGCATGCCGATGTCGGTCTTGCCTTTAGCAAGCAATCGCAATCGCTGCTCAGAGAGGATTTGCGCCTGCTGATCATGTCGGCGACCATCGAAGCGGAAGAAGTGGCAGCGATGCTGGACGATGCGCCGGTTTTAAGAAGCGAAGGCCGATCTTATCCAGTTGAAACCCGTTATCTGGAAAAACAGCTTGAAGGCAGAGTTGAAACGGCTGTTGCCAAAAGCATTCAGCATGCGCTGCAGGCGCATGAAGGAAGCATGCTGGTGTTTCTGCCGGGCGCTGCCGAAATCCACCGTGTCGAGAGCCTGCTTGCGCCGCTTCAGATATCGCAAGATGTCATCGTAGCGCCGCTATACGGCAATTTGTCGCAGGAAGCGCAAGATTTGGCTTTGACCCCCTGCCGCCACGGTCAACGGAAAATCGTGCTGGCGACTTCGATTGCGGAGACCAGCTTGACGGTAGAAGGCGTCACAGTTGTGATCGACAGCGGGCTCATGCGGGTGTCGCGTTTTTCACCGCGAACGGGCATGACCCGGCTGACGACCGTTCCTGTGTCGCAAGCCTCGGCGGATCAGCGGCGGGGCCGCGCCGGCCGGCTCGGTCCAGGCGTCTGCTACCGCCTGTGGACCGAGCAGGAGCACCGGCATAAGCCGCAGGCCGGCACGCCGGAGATCCGCGAGGCGGACCTCGCGCCCTTGGCGCTCGAGCTGGCCGCCTGGGGCGTCCCAGACCCAGCGGAGCTGGTCTGGCTCGATCCCCCGCCTGCCCCGGCCTACCGGCAGGCGCGGGAACTGCTCGTGCAGCTCGGCGCGCTGCACGAGAGCGGCGGCCTAACCCCGCACGGCAAGCGCCTGGCGGAGTTAGGCCTGCACCCCCGGCTTGCGCACATGGTGCTGCAAGCCGTTCCGCTCGAGCTCGGCGCCATGGCGTGCGAGCTCGCAGTCCTGCTGAGCGAGCGCGACATTCTGCGCGCCGCCAAAGACCGCGATGCGGATGTGCGCACCCGCATCGAAGCGCTCTGGCGTGCTGACCGGGCGGAGCAGCGCGGGGAGATCGACTTTGGCTTATGCCGCCGGATTGCGGCGGAAGCCAAAGTCTTGCAACAGTCGCTGGGTATCCGCCCCAGCGGCAAGGAAACGGCGGCGGCGAGCGGCTTGCTGCTCGCCAGCGCCTATCCCGACCGGATCGCGCAGCGGCGCTCGACCGGCCGATTTTTGCTCAGCAGCGGGCGTGGTGCCGTGCTGCCGGAACTGCAGCTGCTATCGAATGAACCTTACCTCGTCGCAGTCGAGCTGGACGATGTCGGCAGCGAGAGCCGCATTTACTTGGCAGCGCCCATCGCGGAGGATGAGCTGCTGGACGCTTATCAGGATCAGCTGATCCGTGAACAGGAAGTAGCATGGGACGCGCAAACGCAAAGCGTCAAAGCAAGAGAACGGATTCGGCTTGGAGCGATCGTGATTAAGGAAGTACCGATCAGCAGCCCTGACCCGGATCGGCGGGTTGCTGCTTTTGTGCAAGGTCTCGCGCAGGATTCACTTGACAGCCTGCCATGGACGCGCAATGCCCGGTCACTGCAGCAGCGGGTAAACTTTTTGCACCATGTTGACAAGGATTGGCCTGATATGAGCGAGGTTGTCTTGCAGGATACGCTGGCAGACTGGCTGGCTCCGCATCTTTATGAGGTCAAGAATCGTAATGACTTGCAGCGGCTGCCGCTCACGAGTATTTTAGAAGAGATGCTGACTTGGGAACAGCGGAGGCAGCTGGAGGAATGGGCGCCGACACATATCCAAGTACCCAGCGGATCGCGGATTCCCGTTGATTACAGTGAACCGGTATCACCGACACTTGCGGTGCGGCTGCAGGAAATGTTTGGCCTGGCGGATACACCGCGCATTGCCAAAGGCCGCGTGCCGCTGACGATTCATCTGCTTTCGCCGGCATCGCGCCCGGTGCAGGTGACGAGGGATTTGGCGAGCTTTTGGCGGAATACGTATTTCGAAGTAAAAAAAGATCTCAAAGGCCGCTATCCCAAACACTATTGGCCGGACGATCCGATGACAGCCGTGCCCACGAACAGGGCGAAGCCGAGGGTATAGACCTGCACGAAAGGATGCATGTATGAGCCTGTCTACAAATAAGCGGATCGCGGTATACATATCGGCGGGCTTCGCCACAGCGCCTAATTTTTTAGATGCGTTTGCTGCCGAACTGGCGTCCCGGTTTCAGCAATCAGGCTGGCATGGGCAAGTGAGCATTCATTTCCCGTATGGGGACTGGTCGCGGAATGCGCTGCGGCAGCTGCATGAAATCGGCAAAGATTTGTGGATGAAGAGATCAACAGCTTCGGGTACCGATTCGGCTCCGGTGGGGCAGCCAGACTACGGCGCGAAAAGTTTGTATACATTTATTCGCCAGCATGCTTCGCCTGAAGAGCCGTTGCTCTTGATTGGCCACAGTGGAGGAGCCGTTGCCTCCATGCAAGCAGCCGAGCTTTTGAGCAAGGAAGGCAGAGAGGTTATCGGTGTCATCCAGATCGGCTCGCCCAAAAACTGGATTCCAGCCCCTTGGAAAGAGCGGGTGCTCTATATTCATGCCGAGTATCGCCGAAAAAGCACGCTGGATCCCGTTCCGTGGATCGGCAGCTGGGGCGGCTGGATCCGAATGCCTTCGGGAAGATGGCGCTGGAGCCGGGAGAAGCATGCGCCTGTCAGTCGTCAAGGGGTGTCCATCCTGGGTGGACATGCCGATTATTTTCGCGATCATGAGCCCTATGTAGAAGCGGGAATGACCAATATGCACAAAACAGTGAATGCCATATGGGCTTGGCTGGACAAGCTGATTTTACAGATAGATGAACCCATAAATGAATGAAAAGGACGATGAGCATGATTGAAATTTTGAAAGCTACGATGGAACACAGCAAAGAGGACGGCTATTTAGGACATGTGGAGTTCACGGTACAAGGACATGAGTTTCCTTACGAGATCACCCTGCAGAGCAAAAGCCGCAGAGACTGGAGTTATGCCCTGAATTTTTCCAAAGAGTCCGGAAAAGAAGAAGATATTGAAGCCGTTGAAGAGCTGTTGGAGGAAGATGAAGTTTTTGATCAGCTAGTTGATGCGGCGTTGAGCAGCCTCTAGGCTGTAAGACAAAGGGAGCGTGTGGCGTGGAAGATACACAAGTCAAATCCATCTTGAAAACGAGCTATGACCAACAAGCTCAACAGCGCAATCAATCGGAAGTCCAGTCTTGGAAAATAACCGAGATGCAGAAGTTTCTCGCTCATTTGAAGCCGGCAGCAGCGGTTGTGGATTTGGGGAGCGGCCCGGGGCATCAAGCCGAATATTTGCAGCAGCATGGCTGTGACGTGACCTGCGTCGATTTATCCGAAGAGATGGTTCGCATTTGCCGGCAAAAAGGTCTGAGAGCGGAAGCGATGGATTTTTATGCGCTGGCATTCGTTCCGGAGTCATTCGATGCCGTATGGACGATGAATGCGCTGCTGCATGTGCCTAAGGCAAGCCTCCGGCAGGTGCTCGAGCAGATTGAGCGAGTGCTAAAGCCGGACGGTCTCCTCTACCTTGGCTTATATGGCGGCTATGAAAGCGAAGGGA
Source organism: Paenibacillus aestuarii (assembly GCF_027789125.1). GTDB lineage: Bacteria > Bacillota > Bacilli > Paenibacillales > NBRC-103111 > Paenibacillus_E > Paenibacillus_E aestuarii. The sequence goes on along the minus strand of NZ_JAQFVF010000023.1, from coordinate 184,879 downwards.
TCTGGGAGGAAGATAACTACAGGCCGCAGCGGTTTTTTGCTTTTTATGAGGATGCGCATATTCAGCGCTTGGTGGCGGAAGTGTTTGATATGGAACAGTTTACGATTGTAACAATGGAAGACGGCATGAAACTGCATTACCAATCGATTATTGCGCGAAAAAAGCAGGTGCGGTCTTAGACAATAGGCACTGGCTCACCTTGCTCAGCTTACGCTGGAAAACCCGTTTATGGACGGGTTTTTCCTTTTTTTGTAACAGAACGCGTTGGTACGTCTCCTCAGTGGAATCAGCTCATATGTACATACAAGTTCAAGCAATGCTATAATACGACAAGAATGAATGAAACACCTGAGGTGAAGCATGAAAGAAAAGCAATTGCCCAAGTACTTGCAGTTAAAACAGGAAATTTTGGAATGGCTCCATGCCGGGAAATTAAAGCCGGACGAGCAGATGCCTTCAGAGAATGAAATTGCCGAGCAATTTCAGTTGAGCCGGCAAACCGTACGGCAAACGTTCGGGGAGCTGGAGCAGGAAGGCTGGCTGTACCGCGTTCAAGGGAAAGGGACTTTTGTCTCCACACCGCAAATGCAAAAAGGGCGCGACATCCAGACGATCGGGGTCGTGACCACATATATTTCCGACTATATCTTCCCGCATATTGTGCGCGGTGCTGAAGCCGCTTTGAGAAATAAAGGCTATAGGCTGCTGCTGTCCAGCACGGACAACGACAAGGAAAAAGAGAAGGAAAGCCTGCATATGCTGATGAGTCAGCCGCTCAGCGGGTTAATCATTGAGCCGACGAAAAGTGCGGAAGGAAATCCGAATCTTAATTATTTCTTATCGCTCGATTACCACAACATCCCATATTTGATGATCAATGCACGTTATCCGGAAATGAACTGTCCCTCATTGATCGTAGACGATGAAGAGGGCGGGTTTCTGGCGGCGCAGCATCTTATCAAGCTTGGGCACCGGCGGATTGCCGGATTTTTCAAAACCGATGATTTGCAAGGGGTGAACCGGCTTAAAGGGTTTATTCGCGCACATCGGCACGAGCAAATTCCTTTGTCTCCGGATTGTGTGGTCGATTATACGACCGAGGAGAAAACGACGACGCCATACGAAAGTGCGCTGGCGATGCTGGCTGACGGCGAACAGCGGCCTACGGCCATCGTCTGCTATAACGATGAGCTTGCCGTGCAGCTGCTGGAAGCCATTCGCACCGTCGGATTACAAGTCCCGGAGGACATTTCGATCGTCGGCTTTGACGACTCTTCCTTGGCCACGGCGACGGAAGTGAAATTAACGACTTTAGCCCATCCTAAAGCAGAATTGGGTACCGATGCGGCTGAGTTGTTAATCCAAATGATTGAAAAAACAAGTGTCAACAGCCCCGATGCCGGGAAAATATACAAGCCTGAATTAGTCATTCGGGAATCTACAGCACGTCTTTTACCCCGCTAAAAAATACGCCATTCAACTTGTACGGACAAGTTTTTTGGTTTGAGTAGCAAGCGTACAAGGAAGCTCTCTATGCGCAAATTCTATGTGCAGCGTCGATTGCGGGACAGAACCCGGGAGAGGGTGCTCCTTGATCTCAGTAACGGCACAGAGCGTGTAGATCATGTGCAGCCTGAACTGTGTGGCGCAGAGTGGTTAGCGGAAAGGAATTCCACGTTGGTTTCATAGGCTTCAGAGTAAATAGCGGAAGGGGACTTCCGCTATTAATTATTTTCAGGCTAGCGGATGTGGGATAGCGGAACGGGAGTTCCGTTATTCCTAATTTTCGCGCCAATTTGAAAGGTTGCAGCGAGGAAAGCGGAGCCACAGTTCTGCTTTTTTATTTTTGCGGCAGAACGCACCGTTCTACTATGATCCTGCAGATCCCAATGCCGATCCGACTCATTTCAATGTCGATTCCAGTATCACCTCATTTCTCTCCGCAGGTGTGCCTGCAGCGAAGCTCGTGCTCGGACTTCCTTATTATGGAAGAGGGTGGGGCGGCTGTGCCAATGTGAACGGCGGTCAATACCAAAGCTGCAGCGGCGTCTCGCAAACAGGCACATGGGAGCATGGTTCATACGATTTCAACGATCTGCAAGCCAATTACATTAACAAAAATGGCTACACCCGATGAGCAATCCATTCAAGCCCAAATTGATTACATTAAATCCAAAGGCCTAGGCGGCGCGATGACTTGGGAGGTGACCGGTGACCGCAACAAGACGCTGCAGATGATAGTGAAGCAAGGACTGCTGCCTTAACTTGTCATAAGAGACCATGTGTCTACCAGGGCACAGGTCTCTTTTGTCCATTTGGCGAGTTCCTTTCTTCCATTGACTTCAATCTGCGAAATGAATTAAAGTTAGTTTAATGGCTTGACCAATTATTGGCACAGTAGTGGGAGGAGAGCTTGGCGTATGACAGCGAAAGCATTTGCGGGCACGTATCAAGGAGAAAAGGCGGTTTGGCTGCAAGTAGGCCGTTATGAAGCAGCAGTATTACCGGAAATCGGTGCGAATTTGATTGCATTCCGGGATGTAGAAAGCGGTTACCGGTTTTTACATGAGCCGACATTGGAAGAGATGGACTCTTTTAAAGCGAGACCGATCATTCACGGCATTCCCGTTTTATTTCCGCCTAACCGTTATGAAGACGGCAAATTTCCTTGGAACGGCAAAGTTTACGAATTTCCGGTGAACGAAGCGAAAACCGGCAACCACTTGCACGGATTCGTCCATGACATTCCATGGGCGGTTGAGAAGGCTACCGCCGATGAAACCGAGAGCCGTGTAACGTTGGCGCTGCAAGTAAGAGAGGGACATGCTGTTTACACTTACTTACCGCACGAGTTTACGATTCGTTTGACATACACGTTGAACGCTCACGGTTTGCATAAGCAAATCAGTGTTCATAATGAAGGCAAAGATGCGATGCCATGTCTGCTGGCGTTCCACACGGCCATCAATGCGCCATTTGCGCCGAATAGCAGCGCAGCGGACTACACGTTCAAGATGACGATCGGCAATCGCTGGGCGTTGAACGACAGAATGCTGCCGACAGGTGAATTCCAGCCATTAACGGCGGACGAAGAGAAGATGAAGACAGGTGGTTTGTCGCCATTTTTCGCTTCGATGGACAACCATTACACAACAGCCCCGCAAAACGGCCGCAATTACATGGAATTGACGGACGCCAAAGCTGGTGTGAAGCTGGTTTACGATGTTGGCACGTCGTACAAGCAATGGATGATTTGGAATAACGGAGCGACAGAAGGCTTCTTCTGCCCAGAACCGCAGATGAATTTGGTCAATGCGCCGAATGTGAAGCAGCTGCCTGCCGACCAAATCGGTCTGGTGTCTCTAGCCCCAGGTGAAGTTTGGGAAGAGACAGGCCGGCTTTACGTCATTGAACTTGCATAATAGAAATTGAAGCGTATGGCTTGAACCCCTTTCGACGGCAGGATAAATCCGGCTGTTCGGAGGGGGTTTTCACCTGAGATTAGAAATGAGGAAAGATGAATGTCCATTGACAATATGTCCGTAGATGAGCTGAAGGATGAAGTCGTCAAGCTCAGAGAGGAAAATTTGATGTTAAAGCAGGAAATCGCCAAGCTGCGCAGCGCCAAGCGTCCAGCGTCGAAAGCGACGCAAGCGATGGAAACGATGTCAACAAAGTTGAAAGAGGCGCTCCGGGAGTAGTTGTGCATTGACTTTAGCTGCTATCTCTTTTATAATGAGAATCGTTATCATTCAATTAATAATGATTCTCATTATATACTCTTCAGAATAGATAGAGCGGGAGATGAGCTTTTTGGGAAAAGATCGTTTGGTTACGCTGCATTTGGATATCGCTTATGAGGAGCGTTTGATTGTTCGAGATTTGAACGTGTCCATGCCCAACGGGCAAATCACGGCCTTGGTCGGTGCGAACGGTTCTGGGAAATCGACGATCTTGAAAACGCTGGCGCGTATTTTGAAGCCAAAGCATGGCAGTGTTCTGCTGGACGGCGAATCGATACATAAGCAATCGACGAAAGAAGTTGCCAAGCAATTGGCGATCCTGCCGCAAAACCCGACCGCTCCGGACGGATTGACGGTCGCTGAATTGGTCGGATATGGCCGTTATCCGCATCAGAAAGGGTTTGGCTCCTTGACGGAGGAGGATCGCAAGATCATTCACAGCGTCATTGAGGTGACGGGGATGAGCGCCTTTGCAGATCGTCCGGTAGATCAGTTGTCCGGCGGTCAGCGTCAGCGGGCGTGGATCGCGATGGCGCTGGCGCAGCAGACGGACATTGTGCTGTTGGATGAGCCGACGACGTTCCTGGACATGGCGCATCAGCTGGAAGTGCTGAAGCTGCTGGAGCGGCTGAAGGAGCAAGAAGGACGGACGATAATTATGGTCGTCCACGATCTGAACCATGCTACGCGCTATGCGCAGCATGTTGTTGCGATCAAGAACGGCAAGGTGGTCGCAGAAGGCTCGCCGAACGAAGTCGTGACGCCGGAAGTGCTGCGCGAGGTGTTCGGCATCGAGGCCGACATCGTCGAGGATCCGCGCACGGGTACGCCGCTTTGCTTGCCATATGAGCTGGCCTTGGCCTAGTGAGTGGCGCAGCGGCAGGATAGAAGACAGCTTGAATGAGCTGTCTTTTTTGCGTTGCAGCCGTTGTGGTCACCTGATGCTCCCGGCTGCGCAACTTTCGCTGTGCGGGCAAGTCAAACTAACTATACATAGAAATGATTGGATAGGAGCGCTCAAATGAACCCGAACATCATCAAATACAATCTCTGCTTCATTCAACGCGGCGATGAAATTTTGCTGCTCAACCGCGAGAAATCTAGCTGGATGGGCTGTTGGAATGGCGTCGGCGGGAAGGTCGAGCTAGGCGAGGCTACCAGAGCAGCCATGAAGCGGGAAATTCACGAGGAAACACAGATCGAGCGCTATTCGCTTCATTTTAAAGGGCTTGTGACGTGGACCGAGGATGGCGCCGATTTTGGCGGCATGTATCTCTATTTGGCTGAATTGCCAAGCGACTATTCCTATGCAACCCCGATACGTACGGATGAAGGCATCCTGGATTGGAAAAAACTCGCATGGATCCATCACCCGGAAAATATGGGGGTTGCAACGAATATACCGCAGTGTCTGACATATTCGCTGCAACTTGAAGGCTGCTATGATCATCACTGTGTTTATGAACGTGGACAAATGCGAGAGATGATCTCGACGCCGGTTCCAGCAGCGATCGAACAGAATGCAGAGGCATTGGCGCAATATTTGCGGAGCCGCTACCTCTAAACTTCTAAAGCTTCCTGCCGTACATCACAACAAAGTTGTAGTACTTGTATACACAATCCGTGTCGGAGAAGCCGGCCTTACGCAGCCAGCCAAGCTGCTGATCGAGCGGCGCCATTTTATCCAGCTTGGTGCGCTCATATGCGGCTGTCAGCGCATCGCGGCTCAAGTCTGTGCGCTCAATTTTCTCTTGCCAGTCGGAGCGGTACAGCTGGTCCAGATAAGGCGTGCTGCCCAGCACTTGATCCGCGTTGACGAAGATGCCGCCCGGCTTCAGCAGCTGGTAGACGCGCCTGTAGAGCGCTTCTTTTTCCTCGTCCTCCAAATGGTGGATAGATAGCGAGGATATGATACAATCGTAAGATACCGGATAGTCATAGTGAAAGTAGTCCCCAGCAATATACGTAATGTGAGGATGATCGGCGCCAAAGCGCGCCTTAGCTACGTCCAGCATCGCTTCCGATAAGTCGATCAGCGTCAAGTTGGCATCTGGATAGCGCTCCAAGGCAAAACGGGAGAACAGTCCAGTACCAGCCCCGAGATCCAGAATGTGCGGTGCGCTATCCTCGGCTTGGATCAGTGAAGCGGCAATCTGATAAAAATCATCAAAGCACGGAATCAGTTTTTTCCGCTGTCCGTCATAGTTGGCGGCGACTTCGTCGAACTTCGACTGGATAGGACTTCTTTTGGAATCGTTCATACGTGTACACTCCATTCTAAGCGTTGTCTTGGAATAATCTTATCGGAACTAATCACCGAGTACCAATATATAGTAATAATGAACTTGATAGGTAAAACCTATAAACGAAACGAAATCTATATACAAATTCAAGGTGATGCTTATGTTTTTGCACGAAATAACAAAATTGAACGAAGTCATTCCCAACGAGCGCCAATACCCGTTCCACATTCCAGCGATCCGGCAACTAGACAGGCTGCGCCTGGAGAAGCGCGTCACTTTTTTTGTAGGTGAAAATGGTTCCGGTAAATCGACGTTACTGGAAGCGATAGCGTATCAGTGCGGATTTCATACCGGCGGGGGCGGGCGGAATAACAGCTATGAACTGGACGCCTCCGAATCGCATCTAGGCCAATTCATCCGCTTATCGTGGAAGCCGAAGGTGAGTAATGGGTTCTTTTTGCGTGCGGAATCGTTCTATCAGTTCGCTTCCCATATCGATGAGCTGGCGAAGGAAGACCTGCGCATTTACGATTATTACGGCGGCAAATCGCTGCATCACCAGTCGCATGGTGAATCGTTTTTATCGTTATTCAAAAACCGATTCGGCCGGCCAGGCCTGTATCTGCTGGATGAACCTGAGGCCGCGCTGTCGCCGACGAGACAACTCTCTTTTTTAAGCCTGATTCATGAATTGCAAAAGAGTGCGCAGCTCATCATCGCTACACACTCTCCGATTTTGCTCGGCTATCCGGATGCCGATATTATTCATTTTGATGATCAACCGCTGGCCAGAATCCGCTATGAGGACACCGACCATTATCAGATTACGCGCCGTTTTTTGGAGAACAGGCAGATGTTCCTCAGAGAGCTTATGGCTGATTAACGAGGCTTCGATTTGCCCATGACATGGTTAATTACTTCCGAGAACACAAGTCCGATCGCAATCGCACCAGAGAGCATAAACGCTTTGGTTGCCAGCTGGACGGCAAGGTCATACTGGTTCTCCACGACATTGCGCATGGCGTCATACGCCAGTCCTCCGGGAACGAGCGGAATGATGCCGGAGACACTGAACACGATGACAGGTGTTTTATAGATTTTGGAAAAAATTTGGCTGGTCAACGTCACGACAAATGAAGCGATCAATGTGGCCATGATCGGATTGAGCGGAATTTGCAGGAACAGCAAATAGAGCATCCAGCCCGCCATGCCGACAAACCCGCACTGCAGAAGCGTTCGTCTTGGCACATTAAAAAGTATGGCAAAAGCGGCGGTGGCTACAAAGCTGGTCGCAAGCTGCGCAAGCATTAAGCCATCCCCTCTCCGTTATAAAATGACAGAACGAAGGCAATGCCCGCCCCAATGGCAAAAGCGGTAAAAAAAGCTTCGGCACCCTTGGAGACTCCGGAAACGAAATGACCGGCCATTAAATCCCGGACCGCATTTGTAATAAGCAGTCCCGGAACGAGCGGCATGACCGACCCGATGATGATTTTATCCAGATCGTGGCCAATGCCGATTCGCAGAAGCAGGAACGCCATCGCGCCAATCAACAGGGAGGCCAGGAACTCGGCGAAAAATTTAATCGGCACCACACGATGAAAGTAGATGAGAAAAGAAAGTCCAGCGCCGCCGATCACAAACGCAGAGACAAAATCGTGCCATTGACCGTTAAACATAATAAGAAAACAACCGCTTGCGACGGCGGCTGACAAGATCTTGAACCAGTTCGGGTAGCTCGGGCTTGCTTTATCAATGCGCTCCAGGAGGCGGTTCGCTTCCGCCACCGAAAGCTGGCCTTGGCTGATCCGCCGCGAGATGGCGTTTACCTCCGTCACTTTATGAAGATCTGTCGATCGTTCAGATATCCGGATTAACCGGGTGATCTGTTCAGGACCGTCGAATGAAAAAATGATGCCGGTCGGCGTTACGAAGCTATGTGCGTTAGGAAAACCAAAAGCGCCTGCAATGCGGATCATTGTGTCCTCCACGCGGTACGTTTCACCGCCGTTCTCTAGCATGATTTTCCCGGCCTTGAGACACACTTGGGCAATCTCGTATGTAGATGGGGGAGATTCATCCATCGGTCAATTCTCCTTTTGCAGGTATTTGCCCAAAGTATAGTATACGGTACAAAGGCTTTCAAGCTTTTCATGGAAATCTTTGAAAATTGTTGTTGGATGGATGCAACATTCTGTTGTAAACTCACTATATATCGATCACAACGAGGGATTTCATGCGGCAATTCGATCTTATATCCGATATTCATCTGGATTTTTGGGTGAATGAGACATCGAGCTTATGGTGGCAGGAGTGGAAGTTAAAGCGATTTATCCGCAAGTTGCTGCCTGAAGATGTCTCCAACACACTGCTTATAGCCGGAGACTTAGGTCATAGCAATAAGCAAAACTACCTCTTCCTCAAACAGTTGAAGAAGTATTATGCCAATATTGTTGTGGTGATGGGCAATCACGATTATTACTTGGACAAGGCGTCGCTCGCCCGGCAGGGGAGCCGGGATTCGATGGACCGCTGTCGTCATATGATGATGATCGCCGACAGGCTGCCGGGGATCCGCTATTTGGACGGCGACACGGTGATGCTTGATGGCATCGTATTCGGCGGCTGCGGCATGTGGTATGACCTGCAATATGGCATTCAAGTGCTCAAATCGACGCAGGATCATATTTTCAAGCAATGGATTCAAGTGTCCAATGATTACACGCACCTGCGCGGCAAGCCGCGAATGACCTTGGACATGTTTCAGCTGGAGAAGGCGAAGCTGGAAAAAGTGATCGCCGCGTCTGACGTCATCGTGACCCATGTATCACCGGATTGGAGCCGGGTGCCGAAGGGGCGAGAGCTGGAGCTGACGACGAGCTTTTATTATTTTGACGGATCGGGATATGCCGACCAGCTAGCCGGTAAAATTTGGTGCTTCGGTCATATTCATGAGAGAATGGATTACGTGGAGCACCGCTGCAGATTTATTAACGCATCGCTTGGGTACCCCAAACAGCGGAGGGAAGTACCGGCGAAAATTCGCACGATTACGATTTAACATTTTTGGAAATAATGGAGGCTGCTTGGATCATGGGTTTCAACATACAGCTTGTACATCATACAAATGCGGACTTATTAGCACTTATTGCCAAATTGGATCAGGATTTAATGGAACGGTATCCGATAGATGAAATCCATTTTGTCGACTTTACCGATCCTTCCGTGGAACAAATTACATTCGCCGTTGTCTATGACGGTGAAACGCCTGTCGGCTGTGGCGCGCTGCGTCCGATTGATGCGGATAGCACCGAATTGAAGCGATTTTTTGTTGACAAATCGTACCGCAAACGGGGCATCGCCACGCAATTGCTGGCATTCCTGGAGCAACAAGCGATTGGCTTGGGCTATTCTATCATTCGTTTGGAAACCGGCGCTCCGCAACCGGAGGCTATCGCCTTATATACGAAGAACGGCTATTATCCGATCGAGCCATTTGGAGAATATGTGCACACCGCGAGCAGTTTATGTTTTGAAAAAAAGTTTTGAGAAGAAGAGAGGGTGCTTCTCATGCCAACATATATCGCACTGCTGCGCGGCATTAATGTCAGCGGGCAAAAAATGATCAAAATGGATCAGCTCCGCGGCATGTTTGAAACCATGGGGTTTCAACAAGTGATAACTTACATTCAGAGCGGAAATGTCATCTTTGAGGCAGAGCAGCTGGAAAGCTCCAAATTGGAGGCGCAGATTGAACAAGCGATCAAACAAACATTTGATTTTGATGTGCCTGTGCTGATTCGAACTTCGGCGGAATGGGAGGACGTTTTGACCGCCAATCCTTTTCCTCCTTGCAATGACAGCGGGGCGAAGCTTTATGTCACTTTGCTGGCGAATCAGCCTGCGCCAGAAGCTATAGCCAAGCTGCAGGCGGCTCAGAATGACGTTGACCAATTTCGCTTGGTCGACCGCCAAGTGTACATAGTTTCGGCAAATTACGGGAAGTCAAAGTTCAGCAACACGTTTATCGAGAAAAAGTTAGGCGTGAAAGCAACGACCCGCAATTGGGAAACGATGGGCAAGCTCAGTCAACTCGCGGCTGGAGGAGGCCAATAATATGGGAAGTTACGTAAACACTTTCATTCGAGTATCGCCTGATTGTCCTGTCGAACATGGAGTTGTGCCAACGGCCAAAAAAGACACCAAACCGGCGCATTTGATTCAATATGAGCTGCTTATCAATGAGCCGTATGCTTATACGCAAGATGAGCTAATCTTCGCTATACATATTCGGCATAAGCAAATTCCGCAAAGCGAGGTCGAAGAACGGGGCGATGACATCCATGCAGCGCTATTTGCCAAAAACCACCCATGTTTGCGGGCATCGATGCTGCCAAAGAAATACGGTTGGGGCGTACATTATAATGACGCTGGGAGGATCGCCATTTATCCGATGGAGTCCGAAGCCTACCAGGCTTTTATCGATGCTGAACATGCTGCGAATGGCCCTAAGCTGTTGTATGCGATGCGGAATTCCCGGGGCTGAATAACTAAACCATAGAGTTAAGCGTGCGTAGCCGCTTAGCTCTTTTTTGTTATTTCTGCAGATTGACAAAATCGTAGACAATGTATTAATATGTCTACTGTAAGACAAACGAAGAAAAGGTGTGTTTGTGATATGAGCATAGATGAATGGTTCTGGAATGCATCGGTTGATGAAATGAAGAGCGGGTATGTACAGGAAGGCGATCAGTTTACTTGCCTTTTATGTGGCAGCCAAACGGAAAGAGGGGTCGTCTACCCGCATGCCGGCGCTTTTTACGAGGCAGAGCGGTATATGAAGATCCATATTCAGCAAGCGCATGGCTCTGTATTTCATTATTTGATCGGATTGGATAAGAAGCTGACAGGTCTAACAGACCATCAAAATAGTTTAATCCAGCTCTTTTACGAAGGGAAAAGTGACAGTGAGGTGCAGCAGGCAATGGGGATCGGGAGCGCCTCCACGATTCGCAACCACCGTTTTGGGCTGAAAGAAAAGGAGCGGCAGTCGAAAGTATTTTTAACTTTGATGGAGCTTCTGAAGGAAAAAGACCAGCACGCGCCGGCATTTGTCGATTTCCACAAAACCGCGACGATGGTCGACGAACGCTACAATGTGACCCAGGATGAGTACGATAAAATCGTCAAAAAATACTTTCCTGATGGCCTTGGCGGCGGTCTTACAGCTTTTGGCAAACAGGAAAAACACAAGCTGATCGTGCTGAAAGAAATCGTTAAGCAGTTTGAGGCGGAACGAACGTATGATGAAAAGGAAGTCAATGAGATTTTAAAGCCGATTTATCATGATCATGTATTGCTGCGCAGATATTTAATTGAATATGGTTTTTTAGATCGTAAGGATGATGGCAGTCAATATTGGCGGAAAGGTTGAACATCATGAAGAAGAAGGAGTCGAATGAGATGAACCGGAGAAAAGAACTGCAGCAAATGTATAAAGAGTTGAAAACCGAAGCGGGTGTTTATCAGATCCGCAACACCGTAAACGGTAAAATTTTTATCGATACGCTTCGCAATGTGAAGTCGATTAACGGACGGCAAGGGCTGCTCGGGATGGGCACGCATCTTAACCGCCAGCTGCAGGAGGAATGGAAGCAGTACGGGGCGGATGCGTTCGCTTTTGAATTTCTAGAAACGTTTGAAGTGAAGGATGAGCCGTTCTTCGATGTGAAGGATGAGCTGAAGAAGCGCGAGGCCAAATGGATCGAGCAGCTTCAACCGTACGATGAACGCGGCTATCATAAACGTAAAAGCAATTAAAGCTATGGGAGTGGAGCGCCTGGTGCAGGGCGCCCACTCCTTTTCACATATTTAGGCATCGAGTTGGTTAGCCTGAGGGGATAAGGTAATCCGTTACCAGACGTGTTGATGAACGGAGGTCTATTATGCACACATGGCGCCGCATCGCCGCCATATTAACGACCCTGATGCTCGCCGCGCCGCTCATCGGGGCCGATCAGGCGAAGCGTGTCGTTGCCATCCCCGTGCTGAATTATCACAGCATCGGGGATTCGCCTGGCAACATCTACATGCTTCGCCCGGATCATTTTGCCCGCCAGATGGATTACTTGGCGGCGCATCAGTACACCCCGCTAACGCTGCAAGAGTTTGCGCTCATCCTGGAGAAGAAGAAGGTCGCCCCGGACAAGCCGGTGCTGCTGACCTTCGACGACGGGTACGCCAGCAATTATGAGCTGGCGATGCCTGTGTTGAAGTCGCACGATTTCCCGGCGACTGTGTTCATCTTGCCCGGTATGGTCGGGCAAGGCGCGTATTTGTCCTGGCCGCAGATCCGGGAGATGCGGGAGAACAAGTGGGATGTGCAGCCCCACACGATGACCCACCCGCATCTGCCGCAGCTGGCGGCCGAAGCCCAGCGCGAGGAGATCGTCACCTCGCGTCATGAGATTGAACGTCAGCTCGGGACGGTGGCTGACGTGTTCGCTTATCCGTACGGCGAGTATAACGAGACGACGCTCGGTATTTTACAGGAGGCGGGCTTCCGCTACGCCTTCACGACGCTGCCCGGTATGGCCACATCCGCGCAGCCGCCGTTAGAGCTGCACCGCATCGTGGTGCAGGAAGGGGATAGCTTCCGGACGTGGAAACGGAAGCTGAAAAAGAATACACACTAATGCCTAAGGTTTAGTAGTGAATTTACTTGAATATTTTAGTATAATCCTAAATAGAGACGAAACCTTCGTCATTTTAACATGTTAGGAGTTCTAAAATGGAAAAAACATTGATTTTCGGACATAAAAATCCGGACACTGACTCAATCTGCTCAGCACTTGCTTATGCAGCTCTGAAAACAAAGCTCGGACAAAACGTTGAGGCTGTTCGTCTAGGCAGCGTAAACGGCGAAACTCAATTTGCTCTGGATACATTCAAAGTAGCAGCACCTCGTCAAGTGGATACCGTTGCCAATGAAGCGAAGAACGTGATTCTGGTTGACCACGTAGAGCGTCAACAAAGCGCTAACGACATCGATCAAGTGCGCGTCGTTGAAGTCATTGACCACCACCGCATCGCGAACTTTGAAACGAGCCATCCGCTGTACTACCGCGCTGAGCCTGTAGGCTGCACGGCTACGATTTTAAATAAATTGTACAAAGAGAACGGCGTAGCTATCGATAAAGAAATCGCAGGCTTGATGCTGTCTGCGATCATCTCCGACTCTTTGCTGTTCAAATCCCCGACTTGCACCGAGCAAGACGTGGCTGCAGCGCGTGAGCTTGCAGAAATCGCCGGCGTGAACGCCGAGAGCTACGGTCTTGACATGCTCAAAGCGGGTGCTGACCTGAGCGACAAAACGATTGCTCAATTGATCTCGCTGGATGCGAAAGAATTCCAAATGGGCAGCTACAAAGTAGAAATCGCCCAAGTAAACGCTGTTGACGTGAATGAAGTGCTTGCGCGTCAAGAAGACTTGGAAGCAGCGATTACAACGATCATCGCTGACAAAAACCTGGATCTGTTCCTGTTCGTTGTCACAGATATTTTGAACAACGACTCCGTAGGCTTGGCACTAGGTCGCAAAGCTGACGCTGTTGAGAAAGCTTACAACGTGACATTGAACGACAACAAAGCAACACTGAAAGGCGTTGTTTCACGTAAATCGCAAATCGTGCCTGTGTTGACAGATACATTTAACAGCCTGTAGGTCAAACCCAAACGAGCACCGTTCATGGAGATGAGCGGTGCTTTTGGTGCTGCGCCTATTTTTTGCTATGATAAGAGTAGATAAAAGTAAGGAGAGTGAGAACATAATGAGTGAATTAGCAACATTTGCCGGTGGCTGCTTCTGGTGCATGGTGAAGCCTTTTGATCAATGGGACGGCATTATCCAAGTCACTTCCGGCTACACGGGCGGACATAAAGAGAATCCTACGTATCAAGAAGTGTGTTCCGAGACGACAGGCCACGCGGAAGCGGTGCAAATCGAGTTTGATCCGCAAATCATCAGTTATCAGGAATTATTGAACGTATATTGGCAGCAGATCGATCCGACCGATCCTGAAGGCCAGTTTCATGATAAAGGGCATTCGTATCGCACGGCGATCTTTTACCACAGTGAAGAGCAGCGGCAGCTTGCTGAAGCATCGAAGCGGGAACTGCAGGCGAGCGGCAGATTCGACAAGCCGATCGTGACGGAGATCGTGCCTGCGTCGACGTTTTATCCGGCTGAAGAGTATCATCAGGACTATTACAAGAAAAATGCGCTCCGCTACAAAATGTACCGCAGTGGTTCGGGCAGAGACGCTTTTATTAAGAAGCATTGGGGCAAAGCCAAAAATGTGGCCGAGCTGAAACAGCGCTTAACCCCGCTGCAATTTGAAGTTACGCAAAATAGCGCGACGGAACCGCCTTTCCGCAATGAATTTTGGGATCACCATGAAGAAGGGCTGTACGTGGATATCGTATCCGGCGAACCGCTGTTCAGCTCGCAAGATAAATTCGATTCCGGCTGCGGCTGGCCGAGTTTCACACAACCGATTGAGCAAGCTTCAACGACGGAAGAGATCGATATCACCCACGGCATGATTCGTACCGAAGTGCGTAGCAAAGAGTCCGACTCTCATTTGGGCCACGTATTCAATGATGGTCCAGGACCGAATGGTCTCCGTTATTGCATCAATTCGGCTGCGCTGCGCTTTATCCCGAAAGCTGATTTGGAAAAAGAAGGGTATGGCCAATACGCTGACCTGTTCAAAAATCATTGATGACAGCAAAGGACTTCCCTTATACAGGGAAGTCCTTTTATGTTAGCTAATCTTTGTACCAAGGATTCAAATGGATCAGCACTTCATCAACGTCTGCATGCTGGTTCATAATCGATCGCTTGATCTCCCTTGAAATGTCGTGCCCTTGCTGCACGGTCAACTCGCCGGGAATGGAGACGCGCGCATCGACCAAAATGTAATGGCCGTGCTCCCGTGCGCGAATGCGATCGATTCGCTTCACTTGCGGAATGGCTTCGATGAGTGACGTATACTGCAAAATCTTTTCCTGATCGACCGTCTTTTCCATCAATACATCAAACGATTCTTTGCCCATTTCAATGGCGAGTTTGAGTACCAGCAGCGTAACGATCAGCCCCGCAGCGGCGTCGCCGTAGGCCAACACATGAATGCCATAAGCTTTGCCGATAAAAGCAAGCCCAATCCCGACGACTGCGGCCAGCGAAGCATAGACGTCAGCCAAGTGATCATTGGCCGTGGCGATCAGTCCTTTGCTGTTTGTTCGTTTCCCGATGTTCATCGTGTACACATAGAGGACATATTTCCATACGAGCGATACGAAGGCTGCAGCAAGCGCAATCAGGCTAGGCTGTGTAGGCTCCTCAAACAAAGCTGCGATAGAATGATAGCCAATGTATATGGCGGCTAACCCCAAAATAAAGGCGACAAATCCGGAGCCTAGCACTTCAGCTTTACCGTGGCCGTAGGGATGATCATCGTCTGCTGGAAGCTTGGATATCCGCATGGAACTTAATGCGGCAATCGTCGCGATAATGTCACCGGCATTATGAACCCCGTCTGCTAGAAGAACCTCACTATGAAAGATTAGACCAATGACAATTTTGATAGCAGTAAGGATTATGTTACTTAGCAGCGAGACCCAAATAGCCCAGACGGATGATTTGTTGTCAATGCTCATCAATGATGACCTCCTACAGAAGTTTTTCCCCAAGGAAAAAAAATCCCTTGACCTGTCGGCCAAGGGATGGGGCTTATTTTTTGATGGGAATCTAGCAATTGATTGGTTAACATAGCGTATACACATCACTTTTCAAAAAATATCATCTAATGATACCTCATTTTAAGAGAAGTTACAAGATGTCATTCGGGGAAATAATTTGTAAGCTGTCGACTTTAATCTTCGAATGCACTCATGATACAATTTAATTGAAGACTTCGTGGACACATCATTAGAGAAAGGTTGTCGTAACTCGATGAACGAAAGATTGTTGAAATTGAATGCCCTTCTGGAGTCGGAAGGGCTCGACGCGGCTTTTATTACGCTGCCTAAGCTTGTGTATTATTTTACAGGCTTTTATTCAGAACCACACGAACGATTGATGGCACTTGTCTGTGTGAAAGGGGAGGAGCCTTTCTTATTCGTTCCAGTGCTTGATCATGAGAAAGCGTCCCGGACGTCAAGCGTAAGCCGAATTTACTCGCACCGCGATGAAGAGAATCCGTTTGAAGCGCTAAAATGTCATTTGCAAGCGGGCATCTCGCGAATCGGCATTCAAGCTGAACATATGAATGTTAAGCGCTATCATGCTTTTATGGAGATGACTGGGGCTAGCGATGCCGTCGACCTGGAGCCTCATCTTACGTCGATGCGAGTCATCAAAAGCGATTCGGAAATCGCTGTTATGAAACGGGCTATTCACTGTATTGAAGAAGTGATCCGCACCACGCTTCCATTGATTAAGCCGGGCATCACGGAGCTGGACGTCGTCGCCGAAATGGAGTACCGCATGAAAAAACTGGGTGCCGATGGCCCCTCTTTCGAGACGATGGTACTTGCCGGAGAGAAGTCCGGGCTTCCGCATGGCGTGCCAGGTCAAACCGTGATTCGCGAAGGCGAGCTGCTGTTGATTGATGCTGGTGTTTTTGTCGATGGCTATGCCTCGGACATTACGCGCACATTCGCAGTCGGGCAGATCAGCGATCAACTGCAACAAATCTACAACGCCGTGCTTGAGGCGAATGAAAGCATGATTCGCGCCGGTCGGCCTGGCGTGGCCATCGGCAGCTTGGATACGGCTGCACGCAATGTCATCGCCAGTAAAGGGTACGGAGATTACTTCATTACGCGGGCAGGTCATGGTCTCGGTTTAGAGATTCATGAATACCCGTCCATTTACGGCGGTAATCCGGATCTATTGCGCTCTGGCATGGTCTATACGGCTGAACCGGGCATCTATATGTCTGGCCTCGGCGGCGTACGCATCGAAGATAACGTTTTGGTTACAGACGACGGGGTAGAGGTCTTGACTTCTTTTCCTAAACAATTGACCATCATCGGTTAACCAGCTAATTCACCCTACTAACTGATCCTATCAAGTTAAAAAGGAAGGTGAGCAAATGCGAGTGCACGAATTTGTTATTCAATCTGACATCGCGCGCAGCGATCTGACAAACGTATCCAACCAATCCTCGCATTTCATATCGGATATCACCTTAGAATTTGCATACGATGATCTCAAACATATTGTCGATGTCAAAAGCCTTCTCGGCATGCTCCTTGTGCCGATTAAGGCAGGAACATTGGTTCGGCTTGTAACTAAAGGCAAAGATGAAGAAGAGGCCATGCATTACATGTATAATCTGCTGGCATCTTTTCGTTAAAATGAAAAAGGGCTCTTACAGCTAGTAGCTGTAGGGCCCTTTTTTGATTGCGTTTGAGCGGCTATGCATGCTTGCCAGAGCAAAATCTTACAAGATGGTGTCTATGAAGCTAAAAATCCTGAGTTACTTCATTTCATGAGCCAACAATTCAATAAAACGCTGAGCTGCTTTGGACAAGTAATGTTGTTTTAGCCAAATAACCGCCGAAGACGCAGTGGCTTCGGAGTCTTCGATGTCATAGGCTTGGACACGGTAACCTCGATGCTTACGGAGCACAGTTTCCGGTACGATTGTGCTGCCAAAGCCGGAAGCGACTAATTCCATGAGAATGGAAATATCCGAGCACTCGCCGATAATATGCGGTTGCAGCTGTTTGATCCGGAATTCCTCGAGGATTAAATGAAAGATGCCTAGCCCGTCCGTACTCGGTAAGATGAGTGCATGTTTCTCAATGCTTTCCAATGTTACGGAGTGATTGTCGTTCAATTGCGGGATCGAGGTTACAAAATAAAACCGTTCTTTTTGCAGCTGCAACACCGAATAGTCCTCCAGCAGGAGGGGCAAACGAATGATGGCCAATTCGATGACTTTCTCCTTGATCAATTTCGCGAGCTGAGCGGATTCGTTTTGCTGGATTTTGTACGTAATGTGTGGGTACGTTTCACGGAAAGATTGAAGCAGTTTCGGCAGCGGGTAATACGAAATCGTATTGACACCGATCGAAAGTTTGCCGCGGATACCGCTGCTGATCTGGGTGACCTCGGTTTGTGCTTCTTCCAGATCCTTAGTAATTTTTTCGGCGTAGCGGTAAAGGGTTGCTCCAGCCTCGGTTAGTTCCAGATAGCGCCCCCGCTTTTCAAAAAGCGAAACACCGAGCTCCTGCTCCAGAAGCTTCAACTGTTGACTTAGCGGCGGTTGAGCCATGTGCAGCTTTTTCGCTGCTGCTGTGATTTGTTTTGCTTCGGCAATGGCTAAGAAATAGCGGAGTTGTTTGATATCCAACGGACGGCGACCTCATTTCCCATACGAAAATCGTATATAAAAGCAACAAAATATATATTTTTTATATTTTAGTACTCATGTTATCATATTTTTGCACAAAAGGATTGGCAAATTTCACAAGAAAGGTAACAGATCTGATGTTAAAACAATTATCGCCAAAAATTTGGCTCGCTGGTGTTCAGTGGCTTTTTTTTATGTTCACGAATACGATTGTTGTACCGCTTTCGATAGGGCACGCGTTTAACTTGCCTGCGGCAGAGATCGCTGGAGCTATGCAGCGTTCGTTTATTTTGACCGGTGTAATCTGCATCCTGCAAGCATTATGGGGTCACCGGTATGCGGTGATGGATGGACCGGCAGGGATTTGGTGGGGGCTCGTACTTAACCTTTGTGCGTCAGCTCAATCGGTTGGGATGAGTTTGACGGAAGTCGGCGGCGGGCTCGCCAGTGGGTTTCTTTTAGCAGGGCTCACGATGATTGTCTTAGGAAGTCTAGGCTTCGCTTCGTTTTTGAAAAAAATCTTTACCCCGATTGTTATGGGCGTTTCGTTATTTTTGCTGACGATTCAATTGGTGATGAACTTTTTTAAAGGGATGCTTGGTTTCAATGGGGCCGGTGAAATTGACATGAAAGTAGCCGGGTTGTCAATTGTGATTGCGATCATGGTTGGACTGCTGCATATCAGAGGATCGAAATTCATTAGCAGTTATTCGATTTTGATAGGGATTCTAGTCGGCTGGATTGCCTATGTGTGCTTGATACCAAACGTATCTGCGCCGCCAACGGAAGCAGGCTCCTTATTTGCGTTATTCCCTTGGGGCAAGCCGAATATGCAATGGGGAATTATTTTAACGGCGTTTATTGTTGGATTGATTAATATGACAAATACGATTACTTGTTTGTCAACCGTGGAAAAGCTGTATCAAACGACTACGACCAAATCTCAATATAAGCGTTCGTATGTCTGGACAGGACTTTTTACCACTTTTTCCGCTTGCTTCGGTTTGCTGCCATTCGGTTTGTTCACATCCTCGGTAGGTTTGTTAGAGAGTACGAAAATTTTGGAACGGCGCGCGCTTATGCTTGGTGGCGGGATGTTCGCTGCGCTGGGCTTTATTCCAGTATTAGGCCATTTGTTCTCTTCGCTGCCGGCCAGTGTAGGTAACGCGGTTTTGTTTGTCGCATATCTACAGATGTTCGGAACTTCGTTTCGTACCATTCAAGGAATTACATTTAATTCCAAAACGATTTATCGCATCGCGCTGCCCGTGCTACTAGGGATTAGCATTATGAACACTTCGCCGCAAGCTTTTTCGCTGCTGCCTTTGTATTTGCGTCCGTTAGTGAGCAATGGTTTGGTTATGGGCGTAGTACTTTCTTTATTGCTAGAGACTCTGGTAAACTGGAAGAAATACGAGCTGCCGCTGGCTTCCACGCCCTTGGCCGTTTCAAGGGGCAAATAAGTGAAGCAGCAATAGCGCGGGCGAGAGGGGCCTAGGCGAGATGAGTGCTTATCGAGTTGTAGTTGTCGGTTGTGGAAGCATGGCAAATGTGTGGGTAGAGGACACCAAGGGACGACATGACGTGGAAATTGTGGCGCTGGTCGATATTAAAGCGGAGTTTGCTCAAGCGATGGCAGATCGCCATGGGTTAACGTGCGCGATTTATACCGATGTGGAGCAGGCGATTCAAGAGACGGGTGCAAATCTGGTGATGGACATAACGATACCGTCGAGTCACCATCATGTTTGCACGTCGGCTTTGCGGCATGGATGCGACGTCTTCGGCGAAAAGCCGATGGCAGCCACGATGGAAGAAGCGCGAGCGATCGTGGCTTTAGCGGAGCAGACGGGCAAGAGCCTATCCGTCATGCAGAACCGGCGCTACAACGCGAATATTCGCGCGTTGCGCGGGCTGATCGATGCGGGCACGATCGGCCGCATCGGCTATATCGGCGCCGACTTTTTCTTGGCGCCGCATTTCGGGGGCTTTCGCGATGCGATGGAAAGCCCGCTGATCCTGGACATGGCCATCCACACGTTCGACCAGGCTCGCTTCTTGATTAAGGCAGACCCTGTGTCGGTGTACTGCCATGAGTTCAATCCTCCCGGCTCCTGGTACGCCGGGAGCGCCTCCGCCATCTGCATCTATGAGATGTCAGATGGTACGGTCTTCTGCTACCGCGGCTCATGGAGCGCGGAGGGAGCGCCGACTTCCTGGGAGTCGGCGTGGCGCGTGACCGGCGAGCTGGGCACCGCCGTTTGGGACGGCGAGCATGCGCCGTTCGCCGAGATCGTCGGGCCGGGCGAGCAGGCCGGCAAGTTCTTGCGCGAGCATGCGCGCATCGAGGCAGATGTGAGCTGGCCCGGGCACAGCGGGCATCGCGGTTGCCTCGATGAGATGTTCGCTGCGCTGCAGGAAGGCCGGCGCGCGGAAACCGACTGCCGCGACAATATTAAAAGCATGGCCATGGTGCTTGGCGCGCTGGAGAGCGCGAGGAGCGGCCGGAAGATCGATTTGGCCGCTTATTATTAAACACGAAAAAGGAACTTCGCGTGATTCGGCGAAGTTCCTTTTTTATTGCTTATTCTTCTTCATCCCATTTACGGGAGTAGGCTTTTTTCGTCGCCCAAAAGGTAAGAGCGATAATGATGACCAGTGCGATGACTCCTAAAATAATGGCGCTAAGCATGCGATCACATTCCTTATTCGATATCGATTATTTGACCATTATAAGCGATTTCTATGGAATTCATCAATGGATCCAGCCGCGTGTGCGATGATCTAGCCGTAGGCGAGGCCGCGGATGCAGCAAAAAGGCACGGAAGAAAAACTCCGCGCCAGTCTGCATCTTAATGGATATCCTTTTTCTTGAAGCGGCCGCCCTTCACATCGTGGATGTTGCCGATAGCCAGAAACGCTCGCGGATCGAGCTCGTCGACGATCGACTTCAGCTTCGCTTCTTCCAAGCGGGTGATGACGCTGAAGATGACTTTTTTGTCATTTCCGGTAAATGCGCCCTCACCCATCAAGTAAGTGACACCGCGACCTAGCCGCTCTGTGATCGCTTCGCCAATCTGCTCAGATTCGTCGCTGATGATCCAAACCGATTTGGATTGATCCAAGCCTTCGATCGTAATATCGATCAATTTAAAAGCGATATAGTAAGCGATAAGGGAGTACATGGCATGATCCCAACCGAACACAAACCCGGCGCTGCCGAGAATGAAGAAGTTGATGAACATGACGATCTCGCCGACGGAAAACGGCGTCTTCTTGCTGACCAGAATCGCTACGATTTCAGAACCGTCCAAGGAGCCCCCGGAGCGGATGACGAGACCGACCCCAATCCCGAGTGTAATACCGCCAAATACAGCAGCGAGCAGCGGATCGATCGTGATCGCTTGCACGGGATGCAGCAGCGAGCTTCCGATTGACATGACGATGACGGAAAATAAAGTTGAGAAAGCAAACGTTTTACCAATTTGTTTGTAACCTAACAGTAGGAAAGGCAAATTTAAAATGACCAGAAATACGCCAAGGGGCAAGCCGGTTATATGCGAGATGATGATGGAAATACCGACAATACCGCCATCAATAATGTTGTTAGGTACTAGAAAGATCTCTAGACCCACGGAGAACAAAGCGGATCCAATTAACATAAAAACAATTCGACGCAAAAACTTGACTGGTGTTAACTTTTGATGCTGTGTAGGCATGTACTGTTCCTCTCTTCCACATTTCATTCATTGATGAATTAATTATCGTGATGAAGTCGTATGAATGAGGCCTACGTACATGGACATGAATTTGCGGAATTCTAGCATGGCTTCCTTCAATTGTTCTCGTATTTTGGACAGTAAAAAAGGAATAAAGAGTACGAAAACAAATATATAGTGAAGACGGAGAAGGTCGTCATGCGAGTGAATGATATGAATATAAGTTTGGATGATCTGCTTATTCGGAATACTCTCCTGATGGGTCAGGACTTGCGTATTGCTGGATTGAACCAACTGTTCGACATCTAGTGGAAAGTGTTGGGAGATCGGTGGCGTTAACGGAAAGACGAACATTCCGATCACGATCCATACCAATACGACCCAGCATTTCTTGCGTGTCATATGAGGCAGCGTGATCTCCTCCGTTCAAGTAGCATTTAAATTTGCTTGCATTGTAGCACTAACGCTGCCCGGAGTCAAACCGCGAGCTTGTCTAACCACGTCAAAAATTGTTGCAATTTTGTAGACAAAAAGACATAGATATAGTACAACTGAGCCATCAGGATTCATCAGTTTGAGGGGAGTAGCGATATGAAAGGCCGCCTTAATAAACATCAATGGATGAAGCTTTTGATTCCCTCATTTTTAGCTTGCAGTTTATTTTTTGGACTGTATCACATGATTACTGTTGAAGGCGCGGAGTCGAGTCCGCACTTTGTGATGATGCGGCTGGAGGACATCGGGCCTGGAGGATACTACAGTTCGCTGGATGGACTCGGTAAGCTCCGGACAGTGCTGGAGATGCTTAAGCAAGAGCATATTCCGTACAGTATGGCGGTCATCCCAAGATGGATCAATGTATCGGAGAACGGTGCACGGTATGACCGGGCTTTAAATCAACAAGGCCAGCCCTATATCGATGCTTTCAATCAAGTGCTGCATCAAGCGATGGCTGGCGGCGGTACGATCGGCATGCACGGCTATACGCACCAAACCGGCGATGTATGGCGCGAGGATGGTCATCAAGCTTCCGGGATCGGCAACGAATTTGATATTGCCGGGGAAGCGCGTACAGCTACGCCTCAATTTGCCGAACAGCGTCTGCAGGAAGGGCTCCGTGTCCTTCGGCAAGCGGGATATATGCCGCATTTTTGGGAAGCCCCGCACTACCATACGGCGCCGGCGCAGGATAGCGTTTTTCAAGCGTATTTCGGCCTTATTTATCAAGCTCGCGTATCGGTCAATCCGAATCCTGCCAGAGCCCAATATCAGAATGAGCTTAACACAGGTTTCGGTGCGACTACTTACGGCTCTGTGTATGTACCGACACCGCTATCGTATATCCCCGGCAACAGGGATGAAAAAGTGATTCTTAATCAAATCGGCAAAACAGACCGCGTGAATTCGTTTTTTTATCATCCGTATCTCGAATTTGATCAATTGCAGCCTGTGGAAGATTCGGATGGCAGGCCTTTGATTCGCGATGGTTTGCCTGAGTTTACGTATCCCAAGAGTTTGAAGAGCAATTTGCAAAAGCTGATCGCCCAGGTTCGTCAAAAAGGATACGTCTTCTATAGCCTCCATGACTACGTGCCTTTTACACCCGCACATCGCGTGAACGTAGCTAATGTCCGGCAAGCTTCGGATGTGCAGATCGGTGATGTGAGGGGCCGGGGGCAGATGGATATCGTCGCTTGGTCGCGAACATTAGGGGAATTCACCGTCACGGCGGGTCAATTTAACGGTCAGCGGAACGAAGCGCAGCCGGCGCCTCAGGTTTGGGCGACGATGGCCAAGTCGGATGGCGCTGCGTTTACATTAAATGACCGGAATGGAGACGGGAAGAAGGGACTCTGGGTCGTCCATCCATCTGGCAAGCTGGAAAGCTACTTTTCGGCTGGTAACCGCTTTATTATGAACCACCGCTGGGCGATTCCTGCGAATCGCTGGCTTGATCTTTATGAGTTGCGCCAACCTGACGGCGATTGTGTCCTGGCAGGTCAGTCCCAGGATCGGACACAATTGCTTGGCGTTTATTTACATAAAGGTGTTGCGAAGCCGATTAAGCCTTATGTGTTTAAGACAGCTGCTGTCAGGGAACTGATCGTGCGGGAACTAAAAGGGCAAAACAAGCAAAGCTTATTTATGTCGAAGCCCGACACTTCGGAAGGGATCCAATTGGATTTTGACCGTAATCATTTACAGTGGGCAGCCAAGAAAGTGACTTTCAACGTGCCGGCTGAGCTGGGTGAAATCCGTTTCGGCGATTTTAACGGCGATGGCAAAGAAGACATTTTGCGCTGGGATGAGAAGAACTTAACGAGCCGTGTGTATCATCAAACCGATGACCATACGTATCAACTTCTTTCTGTCTTCGGACCTTGGGGGCGGAAAAACAGTCGCCTGTTCATCGCTGATTTTGACGGCAACGGGAAGAAAGATATCGCACTGATGAGCAATGATGACGCTTCGCTGGACATTGCGCTTTCCTATCAAAGAAATGAATGAAGAGCCATAGACTTAAAAAGTTGTATATTTGTATCAGGTGAAACTGTCTACTACTTTCTATCCTATCTCACATATACTAGTATGTGCTTGCAAACCAGATATGGAATATGAGGTGGACTTAAAGTGAAAGAAAATGAATTAGTGATTCGCTATAATCTCTTACCGTGGTATAATGAACTAGATGACCTCATTGATATCGACCAGCCGGATTTTCCTGCTGCGTTCCGTGGACGCATTCATGCCTTGGGGGAATATACGTTGACATCCATTACGAACAAAGAAGCTCACTTTCAAAAAACAAGTTCAAAGTCGAAATCTGAATAACCATAGATATGCTGTGTCGTCCTTTTCCAAAAGGATGAGATGGCATTTTTTGTATGTATTGAAAATGAATGGCTTGTAGGTAAACAAAACAAGATAACTGATATGTCGTTACAGCAACCAGCTCGTTTGAATAAACAGGTCGTTATTTCTGATTCTAATCATATATTGATAAGGCAGGCGAAAGAGGGGATGGGGATAGGGATGAGTACGTTGTTGTGGGTTCTATTACTGTTGTTGCTGGTTTATTCGATATTGCCTACAATCCTTATCCGATTATTCGGTATTGGTGTTTATAAGAAGGGGAGAGGCGGCAATGGCATCGCGCTAACTTTTGACGATGGGCCAGATCCCGAGTACACGCCGCAATTGCTTGATCTTCTGAAAAAGCACCAAGTGAAAGCGACTTTTTTCGTTCTTGGCTCCAAAGCAGAGCAGCATCCTGAGTTGATTCGGCGCATACATCTCGAAGGACATTTGATCGGTGTCCATAACTATGTGCATTGGGCGAATGCCTTTCTCCCTCCGCGCAAGGTGAGAGCTCAGCTAAACAGCTCCATTGCCGTGATTGAGAAAATAACCGGGGAAACGCCGATATTTTACAGGCCGCCATGGGGCATTTTCAATTTGTTCGATTTCTTATTAATGAAACGATTCCGTGTGGTGTTATGGTCGTTAATGGTGGGGGATTGGCGGAGCAGCGGTGGCAAGGAGCGAATTATCAAGAAGCTGCTGGCGAAGCTCAGCAGCAACGATATCATCGTGCTCCATGATAGCGGACAGACTTTTGGCGCGGACGAAGATGCCCCTGTGCATATGCTGGAGGCGCTTGCCGATTTCCTGGACATCTGCAAGCGTCGCGGATTCACTTTTTTGCGGATTGACACGTACACGCAAATTGATGAGCTGGCGAAGCGGCAGCCGGCCAGTTGGGTGAAAAAAGGACTCATCCAAGTATGGCTCAGATGGGACCGGCTTTTCCACTGGTGGTTCAATATTCGTCCGATTGACCTGCACCATCCGATCTTTTATAGCCGCGTATGCAAATACAAAGGGAAGCCGCTGCAATTGGACAACGGCGAGGAAATCCGCTCCGGCGATTTGGTGCTGGAGCTCCATTTCAATAATGAACGGTTGTTTCATATGATGGCGGAGTCGAATTCCATGGTCCAGTTAGCCGTCCATATGATTCGTGAAGTGCAGCGCTTCCTGCCCGTGCTCACGGCGTATTTATACATGCACCGCGAGGTGAGAGGTGTATATGGCGTTACGATGATTCATCGCGGCTCCAGGCAGTTGGGCTTCACGGTGGAGCAGCTGCCGGAAGGTCTGTTTAAAAAAGCTAGCCAGCTTTACTTGCGGCTGCTGCTTTATGTGTTTCATCCGAATGGCCGTGAGAGGTTGGAGGCAAGCAAAAGCCAGCTCTCACCCCGTATCGTTGCGATCTCCGTGCAAGAGCTGATGAAGCGCTATCCGGTTGAACCCAGTATGACGGCTGCAGAAACGCGGAGTTTTGCGGTTCAGGGCTGAGCAGGCAGCGATAAGAAAAAATAGGAGCTATGCAGCTTTAAGCTGCTAGCTCCTTTTTTGATAAATATTAGCGGTTAGCACCGTCCAAACGGGAAAAACGGTCTTGTATCCAGCAGTGCAATGGCAAGCAAATCAAACAATACTAGCGGGATGATGAAAGGGAAGAAGGAGACGTGAGCTTTGTTGCCAGGCCTTACCGTTTTTAAATAAACTTTGTTGTTATCGACCTTGACAATCGTTCCTGTAAACGTGCCCTTCGTCGTTTTGATCCTCACTTGGCGGTGGAGGTACCTTTTACATAATTTGTAATTTTCCGATCGATTCATGTGGAATACCTCCTTTCTACTCGTAACTAATCTAGTATATGTTCGTCTCATAGAAGAAGTGTGGACAGAAGGGAATTTATGTATGGGAGGAGAAAGATAGTAGCAGCGTATGAAACAGAGGATCTCGTAGGAGGCAATTATGCTAGAATGGCTGCAATTGAACATCAATCTGTCGACACTCATCTGGTTATTTCCGGCTACGTTCATGCTGCATGATTTCGAAGAGATTATATTCGTAGAAGCATGGTTTAAAAAGTATGGCAGTCATGTAGCGGCGAGAGTTCCATTCCGCATGCAAAAGGTTTTCGCCGATATGGCGCTGGTCACTTCCGCCCGTTTTGCAATCCCTGTGCTGCTGCAATTCGTCGTATATATTGGCGCCAGTTATTTGGCTGCAGAGAAACAGATTGTTGGTCCGTTCGTCGGCTTCAATCTGCTGCTTTTTCTGCACATTTTCACCCATGTCGGTCAGAGTTTGTTATTCAGGGTCTATGCCCTCGGGACTTTGACCGCCGTGCTGATTACATTGCCTTATAGTTTATATGTTGGCTACCGTTTGCTGCTCGAAGGGATCATTGATTATGGAGATTTCATAAGGTATGCACCGTATGGGCTGGTGACGATAGGGATCGTTCTGGCGGGTCATCGTATAGCGCGCGAGGTGTTGCGCTGAAGGAGTCGGAGTGCGCTGCGCAGGGAGCAAATAGGAGCGGGACGGCGCTCGCTGTGAAGATTTGATATTAATTTTTCCATATTGGAACAAAATCGGTTATAATATAAGGTGAAATCAATATAGAAAGTGGGATCATCGTGGGCCGTAAGTGGAATAACATTAAAGAAAAGAAAGCCAGTAAAGATGCAAATACAAGCCGTATTTATGCCAAATTCGGTCTTGAAATCTATGTAGCTGCGCGGAAAGGGGAGCCGGATCCGGAAGCGAACCGTGCCCTGAAAGTCGTACTTGAACGTGCGAAGACATACAACGTGCCTAAAGCGATTATCGACCGTGCCATCGATAAAGCCAAAGGCAGCTCGGATGAGATTTATGAAGAGCTTCGCTATGAAGGATTCGGACCGAACGGTTCTATGGTGATCGTGGATGCGCTGACCAATAACGTGAACCGGACCGCTCCTGCTGTTCGTTCTTGCTTTACGAAAAGCGGCGGGAACATGGGTGTAAGCGGCTCTGTATCGTATATGTTCGATCAGACGGCCGTTATCGGTATCGAAGATAAAAGCATGGATGAAGTGATGGAGATTTTGCTGGAAGCGGATGTTGACGTTCGCGACATCGTGGAGGAAGATGAAACGGTGATGGTGTATGCCGATCCGGAGCAATTCTCCGCTGTGCAAGAAGCGTTCAAGCAAGTGGGCATCACGGAATTTGCGATCGCTGAGGTCACAATGCTCGCACAGAACTTCGTAACTTTGCCGGAAGATGGACAAGCACAATTCGAAAAGCTGATTGACGCCCTGGAAGACTTGGAGGATGTTCAGCAAGTTTATCATAACGTGGAGTTTGAAGACTAAAGCATCGGAGGAACTCACTTTTTGTATGGAAACTCATACAAGGAGTGGGTTTTTTTATGATTTTTTTCTTAGGAAAAATAAATGCCATCTAATAAAGAGCGTGCCCAATAGATAGAAGGGTGCTGAATACCATAATTTCCAACCTTTTGGGACAATATAGCCGGTTAACGTACAAAGCCACTCATAGAAAATTGAAAAAAGCACGACAGCTACCAGATATAGGATGAAGCTCTTTTTACTTCGGGGCATAAAGTTTAAAATAATGATTGCTGCTGAAGGGGCAAGAGTTGCTTGTAAGGGCAAGTCAAAGAAATCAATGGCGGGTTCATTGCCAAAGTCGTAAAGATCGAAAATGACACCCAATATGAGATCGGTATACACCGTTAAAGCGGCCATCCAGCCCCAAGTAATATAGATTTCTCGTCTGGAGAGATATTTAGGCATGAACCAAATGATGAAAAGTGCGATTATGAATGTGAAATAAGGCAAAATGAACTCCATATATGTAACCACCAGTATGCAAAGTGAAGTACTTAATCAGTTTTCACCAAATTCGATTTGAAATAAACGTCCGATCCGATTGTACGTCCACCTTTCAAATATAATTGACATGAACGGCAAAGGTCGCTTATAGTATAAAATAGTAATCGAATAGGCGATGGAGTTCGCCGTTAACCGCCATTGTGCTAATGACTCCTACCAGTTTATTTGACATGGACTGGTAGGATTTTTTGTTTTTATCATCATTTTTAAAAGGAGAGACGAGCAGTTTGAAAATGTTCTTTGAAGGCCAAGCATTAAGAGTCAGGGGCTATGCGGAAAGATGGATTCATGTTGGTATCTTGGTTTCATTACTCAAATGGCTTGTATTAGGTGGACTTGTAGGAATCTTTACTGGCTCCGCATCAGCGCTGTTCCTAGCGAGTTTAGATTGGGCAACGAACACGCGAACTACCCATACATGGTTATTATGGCTTTTGCCTATTGGCGGTGCTGTTGTCAGTTACCTATATTTGAAGTTTGGCAAAGATTCATCCAAAGGCAATAATCTTATCCTCGAGCAAATTCATGAAGGCAATGGCACGATCCCTTTTCGAATGGCACCTCTCGTTTTGTTCGGAACGATAATAACGCATCTTTTCGGTGGTTCGGCAGGACGTGAAGGAACGGCGGTACAAATGGGGGGCAGTTTATCCGAATGGATTGGTAAACTTTTTAAATTAAACTCCCATGACCGTAAAATCATTTTGATGTGCGGCATTAGTAGCGGCTTTGGCTCAGTTTTCGGCACTCCATTGGCAGGTACGGTTTTCGGTCTTGAGGTTCTTGTGATTGGTCTTATACGATACGAAGCCCTGATTCCCTGCTTCATAGCAAGTTTTGTAGGCGATAAAATGACAACAGCTTGGGGGATCCAACATTTACATTATCACATGGGCATAGTACCTGGCTTTAGTACCCTACTCTTATTGAAAGTCGTATTTGCAGCCGTCTTGTTCGGGTTAACAGGTTTATTGTTCAGTAAACTTACCCATCGTCTAAAAGCTATATTTTCGAAGCTATTTAAGAATCCTGTCATGAAAAGTTTTTGCGGTGGATTCGTTATTATTGGGATGGTCTATCTGCTTGGCACAAGAGCATATCTAGGCTTGGGTATACCGCTCATTCAACAGTCATTCAATGAAAGTGTATCTCCCTTAACCTTTTTGCTGAAA
The DNA here is from genome assembly GCF_027789125.1 of Paenibacillus aestuarii. Lineage (GTDB taxonomy): Bacteria > Bacillota > Bacilli > Paenibacillales > NBRC-103111 > Paenibacillus_E > Paenibacillus_E aestuarii. Next base: position 154,819 of record NZ_JAQFVF010000023.1, on the reverse strand, counting down.
ACACTCTTTACGTCAGTTACGTTAGGAGCGGGTTTCCAAGGCGGAGAAGTAACTCCATTATTTGCAATCGGTTCGACTTTGGGAAGTGCATTGGCACATTATTTGCATTTATCTGTTCCATTCTTAGCGGCAATTGGTTTTATCTCTGTTTTCAGTGGTGCAACCAACACCCCTCTTGCTTGTTTCATTATGGGAATCGAACTGTTCGGGGCGGAAGGTGCTGTATATATGTTCATCGGTTGCATTATTAGTTACTTGTTCTCAGGTCATACAGGCATATATGTAGCCCAAAGAATCGGTATTTCAAAAAGTAGGGAAGTCATCATCGAGGAAAATGCTACGCTTGGTTCTCAGCATACCAAAAAGTAATCGCGATTAGGAGGGACGTTTTGTACCCACGCGTGAATACATTGGGTATTACGGTTTAAATTTATTGCTTGAGAGTGTGATAGAGAAAGCATCATGTTCGATAATTACGCGCTCAGAGTATACGGTAGATTCCAATTTAAATTTGCATGACCATTTTTATGGATATTTTAATGAAGGATTTGAATATGTCGGGTTAATACCAATTTTTTTCGTATATCCGGCTGTTTCCATCATCTATCTGAATTTGTATCCTAATGGAAAGCCTATGCGGCAGCAGATTGGTTTTATTACGTTTCATGGCACCTATGGAATTCTTTGTTGATCTATCCATTTTTGTTAGTCATGTTGGTACTCAATTATAAATTTATTCGGCGATTGTGGGAAAGGGGCTATGGGTAAGTCAGTTCCGTTATAGTCGCATTGCTGGAGTAATTGCCAAGGAATAACTAGTAAAAATCCCGTCCACAATGGAATAAGGTGCGAGGTTAGATATTAACAAACCGGATTAATAAAATTGATTTAGCCGGGAGGCACATACGATGCTTTTCACGCCCATCAAGCCGATGCTTGCGAGCAGCTGGACAAGTCCATTTGACGATGCCAATTACATATTTGAGCCCAAATGGGACGGCTCACGCATCCTGCTGCATAAACAGGGCAGCCGGATCGAAGCCTACACGCGAAACGGGAGCAAGGTGACGAGCCAATTTCCGGAGATCGGGCTGGTCGGCGCTGGGATCAAGCTGCATTCGGCGATCTTGGACTGCGAAGGCATTGTCATCCGGGGCGGGCAAGCATGTTTCGATGATGTTTCGTACAGGCTGCGCCTCAGCCAGTCGATGAAAATCAAGCAGGCTGCCGGCACGCATCCCGTGACGTTTGTGGCGTTCGACCTCCTATACTCGGACCGGCCGCACGTGGATGAACCACTAGTAACCCGCAAAGCGCGGTTAATGGATGCCATCGAAACGACGCCTGTGCTTATGCCGACGATGTACGTCGAAGATCAAGGGCAGGCGATGTTTGACGTTACGCGCGAGCAGGGCATGGAGGGGATGATCGCCAAGCGAAAAGATACGGCGTACGTGCAAGGCGTCAGAAGCGCCGACTGGCTGAAAATGAAGCATGCCCGAACGATCGATGTCATGATTCTGGGCTACAAGCTGAACCCCTTTGAGCTTGTAATTGGGCTCAATTTTAGAACGGTAAAGCATAAGCCTGTCGGTTTTGTCAGGGATGGATTTACGGAGCACGATCAGGCGGTGTTTGTTAAGCTAGCGCAAAAGCTGTCGACAAGGATGGATCAACAAACCTATTGGATGGAGCCCCCACAGTTGTGCTGCCGGATCACGTATCTGGATCGATCAGACACGCACCAGCTTGGGTCTACAGTCTTTGTTCAGTTTTTGCCCGAAAAAGATCCTGAAACTTGCATATGGCCATCATCAGGTACCTAAAAAAAACACGATCCGATCTAAAGGAATTCTATAGTGTGGATGGGCGTGCAAGCTTTACTATTAATGCATAAGTTGGCAGCGCTTACATTCAGGAGAGTTGCAGAATTGCCGTACACTTATTACACTGTGCAGCCGGATTTAACAGAAAGCAAAGCTGAATCGCGTGCTTTCGTTTAATCATATAATGAACAGGAATGAGGGGTACGATGAAAAAATGGAAGTGGATGGCAAGTACAGTGGCGGTTGCCTTAACCGTCGGTACGATTGGCTGCTCGAATCCGAGTACGAACAACGCTACAGGCACGAATGCTCCGGTCAATTCCTCAGAGACACCGAAGGCTGCAGCAGAAACGCCTAAGGCACAGCAAGGCCCCACGAAATTTAGCATCTCTTTGCGCACGCTGAACTTTGATTACGTGGAGAAGGCCGTCAATAATCTGAATGATGACAAATGGGTCAAAGAGTTAGAAAAGAAAACGAATTCGGATCTGGATATCCGCCTCGTTCCGCACGCTGAATTTGAGAAGAAGATGATTCAAATGTTTGCAACAGGCGATATACCGGAAGTTGTGCAGGCGAATGCCAGCACCACAGGCAAAGAGCTCGCGGGATCCGTGCAAGCCGGCGTATTTTTGGATCTAACCGGTCTGCTCAAGCAGTACGGTCCGAACTTAATGAAAGCAATCCCGCAAGCCGCATGGGATGAAGTGACGCTGAACGGCAAAATTTACGCGATCCCGGAATTTATTTCCCAACCCTCCCGCCGTTCAACATGGGTACGGGAAGATTTGATGAAGAAGGCTGGTATCACGAAGGATCCGAAGACGGTCGAGGAATACATGGATATGCTGCGCTCCTTCAAAAAGCTTGGCGTCGAGAACCCGTTCATGGGACGCCAAGACTTCAAATACGCAGACTTATTCTTTGGGGCGTATGACGTTTACCCTTATTCCAGCCAGTATGAAGTTGTGAACGGCACTGTTCAACCGAAATTTTTCGATACGGAAAATATGGAAAAGGCGCTGCAAACGTATAAAACGATGTTCGACGAAGGTCTGATCAATAAAGAATTCGCAACGATTAATCCGACGAATTTTAAAAATATTATTTTGCAAGGAAAAGCCGGCATGTGGGAAATGAATGCGCAAGAGATGCTGCAATGGCAGACTCAACTGCAGCAGGCTGTTCCGGATGCCAAGATCAAAATTATTCCTTCTCCAGCCGGTACGGACGGGAAGGGCGGCGGCTACTTATACTCTTCAGGCGCACGAGCGTACTTCATCAACGCGAAAACACCGAAAGAGAAGCTTGCCGGTATCATCAAGTTCTTCGACTGGCAAGTGACGGAAGAAGCCGATAAGTGGTTTGATCTCACACTGCCGATCGATCCAAAGACGGATGCTGAAGTATCCGAACAGCGCTATTTAAGCGGCTTCCTGCATATGGTGAAGGACGATGCCTACCGCAAACAAATTCTAGGTGCGACGCCTGCGGGCCAAGAACTGCTGAAGACGTTCGAAACGATTTTGCCGAATGAAGGACGTGGTGGCCTTGAGTTCGATCCTGCGCTGCAAACGATGCAAAAAAATCCCGATATCGCGCCTTTATCCGATACGCCTCCGCCGGTATTGCTAACACATATGGTGAAAATGGTCTACGGTAAAGAGCCAATCACGGATTGGCCGAAGGTCATTGAAGAATGGAAAAGCAAAGGCGGCAATGATGCTTTGAAGGAAGCGAACGATCTGTTCCAGAAGAAAAGCGGATTTAAGCTGCGCGGTCCGGAAGCGCAGAAATGGAAGTAAGTGAAAGACAAAACCGTCTTCCTGGAGATGATTCAGGGAGGCGGTTTTTGTGTATCCGTAGTATCATTGATAGAGGCGCAGGCAATCCTATAGAGGAAATTTCATAATTATGGAAGGAGTGGCGCGTTACATGGACGCAAAAGAAGAATTTGAAGAGCAGTTGATCCGCAAGCTCACAGAAGGCGAGATCGCGCAAGAGGACACGGAAGAAGAAGCGCGAAAACGGCTGCCGATGAAATCAGAGTTTCGTATTCAGGCCCAGGTGGATCCGGTGCAAGAGGAAACGAAGCAGTATAGAAAAATGGCGGATGAAATCGATGACCGTTACGATAAGTATAATTAAACCTATAAGCCGTGTGAGGATGAACCTCGCGCGGCTTTTTATTAAGTAATGATTTATAAGTTCGCATTCATAGAGCCTTCCAGGACGTGGATATTTTCTTCAGGTCAGCTCTATAACAAAAATATTTTAACTTAGGCTATGTTCCGGAAGTGCTGCATTTATGTGAAAGCGTCTACATGTAAACACCGCCGCAAAAAGGACACTCAAGGAATCGCTGGAATTACTCAAGATGTTCGAAGGGTACCGCTCTTCGCCGCCAGGGACGATGATCACGGTGAATGCCCCCGATACGTCAGTTCACATAGATGACCGCAGCCTGGAATGGCTGCGGTTGCTTTTCGTGCTTCAACCATCATGAGGTTAACTGCAGGTTCATAGGTTGTATAGAAGGGAAGTGGACCGGCCTTGGCCCTTGCTGGAAAAAGAGAAGACTGGATGTGAGCTTAAAAATGAGATCTAGGAATCTAGGGTTCGATCCAAATTTGAGCCGATTTGTAAAGCGGATCACTTGCGATGCAATTGGAACAGTATCACCTGCATATACCATGCACAGATTGGATGCACATGTCAGTCACATGCGTTTGAACTTTGTGCTGCCCGAATCTATTCGGCAGGATGATTGGCAGCTGGAGCTTGAGCCCGCATTTACGCCAACGTTTCATTGGGCGCCGCATCTGACGCCGACGGATCAGCATATTATTGATCAGCACAGCTTTCGCTCACCGGCCTTAATCGCTCAGGACGAGCGGCAATTATTGATCTTGATTCCCGATTTGGATCTCATGCTTGAAGGGAGCCCAGTGCGTTGGTACATGGACCTTGATGCGTCCCGTCAGATTATTAAGCTCGGGATGAGCGAATATCAAGTGAGTGGACATGTACTGTATGAACGGAAAGAAGGGGCGGTTTATCCTCAAGGCGAGGTGAAGATCGGCTTCTACTTGATGACATTCGAAGAACCGGAAATGTTGGCGAATCCGTGGAGACCAGTTTTAAGTTTCTTATGGGAAAAATGGGGCTCTCCGCTGGTACGTTCTGGCGCTCCGCTTCCGATGTCGGCAGCGAGACATGTTCAGCATGCCTATCACTGGGCCTTCCAATCGTGGAAAGAGGCGGTGTGGCAGCAATTTGAGCTAAACGGGGCGACGGTCGGAGCCTGCACGTTTATTGTAAATGTGACACAAAGCCCCAATTACCCGGGAACTGTCAACGAGCGTGAAATGCGCTCGATTTGGAATCAGGCTTGGTTCAGCTCGCTCCGCTCCGCGCAAGGTGTATACCGCTACGGCAAAGAAATCGGCGACGAGAGCCTTATTCGCAAAGCAAATATGACGAAGGAATTGGCGCTATCAGCGCCACAGCGCAGCGGATTTTTTCCGTCTGTGATCGCGACGGAGATGGAGCAGATTGAAGTTGGCGGCAAGTTGGTGAATCGCTCCAAAGGTTGGGAAACTGCGCACTGGGGAAATTCCAATCGCAATCCTATTCAAGCATGGCAATCTGTTAAGGATGCACCTTACCATGTTTTGGATATGAGTTGGACAGCTCTATTAATGCTGCGATGGTATGAATCCTTTGACAAGGATGTGCGTCTGCTTGCCTATGCGCGCAGCTATGCTGAAGCGTTGATTGAGCTGCAGGATGATAGAGGCTTTTTCCCTGCATGGTTGGATGCGCACAGTTTGGAACCGCTTGATATTCTAAGTGACTCTCCTGAAACCTCGCTTTCAGCGACTTTCTTGCTTAAGCTTGCTCAGCTCACCGGCAATGAAACTTTTGCGAGTTGCGCTTTGCGGGCAGCGGATGCAGTTGTGCGGGAAATCGTCCCAGTAGGCCGTTGGGAAGATTTTGAAACTTATTGGTCATGCAGTTCATTCGGGAATAAAGACCATGTCGGCCTTAAGTTCAGTCGCAACAATATGTATAAACAATGCAATTTCTCGATGTTCTGGACGGCTGAAGCGCTGCTCGCATGTTACGAATATACGAAGGAAATTAGGTATTTACAACTTGGCGAACGCTGTCTGGACGAGATGCTGATGACACAAGCCTCCTGGCAGCCGCCTTACATTCACGTTCAGGCGCTTGGCGGTTTCGGTGTCATGAACTGCGATGGCGAGTGGAACGATTCGCGTCAAAGTTTATTTGCTGAACTTATATTAGCATATGGGAAAGAGCTGGGCCGAGAGGAGTATGTGGAGCGGGGGATAGCCGCCTTGAAATGCGCTTTTGTCATGATGTACTGCCCAGAAAATCCCGAATCGATGAAGCAGTGGGAACATGCTTATCCGTTTTTCAATGAGCGGGATTATGGATTTATGATGGAAAATTACGGCCATGGGGGCGCTGTTAACGATAAGGGCCTCGGTATCGGTGAATTTACGATTTTCGATTGGGGCAACGGGGCTGCTGCGGAAGCTTACTTGCGGATTAAAGCTCGATATCCGGAACTTGTGTCCTCATATGGGCTTTAACGGGTGACTGAAGTGATGACCGAAATTAGGCTATTGTGCCTGGTTTCGGTTTTTTGTTTGTGTTTGTGTTTGCGTGCTGTGGTATGGCTGCTAGTGGAACTGTTTCTATTTCAGCTGCTTTTTTTGTGGTAGAATGGGCGTATTGGTTGAATTTGGCTGGGAAGGAAGAATGGGATGGGCTATATCGAAGAGAAAACAAAGGACTTATATGCCTATTTACCTGCATTAACGAAGAAAGATGATTTTGAACACTTTTGGGCCCGTACGATCGCGCAGGCGAAGGACGTTCCGCTACGTGCCGAGCGAGCGGAAGTCGACTACCCGAGTCCGCACGTGAAAGTGTACGCGATATCTTACAATGGTATGGATGAAACGCGAATTCATGGATGGTTCATTGTCCCTTCTTTTATCGGTAAAACAAGTTATCCATGCCTAATTCATTATCACGGATTTTCTGGTAGTCGTGGCAAGCCATCGGATTATATGCATTGGGTAACGATGGGATTTGCTGTTCTGGCCGTCGATTGCCGGGACCAAGGCGGTAGCACGGGGAATAGCGCTGCGTATTCTCACGGTTTTACGACCAATGTGGCCAGCAAAGGGATTCATAACAAGGACGAGTATTACTACCGTTTTGCTTATATGGATGGCTTAAAAGCGATCGATATGGCTGTTACGCAGCCGGAAGTTGATCAGGAGAAGCTTGTGATCGAGGGCGGCAGCCAAGGCGGAGCTTTGGGCATGGCGGTATGTGCACTGGATGACAGGCCGGCACTAGCGCTGGTCGATGTGCCAAGCAACAGCGATCTCGTCAGCCGCATTGAGGGCAATCACGGCGCGTTTGCCAGCGTAGCTGATTATTTGAAAATGCATCCTGAACAGACGGATCTTGTCATGGATAATCTTAGCTATTTTGACACGATGAATATGGCGGACAAAATCAAATGCCCTGTATTTGCTTCTGTTGCGCTAAAAGATGAAACTTGCCCGGCGCAAATGTATTTTGCCACTTATAATCGCATTCAAAGTGAGAAGGAGATCATCATGTATCCTTTCAATGGGCACGAAGGCGGTGGGTCTACGCATACGGAAGCGAAGCTGGCATATTTGGAGAAGCATTATGCGGATTGGTTTCGTTTGTTTACATAATAAATATGATGTAAACATGATTGGGGCTTATCCGCGACTTGCAAAGCGGAAAATCCGCGTTAGCGTTCAAGCGGGCACGTGCGAGATGACCTGCAGCGTGGCATATCCGCGCTAGAACCGCTTTCTGCGCCCCAGCGCGTGCCGACTCGCGCACCTTCGGATAGCTGCAATGCGCCGCTGAGCTCTAGACCTAGTTTCTAAAGAAAAATTTATATTTAAATCGACACGTTTCAACATTTCTCCCGCCGAGGTCCTTGGTATATTAGGTATATCATACTACTGGACTGAGGGGATCGATAAACATGCCTAGTTATTATTTTCGAGAATTATGGACGCCGCTAAAATATATTGGGATTCGGTTTTATCGGGACGAAGAGTATGACTTGTGGGTGAAATACTGGAGCAAGCCGAAACAATTAATCAAATAACATGCCCTTTTTACTATGGGATGGCCCAAGACTACCATGCGAATGGTAGTCTTTTTGATATTTTCGACGAAGCATCGACACAGGTTGACAGTGGAGACCGTGAAACAATTGGTTCTTGACGGTTGTTGGGTTGTGGTTTAAAATACATGTAATCGTTTACACATGCTATTCACAAGGCTTTTCACATTGTTGTTCAAGTACATTTTCATATGGATCTTTGCATGGCAATTCACTTGTTTTTCACGAAGCTGTGCAGGTGACTGTGCATACGGCTAAATTATTCGCGGATTAGCCAAAGGAGGAGATGATGGGGGGCTTACGATTACGCACAATCAAGTCGAAAATCATCGCGGTGTTTATCGGTTTTACCTGTATGGTCGTGATGCTGCAATTCGGCATCTTTCAGCAGTGGATAGGCACGATGATTTTGGATAACTCAGAATCCTACTTTCAAGAAACTGTCCATCAAATCGGCAAACGGATGGAATTGCAGCTAAAGCAGTTTCGCACAATGGCCGAAGGCATTGGCCGTAATCAGGTCGTCATTAACTATTTGGCTGATTTAAAATTTCAGCAGATCAATTATCAGATCGCCAAGTACAAAATTAACTATGAGGTGCTGCGGGTCACTAAGCTCGATTGGGTCGATAACATGGTGATCTATCCAGTCTACGATCCTCCAATAAACTTATATTATACAGTTCCAGTCTTTGACCCGGAGCCGTCCATCGAGAATATGCTGCAGTCGAACTATAATCCGCCGCAAAAGTCGTTATTATGGATGCGCTTACATAATTCAACGAACCAAATATCCGCCATTATCCCTATTGATGAAAATGGACGATTAGGGGTATTATCGATCGGCTTGAAGCCGGCCATTTTCAGTGAAATTTTGGATGAAGCGAAGATTGGCAAGCATGGAACTGTTTATGTGGTCAAAGATGGCGTGATCGTCTATGCGCAAGATCCAGCTTTGATCGGTGTTTCTGTATCGAAGCTCCAGCAAGACCGGGACACACAAGTCGAGTACACGATGGATGAAGCGGGTTGGACCCTTATAGGTAGAGTGCCGCAGTCCGAATTGTGGAATCAGATCACGAAGTTCAATCGCATTTTTGTGCTGATGGTCATCGTGCTGCTGGCAGCGATTATGTGCTTCGCCATCGTCGCGATGCGTCTGGTGCTGAGGCCGTTGAAGATCATTATTAAAGGGATGGAGCGTGTCCAGCAAGGTGATCTGACCGTGGTGTTAGCACATAAGAACGAAGATGAGTTCGGCCGCATATTGGATCATTTTAACTATATGGTTGAGCGGATTCAAGGGTTGATCCAGACGATCTATAAGCAGCAAAGGCATCAACGCAAAGCGGAAATATTGAGTTTGCTAGCCAAGCTTAATCCTCATTTCTTATATAACTCGCTGGATATGATCTACTGGAAAGCGATTATGAAAGGCGAAGACGAGATTGGCAATACGATTGTCGCACTTTCCAATATTTTACGTTACTCCATTTCGCAGAAGGACGAATTTGTGCCTGTGGCGGAAGATATGAAACAGCTAGAAAGCTATTTGCAAATTCAAAAACTAAGGTTTGAGGATAAGCTTCACTATCATTTTGATATTCCACCGGCAATGAAGAACTGCCAAATTCCGAAGCTGCTCATCCAACCTCTTGTTGAGAATGCGATTAAATATGCGTTTCGCGATATGAAAGACGAGGGATGTATGACGATTTGCGGGCAGCTTGAGGACGGTGATCTCGTTTTCCATGTCATCGATAACGGGATCGGAATGTCGTCGGAGAAAGTGGAAAAGCTCATCGCATCCTGCGAGATGCAAAGTGAGGAGACCGGCATCGGGATTCGCCTCGTTCATCAACGAATCGTTTATTTGTACGGTGAGGGCTACGGAATCTCGATCAACAGCGAAATAGGCAGGGGTACAACCGTAAGTCTAAGGCTTGGGGAAAGAAAATTATTGATATAAAGAGGGGGCTCTTTATATGTTAAGGATTTTGCTTGTCGATGATGAAAGAACCGTGCTGAATGGATTATCGCACATATTAAACAAATATTGTCCCAACTACGAGATTGTCGGTATGGCCCAGCATGCCAAGGATGCTTTGCAGCTTATGCAGTTTACACCGGTGGATGTGGTCATTACGGATGTTTCGATGCCAGAAATGGATGGCATTGAACTGACCAAAACGATTGAGTTCTTATATCCGCATGTGTCTGTCATCATTTTGAGCGGACATGCGGATTTTGAGTTTGTCCGGCAAACGATGAAGCACGGTGCCTGCGACTATTTATTGAAGCCTTGCAACTATCAGACGATTTTGGAGCTTCTGCAAAAAATCGAGGATCGGGTAGCCGAGCAGGGGGAGGAGTCCCTGGGGCGAGCGAAAAAAAATGCGCTTCTAGCCGCGCTGCAGGGCAAGCAAGCGCTATCCGATGCCCTCTTTCCCATCCATCGGAATTACCGGCTGATTCTGATTACTGCTGCCGGGAATCGTCATCTTATCTCGGAGAAAGAAATTGTGCCTATACTGGAAAAGATCAGTGTCAAGGAGGATGTGTACGAATGCGTTTCGCTTGGCAGCGAAGGGCTGATTGTCATCTGGGCGACCCGTGACGAGACTCCGCTCCATGAAAGGTTGTATACGTGCCGGCAAAACTTAATCCAACAAGGCTGGATCACGCATTGGGCGATCAGCGATGTGATTTCTGACAAGTTGTCGTTGAAGGACGCTTTTGCCCACTGTAAGAAAATGGCGGATTTCCTTTCTTTCCATGAGGAAGCTGCTGTGCTCTCAGCAGATCGCTTTGAGACTTATTTGAATAAGCAAAAGCAGATTGGCGTCCATGATTATTTTTCCTTTCAATCGATCAGCAAACATCTACAATCTGGCGATGCGGTAAAGCTCAAAATATATTTGGATACGAGCTTGCATGAAATTCGCGAGCGCCATATCCGGTGGGAGCCGAATAAGCTCAGGAACGAATTGCTCAAAGAATTGCTGCAGCTGGAGCAATGCCTGGTCGAACATGGCTACCGGCCGAGCGCGATGGAAGCTGTTGATTATGTGAAGGAGTTAAATCAAATCTTAACGCAGAGAGAACTGTTCGATTGGTTACATAAAGTGATTTTCGCTATCTTGAAGGATACGCAGGACGAAGAACAGACACCGCATTATATTGTGACAGCGATCAAATTCATGGAGAGGCACTATATGGAAGAGATCGATCTGAAACGGATATCGGAGGAAGTCTATCTCAATCCTTGGTATTTCAGCAGTCAATTTAAAAAGTACATGCAGCTTTCGTTCAGCGAATATTTGAACCATATGCGGGTTAAAATCGCCAAACAATTTTTGAAGCAAAAAGATTTGAAAGTGTATCAAGTCGCTGAAATGGTCGGCTTTCAAGATGCGGCTTATTTCAGTACCGTGTTCAAGAGTATAGAGAGCATGAGTCCGAAAGACTTCCAGAAAACGGTTTCATAAGAACCCAATCCTTTTACAAGAAATCAAATGTTTTTCAAAAGTTTATGGAAAAGCAAGTGATAAACTGAAGGAAATCAGATGAAGGAGGGTTTCAATGAAACGTAAAAAAGCAGTGATCAGCGCTATGCTCACCACGTTAGTTTTGCTTTCCGCGTGTGAATCAGGGGGTACGACAACGGATAATGCATCAACGAATCAACCTTCAAGCACTGGGCAAGGCGCAAGCCAGGGTCAAAGCCAAGGTCGGATGACCGAAGTCGGTACACCGAGAAATCAGACGCTCGTCGTCGATATTCTTAGCGGTAAAGCCGCCGACCCCGACAGGATGAACCCATACATGCCGGGGGCCGTGCCAATGGACAGCGGGCTGCACCAATTGGTCTACTCGAACCTGTGGGAGATCGATACGGTGAAAGGCCAACAAATTCCTGACTTGGCTGCGACGTTCCCACAAGCTACGGACAGCTCGAACACGAAATTTACGTTTAAGCTGCAAGAAGGCTTGACATGGTCCGATGGTACAGAGTTTACTTCCGCAGACGTGGAGTATACAGCCAATATGCTGTTGAAGACCAAAGATCTCGGCTACAGCGGTTATTTCTCAAGTTTGGTGAAAAGTATGAAAGCGGTTGATAAATATACCATTGAAGTGGAGACTGTAAATCCGGAAACACGTCTGGCGCAAAAACTTGGCGTTGTCATCTGGGGAACCTCCTTCAGGGTGATGCCGAAGCATATTTGGGAAAAAGAAGATCCGACGAAGTTTAAATTCACAGACCCAGTCGGTATAGGTCCTTATAAATTAAAGCAGCACGATCCACAAGGCAACTGGATGCTGTATGAGAAACGGACAGATTGGCAGAAGAGTGACGTCGGTAAACTGGTTGGCGAGCCAGGGCCTCAATACATTTTATTCCAATCTTTCGGACCGGAAGAGAAGCGGATCATGGCAGCTATCGGGCATGATATGGACATTCTTCAAGATATTACGCCGGAAAGCTGGGATGTGCTGCGCCAGAAGAACGAGTTTGCCAAAGCTTGGTACAGCAACTTCCCTTATGCGGACATGAATGACCCTTGCGAACGCGGGATGTCCTTCAATGCTTCCAAAGCGCCTTATGACAACGCTGATGTTCGTTGGGCTTTAACGCTGATGACTGATATCAAGAACGTCTCGATGGCTACCTTCGGTGGTATGCTGCGCGTGTCGCCGATCATGGCTCCGCCAATTTCCGTTCTGCAGGAAGCCTACCATAAACCAATGACTGATTGGCTGAAAAACTTCCAATTGAGCGATGGCTACAAACCGTTCGATCAAAGCTACGCATCCGGTATGGTGGATATGCTGAAGCAGCAAGGCGTAAAAGGGCTGCCAACGGATAAGGATGCAATCGATACATTTGGTGTTGGCTGGTTCAAATATGATCCTGCGGAAGCGGCCCAATTGCTGCAAAAAGCCGGATTTAAGAAAAATGGCGACAAATGGCTGAAACCGGATGGCACCCCTTGGAAGTTGACGATCAATGCGCCGGCTAACTTTGAAGTAGAATCAATGCGTTTGGCTTTTGCGGTTGCTGACAGCTGGAGAAAGAACGGCGTAGATGTAAACGTACAGCAAATGGACGCAGCTACGTTCTGGGACAGCGAATCGACAGGCAACTTCGAAGTTGGCTCCTACTGGCCAGCATGCGGTTTGCTTCCAGATACGACGTCCAACTTGCAAGGCTGGCATAAGCAATACATCGTTCCTAACGGCAAGCAAGCGCCAGGCAACCGTAATCGTTGGGCCAATGATAAAGTAAGCTCACTGATCGACGAATTGAACGGATTGAAGAGCGATGATCCGAAAGTCATTGCCGATATTACGGATATCCATAAAGAATTCGTCAAAGGCATGCCGTTTATCCCGATGTTCGGTACGTCCAAGTTCGTCCCTGTCGATACGTACTACTGGCAAGGTTTCCAAACCGCAGATAATCAATTCGAAGGTCCTTGGTGGTGGTGGTCGCAGTTTAAGTTCTACACCCCACACTACAAGCCTACCGGCAAGTAATAGCCAGCTGTAAGCTTTGCTCCAGCCAGTCCTGCATACTGACATCATGCTACGCCGGTACGCAGGCTGGTTGTATCAAGCAGGGGCGATCGAGGAGGGAGAGGCGTTCCCATGGGATTTTATAAATTTTTGCTATCCAGAGTTGTGACATTCTTGTTGGTTGTATTTATCGGGATTACGACGGTGTTCTTCGTGCCCAGGTTTTTGCCGTCTGACCCTGTCGAAGCTATGATTGGCCAAATGACGTCGAAGTCAGCTTTCATGGATCCCAAAGCGGTGGCAACACTGCGTGAAACGTTGAATCAGTCGTTTGGTCTCGAAGGCTCGGCGTTCGAGCAGTACCTCGGATTTTTTAAACGCGTTGTGATTACCCACGACTTCGGTCCGTCGCTTGCGAACTACCCCGCACCGGTCAATGAACTTATCGGTCGTGCATTGCCTTGGACAATGGGTCTGCTGCTGACGTCCACGCTGATCTCTTGGGTCATCGGGAATGCGATCGGCCTGCTTGCCGGATTCCGCAAAAACAAAATGTACTCCAAAGCGCTTGAAGCGATCTCTATCGCGCTGTATCCGATTCCTTATTACATTTTCGCATTAGTCCTGATCATGCTATTTGCTTATGTGCTGCCGATTTTCCCGTTATCCGCCAATTTTCAAGGACATGGCTTCACTTGGCCGCATATCAAAAGTTTGATCATCAACTCCACGCTGCCTGCCCTGTCGATGATATTGGTTGGCACAGGTTGGTGGGTAATTAGTATGAAGACTTTATCGGCAGGGATTGCCGAAGAAGATTATGTGCATTTCGCCCGGCTTAAAGGGTTGAAGGAATCCAAAATCATGAGTAAATATGTGCTGCCTAACGCTGCGCTTCCGCAAGTTACGATGCTGGCCTTGCAGATTGGGACGATTTTCAACGGTGCACTTGTGACTGAAATTTTGTTCGGGTATCCAGGAGTCGGAACATTAATCTACAGCGGGATTCTACAAGCGGACTACAACTTAATTATGGGAACAATCACCATTTCCATTATCGCCGTTGCCGGTGCGACGTTTATCGTCGACTTGTTGTACCCATTCCTAGATCCTCGAGTTCGATATAAATAGGAGGGCTCATGAAAAATTGGAACCTTCGTCTGAAGATCGGTGTCTTCGTTATCGTGATTTTTCTAATTCTCGGCTTCATCCTGCCGTTGTTCAACTCGGGTAATCCGATGGAATGGGGGACCTATCCGAAAAATTTGAAGCCCAGCGCCGCACACTGGTTCGGGACTACTAATCTCGGCCAGGATACGTTCTGGCTGCTTGCCAAATCGATTCAGAACTCCTTCATTATCGGTTTGCTCGTAGCTTTCTTCGCGACGGTCATCGGCGCGATTCTCGGACTGCTCGCCGGCTTCAAAGGCGGCTTCCTCGATCGACTGATCACGCTGCTCACTGACTCGTTCATCGTCATACCGTCCTTGCCGATTCTGATTCTGCTTGGCACGATGCTCAAAGGCAGAGCTTCGCTGCTGTACATTGCCATCATTCTCATTATTTTCAACTGGCCCTGGCCGGCCAGACAGCTTCGCGCGATGGCGTTGTCACTGCGTGAACGCGAGTTCATTTCGACAGCACTGTTCTCCGGTATGGGCACGTTCAAAATTATTGTCAAAGAGATTTTCCCCTTTGTCGCAGGCTGGTCCATCGCCAACTTTGTTAACACGATTCTCGTCGCGATCGGCTCTGAATCGGGTTTAGCTGTTATCGGCATGTCCAGTAACGAAAAAGCGACGCTGGGGACAATGATCTATTGGGCCAATCAGCATCAAGCGATGTTAGCCGGACGTTGGTGGTGGATCGGCTCCCCCGTCATCGCCATCGCCCTGATCTTTATTGCCCTGTTTCTGACAATGACAGGATATCAGCAATATTCTGCGTTAAGGAGAGGGAAATAATATGTTGAGACTTAATCAGGTGAGTGCGCAATATAACATGCTGAACGGTTATGTGAAAGCTGTGGACCGGGTCCATTTTGATGTGAAAAAAAATGAAATCTTCGGCATCGCCGGCGAATCCGGCTGCGGCAAATCGACGTTGCTGAAGGTTATGTATGATCTGATCAGCTATCCGCTCGAAATCTCGCATGGTTCTGTGGAGATTCATTCCCAAGATAAGAACGGTCAAACGACGATACATACGAATGGCAGCATTCATAAAAGCTGGTGGAAAGTGATTTCGTATGTGCCGCAAGGGGCCATGCACGTAATGAATCCGGTGGCACGGATTAAAGACCAATTTTTTGACGCCATCAGCAAATATCATGACAAGAAAGACAAAAAAGAGCTGCAAGCGGAAATCACACGCTACTTACAGGAATTGGAACTTCCACCGGAGGTACTGAAGGCATATCCGCATCAACTCAGCGGAGGGATGCGTCAGCGAGTGCTCATCGCCCTGGCTACGTTTCTGCACCCTGACATTGTGCTTGCCGACGAGCCGACAACAGCGCTGGATGTCGTCGTGCAGAGAGGCATCTTAACGATGTTATCCACCGTGCAGAAAAAAATGAAAAACTCGATGGTCATCGTCTCCCATGACATGGGCGTCCACTACCAGATTACGGATCGCATGGGCATTATGTATGCCGGGCAAATGATTGAAGTGGGGCCGACGGAACAGATTTTCAACAACCCGCAGCATCCTTATACGAAAATGCTCATCCATGCGCTGCCGAAAGTCGGTGACAACTCGCAAAAAGAAGGGATCCCGGGAACGCCGCCTTCCTTGCGCGAACCGCCGACCGGTTGCCGGTTTGCAGCGCGCTGCCCGCATGCGATGGAGCTGTGCCGCATCTCCGACCCTGCCCGGGTCACCGTTGGCGAAGACCATTATGCCAGCTGCCATCTGCTGGACTACGGAATCGGAGGGGGGAATCACGGTGCGGCCTATCTTACAAATTAACGACGTATCGCGGACGTTTAAGCTTGGCGGCATGTTTTTCGGCAAAAAAATTGCTGCAGTCGATCAAGTGGCGATTGAGCTCCCCGGCGATAAACCGCAAATTATGAGCATCGTGGGCGAGTCCGGAAGCGGCAAAACGACGCTGGCCAAACTGATTCTGCGGCTGCTGGACCCTTCTTCCGGCACTATCGTCCTTGATGGTGTGCCATTATCTGCTTATAACAAGCGTGATAAACGGAAGGAATTTTTGAAGAAAGTCCAGCCGATCTTCCAAAATCCGTTCACTTCATTCAGCGCGAGGAAAACGGTGGATACGTACTTATTTGAAACAGCGATGAACCTGGATGTAGCTGCCAATAAGAAGGAAGCGCTCGCCGTCGTGACCGACGTGCTGAAGTCGGTAGGTTTAGAATACGCCCATATAAAAGGGAAGTACCCGAACCAGTTCTCGGGCGGGGAGCTGCAGCGAATTTCCATTGCTCGGGCGTTAATCCCCAAGCCCAGCTTGATCGTTGCCGATGAGCCCGTGGCGATGATCGACGCCTCGCTGCGTATGAATATTGTCAACTTGTTCAAGAAGCTGAAAGATGAATATAACGTCAATTTTATCTATATCACGCATGATTTGTCCACGGCTTATTACGTGAGTGATTACATCGCCACGATGTATAAAGGTAACCTCATTGAGTTCGGCCATGCGCGTAATATTTTGAACAATCCGTCGCATCCATATACGGAGCTGCTGCTGGATTCGATTCCGAGGGTGGGGAAGAAGTGGGCCGAGGATGCGCTGCTGGCGGATTTTGAAAGCAAGCAGGAGAGTGAAGCAGGCTGCAAATTTGCCGGCCGCTGTCCGTATGCCAAAGATGTTTGCCATTCTGTAGAACCGTATATGGTCCATTTGGATACCGAACACAAGGTGCTCTGCCTGAAGCATAACGATTACAAAACAGGCAACCTGGCGTTCGTCCATAAGAATTCCAATCACTCGGACAAGAAAGACAATTCGCATTCCATATCTGGTTAAAATGAGGAGGTTGCTGTATGCTGCAAAATCATGGTTTAGGCTTTGGATTATCTTCCGCTCCGCTGCTGTCGAACGCCAAGACACGTTCGATTAGTGCGGAGAACCCGCGAGGCGAGGTGGGGGCCGGGGGCAAAGAAGCGAGCAATCTCGGCGTTGCCCGCAAAGGCCGTCCTTGCATTATGTTGAAGCAAGGAGATACGGTGACGTTGGCCGAAATCACGGGCACCGGTGTGATCCAGCACTTCTGGATTACGGTGACGGACCGTACGGACAAAGGTTATTTTGTACTGCGCGATCTGGTTCTGCGCATGTATTGGGATGACGAGGCAACACCGTCCGTTGAAGTGCCTCTGGGCGATTTTTTCTGCAACGGCTTTGGGGCAAGAAGCAATGTGAATTCACTGCCGATTGCCGTGAATCCAACCGGCGGCATGAACTGTTATTTCCCGATGCCATTCCGCAAATCGGCGAAGATTACGATTGAAAATCAACATGCAGCGGATATTAGCGGCTTTTTCTACCAATTTAATTACACCCTGGTCGATTCAATTCCAGATGAAGCCGCCTATTTCCATGCGCAGTGGCGTAGAGAGAATATCACGACTGAAGCGAAAGATTTTACGATTCTCGACAATGTGAAGGGCAAAGGGCACTACGTGGGGACGTACCTAGCCTGGGCTGCACTCGAACGTTACTGGTGGGGTGAAGGGGAAATCAAGTTTTTCATGGATGGCGATGAGGAGTGGCCGACGATCTGCGGAACAGGGACGGAAGATTATTTCGGAGGTGCCTGGTGCTTCTATGAAAAGAAGGACGGGAAGATCGTCGAGACACCGTATTCAACGCCGTTCCTAGGTTATCCGTACTATTCCAAGCAGGATAATACGCGCTCAGATATATTCGGCGAAGACAGTGTGCCGATGCATGGTTTGTACCGCTGGCATTTGATGGATCCGATCCGCTTCGAGAACGAATTGCGCGTAACGATTCAACAAATGGGCCATAACAGCCGGCAATTGTTTGAAAGAACGGATGATGTTTCCTCTGTGGCTTATTGGTATCAAGCTGAACCGCATGCGCCATTCCCGCAGCTGCTTCCGGTGGAGCGTAGATGGCCAAGATAATGAAGACGTTTACAAGCACGGCTCTCCGCGAGGGCTGTGCTTTTTTATCAGTTGATCTTAATATAACCTCAATAAAATCTAACACTTTTATGAGTAATCCTAACACTTATTAAATATTTACTCACTAGAATGTGGGTCAGGTCATTATTTAGGAGGACAAGAATTGGTGGGAATCCTTTCCTATTTTCAAAACTTAACGAAGCTCGAGAAGATTGTCCGTCACCCGGTTCAAATTAAATTTGAAGAATATAGCGTTGCTGCACATTCATGGAAAGTTATCCAATATGCCAAAGTTTATGCAGATATCGAAGAACAGCACGGTGCTGTGATAGATTGGAAGAAATTATATCAACTGGCTTCCCGTCATGATTATGGCGAAATTTTTGTTAATGAATTCAAAACCCCGAAGATGTTTGTTTCCTCGGAACTGCAAAGTATGGTCGAGAAAGTGGAACAAGCAATGATCTATAACTTTGTAGAAGAGCAAATCCCGGCGACGTATAGATCTATTTTCCATCAGCAGCTGATGGAGGTGAAGGATAATTCGATTGAATGCCAGATCGTCCTAGCTGCAGATGGAACCGATCATGTGTTCGAAGCGTTCGCTGAATTCCAACGAGGGAATGAGAGCGAAGAATATGTGACGATGTATCAAAACGCATTAATAACCTTGAAGGGCATTCGCTTACATTGTCTTGATCATTTTCTCCAAGTGATCCTCCCCGATTTATTGCATCAACCGATCGCGGCGAATTTGGATATCCAACATCTCACAGATGAAGCATTGGCGCTTCACATCGTATAACTCACCTGCGTCAGCAGGTTTTTTTATTTTCACATATATAACGTGATGCTATGGATTCAACTTTACTTAGTTTTTACAAGCGGCTTGTCCACTAAACATGGGATCGATATAAAAAAGAAATACGGATAAAGGAGGAATGGATTAGATGGGAATCCAGTAATAGTGGTTAATTCAATAGTTCCAACGAACAACATCCCGCTGATGCGGTTTGTTGTTTTTTTGTTGTTGTAAAACCGTGTATACTTAGTTCATATGGTTTATTTTGCAACATCGACAAGTGGAGGAAAACGATGAAGATCAGAGTGCTGGCTATTGCACCATATGAGGGGCTAAAAGGTTTATTGGAAAGCATGGTCCAAGACGATTCGCGGATCGAATTGGATATTGAAGTTGCTGATTTGCACAACGCGATTCCTATCGTCCATGCAGCGAAAGATCGCTACGACGTCATATTAAGCCGGGGGGGAACCTCCAGGTTGATCCGCAGGCATGTGACCATTCCTGTGGTTGATATACCCGTCTCCGGATACGATATATTACGCGTTTTGACATTAGTGA
Organism: Paenibacillus aestuarii; assembly: GCF_027789125.1. Taxonomy (GTDB): domain Bacteria; phylum Bacillota; class Bacilli; order Paenibacillales; family NBRC-103111; genus Paenibacillus_E; species Paenibacillus_E aestuarii. Next base: position 134,772 of record NZ_JAQFVF010000023.1, on the reverse strand, counting down.
AAAATTCAAATAGCAAAGTTGCGATTATCGGTTTTCCGAATATATGCCGCGGCGTTGCTGAAGTATCCAGCCTGCTGGACTTCGATATTCCGATCTATTCGGTTGAAGAAGCGGAAGATGTGCCGGAAGCGCTGCAGAAAGCCTTTGCTCATGGCATTCAAATCGTGCTCGGTGACGTCGTGACCGTGAACACAGCCGAGCAAATGGGTTATAACGGCATTCTGATTACGACCGGCCGGGAATCCGTAATCGAAGCGCTCGGCGAAGTGAAACGCATGTATGATGTTGTCTGGCGAGCTCAAGAAAATGAACATTTGTTCGAGCGCATCCTAGAGCATCACCGGACAGGCGTGATGGCGGTCGATGAAAAAGGAGGTGTCATCTATGCCAACGAAGCGGCCTCCGCCTTGCTGGGATACGATCGCACCGTAATACGCGGCATGAATTTGACAGGGATTGACCCGGTCTGGGGGCGGTACCTGGAAGAGGCGACGCGACTGCAGGCGGATACCGCGCAGAAGCAAACGCGATGGTTTCAGCGGCGGCAAATCAACATTGAAATCATCGTTCCAGCGGAGCAAAGCAAAACGAACTGCAAATTTTTTATTTATTTATATCCGGCCCAGACGAAGCAGGACAGCACGGTTATTAGTAGTTTTGAAATCACCGAGCGCATTGCAGCTTTTGCCCAAATCATGGGTTCGAGCAGCCCTATTCAGCAAACGATCAAGCGGGCGAAAACGATGGCGCAATCGGACCTGCCGCTGTGGATTGCAGGTGAGGCGGGGAGCGGGAAGAAGCTGTTCTGCCAGGCGATTCATTCAGCTAGTTCGCACGCCAGCGACGAACTTCATATCATTCCCTGCGACCAATTGAGCGAAGAGGAGCAAGCGGCCATGCTGTTCGGGACGGATGTAACGCCCGGGCTGCTGTTCAAAGAATCCGTCGGCACGATCTGTCTGGAACAAATCCAACAACTCAGCCTTGCCTTGCAGCGCAAACTGCTAACCGTGATGCAAGCGGGAACTCAGGCTCGCCTGATCGTCACAAGCATTCAACCCATCAAGCTGTTGTTAAAAAGAGAAGAAATGGATCATGACTTTGTACAAGCTTTCATGGACATGAATCTCAGCCTGCCCCCTTTGCGTGAACGGTTGGAGGACATTGAGGAGATCGCCCGTGTGCTGATCGCCAATTATAACTCGCGGCATGGCAAGCAAATCGTCGGTATTCGGCCCGAAGTTCTCGAGGATGATCTCATGCATAAACTGTGGCCAGGCAATATTGAACAGCTTAAGCTCGTGATCGAAAGCATGCTGGCCTGCACGAACGGCCATTATGTAGGTGTGAAGGAAGCGAAGGACGGATGGCGCAAAGTGAAGGAAAGCTTGCAATCGGATGTTGTCCGTCATACTGCGGAGCTGAATTTATCGGGAACATGGGATGAAATTGAGCAGCGAATCTTGCTGGAGATTTTACAAAAAGAGGGAATGAATCAGTCCAAGGCGGCTAAGCGGCTAGGCATCAACCGCTCGACACTATGGCGTAAGTTGAAAGATGTGTTGCAATAACAAACAGTTCACCCCGTTGTTTCTCGGCTAATTCCTATCATATAATGATTACACAAGCAATGAGTTGCATCAATGTTGCAATATGCAACATTTGTAACAACATGAACTTACATCTAGGAGGAAGCCATATGAGAATCAAAGCAACAATTGAGAAAGTTCCAGGAGGCATGATGATTGTGCCGCTCATTCTTGGGGCTATCATCACCACCTTATTTCCGAATATGGGTAAAACGTTCGGCTCGTTTACAGGAGCTTTAATGACAGGATCACTTCCCATATTAGCTGTGTTCTATGTTTGTATGGGATCGACCATTAACTTCAAAGCGACCCCGTACATTTTGAAAAAAGGCGGAACGCTTTTAGGCACCAAAATTTTAACTGCTATTATCGTCGGCTTTATCGCTGCCAAGTTTTTGGGCAACGGCATGATTAGTGAAGGATTCTTCGCGGGTCTCTCCGTACTGGCGATCGTTGCCGCGATGAATGACACGAATGGCGGACTTTACATGGCCTTGATGGGCCAATTCGGTAAGAAAGAAGACGTAGGTGCTTACTCGGTTATGAGTTTGGAATCCGGTCCGTTCTTCTCGATGATTTCCCTTGGTGTTGCTGGTTTGGCTGCGTTCCCTTGGCAAACATTTGTCGGCGCGATTTTGCCGCTGATTATCGGGATGATTCTTGGAAACCTCGATAAAGACATGCGTGAATTTCTGTCCAAAGCCGTTCCGGTTCTAGTTCCTTTCTTTGCTTTTGCGCTTGGCGCCGGTCTGAACCTTCAGACGGTATGGAAAGCGGGCATCCTTGGCGTGCTGCTTGGTGTTGCTGTCGTCGCAGTAACTGGAGTTACCTTGATTCTGACAGACCGCTTGATCGGCGGCAACGGAATTGCTGGTATTTCAGCAGCTTCCACTGCCGGTAACGCAGCCGGTGTACCGGCGGCTGTTGCAGCAGCGAATGCGGCTTACGCGCCATTGGTACCGTCCGCTACCGCATTGGTTGCTTCCTGTGTCATCGTGACTGCTGTACTCGTTCCGATCGTCACAGCCTGGTACGCCAAAAAAATCGGAGTAAAGAGTCAAATCGTCTAAATGGATAGAGATTTGCATGGGAGGAAGAACACCATGAGACATATTGCCATCATTGCCGATGATTTGACCGGAGCGTCCGATTCAGGTGTACAATTCGCTAGAAAAGGGCTGCAGACGCAAGTGATCTTCGATGTGATGCAAATTGCTAATCAAACTCAAGCAACGGAGGCTGTCGTGGTAGATACCGACAGCCGTTCCGTCGCTACTGAGATCGCGTATGCGAATGTAAGGGAAGCCGCGCAACAAGTGAAAGAAGCAGGCTTTTCCTTCGTTTATAAAAAGATGGATTCGACGCTTCGCGGCAACTTGGGGACAGAAATCGATGCCGTGATGGATGTCATCCCCTTTGATTTTGCCGTCGTCGCACCAGCATTTCCCAAGATCGGCCGAACGACTGCACAAGGCGTGCATTATTTGAACGGGGTGCCCGTCAGTCAAACGGAGATTGCCAATGATCCGAAATGCCCTGTCCGCCAATCCGACTTAGTTCAACTGTTTGCCGCTCAATCCAAACGTAGAGTCGGACTGATTTCTTTAGCTATTTTACATGCCGGCAAAGAGCAGGTTTTGAAAAGCATACAAGCTTTGTTGGAAGCAAAAAATGAACTTATCGTATTTGATGCTGAGACTGAAGAAGATTTGCAGCAGATCGTCAATTGGATTTCCGAGAGCGACTATCAACCGCTATGGGCGGGTTCTGCCGGGATGGCGGATTACTTGCCGGAGGCGCTGGCTCTGCCCGTTAACACGGCAGACATGATCGAGCTGCCTCCGGTCACGAAGCCTGTCATGTTAGTGGCCGGCAGTATTTCCAAAGTGACACGCCATCAGGTGGCGACTTACAATTTGGACCCTACAATTGTCGCCATTGAAATGAACACGGTGGTCGCGATTGCCTCTGAAGAGGGAGCGCAGCAAGAGATGGAGCGCTGCAAAAAAGAGCTGTTGACGGCCATCGACGCTGGGCATGACGTATCTTTGTTCGCAAGCTCTTCGCCTGAGCAAGTGGCGAAAACCAAAGAAGCCGGCGCAGGACGCGGGTTGGATGGCAACGGTGTATCCAACCAAATCGCCAACCTGCTTGGCGAGATTGCATCGGACTTGATGCAGCGCACTGCCTTGCAAGGCGTTATTCTGACCGGCGGCGATACGGCCAAAGCTGTTTGCCGACACTTGGGCGTCCCAAGCATTCAACTTGTCCGGGAACTTGAGCCGGGTATTCCACTAGGATTAATGGTGAAGGAAGTGCCTGTACAAGTCGTGACTAAAGCAGGGGCTTTCGGCAATGAACATAGCTTATCGTATGCGAAAAAAGTTTTAAAAGGAGAACAATCCAATGAATAGACCAATTATCGGTATCACTATGGGTGATGGCGCCGGCGTAGGTCCGGAAATCATCATGAAGTCGTTGAAAGATGCGGGGGTCTATGAGACTTGCAGACCTTTTGTCATTGGCGACGCGAAAATTTTGGAAAGAGCAGATCAGTTTGTGCAGACAGGACTGCGCATTCGTGCGATCCAATCCGTAGAAGAGGCTCAGTTCGAGTACGGCACGGTGGATTGCTTTGATTTGAACTTGCTGCCTGCGGATCTTCCGATCGGGCAAGTGTCCAAAGAAGCGGGCCATGCGGCGTTCATGTATTTGAAACAAGCGATCGAGCTCGCGAACGCTGGAGCCATTGATGCCATCTGTACCGCTCCGCTGAACAAAGAAGCTCTGCATAAAGGCGGACATATTTATCCGGGTCATACGGAGATTTTGGCAGACTTGACGGGCACCAGCGATTTCTCGATGATGCTATCCGCGCCAAAGCTGAAAGTCATCCACGTGACGACGCACGTCGGCATCATTGATGCTGTCCGCATGATCAACGCGGATCGCGTTTACAAAGTGATTCGCATGGCACACGAAACGTTGAAAAAAGCCGGCTACGCCGCTCCGAAGATTGCCGTCTGCGGTATTAATCCGCATGCGGGTGAGAATGGCCTTTTTGGCTATGGGGAAGAAGAAGAGAAGATCATTCCAGGTGTGCAAAAGGCGCAGAGCGAAGGGATTGATGCCGTCGGCCCGCTGCCGGCGGACACTTTGTTCTTCCGCGCAACGCGTGGTGACTTCGACATCGTCGTCGCCATGTATCATGATCAGGGCCACGGGCCGATCAAGGTACTGGGTCTGGAAGCCGGTGTGAACATCACAGTCGGTCTTCCGATCATCCGCACAAGCGTCGACCACGGTACCGCTTTTGATATCGCAGGCAAAGGCATCGCCGATGAGCAAAGCTTGAAAGAAGCTTTGAAGCAAGCGATCGAATTGGCGCCTAAGCGCGAGCAATAATTCGGTAAAAGAGCTCAACACATATGTGTTGAGCTCTTTTGTTTTCATGTGGCGTGCGCCGTGCTCACCATGCATCCTCCACATAGACTGCTAGTATCCAAACAATGGGGGAGCGTGGCAGTTTATGGCAAAGCAAAGCGGACGGTTCACGTTGCGAATCCGAACACAGTTCCAGTTCAGGGCAAGCGATCGGACGCTGAATCGCATCCTTGGTGCGATCGCAAATCAGCATATCAATATCACGGGGTATAACCAAATGAAAAAAGGTTCCATCAACGCAGTCACTCTTGTAGTCGGACCGCCGAATATGGCTAGTCCAAGCGCCGACGCTGCAGTTCGGCAAATTCTTCGCGGACTGCATGTGATGTTCCGCGAAAGGTCCGTGATCCGGATTAGCAACATTCCTGCCGGCATCCCCGGTATTAATCACAGCATCTACCAAGCTTTGTTTCGCAAGGTGCGCGTGAATGCGATGTACGATGGCGAGGAGAATGCGACATTCGTTCAGACTTCGAACAATCGAGAGGCGATTCAGATTTTGAGGGAGATTTAATATGGAGGGTCTCGCTTGTTCTTGGAGAGGGGGTGACGGGCATGGCTTGCTGCGCGCTCCAGACCGATTTTGCCGACTTATTGCAGCGCAGCGCGCGACCCTCTCAATCACTCCGGCAATCCGATTTTGCCCACTTACAGACATGAAATTACGATCTGCGGACCCAAAAGCCGCTGTAAGTGGGCAAAACTTGCTGCTTCCGCTCATCACCGGTACTGAGCGCAGTGAATTAGGCGAATTCGGTCTAAAGCCTCGTAATCACTTGCACAACGTGCTGTATAAGAATATTTTACATGAGAGCCTGTGACCCGATCGAGGGTCTTGAGAAATATTGATTACATAATAAATATTATGTAATAAAAATGATGAGGCTGCTTACCCGCTCCAAACTCGGACAGGCCCACTGTACTCTGGCTGCTTCCCCGCTCCATACTTGATCAGGCCCGCCACGTCTAAAGTGGCTTCACCGCCTGCATCTCCGCCTCCCATGCCGCGGGAACGAGTTTTTTATAGCTCCTGTGATTAACAATTGATTATTTTAGATAAAATATCTGGGAAATGAACAAAAAATAGGAGGCATCTTTGTGTCTAAGCATACGACAGGCATTCATCATATCACCGCATTTGCAGGCGATCCGCAGGCGAATGTTGATTTTTACGCTGGAATTCTTGGCCTGAGGCTGGTGAAACGAACGATTAACTTTGATGCGCCCGACGTGTATCATTTGTATTTTGGCAACGAACAGGGATCGCCAGGGACGGTCATGACATTCTTCCCGGCCGCAGGGTCGCCTAGAGGGACGATCGGTGGCGGGCAAGTCGGGAGGATCACGTTTGCCGTACCGATTGGCGCCTTGAGCTATTGGGAGGAGCGCCTCAACAAATTCCGCATCGCCTGTTCGACGACCAAGAGGTTCGATGAAGATTTTTTACAGTTTATGGATAATGAAGGGCTGCAGCTCGAACTGGTCGAACGGGAAAAAGGCGTGAACAGTACCTGGTCGTTTAGCGGCGTCCCCGAGGACAAAGCGATCAAGGGCTTCGGAGGCGCTATCTTGTACAGTGTGCATGCCCAGAACACGATAGACGTGCTGCAAAATGTGTTGGGTCTCAAAAAGGTTGGCGAACAAGGGGAGTTTGCGCGCTTTCAGACTTCGGGCGACATCGGGAATATCATTGACGTTCTGCTCAAAGACAAGGAATGGGGCGTAGGCGGTGCTGGTACGGTTCACCATATTGCATGGCGCGCGAACGATGACAAGGATCATGAAGAATGGCAGTTGGAGGTAAAACATCATGATTTCCAACCGACACAAATCATTGACCGCCAATACTTCCATGCGATTTACTTCAGGGAAAAGGGAGGAATCCTTTTTGAAATCGCCACTGATCCGCCAGGGTTTGCCAAAGATGAGCCACCGCATGCGTTAGGCGAAAAAGTCATGCTTCCAGCCTGGTTCGAACCGAATCGTGAACAAATTGAAGCGAATCTGCAGCCAATCCAAGTTCGGGAATTGGGTTGAAAAAAAAGCTCGGTTGACATAAACTCAGATAAGTATTTTCTTCTAGAGGAGAGGTCATCCGATGAATCATCAATCACAGTACAAAGCCAGCCTGCTTCTGTTAATTGCAGCTTGTATTTGGGGGTTTGCTTTTGTCGCGCAACGGGAGGGCATGTCGCACACAGGTCCTTTTACGTTTAATGCGGTTCGTTTCGCTTTAGGGGCATTATCCTTGCTCCCTGTCATTTACCTGATGGGCCGAAAGTCCGCGTCATCAGCGCAGTTCCAGGCGCCTAAAGCCTCCACGAAATCAGCAGCGATTGCCGGTTTGTGCGCAGGCTTAATCTTATTTTGCGGCGCATCCTTGCAGCAGATCGGGCTGGTTTATACGACGGCAGGCAAGGCCGCTTTTGTTACCGGCTTGTACATCGTTATCGTACCTTTCTTGGGCTTGTTCCTGCGGCAACGACTGCAAATCAACAGTTGGGTAGGCGCAATTCTGGCTGTTATAGGCTTATATTTTCTATGCGTCACCGATGATTGGTCACTGGCTAAAGGGGATTTGTACGAATTAATCGGGGCTATGTTCTGGTCGGTACATATATTGCTCATCGATAAGCTGTCCCGCAAGACGGATGTGCTCAAGCTGTCCTTATTTCAAATTATCACTTGTTCCATCCTCAGCTTTATTGCAGCTTGTTTCACGGAGACGATTGATTTTACCGGTCTTTCGAAGGCGTTAATTCCGCTTCTGTTCGGCGGTATCGTGTCCGTTGGCATCGCTTATACGCTGCAGGTTGTGGGGCAAAAAAATGCGAATCCGACGCAAGCGGCCATTGTGCTAAGCATGGAAACCGTATTTGCCGCCATTGGCGGGTACCTAATCCTGGGTGAACAACTGGGGACCCGTGGTTTCATCGGCTGTGCGCTGATGCTGATCGGGATGATCATACCGCAGCTGCCGCAACTCAAAAGTTTGCGCTCTGCAAGGTTATATTCCGAATTGAAATAGCAGGAAAAGCTCCGAGCTGAATCGGGGCTTTTTTTGTTCTACTTGTCTTTATTAGCGATACCATGTATGAAAGGGATTTTCGCTATACATGCTAAGAGGTACCTGAAGGACGAAAGGGAGGAGACAGATGAGGAATCATCAACCAGAGGGGCTCGGAACGGTATCATGCAGCTGAATGCGGCGGAAACTACGAATTTTACATTTAAGGCGCTTGCCATCACGAATGAAATTGATTTGAATAAAATTGCCATCCATTGCGGTATTCCCAAAAAATATACATGGGAACAGCCCTTAATGTTGAGAAGCGACCTTCTCGCTTCCATCTTGCAAAAAGCGATGAATCCCTTGCAGCAAGTGCTTGTCTTTTCATTTGGCAGCGTTGTTTTTATAAATATTGAAAATGTAAATGAGATTACACGGTTTTTAATTTTCATTCAAACGTTCGAACCTGGCATCGACCTCCATCCTGCAGAGAAATACACAGATGACTACAGTCTTCACATAGAAACTGTAGATAGTATGGAATTGACTGATGAGTATGTCATCGTATCCGAGTACGAATCTTTTTACCCGGAACTGATCTCTACCGTACTGGCCAAATCCGTCGCTTTGGAGCGCATCGAGGAGCAATTGGGAGCCATTCAGGATAATCTGGAAAATATGATCGACCGTTTGGAAAAAGGGAAGCTGAGCGTCAGCAACAAGGAATTAGCTTTCACCACCGCTAAAGTCGTACGCCATGAATATAACACCCTTGCTTACATCATGATTTTGGATAAGCCTGATTTGACATGGACTCATAGTACGGCGAGCGAATTTTATGATAAAATGATGGATTTCTTTGAACTCAATGACCGGTACAAAATTTTAAAGAGTAAAACAGACATTCTGTATCATATATTGGATGGTTTTTCCAATATTAGCCATTCGATTCGCGGGTTATTCGTGGAATGGATTGTTGTGATCCTGATTGTGATTGAGGTCGTCATCACGATTCTGCAAATCGTAGGCTGGATTCCTTCACACTGAGGAAAAGCCCTTGATCCTTCTACCGAAGGACCGAGGGCTTTGGATTAGGATTCATATGATTACCATACGAATGCCATAGAAACGATAACCAGAAGAATGAATAGAACCAGAATCGCTGCTGCACTAGTGCCGAATCCAACTCCGTATCCCATATTTCCACCCCCATTCACGATGTGGGTTACACTACTCTGCTAATGTATGACAATTAGCGGAGATTTGATTGGACGAATGCACAGATTAGCGCAATCAGTGAATGGGAGTCGAGCTTTAGCGGCTCTCGGAGGCGTCAAAATGATAATCCTGCGGCTGCGTTTCATCATGCCCATTGCTGATATTGAGGGCACGGAAAAGCCATGTGAGGACAACGGCGACGAGGAAGTTCAGCACCAGCGCATACAAGCCTGAGTAAACCGTAGTCGAACCGGATAGGCCGAATGGCAGTTTGAATTGGTTGCCATAATTAGTGGCGACAGCCATGTACGTCCCCGAAACCATGCCGACAAGCCATCCAATCACCATCGCCCAGCGATTCAGCCATTTGCTGTATAAGCCGACGATCACTGCCGGCAGCGTTTGCAGAATCCAGATGCCGCCTAATAGCTGTAGATTAATGGCATCCTGTTTATTCATCAAGAAGATGAACAATAGAGCACCGATTTTGACGATCAGCGATACCCATTTCGCTACTTTGGATTCCTGCGCGTCGGTAGCTTGTTTGTTGATGTACGCTTTGTAGATGCTGCGGGAGAACAGGTTGGCTGCCGCAATTGACATTATTGCAGCCGGGACAAGTGCGCCTATGCCGATCGCGGCGAAGGCAAACCCTGCGAACCAGTCGGGGAACATTTTGGAAATGAGCTCCGGTATAGCCGCGTTTCCGTCCTTGGTTGTGATGCCAGCCGCTATAGCCATGAAACCGAGCAGCGCAATAATGCCAAGCACGAAAGAGTACGCTGGCAGCAGCGCGGTATTGCGCTTAATGACATTGCGGCTGCTGGAGCTGAAGATGCCGATCAGCGAATGCGGGTAAAGGAATAAAGCCAGGGCGGAGCCCAGCGCTAATGTCGCGTATGGCGCATAGGTCGCTGGCCCGAGGAGCACAGCGGCTTTATGCTTCGCAGCTGCCGCGTCAAAGATAGGACCGAACCCGCCCAGCTTGTAAGGAATATAAATAACCGCGACGATGACGGTAATATAAATCATTAAGTCTTTCACGATCGCGATGGCTGCAGGCGCGCGAAGTCCGCTGTTGAACGTGTATATCGCCAGCACGAGGAAAGCGATGATCAGCGGAAGGTCGTGCATAAAGCCCGTACCTGTGAAGCCCATCGTATCGAGGACGGCCTGCATGCCGACTAGCTGAAGCGCGATATAGGGCATCGTCGCCAGGATACCGGTGATGGCAACCGTTAAGGCTAGCGTGTCGCTGCCGAAGCGGCCCTTAACGAAATCAGCGGCCGTAATGTAGCCGTGCTTTTTGGCAACCGACCACAGCCGAGGCATGACGATAAACACAAACGGGTAGATGAGAATCGTGTAAGGAACTGCGAAAAAGCCAATCGCTCCCTTGCCATACATGGAAGCAGGGACTGCAATGAATGTATATGCGGTGTAAAGATCTCCTCCGAGTAAGAACCAGGTAATAAGCGTTCCGAATCTTCTTCCGCCTAAGCCCCATTCATCGAGCAGGGCCAGGTTGCCTCTACGCCATCTGGAAGAATAGAATCCGAGTACTGTGACAAAAAGGAAGAATACTAAGAAGATGATAAATGCAGTCCAATTGATATGCATCATGATTCCTTCTTTCTCTTATTTTCGCTTCGTTGCGAAATAGACGACATACGTGATGATGGCACTAATGATGACCCACAGCATCTGATACCAATAAAAGAAAGGCATCCCGGCCAGACTCGGCTCGGCGGTTGAGTAGTAGGAAGGCCACAGCAGCGCGATAAAGGGGATCAGAAGAAGCCAGTACCAAGCGCGGTTAACCTTCTTGTTATCTTCATTGTTTGGCATGTTACGCGTCACGCTCCTTTCATTAGAAGATCCCATGAAAACGTTTTCGTTCATTCTTATATGTAATTCACCAATTCCGAAAATATACGTGCGTTTACATATAGGAACACTCTTTTATTTATTTGAGCAATAGGAGTATAATACATAGATACAAGGGGATCGCAACTTATTGTAAAGACAGGACGTGAAACAAAAATGAATGACAAAGTTGTGATGCCGGTCTGGACGATCGGCTTATTTATCGTTGTCATGAACACCACAATGTTCAATGTATCGCTCCCGAGCATTATTCATGATCTGAACATTTCCGCGGATCTGGGCTCTTGGGTCATTTCGAGTTATTCCATCGGTTACGCGCTGTCCACGGTGATCTACAGCAGGCTTACCGACACCGTTCCTTTACGCAGACTGCTGTTGGTCGGATTGTTGACATTAGGCCTCTCGTCAGTAATCGGCATTATTGCCCATGATTTCAAAATGCTGCTGATCGCACGTATTTTGCAATCTGCAGGCGCCGGCGTCATGGCCGGACTTGGCCTTGTGATGGCAAGCCGCTATATTCCGATCGAACGGCGGGGCTCGGCGATTGCCATGATATCGGCAGGGAGTGCCATGGCATTTGGCCTAGGACCGATCGTCGGCGGACTCATCAGTGAATATTGGGGCTGGAATGGACTGTTCGCCATTACTTGCCTGGTCCTTTTCATCCTTCCTATTTTGCTGCGTCTCATGCCCAAAGAGAAACCATTGCCTTTCCGCTTCGATCTAATCGGCGCGGTGCTGACCGTGCTCAATGCGGCTACACTGCTGCTTGCTGTCACACAGCTTTCGTATATTTGGCTGGCGGTCAGCGCGATGACCTTCTTGCTGCATGGGTGGCATTTGCGCAGAGGAAAAGAAACTTTTATTAATCCGAACTTGCTGAGCAACGCTTCGTTTCGCAAACTGAGCGTGGTCGGTTTCTGTATTCTTGTGCTCAACCTTGGCAATTTATTTCTGATGCCGCTTGTGCTTGCGAACTTATTTCACCGCTCCCCGATGGAAATCGGCTTGACGATTGCTCCTGGCGCTGTATTGTCTGCCATCTTAACCCGCTTTGTCGGCCGTTGGATTGACCGTTATGGCAATCTGCGCTTTTTATTTCTCGGACATGCGGTTATGGCTTTTGTCATGTTATTATTTTTCACCGGTGTAGGTGCGTCATGGGTGGTTACACTGCTTGGTTATATTTGTTTTTCGCCATCGTTCTCAGCGACGATTGCTTCTTTGAACAATGAAACTTCCCGCATTTTGCCCAAGGCCCAGATCGGCTCCGGTATGGGACTGATGCAGCTTATTCAATTTTGTGGCGGTTCGATTTCTGTGGCCGTATGTGGGATCTTGCTCGAAATCCAGAAGCAAACGACACTGCTGCAAGCATACAAACATGTGTACGGCGTGCTGCTGCTGATTGGTCTCGTATCTGCCGCGATGCTTCTTTGGTATAAACTCTCATCTTCGAAGGAAGCGAATAAGCAGAGCGTGCCATCTAATGCTTGATTTCTTGGCGGAAGTGCGTTTATAATTAGACAAAACTTAGCGGCATGTGCGACTGGCGTAAACGTGGAGAACCACGAGGGAGCACATGCTGATACAGCCGTACGCCTGGGCAGAGGTAAGGAATTCATATTCCTTGCCTCTTTTTATTTTTGGAGAGGGTTGATATCCATGGTAACGGACAAATTAATTCTTAATGGTAATCAGGTAGCGGAAAGCATCAAAGAAGCGCTGGTGGAGCGGATTCAGCAGCTATCGCACAAAGGGATCGTTCCTTGCTTGGCAACGGTTCTGGTTGGCGAAAACCCCGCTTCGGCTACGTATGTGCGGATGAAAGGCAATGCCTGCAAGAGACTCGGCATGCAATCCATACGGATTGATCTGCCGGAGGCGACGACAACGAAGGAGCTGGTTGCGGCAATTCAACAGCTGAACGATGATCCTGGCGTGCATGGCATCTTATTGCAGCATCCTGTTCCTGCTCATATTGACGAACGTGCTGCGTTCGATGCGATTCGCATTGAAAAAGATGTCGACGGTGTCACGACGCTCGGTTATGCGCAGAACGCGTTTGGTTTTGCCAAGTTTCCGTCCTGTACACCTGCGGCTATTATGGCGATACTGGCCTATTACAACCTGCCTATAAAAGGAAAGCATGCCGTCGTCATCGGAAGAAGCCCGATTCTCGGCAAACCGGTGTCGGCGATGTTGCTTAATCAGGATGCAACGGTGACTACGTGCCACTCGAGAACGACCCATTTGGAAGATCTGGTCCGTTTGGGCGATATCGTCGTTGCAGCGGTCGGTAAGCCGAATTTTGTCAAGGGTGATTGGATCAAACCGGGTGCCGTCGTTTTGGACGCAGGTTATAACGAAGGGAATATCGGGGATGTCGACTTTGAAGCTTGCGTAGAGAACGCTTATGCCATTACACCTGTTCCGGCCGGAGTTGGTCCGGTTACGATTGCGACTTTGTTGAAGCATACGGTTGATGCTGCTGAATTATTAAGTGAGTAGGGCTGGGGATAAGGCTTCGTGGATGCCAAATGTTGACATCGAACAAGTGTTCTGTGTACAATGAACATATATAGAATTTTGTTGGCAGGAGGGCGTTTCCATGAATATGGCTCAAGTGGCATTAGAACCCTGGTCATCGGCAGATCTGGAGCTGCTTAGGCTCATCAATGCTCCAGAAATGATGGAACATTTGGGTGGCCCTGAAACGGATGAGCAGCTGCAAGCCCGACATCAGCGATATTTGGCGCTTGAAGGGCAGGGGAGAGGGCGCATGTTCCGCATCGTACTGCTTCCTGGTTTAGAGACAGTTGGCAGCATCGGCTATTGGGACAGCGTTTGGACCGAGGAGCGCATCTATGAAATCGGCTGGAGTGTGCTCCCGTCTTATCAAGGCAGAGGGATTGCCTCCGCGGCCGTTGCTAAAGCAATTGTTCTGGCCAGCAGGGAGAATAAGTATAAGTATGTGCACGCGTTCCCGGCAGTGGATAATCCAGCCTCGAACGCCGTCTGCCGCAAGCTTCAGTTTGAGCTGCTGCGGGCATGCGAATTTGAATATCCGCCAGGTAATAGGATGCAATGTCATGATTGGCGATTGGAGTTAAACGCTCAGACATTTGAGTAGTAGAGAAATAGTTGAAGTAGTACGATAATTGCGGAAATGTGCGGCGCTTGGAGCTTCCAGGTGCCGTATTTTTTTACTTTTTTGCATAATTGTCCACCGGTTGGTGCACGTTATAAGTAGCTGTTTGGCAGATGAAATGTCAGGGAAAATCAGCTGCTTATTTTTGTTGCATGGTTATCTGAAAATTAGATAACAACTTTAAGCTTGCAACTTATTAAAAATAAGTTATAATAAAATTTGTAACAAATTAAATTACAGAATGTGAGAGTGAAACCATGGCAACAGTATTGTACATTACCGCACACCCGAATGATCATCAAGCTTCCTTTAGTATGGCAGTAGGTAAAGAATTCGTTGAAGCTTACCGTGAAGCAAATCCAAATGATGAAGTTATCCATCTTGACTTATACAAGTTGAACATTCCTCATATCGATGGTGATGTGTTCAGCGGTTGGGGCAAACTGCGTTCCGGTTCTGAGTTCAGCGCACTGTCCGCTGACGAAAAAGCGAAAGTTGCCCGCCTTGGCGAAATCGTTGATCAATACATTTCTGCAGACAAATATGTATATGTGTCTCCAATGTGGAACTTCTCCTTCCCGCCAATCCTGAAAGCTTATATCGATGCAATCTGCGTAGCGGGCAAAACATTCAAATACACAGAACATGGTCCAGTGGGCTTGCTGAACGATAAAAAAGCGCTGCACATTCAAGCTTCCGGCGGTGTTTACTCCGAAGGTCCTGCTGCAGGCTTCGAAAGCGGCCACAGCTACTTGAAAAAAATTATGCAATTCACTGGCGTACCTAGTTTTGAAGGCATCTTTGTTGAAGGTATGGCTGCTATGGCGGACAAAGCGGAAGAAATTAAAGCTAACGCGATTACAAAAGCAAAAGAAGTGGCAAAACGCTTCTAATATAAATAAAGGGGTTCACATAGCTAATATGTGGACCCCTTTTTTTGTGGAGGGATAAACTTTTTTTGTTTTTATGACGTATATGTATATTGCTTTTTGCACAAGATTTAGGTAGTCTGAAATTAGTGGAAGATAGCGCTTACATGATGGGTAGCGCTCCACTGCAAGAAGGACTGTAACAACCGCCGGGGGGTGAGTCCATGTCCAAGCAAGAGTACACGGCACCAGGTTATTTTGACGGTTCAGTGAATGTTGAATTCGCTGAGGAGCTGATTGAAGGCGCAAAGGTTGAGTCCGGCGCTGAGCAAACCGGTGATAACGAAGAATGGCGCCGATACGTCAGTGGAAATCCTTACGGTGCTTAATCAACTAGAGGAAGTCGTTCAATAGAACCCGGGAAGAGAACCGCATTGGCTTAGGCTAATGCGGTTTTTTAATTTGTGGTGGAAACGGGCCAAACCGAGCCCATAGCCATCATCGAGCATGTCATAGTACCAATATTCATTTTATAAAAGTAAAAAGAGTTGAATACGGCCAGAACAGATGCTGTCGGATCCAATCCTTTATTAGGGTGACGGCGTATTTTTTGATTATATTGAATTTTACTATCGTATAGTTGCCTGCAGCTGGTGTAAAGTTAAGGAATGAGTGCTTAAAGCGGCGGAACCAGTGGGAGGATTGCATACATATGAAACAGAACAAATATGATGATGCGAGTTTTTACGCCAATTACAGTCAAATGCCCCGCTCCATCGGCGGGCTGGATGCGGCTGGGGAATGGGGAGCCTTTCGGGCGATGCTGCCTGAGCTTCGCGATGCAAACGTACTCGATCTTGGCTGCGGATTCGGCTGGCATTGCCGTTACGCACGCGAGCGGGAAGCTCGCTCGGTGATAGGCGTCGACCTGTCGGAGAATATGCTGGAACGCGCCAGAGCGATGACGAACGACCCCAAGATCGAATACCGGCGTCTGGCTATTGAAGATATTGAGTTTGCCGAGGGAGTTTTCGATGTGGTCATCAGCTCGCTTGCCCTCCATTATATCGAAAATTTCGATCGGATTTGTCAGAAAGTTTATCATAGCCTCAAAGCTGGAGGCGCTTTTGTATTCTCCGTCGAACATCCTATCTTTACGGCAATAGCCGCTCAAGACTGGTATTACGGCACGCATGATGAGAAATTACACTGGCCCGTCGATAATTATCATGATGAAGGTCCGCGACTCGCCAGGTTTCTCGATCATGATGTCGTCAAGTACCATCGCACCGTAACGAGCTATGTTCAAGGACTTATCGAAGCCGGATTCACACTGACACAGTTATCCGAGCTTAAGCCCTCACCGGAGATGCTGGAGAAGAACCCGGCTTGGCGGGAGGAAACCCGCCGTCCGATGTTCCTCTTAATGTCAGCAGTCAAATAAACAAAAAAGCCGGAATCCTATGGATTTCGGCTTTCCATTTTTACCGATCCACTCGCGGTGTCGTCGGACTACAATCCTTCATCGGAATTTCCCCTAATTGCGCGAGTTTGTTCAAATAATAGCATTCCTCGCGGAATAGATGATCGGGGAGAAGCGGAGTCATGCTGCTAAGCAGCTCATTGGATAAATCCAACTCCTTCAATTCATTGAGAAAATTCATGAACAGACCCATTTCCAGGTTGATATCTTGATGAAACTTGGCGAAGACAGGGTAATCCTTTCTCATCGTTCGTAAATATCCGGCTAGCTCGATGGCTTTCAAGTAAAATTCGTTAAAATGCTGCTCGAAACCGTTACTTTTGGCAATGAACTGTCTTTCAGCAAAGTCCAAGTTCTTGGCGATGGTTGCGGAGTGAAATGCAGCATCGGTGAGCCATACCAAATCGTAATGCAGCGGAGGATATTGCGGAACAGGCCGGCCGGCCAGCAGCTCTTGCAAGATTCGCACGTATTCATCGAGCTCGTTCACCATATGATTAAAAAATGAAGGAGAGATTCCGATTTTAACTGCACCAAGCAATGATCGATCCAAGAGATTCAGTTTGAAGGCACGCAAGTGGACGGTAGCATGGTAGGCGGCATGATTCAAGGTCCATAGCTGAGAGGCATCGAGCAGGGAACGAGACTGTGCCAATAAATCGTCAAACAGGCGGATGAATTGCCCCGAAGCTTGGATATCGATCGTTTCTACTGGATACAGCGTGCTATGTATAAACCGGGAATGATCACCTAAAATTTGCAGCCAAAATTGATGCTCGTATTGTGCGCTATGCGGCTCTACGTGCAGCAAGGACATCAACTCCTCTACGTTCATATGCTCCAATGTATGAATATTACGAAAGGATGATAACTAATTGCTATATCAACCGCATTTAATTACAAGGCGAATTGTACCGGAGAATCAGGAATTCCCTATGTTGTCATTATCCAGCCGGATTACACCTGAGCATCTGTTCTATGTGCGTAATCATTTTCCTTATCCGGTTGTTGATTTATCATCATGGAAGCTAGGCATTGGGGGATTGGTTGATCAGCCTGCTAACTATAGCTACGAAGATTTGCTGCGGATGCCGCAGTATTCGCTCGCTGTGACCTTGCAATGCGCCGGCGAGAAACGGGCGTACTTTCATCCGCTGACGCCGGGTGAGCAGTGGGAGTTAGGGGCGAACAGCCATGCTGTGTGGACCGGGGTTCGGCTTGCCGATCTCCTTCGGGCAGCAGGTATCCGCCGCAATGCTTTGGAAGTCACATTTGAAGGAATGGATCGGGGCGGAAGAACGGATATGCCGGGGGAATTTACTTTCATGAGAAGCTTGCCTATTCCGGTGGCCTGTCATCCCGATTTACTGATTGCCCTATATATGAACGGCCAGCCGCTTCCTTTTCGTCATGGGTATCCAGCGAGACTGATTGTGCCAGGCTGGTATGGCATGGCCTCAGTCAAATGGCTGCAACGTATTACGGTAATCGATGAACCGTTTCAAGGCCCATTTCAAACGAATGACTATGTTTATCTTCGTGAAGGCGGGGACCAGCCTGCTTCCGAACCGGTGACACGCATTCGACTCAATGCCATGATCGCTCAGCCAACCGATCAAGAAGTAATAGCCCGGGGGAACCACTGGATCACTGGCGCGGCCATTGCGGGAGATCATCCCGTTGCACTCGTCGAGATCAGCATAGACCATGGAGACACGTGGCATGCTGCTTCATGGATAGACCCCCATGAAACGTATGCATGGCGACGGTGGTGCTATCTATGGGGAGCTGACCAGAAGGGCACTTTCAGCATGATGGCCAGGGCAGTGGACCTGTTAGGAAACACCCAACCGGTCAGGCCGGATTGGAACAAAAAAGGGTATGGCTATAATGCCATTCAAAAGATACAGGTCCATGTAGAGTGAAAAAGCGAGGAGGAAGGTTGGTAATTTGATGAATAAATTGTAATAATAATGAAATCTATTTTTCATCTGGTATTAATATAACAAGCCTATAATAAAGAAGACCCCCCTTTTATATATACACTCTTCAGACCCTCAGCCCGTTTGCTGTGGGTCTCTTTTTGTGTTCATCTTGAAACTTCAAATAAATTCGTTATAATAGCAATAATAACAACATTTTCTATTCAATCATTGTGAAATCCAATAATGGAAATGTTAGTCATGTGTGTGACCGTTTCATTAGGAGGGGTATATTACGGAATTCATAGATGATAGCTAGCTATTTTTGTCGTATATACTTTACATAATTCGCGACAAATCATCAACCATACAACAGGAGTGAAACATCATGAACTTTACTGCTTCTCGTTTGAATCGAATCGCTTACAAAATCTCAGTTGGCTATGTCATTGTCATTATTTTATTCCTCATTTCCATTTTGAGTGTCGTACGTCAGCTAAATGCATTTCAAACTGAAGTTGCTTTTATTACGAATCATGATATGCAAGTTGACAGCTTAGCTCAATCGATTGAGAAAGATCTTGTCGATATGGAAACCGGTCAACGCGGATATGTGGTAACAAATGATAACAAATATTTGGCGCCGTATAATTCCGGCAAGCAAAATTGGAAACAACATTATGATGAGCTCTTCGGGATGATCGCTGATAATCCAAGCCAACAAGATAAGTTGAAGGTGGTTCAACAAAAAGCAGAGGAATGGATTCAGATTGCAGGCGAAGATGTCATTACTATGCAGACAAATGGTGATACAGAAGGCGTTAAGAAATTTTTTGCTGAAGATCCGGGGAAACAAGTGATGGATGACTTACGGAATCAGCTAGCCACGTTTCGCGCTACGGAAAAAGAACTGACCAAAGAACGAGTCAACGTGCTGGATGTGAAAGGGAAGCAGCTTATCATATTCCTTTACGGATCGCTGGCTGTTGTCGTCATCGTTGCAGCTATTTCCTCCTTTATTACAGGCTCGTTCACGTCGAGAAATGTACGTAAAGTTGGCATAGCGCTGTCCGACATTGCTTCATCTGGCGGTGATCTGACCAAACGTATCGAGGTCAATACCAAAGATGAAACTTATGAATTAGCTAATGAGGCGAATAAGCTGCTGGCGAGTTTGCAGGTTATGATCGCTGACATACAATCAAGCGCCGGAGAGCTTTCCCGTTCTTCAATTGCGTTGATGAATGGCACAGAAGAAAGTACCCGAGCATCGGAACAGATTGCCTCATCTGTCCAACGCGTTGCTGAAGGGGCAGAGCTGCAAGTTTCCCAATCTCAAGAAATTACAGCTATCATGGATGAGACCGTCACGGGGTTAGAGCAAGTGGCGGCTACAACGACTGATGTGGCTGATCTCGCCAAACATACGCAAAAGGTTGCTAGTCAGAGTGCTAAAGAAATGATGGAGAACGGAGATAAAATCAGCAAGATTGAATTGACTTTCTCAGAGATTAAAACTTCAGCGGTCGAGCTCGGGCGTTTTTCTGATCAAATTAAACAAGTGGTCACACGCATCCAAGGGATTTCCAGTCAGACAAGCTTGCTATCGCTGAATGCCGCTATCGAAGCGGCAAGAGCAGGGGAGCACGGGAGGGGTTTTGCGGTAGTTGCCGGTGAAATTCGCAAGCTCGCAGACCAAGCGGAACAGTCAACCATGGAAATTAAAGACACCATTGAAACGATGCTAGGCGGCATTCATGGGCTTGTCCAGAAGGTTACTCATCGGAGTGCAGATGTAGGAAGTGGCTTTGAAGCGATGAAAAATGCAGGGAATTCCTTCCTTTCCATTACGGATCGTGTTAATAGCCTCAGCGCTCAAGTCATGGAAGTTGCTGCGACGGTAGAGCAAATGTCAGCCGGAAGTAAGTCGATTGGAACGTCGATTAAGCAAATAACGAAAATAACGGAAGAGACGGCCGCTTTCACTGAAGAGGTTGCTGCTATGACGGAAGAACAGACAGCGACAAGTCAAGATATGCTGCGGACGGCAATGAAATTGAGCGAAATGTCCAATTCCATGCAAATTTTGGTGGGGAAATTCAAAGTATAATGAAAAAGCAGGGCGGTATCTGAAGCACATTGACTTCGGGGCCGCCCTTTCGTTATTTATTCCATTTATAAAAGGCTTGGATAAATCCATCGAATACATCATGACTGAAAGTAAAACCACGGCTGAGGTAAAAGTTGCTTGCAGCATCATTGCCATTAGACACATAAATCATGATGAGGTCCACATCCGGCAAACTTTCGAGCCACCCCATCGACATGCTGAATAGTTGTGAACCGAGGCCCAGATCCCGATAGCCGTCGCGGATGTACAGATTGTTCAAACATCCCATTCTAGCCGGAAGATGGTCCCAATCCGGGTAGAAACCAAGGCTTTTTTTCGGATCTTGAATAGGCGCCCAGGCCGGGAACTCCCGTCTAGTCTTATCGATAGCGTCTACTGTCGAAAAAGCATAGCCGACAGGCACACCATTGTCCTTGGCAACAATCACTTGGCTCGCCAAAGCATGTTCAAAGCTTTTTTTCATTCTTGTATCAAAATTCATGAGGTCAAAAGCTTCTGGCGCAAGCTTCGCCTTCGCTTTTTGAAAAGCCATAAGTTCGTTGCATAGTTCTCTGCACTGCTCAATATTGCCATCTGTCACCGTTTCGATTGTGATATTTCGCATTCTTTCACCCTCATTGATTTTAATGGAAGTCTATCCCCATTCTACTATAGAATCGTTTATACCGAAACTTTACGCAGGATTATGGCAAGCGAGGTAGAAACCATTTGATAGTATCAATTATTCTCAATTATTCATAAGGGGCACATACCAATGATTCAAGTACAAAAGGCAACAAAACAAGATCTTGGCTGGATTAACGAGCAGTATCAACAGATCGGCTTCGTTCCATCGGACTTGGAGACGGATACCGTATTCCTAGCCATTCTGGACGATGAGTATGTGGGGCTGGGGCGTATTGTGAAATATGATGAACATCATTATGAACTCGGCGGCATATATACGGTAGAGAAGCATCGAGGGATGAATGTTGCCAGTTATGTGGTTAGTCGGCTGGTAGAATATGTAAGGTCGGCAGGGATTGAGCATGTGTATTGTATTCCTTTTGAGAAGTTGACTTTATTTTATGAGAAGTTTGGATTTCATGATGTGGAAGAGCTCGGTGCGGTTCCTAAGCAAATAGCCGATAAGTACTACTGGTGTTTAAAGCAATATGAGGAGCGGGTTGTTTTGAAAAAGTTGGCGTTATAAGTGAAAAAAAGCAGCGGCAAAGCCGCTGCTTTTTCGTATTCGGCACTTGTCGATGCGTGCCTTACTGAAATCCCCTCACAGGATGCGGGACATAGTTCGCTTCCAGCTCCTGGATATCATTCGGAGTCAGCGAGAGCTCCAGCGCTGCAGTCGCGTCTTCCAGATGGGAAAGTTTCGTCGCACCGATGATCGGCGCCGTCACTGGCGACTTCGCAAGCACCCAAGCTAGCGCAACCTGGGCTTGGTTGACACCTCGGTTCGCAGCGATTCGGGCAACAATCTCCACAATGGCTTTATCCGCATCGATCGCCGCTGTGTATAAAGTTTGACCGAATAAGTCCGACTCCGAACGTTCGCTGCTTTCATCCCACGGGCGCGTCAAACGGCCCCGGGCTAAAGGACTCCATGGAATCACACCGACCCCGATGTCCTTACAAAGAGGAAGCATCTCGCGTTCTTCTTCACGATACAATAAGTTTAGATGATTTTGCATGCTGACGAACTTCGTCCAGCCATTCTTCTCTGCAGTATGCTGGGCTTTCAGAAACTGCCAGGCATACATCGAAGAAGCGCCGATATACCGGGCTTTGCCGGATTTGACGACATCGTGCAGAGCTTCCATCGTTTCTTCAATTGGCGTCTCCGGATCCCAGCGATGGATCTGATAAAGATCGATGTAATCCGTTCCCAGCCGTTTCAGACTTTGATCCACCTCGCTGAGAATCGCTTTACGCGATAATCCGGCTCCATTCGGGGCAGGGGACATGCGGCCATGTACCTTCGTCGCGATGACGACATCTTCACGCCGGGCAAAATCGTTCAATGCCCGTCCGACAATTTCTTCGCTAGTTCCGTCAGAGTAGACATTGGCAGTATCGAAGAAATTAATGCCAAGGTCCAAAGCCTTGCGAATAAAAGGGCGGCTTCGTTCCTCATCCAGCGTCCATGCATGCGAACCTCGATCTGGCATTCCATAGCTCATGCAGCCCAGGCATAGTCTGGACACTTTCAGACCCGTATGGCCTAATCGGGTGTATTCCACTGTCATTCCTCCTGTTACTCTTAACTAGACTTACTTACGAAGATAAGCCTGTACATTCTATTATAGATGAATGGAAAACAATTTGCAGGAAGTATCTGGAATGTTACAGGTCGTCCGTCAAAACAAGTGAATCGCCGCTTACGATCCCTCTTAGCTTCAGCAAAGCAAGATTCACGTAAGTGGTGCCCTCATAGGTAAACGATCCAGTTCCTTTGGAATATTGGCTATTGGCAGCGAATAATCCGACCAGTTGGCCGTTGAGACTTAGTTGAACCATAGGGTCGCCCCAGCTAATCGTATAGAAGCTGCTTAATGTAGAAAGCGAGACATATTGCGCGCCATCGACTTGGATCATAGAAAAATCACCGGTGCTTTTCTGCGACTTTTCATCCTGCAGGTTCAGCGTCACTGACTTCAGTGACTGAAAGCCGCCTTTCAGATCTCCGGCAACAGGAGGGGCTGGTGTTGCGGATGGAGTAGGGGAAGGAGTAGGGCTCGGCACGACAGGCAGCTCCGCTTTTTTCTTCAATGATATACCAAGATCTGCATCAAATGAAACCTCGTATCCGGTCGCTTCACCGAATGCGCGAACCGGCAAATAGGAGGTGCCGTCCACGACGATGGCTGGGTTGTTCAAGGATTTCCCTTCGATCTGGATGGGGAAGGCACCTTGAATCATTTTGCCTATCATACTCGTTACTTCTTCTGCGTGCGCAGATAAAGTGGTTGCCATGAGAAATCCGGCGACTCCGCCGATGATATACTTTTTCAACTGTTGCACCGCCTTTTGCAATCTTTCAATCTTTATAAGCATACAAATGAAACAAAACAGATCTAGCACTAATGATACGCTATGTCGTTTTTGGGCTGCAACTGTTCCTTGCTGGTAAACCTTTGGAAGCAAGGTCATGTGCCCAGAACGCTCCAGACCGTAGCGGAATCAAGCGCCATGAACATTTTGGCGAGAGGGAGGGAGTTTCATGCAAATTCATGTAGTGCAAAAAGGTGAAGACTTGTGGGTGCTGGCAAAGCAGTACGGCGTAACTGTCGAGCGGATGATCGCGGTTAACGGGCTTGAGGATCCGGATCATTTGGTGATCGGGCTCGCACTGCTCATTCCTGAGTCGTACCCATCGTATGTCGTTCGCGCAGGTGACACACTTGGTACGATTGCCGGCCGTTATGGCATCCGTGTGGGTGCCATTGCGCAAGCGAATGGAATCCGTGAAGGTGCGCCGCTTATGCCGGGTCAACAGTTAGTGATTCCGGTGCTGAATCATACCGTAAAGGCAGGGGAGTCGCTTTGGGCGATCGCTCATCGTTACGGCGTTTCCATGCAGGCAATAATGAGAGCCAATGGGCTTACGAATGCGAATCTGCTTCATACTGGTCAAACTTTGCGGATCCCGGAAAAGCAGAAAGAAACCATCGATGTCAATGCGTATACGAACGTATTCGGAGAGGAAGCTGCCAAGCAAGTGCGGCAGGATGGCGCGCATTTAACGTATTTATGCCCCTTTGGGTACCGCATGAAAGACGATGGAAGTCTTGAGCCGGTAGATGATCAGGCGCTCCTGGCGGCAGCTGAAGAGGAACGTGTCGTTCCTGTTATGTCGATCACCAACTTTTCCGCGACCGAAGCCGGTTCGAAGCTTGCCCATACGATTTTGTCGAGCAGCGAGCTGCAAAATAAGCTGATCACCAACATCCTGGCGATCATGGAAAGCAAAGGCTATCGCGGTTTGAATGTAGATTTTGAGAACGTGTATCCCAGCGACCGCGAAGCTTATAACGATTTCCTGCGGCTCGCGGTCCGCAGGTTGCATGAAAAAGGCTTTTTCGTCTCTTCGGCACTTGCCCCCAAAACAAGTTCAGACCAGAAGGGGCTGCTGTACGAAGCGCATGACTATGCTGCGCATGGTGAGATTGTTGACTTCGTCGTGCTAATGACGTATGAGTGGGGCTATCGTTTCGGACCTCCGCAGGCGATTTCGCCGATTAACGAAATACAGCGAGTGCTTGATTATGCGGTGACCGTCATCCCCAATCATAAAATATTTATGGGCTTCCAGCTCTACGCACGGGATTGGCTTCTTCCCCATGTCAAGGGACAGCAGGCTGAAACGTTCGATATGCAGGAAGCTGTGCGCCGTGCGATTAAGCATGGAGCGGAGATCAAGTACGATCAAAAAAGCCAGACCCCTTTTTATCGCTATACAGATGATCAACAGCGAACACATGAGGTTTGGTTCGAGGATGCACGAAGCGCGCAGGCTAAGTTTGACCTCATTCCTACCTATAACCTAAGAGGCGTAAGTTATTGGGTACTCGGTTATCCGTTTCCGCAAAATTGGGTCCTTCTAGAAGATAATTTTCACTTGCGCAAACTTCTTTGAGTGGGGCAAATTAGCAGGGTGATCCTGTTCAAGCGAGGAAGGAGGGTGGTATAATTAGGAAGAGATGAGTGTAGAGGGAAGGGTCATGCAGGATGGACATGGATTACTTCATGCTAATATTCGGCTGTATATTCGCTGTAGGCGCAGTGGTCGGACTCGGATTTCTATTGATGCTGTTACGCCGTGAGCGAGACACGGATAACTAAGTGAGGTGGAGTCCTCGGGTCGCTGAGCGAGGCCATACATAGCAAAAAGCGGAAGCTGAACTTCCGCTTTTTGCTTTTTTATGTGCTGTATGAACATAATGTGCAACGAGTGTTCCGTCATTTTTCCGTTTACTGCAGCTGATAAAACTTGGCGTACAGCCCATTTTGCTCGAGGAGCTGTGCATGCGTTCCTTCTTCTGCCAGGCCTTGTTCGGATAAAACGAGAATCCGGTCGGCGTGCCGAATGGTCGACAGCCGATGCGCGATGACGAACGTTGTGCGGTTTTTGGCCAACTGTTCTAAGCTTTCCTGAACGGCTCTTTCACTTTCGTTGTCCAAAGCGGACGTCGCCTCATCCAAAATGAGGATCGTCGGGTTTTTGAGAAACACTCGAGCGATACTGATCCGCTGCTTTTGGCCCCCAGAAAGCATAATACCGCGCTGTCCGATATTCGTCTCGTAGCCAGCGGGAAGCCGCATAATAAACTCATGTGCGTTTGCTTGCTTGGCTGCCGCAATCAATTCTTCGTCCGATGCCCCGGGTTTCCCGTATAAAATATTGTCTCTGATCGTCCCCGCAAACAAATATACGTCCTGGTGGACAATGCCGATATGGCTGCGCAACGATTTCAGCTGAATCGCTTTAATATCGAAATCATCAATTCGGATCGATCCCGCTTTCGGTTCGTAAAAGCGCGGCAGCAGACTGCAGAGTGTCGATTTGCCGACGCCCGAGCTGCCGACAAGTGCGACATATTCACCGGGTTTCACCGTCAAACTAAAGTTGCTTAACACTTCATTCGACTCGTCGGCATATCGGAAGCTGACGTTGTCGAATTCCACTTTGCCTTGCATGCTGTGTAGATCAGCGGCGTCCGGCCCATCCACAATATCCGGTTTCACAGCCATCAATTCCCGAAATCGTTCGAATCCGGCCATCCCGTTTTGCAGGTTTTGCGTAAAGTTGACTAATCGTTTCACAGGGTCGGTCAAAGTCGTGATATAAAGCAGGAATGTGATCAACTCCGTGAGCATCAATTGCTTGTAGCTGACGAGCAGAGCGCCAACAATGACAACGGCTAGCGTCATGAAAGAGATGAAGGCGGTCATGCCGTTAAAAAACCAAGCTTCAGTGAAGTACCCTTTTTTTCTGCTCTCCAGGAAAAAGTGGTTGCTGCGTTTAAACTTGTCAGCTTCGAGCTCTTCGTTGGCAAATGACTGAACGACCCGGATCCCGGACAAGCTGTCCTCGACTTGCGCGTTGACATCCCCGATGCGCTCTTTGCTTTGCTTTAGCGCTTTCTTCACCTTCAAGCTGTTGTGATAAGCAAAAAGAATCATCAGCGGAAAGATGACAAACATCGTCGCCGTCAGCGCTACATTGATATTAGCCAGGATAATAAATGAACCTATAATTCTGACCAATGAGATCGTAGCGTCCTCCGGCCCATGATGCGCGAGCTCTGAAATGTCGAACAAGTCAGAGGTAATTCGAGACATAAGCTGTCCGGTTCGGGCCTTGTTATGGTATTCAAACGAAAACTGTTGAACATGCTGAAACAACTCATTCCGCATGTCGGTCTCCATCTTGGCGCCCATCGCATGGCCGTAATAATCGGTATAGAAATTGCTCATATACTCGACGACGATTAAAAACAAGAACAGGCCGATCATGCGAATAAGCGTATCTGCAGCGATTCCTGCGTTCGTTAAAGCTTTAGTCGTAATTTGATGGACTAATAGGGGATAGATCAGCACGGGCACCGAAGCCAATGCGGCGAAAAACAAATCCATCGCCAAAGCCTTTTTGTAAGGCTTGTAGTAGGCTATGAAGGTTTGTAAAGTCTTCAAGGAATACTCCTCCTAATTTCGTGTTGGCAGGAAGCGTCATTCGTTTGGTCATGGATATTGTTTTCATCCTAATCCCCTCCAGTAGTATCATTAGGTTCATGGTAGCTTTCCGGCATCCGGCAAACAATTGAACAAATTATTATAATTAATTTTTATTCTTTTCTTGAGCGCTGGCGACTTCAAGAAACTTTAATTGACTTCGTATCTACTAAAAGGTAGAATGTCAGCATGACGAAAACAAATAACACATCGGAGCTGATCTTGGATACAGCTCAAGCGATCGTTCAACAGTTCGGTTTCAACGGATTCAGCTATGCACATATTGCAGAAAAAATTGGGATAAGGACAGCAAGCATTCATTATTATTTCCCCAATAAGGAGGACTTAGGGGAAGCGCTCATTGCCCGCTATCTCAAAAACTTCATTGCGGCAAGTGTGCAAATCGATTCCGAAACCGATCATCATTTGGAAAAGCTGCAAAAGTTCATCTTGTTGTACAGTGAACCCTTACAAGAGAACTGTACTTGTCTGAGTGTCATGTTATCCTCTGACTTAGCCACTTTAACGGAGCAAGTAAGGGAAGGATTAGCGCAATTTTTCTCCGCCAATTTGACATGGCTGCAGCAGGTGTTTGAACAAGGGCGCCGCGAAGGGCATTTATTTTTTAAAGGTAATGCCGAAGCGCAGGCCCATCAATTTCTTGCTTCGCTTCAAGGCGCGCAATTGATTGCAAGAAGTTTTCGTGATGGGAATCGCTTCGAACTAATCGCCAATGGTTTATTATCCGCTTTGACTTAGAATGGAGGCGGATGGTTTTCAATTGTTAAAACCACCTTTTAGTAGATAGGTATTCTTTCATACTTAAATGAGGTGTCAATTGTTACAGGCGGCAGAAGTGGTGTGGGGAAAGCATAGGCCATTGTGGTTAAGCCACGGGCGAGCGTGACTAATAATGATCGCTAGAAACGGCAGCAATCTCAGCGCTTTAATCGGAGCTGCTGTTACGTCTTTGTGGGAGCTGTCAGCTTGCCCACAGGTATTGGACGTTCTAACCGTAAGCAGTTCAGAGTATCGAATTGAATGATCTAGAGTGAAGGAGCTTGCTTACGGCAAGCTTCTTTTTTACTTAAACAACGTGGCAGGATAGTGTACACAGAAAACGAATATAATGATGGGTGCAAAAAATAAATCTAAAAATATTCCACGAAGAGAGCGATGCTGATCATGGATCGTTTACCGACAAGGCAGGTAGAGCCGCTGCAAAGTCCGCCGACTGGAAAAAAAAGCAAGTTCCCTATCAAAACGGCAGGTATCGCACTGGCGATCGTATTGCTGATTGAGCTGGCGGGTCCTCAGGTGCTTCTCCAGTTATCCAAACCAAAGCCAGCACCAGCACAAGGCTCACCCGCGGGGCTGAGCTATTTTCCCGATAGCTATGAAGCCTCGCGGCAGCGATTTATCCAGGGGAAGTCAACGTTGAAATCCTACGGCAGCGGTATCAAGCTGACCAGCTACCCGGTCGGCGGCGAGAACGGACTGTATATCGATGCCATGAAGGCTGATGCGACAAAGACCATGCAAAACCTGATTATTTTGACTTCCGGCATGCATGGGGTTGAAGGATACGTCGGCTCGGCGATGATCGAGTTGTTCCGAAACGAATTTATGCCGAAGCTTGATCCGACGACGACGGGCGTCATCTGGGTACATGCGGCGAACCCATGGGGGATGAAGCATAATCATCGCTATAATGAAGATCATGTCGATCTGAATCGTAATTTTTTCGATCAGCCCGATGCTTACGGCAAGCAGCAAAATCCTTCGTATCAAGTGATGCGCAGCTTTCTCGAAAAGCCTTCGCCTGTCGGAAATGCGGTGAATCACGAGGTCGCCTTTTTCGGGGATTTGATCGGGGAGATCATCCGTCATGGCACGGGAACGATATCAGAAGCGCTGCTCCAGGGGCAATATGAGAATCCGCAAGGCGTCTATTATGGCGGTGCTAAAGCGGAGCGTTCCACGCAGATTTTGCAGCACATCTACGAGGAGGCGCTGAACAGCGGCTATGCCCGTATCGTCCATGTGGATTTGCATACAGGCTATGGTCCGCGTGATCAGATGAGCATCTTCAGCGCTAGCAAGGAAACGATGACGGAAGAACAGGCGAGCCAAGCATTTCAATATCCGCTGGTACTGACGCCTACGTCGAAAGATTACTATGCGACTAGTGGTGACAACACGGAATATTTCTACACGCTCAAGCAGCGTTTGCAGAGCAGCGCCGATCTGTACTCGACGACCTTCGAATTCGGTACGATGGGGGTCGATACTTGGGGCTCGGTACGTTCGCTGCGCAATACGATCGATGAGAATAGTCTCTATGCGAATGGTTCCACGAGTCCGATCACAGAACAGATCATTTTAAACCGCTATAAAGAAATGTTTGATCCGTCGGATGCCGAATGGCGGCTTAAAGCAGTCGCCGATTTCCGTCAAGCGATGAGCGGAGTGTTGAAGTATAAAGGGATGTTGGCCAAATAACGGATAATAACCCGCGGATCTGCTCAAAATAAGTTCGGTGGAACCATGCACTAATTGTGTACAAGGACGGAACTAAAGAAATGACGAATCCGGATAATGACACGGAAAACATTTTTGATGAGGCATCTATCATTCAAGGTTTTGATATTGAACTAAGTGAAAAAAATGCGCAGCGCATCGATCGATTAGTAGACGATTATGAAAATAGTATTCTAAGTAGAGTGGATGAAGAGTACTCGGAGAATTCCACATTTTCCGATCGCCTTGCCGATAATATTGCCAAGTTCGGTGGAAGCTGGACGTTTATTGGTTATTTTGGTGCATTTTTGGTCGTTTGGATGATATGGAACACGCTCCCTTTCCTTAAGCCCTTACACTTTGATGAACCACCGTTCATCCTCCTCAACCTTTGCTTATCTTTTCTTGCAGCTTTTCAAGCGCCAATCATTATGATGAGCCAAAATCGCCAAAATGCCAGGGATAAACATGAGTCAGTGATCGATTTTGCCATCAACTACAAAGCTGAGCAAGAAATTGAGGATATGCAAAGCCACTTGCACCGGATTGAAGAAAATGGTGTGAAGAACAAAGAGGAGTTTAGCAGCGAATTAATGCAAATTAAACAGCTGCTTGCTTCTATTGAAGCTAAATTGGAGAATAAGATAAACGATCGCTGAATAAAACAACAAGAGTGAAGCTGCCAGAGTAGGATTGGCGGCTTTTTTATGTGGTTAAAGATATGGTTCAGATGTAGACATATTACATAATAAATATTATGTAAACTAACATCTCTTGCTGTGTGATAATCTGACAACTAACGAACCGCTATTGTCGAAACTACCATATATTTCGTGCTTATTGCGCTCGCCCGGGAAATATTTAAAATTATTTCCTTTTTACGAAGAAGCGGACAATTTGAATGTGAGAGGAGAATTACCATGCAAATTTCAGCGATTAGAGCGAATATCAGGCCACTGCAGCATGCGACGGCAGTCACACAAATCCATAAAGGGTTTTCTTATGATGGAAAATATTTAATTTACGAAGGCGATGACACACCGGTTTATGTGCTGCGCACGGCAGCTTTACAGCAGTTTGACCGCAAGTTACGCGAATTTGAGGCGGTCTGTGCGATTTACGGCCTTGGTGTCCGCACCTCTGAGCCCATTTCATTCGGCACGATTGAAGAGCTCGATACCTGTTACATGGTATTGCGTTACGTTGAAGGGGAGGATGCTTCAGAGAAGCTGCCCTCGATGACCGCAGAAGAGCAGTATCGCGTAGGTGTCGAAGCAGGGCGGGAGCTGCTTAAGATGCATCAATTGGAAGCACCTGGGGACTTGGATGCTTGGTCCCGGCAAAGAGTAGAGAAGCACAACCGTCAGTTGGCAGAATATAAGCGCTGTGGAGTGAAGATCCCTGAGGAGCAAGCGGTTCTTTCGTTTATCGAAGCACATTTGCCACTGCTCGAAGGTCGCCCGAATCGCTTTCAGCACGACGACTTTCATCCGGCCAATCTACTTGTTAATGAGGGCGCTTACGTTGCAGCTATCGATTTCAACCGTTACGATTGGGGAGACCCGTATCATGATTTTCTGAAAATTGCCTACTTCAGTCGCGAAGTGAGCATTCCTTTTTCGATCGGGCAAATCGACGGGTATTTCAATAAACAGATTCCGGAACATTTTTGGAACTTGTATGCGCTATATTCGGCATTGATCATGTTCGCAACGATCTCTTGGACACTCCAAGTCGTGCCGAAGCAGCTCGATAGTATGATGGCACGAATACGGACGGTTCTGGATGATCACAGGAATTTTACCAGCGCTGTTCCGATTTGGTATGGAAGCTGGTAACGGCTGAATTTCGTTAACGAGATTAAGTAAGATAGTAAGGCGGGGAGCTTATGACAGTATCGGCAGACGCTTCATGATAAAATTGCAAAACAATAGTAACCACTTCATTGTTAGGAGTGGCTTTGTTTAGAAAATACTATAAAAGGGGCCAGCTTTTGTACATATGATTTATGATTTTGTCGCTTGATAAACAAATTTCTGTTTACTATTTGATGGTTGCTTATTATCGTCGAAATCAGCAGTAATAACAACATCTGTGAATCCTACATTTTCAAGAATGTATTTAAATTCTTCTACGCCATACCATCGTAAGGCAAAACGTTGCAACTCAGTTTGAATCAAATTTCCATGATGCCACTTTTCGTATTTTAGATAATTAACTTTATTTTGATTGAAAAACAAATCGGCTTCAACGCACTTGCCTTCCATGGTTATGATGTCACCATTTGGTAAGTGATAAATTGCCGAGCCGTCCCATTTTCCCATATCTGAGCTGTTCATTTGATTGTCTGGCAAAAACAGATCAAGAATCAGTTTTCCACCCAGCTCAAGGTGCTCGTACAGACGAGTTAGGGCTTTCTTCGATTCGTCTCGTTGTTCTATTAACAAAAATGAGCCTCCAGCAATGATGATCGCTTCATACTTATGTGGAAGTGAAAGTTCCTGTAAGTTAGCTTCATATAAATTGGTTTGTAGTCCACGTTCTTCACAGCGCCTTCGGCAAGAAGCTAGCATTTGAGGGGAGTAATCGACGCCATCCACATGAAGACCAGCTTCAAGCAGGGGAATTAGCATACGTCCAGAACCAACCATTGCTTCTAGAATGCGTCTTTTACAATGTTTTAATTTGTCCCGATAATATTCTACGTCTCCGCCAAGGGAATGGCCTACTTTCTTGGTTAAGTCATAAACCTCCGTACAAAGCTCACCATAATAACTAAACGACATAAGCATCTCCTCCGCGTAACTATTCAAATTAGATTAGCTCAATTATATAATGTTTGGTAAAATTCGGGCAAAGGAATTAATGCTTAAATAAAAACATTCGCCTTTATGAAGCCGATCAACGAATTCAAAGGAGCATCTTATGAGCACCTCTAGCCGAACACACGTGTTCATGCTAAAATATAAGACTAGCACTAGCACCAAATATAGATTTGATGCCAGTTTTTTTCGCGATTTTAACCCCAAATGACAGCATAGAAGAGGGAATAACGATGTCCATCGCTGCAGCCGAGCAATATTTAGATGATTTTATGCTATATTTGCAAAATGGCGGTTATACGCCACGAACGCAAGACGAATATGTGAAGGAAGCCAAATCGTTCATGCTGAACGTAAGAAGCTCTGAGATCGAAGATATATCCAAAGCCGATATCATGAGATATCAAAAAGTGCTAAGAGTCCGCGGCGCAGGCAGCGCAACGATTAATCGGATGTTGTCCGCGATCAATTGTTTTTTCAAAGCTTTAATCGAGTTCGAAATCATTACTCTGAATCCGGCATTATCCATCAAAAAAGCGAAGGTCGAGAAAAACAAGCTTCCCGTCTATTTGGAAGAGAATGAACTCGCGGACTTTTTGCTGCAAGTGACGGGCAAGCACCAGCTTCGGAACCTGGCGATTTGCTTGTTGATGTGCTACGGGGGGCTGCGCGTCGCGGAAGTTCAGTCGTTGAACTTGGATCATTTTCGCCGCGGGGCGGATCCGGCGTTGATCTTTATGGGCAAAGGGCAGAAGTGGCGAGTCGTTCCGCTCCATCCTGACATTGTTGCCATTTTGGAGCAATACGTCAATGATGCGAGAATTGATCCCAAAGAAGGCGATACTGCGGCGTTTTTCGTTTCGCAGGAAGGGCGCAGAATTGGGCGAAGAACGATACAAGGCATCGTCGATCGCACAGGCACCGCTTGGAAGAAGGAGGCCCAGATGGTTATCGATAAAAAGATTAGCAGCCACAAATTGCGGCATACGTTTGCAACAACGCATTTTCGCAATGGAACGGATCTCCGGACGCTGCAGGAGCTGCTCGGTCACTCGGATATTTCAACAACGCAAATCTATACGCACGTTGACAATCGCCAGTTGTCGGAAGCGCAAGCGAAGATTCGCCCGCAAATTCCAGTTATTTCATACGGATAGGGAAGGGTTCATCATAAAAATAACCCGCTGCCAATACGGCAGCGGGTTATTAGCGTTCAGCCTAGTACGCAAGCGCGAACAGACCATGAATGTGGGAAAGGTAACGGATGTTGCTCGCTTCTTTCATCAGCGAAGCTGGCAAACCTTTCAATTGCGTGTTATTTCCGCCGATCGTGCCGATGCCGTCTTTGCGGCCAAGGCTGCCGAGCGTTCCGGAGAATACAGGCGTGAATTTCTCCATAGCGCCGCCTTTGATTTGAACGGCAAGGTTGTGGCCGACTGTTTCGCCCATTTGCCAAGCCAATTGAGCTGTCGGAGGATAAGGTCTTTCGCCGCCTTCAGGGAAGACAACCGCGCAGTCGCCTGCCAGGAAAACATCCGCATGCGAAGTGGATTGTAGCGTCGACGTTACCGTCGCGCGGCCGCGATCTTCTGCGATGCCGCAGCTGCCCACGACAGGGTTGCCTTTAACGCCGCCAGTCCAAATGATAGTATTGGATTCGATCGTTTGACCGTTTTTCAGCGAAACGGTATTTTTCGTAGCTTCCGTGATGGCAACACCAGTCAAGAAAGTAACGCCGCGTTTCTCCAAGCTGGATACCGCGCGTTCGATCAGTACTTTCGGGAATACCGGAAGAATTGCAGGGCCTGCTTCTACGCAATAGATGGAGATGTCGTTGAAGTCAATACCTTTGCTGCGGCAAACTTCAGGAAGTTTATCCGCGAATTCGCCGACAAGCTCAACGCCAGTCAGGCCGCCGCCGCCAACAACGATGGTTGCGTCAGCTTTATTGCCGGATGCTTTGTAAGCGTCCAAACGACCTTCAACATGCTCGCGGATGCGGTTCGCGTCTGAAGCCGACTTCAGGACGAAGCTGTTTTCTTCCAGGCCAGGAATGCCGAAGTAGTTCGTTTCGCTACCCATAGCAATAACCAGTGCATCGTATGTATATGCACCGTTCGAAGTAATGACTTGCTTGTCATTCGGCTTGATTTCAGTAATCGTGTCAACGACGATATTGACGTCTTTATCGCCAAGCAATTTCTGAAGCGGAAGGGCAACAGCTTGCTCTTTGATTGTGCCGCCAGCCAAACGGTGCAGTTCTGTAATAATTTGGTGAGTAGAAAAACGGTTGATGATTGTAATGTGGGCTTCTGCAGCCGACAAATGTTTGCGCGCAGTTAGTGCTGTTAGAAGACCGCCGTAGCCGCCGCCAAGAATAAGAATTTGTTTAGCCATCGTTACCATCCCTTGTCCGTATTAATTTTTGCGTTCAGCGAGTACGTTCAAGAAAGCTTGAGCAAAACGAAGCGTTTTTTGCACTTCCGGATCTTTCAGCATTCTCAGGATGCCGAACAGACCGATCGTTGTACCAGCTTCAGCCTGGGAGCGTTCACCGGCTTCAATAGCTGCCGCTGCAATGTCTTTTGCTTTTTCTTGTACGGGTTTGACGAATTCACCGATACCATGAGCAAAATCGTTGATCAACACCTTGTCAGTAGCAATGTTTTGAGCGAAATCGTACGCTTTGGTCATTGCAGTTACCATTTCAGCCAGTTTAGGCAGGTTGTCAACCAAGATAGTCAGCGATTGTTGCACCTCAGGTTTGAGTAATTGGTCAAGTACGTCTAACGATTTTGGTTCCGCAGCCAGTGTCGCTGCTACTTCTTGAATAGCATTGTTCTGTGACATATGCAAAATCCTCCTTTGCGTTGAGAAAAAATCAGGTACTGTCACAATGTGTACGGGGGATTCTAACATCTTTTCCCAGATGGTTGTAACAATTTTCACATATGAAAATAGCCATCAACTTCGCCACAATGGAGCTAAACCGTGTTATTTTATTTTACACCTTTTGGTACTGAAATAAAAAATGAAAATATTGCAAATTTGTGACGTTTACTTAAATTTTACGAAGCATTAAAGAACCCTGCGGCTCCACAGAGGGGGCCGCAGGGTTGATATTACCAGGCGTAGGCAGCAGGTGCGCTGCCGCCAGGTCCCGGGAAAATCTGATCGAGCTGCTGCAGCGTCTCCTCGTTAAATGCAATGTCAACGACGCGCAAGGTGTTCTCGAATTGTTCGAGCGTCCGCGGACCGATAATTGGCGCGGTCATGGCAGGGTTAACGAGCGTCCAAGCGAGCGCTACGTTGGCTTCACTTTCGCCGAGCTCCTTGCACAAGCGGCTGAACGCTTCCAACTGGCCGCGGCGCTGCTCCGCGCGTTCCTGATTGCGCGCGCTTCTGGAGCCGGCAGCGGGGTTCAGGGCGTTGCCGCCGAGCAGGCCGCCGTCGAGCGGGCTCCAGGCGATAACGCCGATGCCGTATTCCTCAGCGGCTGGTAGCACTTCCAGCTCAGGCAAGCGGCAGAGGAGGCTATATTTATGCTGCTCGGAAACAAGGCCGAGCACTTTATGATTTTTGGCTTCATATTGCGCTTTCACGAGATCTCTACCGGCAAAGTTGCTGGCGCCGACGTAACCGATTTTCCCTTGGTATTGATGAATGCGGAACGCTTCCCATAGTTCATCCCAAGCGACATTGCGGTCCACATGGTGCATTTGGTATAGCTCGATATGATCCGTCTGCAGACGCTCAAGAGAGGCTTCTAGATGGCGGCGGATCTTATAAGCCGACAAACCCCGTGCTGCATTAGGGCCGTCATGCGGATCTTCCATATCGCCGAACACTTTGGTCGCGAGTACAACTTTTTCCCTGCGGCCGCCGCCTTGAGCGAACCAACGTCCGATGATTTCCTCGGTTTTGCCGCGCGAACCAATCCCGCCATACACATTCGCCGTATCGAAGAAATTCACGCCTGCATCGATGGCGGCATCCATAATCCGAAAAGCTTCTTTCTCATCGGTATCAACGCCAAAATTCATCGTGCCCAGACAAAGCTTGCTTACTTTTAACCCAGAACGTCCTAAATATGTGTATTTCACTGTGAATACCTCCTTATTTATCCAAACGTTAGTGGTCATAAGTCCATCATAGCGCGCATGTCTGTATTAGAACAGTACGCAAAAATAGTATAGGTACTCAAATAGAATGGACTAAGTTACCTGCAGGTAAGGAGCAATTGAGCTGATGACAACAAAAAATGAGCAGAAGGAAGGCAGTTATTGCCTACCTGTCGAATATAGTTGAGGAGGAGTGATTCGCCATCCATATATAGAGAGAAAAGAGGAGTTGAACGTGTCAAAAGTTTTAAGCAAAAGCGTACCTGTGTCAGCGACGGTTTTTCCCATCTTGTTCGCCATCAGTATCGTTCATTTGTTGAATGATACGATGCAATCGACAGTTACAGCGTTGTTCCCGATTCTCAAGGATTCGCTGCAGCTCAATTATACGCAAGTCGGGATTATCGCCTTTGCGATGAACATTACGGCATCGCTTATGCAGCCGTTTGTCGGGTACTTTTCGGATTTGAAGCCGAGACCGTACATATTGCCAATCGGTGTATGCTTTACGCTCGCGGGCATCGTTGCTTTGGCGGTAGCGCCTTATTATGCGCTTATTTTGTTAGCGGTCGTGTCCATGGGCATTGGCTCTGCGATTTTTCATCCCGAATCATCGCGTGTCGCGTATTTGTCGGCAGGTGAGCGAAGAGGGCTGGCGCAATCGATTTTCCAGGTCGGGGGCAATATCGGCAGTGCGCTCGGACCGATCATGACCGCTGTTCTTTTTGTAAAAATCGGACAATTCGGTGTGATTTGGTTCTCTTTTGCCGCCATTGTCGCCATCGTCATCCAGACCTTTGTGGCCAGGTGGTATAGCAGACAAAACGTGCAGCCGCGCAAGGCAAAAGCAGCGTCAACCGCAGCGGCGGGGGCAGCGCGCAAACTTTCCGCGAAGCAGGTGGGCTGGGCGATCGTTACGCTGGTTTTTCTTGTTTTTACCAAGCACATTTATATGTCCAGCATTACCAGCTATTACTCGTTCTATTTAATTGACGATTATGGAGTATCTGTTGGGCGCGCGCAGTGGTTTTTATTTGCCTTTCTGGCGGCATCCGCGGCCGGAACGTTTATCGGCGGACCGCTTGCCGATCGGTATGGACGGCGCAACATCATTTGGTTTTCGATTTTAGGGACTGCACCGTTCTCCATCCTGCTGCCCTATGCGAACTTGATGTGGTCGGGCGTTTTATGCATCTGCGCAGGCTTCATTTTATCTTCAGCGTTTTCCATTATCGTTGTTTTCGCTCAAGAGCTGCTGCCTGGCAAAGTCGGCCTCATCTCCGGCTTGTTCTTTGGCTTGGCTTTCGGCATTGGAGGTTTAGGTTCAGCGGTGTTGGGCTGGGTCGCGGATGCGACAAGCATCGCCTTCATTATGAAGCTGTGCGCATACCTACCGCTGTTGGGGATCGTCGCGGTCCTGCTGCCTAAAGATGACAAAGTGCGAGCGATCTAAGGGAGAGGCAGTAGGATTAGTTCGGTTCTAATCCGGCTGCCTTTTTTATTTGGTAATTACTAGCATGGAGGAGAATTGTATGAACTATCGCGTTCTTGAGGAAGCAGATGCAGCCGCATATCGGCAGGTTAGATTGAGTGCCTTGCAAATTAACCCGGAAGCGTTCGGTTCCACTTATGAGAGGGAATTTCAATTTACGCTTGAAATGGTGATGGAGCGCATAAAGCCGACTGCGGAGAAATTTACGCTAGGCGCATTTCAAGAGGACGGCACATTGGTCGGCATAGCCGCTTTTGTGCGCGAGACAGGCTTCAAAACAGCTCATAAAGGGAATATTTATGGCATGTTTATTGCACCGGAAGCGCGTGGTGGAGGCGTGGGGAAAGCGCTCCTGCTGGAGCTCATTCGTCTAGCGAAGGAGACCGCTGCTGGATTGGAGCAAATCCATCTAAGCGTTGTATCCGAGAACGCAGGCGCGAAAAAACTGTATGCATCGTTAGGCTTCGAAGTCTATGGTGTAGAGCGGCACGCCTTGAAAGTCAATGGGTTGTATTATGATGAGGATTTGATGTTGTTAATGCTATAAATAATTAATGGCATTAAATGTTTGTGGTGATCCAAAGGGCGCCGTTCGAGGCGCTCGCGTGAGCCGCCTATTGACATTCCACACAATATGCTGTAATAATTAATTATCTGAATGATCTGACTAAATTCATTGACGAGAACAAGTACGCTAATCCCTTGTCCCCCAGAGAGTTGGCCCTGCGCTGAAAGCCAACGTTCAAGAGTTAGCTGAATATCCTCTCCGAGAAGGAAAGCTGAAGCAAGCGAGTAAGCTGACCCGGGATTCCGCCGTTACAAGGGACACGTATGATGGTACGTTGATGAGGCGCCGGTGATCGGAATTAGTCGATCCTCGGAACGAGGGTGGTATCGCGAGATGAAATCTCGTCCCTTACGGGGCGGGATTTTTTTGTTTTTTTACGAACAGAAAGGATGAGCAAAGATGAGAAAAGTTGATGTCAAAGAGACAGCAAGAGCCCGCGAGCTGCGCATCTTGGATCAATGGAAGCAGCAGGATACGTTTCGCGCTTCCATGAGCCACCGGGCCGGGCAGCCACGCTTTGTATTTTATGAAGGACCGCCAACAGCCAATGGCAAGCCGCACATCGGACACGTGCTTGGGCGCGTAATCAAAGATTTTATCGGACGTTATAAAACGATGTCAGGTTACCAAGTCGTGCGAAAAGCCGGCTGGGATACGCACGGCCTGCCCGTGGAGTTGGGCGTTGAGAAAAAGCTGGGCATTTCCGGCAAGCAGGAGATCGAGAAGTACGGGATCGCCGCATTCGTAGAACAATGTAAAAGCAGTGTGTTTGAGTACGAGAAACAATGGCGGGAACTGACAGAGGCAATCGCATACTGGACAGACATGGATCACCCGTATGTGACGCTGACGAATGACTATATCGAAAGCGTCTGGCATATTTTGGCTGACATTCATGCCAAAGGACTGCTCTACAAAGGCCACCGCGTCAGCCCGTACTGTCCGGATTGCCAAACGACCCTCAGCTCCCATGAAGTGGCGCAAGGTTATGAAGACGTGACAGATTTGAGTGCTACGGTCAAATTTCCAAGCAAGCAGGGGCCGGAAATTTTTCTGGCTTGGACGACAACCCCGTGGACGCTGCCTGCAAACACAGCGCTAGCGGTGAATAAGAACATCGATTACGTGAAAGTCAGACAGGATGGCAGTATTTATGTGCTGGCCCGGCAATTAGCGGATAAGGTGTTTAAGGGAGATTATGAAATCTTGTCATCGCACAAAGGTACCGAATTCGTTGGCACCGCCTATGAGCCGCCTTTTGGCTACCTTCGCTTAAGCAAAGGGCACTACGTGGTCGATGCCGACTATGTCAGTGATAAAAGCGGGACTGGCATCGTCCATCTTGCACCGGCACATGGGGA
The DNA here is from genome assembly GCF_027789125.1 of Paenibacillus aestuarii. Taxonomy (GTDB): domain Bacteria; phylum Bacillota; class Bacilli; order Paenibacillales; family NBRC-103111; genus Paenibacillus_E; species Paenibacillus_E aestuarii. The sequence goes on along the minus strand of NZ_JAQFVF010000023.1, from coordinate 94,455 downwards.
AGATGACTATCGGACGTGCCGTGAGCACGGCCTCGATTTCGTCAACGTCGTGGACAATGCAGGACGGTATACCGCGCAGGTCACGGACTTTGCAGGGCGCTTCGTGAAAGATTGCGATGTCGACATTGTCAAGGATTTGGCCGCACGCGGCCTGCTGTTCGCCAAAGAGCGCTACACGCACAGCTACCCATTCTGCTGGCGCTGCAAGTCTCCGCTTCTGTACTATGCGATGGAGAGCTGGTTCATCCGCACGACCGCCGTGAAAGATCAGCTGATCGCTAATAACAGCAAAGTCAATTGGTATCCTGGCCATCTCCGCGAGGGCCGTTTTGGCAAGTTTCTGGAAGAGCTTGTCGATTGGAATATAAGCCGGAACCGCTACTGGGGAACACCACTCAACGTGTGGCAATGTCAGGATTGCGGAAGTGAATTCGCGCCCAGCAGCATAAACGAACTGCGCGCAAGAGCGGTATCTCCGCTTGCTGACAATTTGGAGCTGCACAAACCATACGTCGATGAAGTGAAGCTGCGCTGTTCCTGCGGCTGCGAGATGAGCAGAACGCCGGAAGTGATCGACGTCTGGTTTGACAGCGGATCCATGCCGTTTGCCCAATATCATCATCCTTTTGGCGATGAGGCTTTGTTTCAAGAACAGTACCCTGCGGATATGATCTGCGAGGGGATCGATCAGACAAGAGGCTGGTTTTTCAGCCTTATGGCAGTATCTACGCTGTATAACGGGCAAGCGCCGTATAAAGCTGTCATATCCACCGGTCACGTGCTCGATGAAAACGGCTTGAAAATGTCGAAGAGCAAAGGCAATGTCATCGACCCGTGGGAAATCATTGACGTCTACGGGGCGGATGCCTTCCGTTGGGCGCTGCTCTCAGACAGCGCTCCCTGGAACAGCAAGCGGTTTTCCAAGCAGATCGTCGCTGAGGCGAAGTCCAAAGTGATCGATACGATCCATAATGCGCATGCGTTTTATGCGATGTATGCCCTAATTGATCAGTTCACGCCCGAAGTAGGGCGGCCTCAAGCTTCCGGTCATGAATTAGACCGCTGGGTGTTGTCAAGGTTGAATACAACGCTGCGGCAAGTGTTGAAGGGTCTGGAAGATTACGATTTATTGAATCCGGCGAAGCAAATCGAAGTATTCGTAGATGAGCTGAGCAATTGGTATATCCGCAGGTCACGCGACCGTTTCTGGGCTAGCGGCATGACCGAGGACAAAAGAGACGCCTATCGAACGCTGCGCGACGTTTTGCTGAAACTGGCGCGCATGATCGCGCCATACAGCCCTCTTTTGGCCGAGGATTTGCACAACAACCTTGGCGGTGAAGGAAGCGTCCATCTAGCCGATTACCCGCAGGTGGATGAGGACGCTATCGATGAAGCGCTGGAGCGCGACATGGCCACGACTCGGCAGATCGTCGAATTGGCGCGCAGCATTCGCAGCGACACCGGCATCAAGACGCGCCAGCCTTTGTCAGAGTTGATCATCTCCATCGAACAACCGTTCGATCTCCAGCGATTTGCTGACATCATTCAGGATGAAATGAACGTGAAGTCGGTACGCTTAGAGCCAAACGACAGCTCCTTCGTCGACTATCAATTGAAGCTGAATCTGAAAGTCGCCGGGCAAAAATATGGCAAATTCGTAGGCCCGCTGCAGCAGCATTTGAAACAAATGTCAGCATTGGATGCCAAACGAACCGTTGATGAGGGTTCCGTAAAAGTTACTTTAGGTGACCAAGCATTCGTTTTAACAGCCGAAGAGTTGTTAGTCGAAAAGCTTGGCAAGTCAGGGTTTGCTTCCGCATCCGGATATCAAATGAATGTGGCTTTAAATACGGTGATCACGGAGGAATTGGAGCAGGAAGGCTTTGTGCGCGAAGTGATCCGGGCCGTACAAGATTACCGCAAAAGGCTGGATTTACCGATCGACAAGCGGGTCACGCTGACATTCGATGCCGATGACTCACAGAGAAAGGTTCTGGAGCGCTTTGCCGACGTATTACACGAAAATGTCATATTAGCGGAAATGAAATTCGCCAACGTAACGGACATGGCGTCCATCATACCAGGCAACGAATCGCTACGCGTACGTATTGATTAAGTCTAGAATGAACAGTTGTCATGCAGCTGCTCATTTCTCATTTTTCAGCATAATAGCAAAAATTCATGATATAACTGAATCAGCGAGGCATAAGACAATGGAGAGGGCGATGGAATGAATTTTGAACTCGACGAAGCGATTGAAGTCATGGAGCGAACTCCGAAGGCGTTGACGTTATTTTTGTCAGGATTATCGGCCGGTTGGCTGCAAGGGAATGAAGGAGAGGGAACGTGGAATGCCACGGAGGTCATTGACCACCTCATCGAAGCGGAAAAAACGAATTGGATTCCTAGACTAAACACGATTCTTCAAGATGGTGAAAACAAACCATTCCCACCATTTGATCGCTTTGCACATTTAAATGATAAAACGGCAGCCACGATCGAAGAGAAGCTGCTAGCTTTTCAGCAAATACGCACAGTGAATCTTGCCTATATACGTTCCGTAATTGATCCAGCACAGCATTTTGAAAGGACGGGCAGGCATCCTGCTTTTGGCTTGGTGAAGGTGAGAGAATTGCTGGCGACGTGGGTCGTGCATGATTTGACGCATATGGCGCAGATCGTACGAGTAATGGCTGAGCGGTATCGAGTGGACGTTGGACCGTGGAGTGAGTATTTAGGGATATTGAAAAAATAAAAAGGCACCTCAGCAACCATCATATGGTTGGAGACACCTCTGACTTTTCGCCATGATCGCGTTAATTATTTGCTCCGGCAAGTTCCTCATTGGAGGCTTTTGGAATTAGCCGTTTGAAGATCAGCTTGAGCAGCGGAGGCACAGCGAAAAAGATAAACCATGTTCGAAAAATTTGATAGCTGCTAATAATGGCTATATCAGCATTGACTTCTTTGCCCATGATGCCCATCTGATCCATACCGCCGGGAGCCATGCTTAAGAAAGCCGTCGCGGGAGAGAAGCTGTGCCAATGGGTCAGCAGTACGCTGAGGCCAAGAGAACCACCGATTAGCACGACTCCGCTGCAGATCGACAGCGTGATGATCCTGATTTTATGGGTCAGACTTTCCGGTTTGAGCAATAAGCCGACGTATGTGCCGATGAGCAATTGCGCGATGTCCAGCAGACTTGATGGCAGCGCAGGACCGGATACGCTTGACAAGTGTAGTACTGCGGTCACGATCATCGGGCCCAGTAAATACGCGGAGGGGAAGCGGATTCTTTGCGCTAGTAAAGCCGCTGCTACACACACCACAGCGAATAAAATAATATTCGGGAACAGATCGCCCCAATGCGCGCTTGCGTTTGACAGTGCTGCATCGACTGCTGAGCGGCTACCGCCGAACAGCGGGCTGAACACAAGCTGCGGCACGATGAAAATAATCATCATCAACCGCGACACCTGCAGGAAGGTGACGATGGTCAAATCAATGCCTTTCGTATCTTCCGCCAAAATGATCATCTGCGATAATCCGCCGGGAATGCTGCCCAAGATGACGGTAGGCAGCGGCTGGCCGGACAATTTGGCTACGATCAAACCGATGGCCCCACTAAACAGGATAAGCAGCACGGTCATCATCAACATGCTTGGCAGCAGCAGCCCCATCTCGCTGAGCGTTTCTCTGGTGAACGAAAGTCCGATGGAATATCCGATAATAATTAATGCTGTATTGCGCAAATATCCGGGCCATACAGGCTTCATTTTTTTCAATACTCTGGCCCCAATGAAGGCGAATACCATCGGACCCAGCAGCCAGGGCAGCGGGGAGTGGATCAGGGTGAACAATACACCGCCGACTATAGCTAACAGTAATGTAACGAGAAAACGACTCATGCCTGATCAACCATAATCATTTTCATACATTCAGCAATACGCATTTCAGCCCGATACTTGCCAGAAGTCACCGTGACATCAAGCAAGTTCTCGGTCACCTCCTTCGTGATAAGTGCAAAAACTCATGAGTTCAGTATAGAACTCGTTAGTTTTGCAGTCAATCTATAACGTTGACTCCAGCGAGCTGCTTATGTCAAGATATGGACGGGGGGATCGGGATGGAAGAAATGAAAAAGCAGAAGGTGCTGGACACCGCCATGGAGCTCTTCCGCTTAAAAGGTTACAGCGCTGCATCCATGCAGGATATCGCTGACGCCTGCGGTATGGCTAAAGCGAGTATATATAAATTTTTTGCTTCCAAAGAAGAATTATTTACGGATGCTTTCGCCGCCTGCCATCAGAATCTGCTGGATCAGGCTGCCGAAATGGAGCGAGAGGGAGCCCGGCTTCACTTGTCCCCAAGAGAGCGCTTGCAGAGGAAGATCGAATTCCTTTTTCAATATACAGTTGAAAATCATTTGTTCATGCTCGATTTCAAAGAGCTGCCAATTACAACGAACGAACATTTCATTGCTGCCTGGAAGCATAAGAAGAGAGCACTGCATGTGTGGCGCCGCGAATTGCTGATCGAAGCCTATGGGGATCGGATCGAGCCGTATATATGGGATGTTGTGGCTATTTTTCGCGGTATTTACATTGAATACTTAGGTTATGTACAGCAAAAAGTGATCGCGCTCCCGATGGCGGAGCTGGCTGCTTTCATCGTGGATCGGATGGATGCTTTGGTTGATGACCTGCTTCGCAAGTCACCGAGACCGGTCATTGATCAACTGAATACGCATTTCAATTATTTGCATCCTAGCGATGCGGAGATGAGACAGGCTACGCTCCAGCAATTGATCGCCCTTATTGGCGGGAAGATCGAACAGCTGTCACAACCGGACGCCATTCGTGAGGAGCTTGGGCAAGTATCGGTAATGCTGGAGGCAGCTTGCGGAACGGAACCTGCGAATCCGACGCTTATCCGCGTCCTCGCCGCCTACTTGGACGGATACCCGGAGCTTAAGCCCTATTTGCGCCAGCTCCATTATCTACTAGGTAACAAATTGTGAGCAGTTAAGACCGCATTCCAGCCGGAGTGCGGTTTTATTTTGAACATTTGCAGGAGAAGCGTTGTTGTATTTCATTACAGGGCATGTTAAGGTGTACATATAAACCCGACTAAATGAGTTGGAATTTGATTGCAGGAGGGCTTACTTTGACAGGAATCGCTAAAAATCTGACCGAGCTCATCGGGAATACCCCGTTGCTTGAGCTTGGCAATTTTGCTCGTAAACATGAGGTTTCAGCGAAGTTGATTGCGAAACTAGAATATTTTAACCCTGCCGGCAGTGTGAAAGACCGGATTGGGTTTGCCATGATCAAAGATGCGGAGGAAAAAGGTCATCTTCATTCGGGTTCGGTCATTATTGAGCCGACCAGCGGAAATACCGGGGTTGGCCTCGCATTTGCCGCAGCCGCCCTTGGCTACAAGCTGATTATTACGCTTCCTGAAAGCTTTAGCATGGAGCGGCGGAAGCTGCTGCTTGCCCTGGGGGCGGAACTTGTGTTGACGCCGGCGGCGGAAGGGATGTCGGGTGCTATCCGCAGGGCGGAGGAAATCGCGGCCGCTACGCCGAACGCTTTTATCCCGCAGCAATTTACGAATCCGGCTAATCCGGACATTCATAGAAAAACGACGGCCGAAGAAATTTGGCGTGACACCGAGGGCAACGTGGATATTTTCGTTGCCGGCGTCGGTACCGGAGGGACGATTTCGGGCGTTGGGGAACGCTTAAAAGAGCGGAACCCTGCGGTCCGGATCGTCGCTGTTGAGCCGTTCGATTCCCCGGTGCTGTCCGGCGGCAAGCGGGGCGGGCATGCGATCCAAGGGATCGGAGCGGGTTTTGTACCCGACAACTACCATCCTGAAGTCGTCGATGAAATCATCCAAGTGAAGAATGAGGATGCTTATGAAACTGCACGGACACTTGCGAGAGTTGAAGGATTATTAGTAGGCATCTCATCCGGCGCAGCGGTTTACGCAGCTCTTGAACTGGCGAAACGCCCGGAGAATGAAGGCAGACATATTGTCGTTCTGCTGCCGGATACCGGTGAACGTTATTTATCGACACCTCTTTTTCCAGAAGCCTAATGATTTATAAGAATAACTGATAGATCATATAAGAGGATTCTAATTGACCCTTTTCGACAACTGTGATAGCTTCAAGAGAGTGAATTAAATAAGATGCGAATACTAGGATTTAATATTATTGGCAAGCTATGAGAGGTGGATACATTTGGTACTTCAAGTCGTGAACAGCCCCTTTAATCAGGATCAAGTAGAATTGCTGAATCGTTTGTTACCTACATTATCAGATCATCAACGAATCTGGCTGAGCGGGTACCTGTCTGCTCCTCAAGGCGCAGCAGCGGCTGCAATTCCTGGCGGCGTGCCAAGCGCGGCACCAGCAGGCGGCGCGCCTGCGGTTTCCAAGGAAGTGACGGTCCTTTTCGGCTCACAAACAGGCAAGTCCCAAGGTTTGGCCAAAAAAATGACCGCAAAACTTCAGCAGCTCGGCTTTCAAGTTACGCTTGCTTCCATGGGCGATTTTAAACCGAATAACTTAAAGAAAGTGAAAAACCTGCTCATCGTCGTCAGTACGCACGGTGAAGGCGACCCACCGGATAACGCGCTTTCGTTTCACGAGTTTCTTCACAGCAAAAGAGCGCCTCAGCTGGAAGATCTGCAATTTTCCGTACTCGCGCTGGGGGATACGTCCTATGAGTTTTTCTGTAAAACAGGCAAAGATTTCGATCAAAGACTGGAAGAACTTGGCGCTAAGCGCTTAAGCCCACGTATCGACTGCGATGTGGATTTCGATGAGTCCGCAGCAGAGTGGATGAATCAGGTGCTCGCATCCTTGAGCGAAGCAACTTCAGCTCCGGCGGCAGTAGGCGGCAATATATCGAGCGTGGAAAGCGGCGGTGAATCCGAGTTTTCTAGAACGAATCCGTTTCAAGCGGAAGTTTTGGAGAATTTAAATTTGAACGGTCGCGGATCTGATCGCGAAACCCGTCATGTGGAGATCTCTTTGGAAGGATCGAATTTGCAGTATGAACCTGGCGATTGCTTGGGAATCTACGCAGAAAACCACCCGCGTCTCGTTGAGGAATTGATCCAAGCGCTGGCTTGGAATGCGGATGAACTGGTGGCCGTGAATAAAAATGGTGACAAACTGCCGCTTCAAGAGGCGCTGCTGCGCAATTTTGAGATCTCGGTGCTGACAAAGCCACTGCTGGAGCAAGCTGCCAAATTAAGCCCGGATAAAGGTCTGCAAGAACTGCTAGCGGCAGGACGCGAGCAGGAATTGAAGTCGTACCTGTCCGGTCGCGATCTGTTGGACTTGGTGCAGGATTACTCCTTCAAAGGTGTAGCGACTCAAGATTTCGTCTCGATATTGCGAAAAATGCCAGCTCGCTTGTACTCTATTGCAAGCAGCTCCAAAGCATTCCCTGATGAAGTGCACGTGACTGTGCGCACGGTGCGTTACGAATCCCTCGGAAGAGAGCGTTACGGCGTGTGCTCCGTACATCTTGCCGAGCGCATCGCGGCGGGCGACAAACTGCCGGTCTATATTCAAAACAACCCGAATTTCAAGCTTCCTGACAATCCGGAAACGCCTGTCATTATGATCGGGCCTGGTACCGGTGTTGCTCCTTTCCGAGCGTTCCTCGGCGAGCGTGAAGAGACGGGCGCTACTGGAAGTACATGGCTGTTCTACGGTGACCAGCATTTCTCCACAGACTTCCTGTACCAGGTAGAATGGCAAAAATGGCTGAAAAACGGCGTGCTGACGCGCATGGACGTTGCCTTCTCCCGAGACACGGATCAGAAGGTTTATGTGCAGCACAGAATGCTGGAGAAGAGTGCGGACCTCTATAAATGGCTGCAAGAAGGAGCACATATTTACGTGTGCGGCGACGAAAAGAAAATGGCGCATGACGTACATCGCGCATTGGCAACAATTATAGAGCAGGAAGGCGGCTTCAGTGCGGAAGAAGCTGCGGAATATTTGACTCGTATGCAACAGCAAAAACGTTATCAACGGGATGTTTATTAAGATCATATATCCCTAAGATCGATCACTAGAGGGGTGAGGGCAACATGTCTGAAAATAATTTGCTTTCCAAGAATAGTGCGCCACATAGCGATGTTGAGGAAATCAAGATTCGAAGCAATTACTTGCGGGGCAGCTTAGAAGAAACGTTAAAAGATCGCATCACCGGATCCATCCCCGAGGATGATAACCGCTTGATGAAGTTTCACGGCAGTTACATGCAGGATGACCGTGACTTGCGGAATGAACGGGCTAAGCAGAAGCTCGAGCCTGCTTATCAATTCATGCTGCGCGTGCGCGCAGCCGGCGGTATCGTAACGCCTGCGCAGTGGTTGATGATGGACGACGTCTCGCAGAAATATGCCAACGGCACGATTCGTTTGACGACGCGTCAATCTTTCCAACTGCATGGCATTATTAAGTGGAACATGAAACAGACGATCCGCGAAGTCAACGATGCGATGCTGAGCACGCTGGCTGCTTGCGGCGACGTTAACCGTAACGTGATGTGCAATCCGAATCCGTACCAATCCGATGTCCATGCCGAAGTGTATGAGTGGGCTAGCCGGATCAGCGATCATCTGGATCCTCGTACGAAAGCCTACCATGAAATTTGGCTGGACGGGGAAAAAGTAGTGGACAGCTTAGAAGGCGTGGAACAAGAACCGATCTATGGTCCTGTATACTTGCCGCGTAAGTTCAAAATCGGTGTTGCTGTTCCGCCATCCAATGATGTCGATGTATTCTCGCAAGATCTTGGGTTCATCGCGATTGTTGAGAACGGCCGCTTGGCCGGCTTCAACGTAACCGTCGGCGGCGGAATGGGGATGTCTCACGGCGATCCGCTGACGTATCCTCAGGTCGCGCAAGTGATCGGCTTCATCAAGCCGGAACAAGCCGTTGATTTGGCCGAGAAGACCGTGATGATTCAACGGGATTACGGGGATCGTTCGGTGCGGAAGCATGCCCGCTTCAAATATACGATCGATGACCGCGGTATTGCATGGTTCATCGGGGAATTGCAATCGCGCCTGGGCTGGCAGCTGGAAGAAGCGCGTCCTTACCATTTTGATCATAATGGTGACCGTTATGGTTGGGTGGAAGGCAGCAACGGCAGCTGGCATTACACGCTGTTTATCCAAAACGGCCGCGTGAAGGATGAAGAGAACTATCAGCTGATGACTGGCCTCCGGGAAATTGCCAAAGTGCATACGGGAGATTTCAGATTGACAGCGAACCAAAACCTTGTCATCGGCAATGTGAGTGCAGATAAGAAGGAGCAGGTCGAAGCTTTGATTCAAGCTTACGGTCTCACGGACGGCAACTATTATTCGGCACTGCGCAGAAGCTCGATGGCTTGCGTGGCGCTGCCGACTTGCGGTCTGGCTATGGCGGAGTCGGAGCGATACTTGCCGACACTGATTGAGAAGATCGAGCCGATGTTGGATGAAGCCGGTCTGCGTGACAAAGAGATCGTCATCCGGATGACGGGCTGCCCGAACGGTTGCGCGCGTCCAATGCTGGCGGAAATTGCCTTCATCGGTAAGGCGCCAGGCAAATACAATATGTATTTGGGCGGCGGACATACCGGAAACCGTTTGAACAAGCTTTATAAAGAAAACATTGGCGAAGCGGAGATTCTCGAATCCCTGCAGCCGATTGTGAATCAATATGCGAAGGAACGTTTAGATAACGAGCATTTTGGTGATTTCGTCATCCGTGCGGGTTATGTCAAAGAAGTTCGTTCAGGTCAAGATTTCCACGCATAACCATTGCAAGCTGTCACCGCGTCTTTTGGACGTTGGAGGCAGCTTGTTTGCGTTTGGACGAATGACGGTAGAGAATTTGTTCTCGATGTTCTCGAGCTAGGGAAGAAGCTCCTGTTTGAGAAAATGGTACAGTTTCGCTGATGCCGGCGATAGATTGCCGGTCTTGCGCATCAATCCTGACAACAGATCGATCTGCGGGCCGCTGATGGAGCGCGCTGTTGTGCCAGGCGGCATAGGATGCAAGAGGATTTCTGGAACTAGTGCCATACCTAAGCCCGCTGCAACATAGCTTTTTAATGCTGTCATACTGCCAATTTCCATCGTTTCTACGGAAATCGGCCCTGCTTCCTGCAGGATCATTTCCAGCTTTCGTCTATAAGGGCATATGGCTGACGTAATGAGTAACCGGTGCCCTTGAAGATGCTGCGGTTCAACAGCTTCCAGTGCGCTTAGCGGATGGTGTTCAGGTAAGAGGGCGACGAACTTTTCAAGAAATAGCGGCTCAAAATAAAGCTCCGTACCTACGTCCGGCGGCGAACATATAGCAAAATCAAGCCGCCCTTGCAGCAATGATTCCGCTAGCGCAGGTGTACTGGCAATATCTAAAGAGATGCGTATGCGCGGATAGCGTGTGATGAATCGGCGGATGAGCGGAGGCAACCGGTGGCTGGCGGTTGGCTCTGTCACACCTAAACGAACGGTTCCCGCTTCGCCATGCTGCATATCTGTCATATCGGCCGTCAGCTGCTTCATGCGCTGAATGATCTCTTGGCTTTGCTCATAGAACAGCCGTCCTGCTTCCGTTAAGCGGAAGCTTTTGCCGCGTTCAAGGAGTTGGACACCTAGCGTGGCTTCCAGCTTTTGAATTTGCATCGTCACGGTGGATTGCGCATAATTCAATTCCTCAGCTGCGCGGTGGAAGCTTTCATGTTTCACGATAAGATGAAAAGTTTCTAAAGTTTTTAAATCCATGCGTGGTTGGCCTCCTTGTGTGCGTGGTTGTTCAAAAATTTTGAACTATGGATTCATTTAATTCAATTATACAGAAATTTAAATCTCCTTTAAAATGAATGTATTCACACATTTATGGAGGCGATCTTATGCATGTAGCTAATAAAGTAGCACTAGTTACCGGGGGAGGGACTGGGATCGGTCGGGCGACTGCTCTTCAGCTTGCCAAGCGCGGAGCTGCCGTCGGGGTGAACTATTCCCGATCTGCATCCGAAGCGGAAGAGACAGTGGAACGAATTCTCCGTGAGGGCGGACGGGCAATTGCCCTACAAGCTGACGTTGCCAAGGACATGGAAGTTAGGAAGATGGCCAGTACGCTGGCGGAACAGTTCGGGACAATCGATTTGCTGGTGAATAATGCCAGTATTACCCGGCATATTCCGCTGGATGATTTGGAGGCGGCAACCGAGGATATTTGGGACGATATTTTTAGCGTCAATGTAAAGGGCATGTTTCACTGTGCGAGAGCCGTCGCGCCTTATATGCAAAATAACCCGCACGGAGGAGCTATTGTCAACCTGGGGAGTATCGCGGGCACAACCGGGTCCGGGTCATCGCTACCTTATGCAGTCTCCAAAGCGGCCGTACACGGCATGACCAAATCGCTGGCACGTGCGCTTGCCCCTCAGATTAGAGTCAACTGTGTCGTTCCTGGCGCTGTTGCCACCAGATGGTGGGCGGGTAGAGAGGAACAAATGCAGCGCCTCGCTCCGAATTTGCTGCTCCAGCAGATCTCTACGCTAGAGGATATTGCTCAATTCATCTGCGCAGCGCTGGAGCAGGAGGCGATGACGGGGCAGATCATTACAGTGGATAGCGGGCAAACGCTGTGAAGGGTTTGCTCGGTGCAGCGAGCTTTTTTTCAAATTTCCTCTGCGGATAGAAAGGTTTTTTTCCATGATAAGCCAATTAATAAATAACGCTGTATGAGCCTGAGCATGATGATCATACTCGCCGGAATAAGAAGCTGCCTATCGAAGATATAGATAGGGAGAGAGTGCTTTTCCAACACGTCTGCAGAGGAGTGGAGTTAAGCTCATGGAAGATCAGTTGACCGCTTATATCAACGCAACCGTGTATACACCCCAAGGCGTCCTGCAAGAGGGACGGATGATTGTCAATCAAGCAGGCGCTATCGTGGCTGTCGGGGATATCGAACTCGCACTGCCAGATGGCGTGGACATCGTCGATTTAACCGGCTGCACGGTACTGCCTGGTTTTATCGATGTGCATGTGCATGGCGGCGGCGGGCATCAGATGATGGACGGCACGTACGAAGGCTTAGACGGTATGAGCCGCTATCACGCGGCGCATGGCACCACATCGTTCCTGGCGACGACGGGGACCGACGCCCAGGATCGCCTGTGCCGGGCACTTGCCAATGCGGCAGCCGGCATCAATCAGGGCGTCAGCGGCGCGGAAGTGCTGGGCATTCATCTGGAAGGCCCATACATCGACTTCAAGCGCAGCGGCGCGCAAAAGCGCGACTACATTCGTCTGCCGCAGCGCGACGAACTCGCGCTATTTCTCGCTGCAGCGGAGGATCACATCAAGCTGGTGACGCTGGCGCCGGAGGTCGAAGGAGGCATGGAAACCGTTCGCTGGCTCATTGAGCGCGGGATCACAGTCTCCATCGGTCATTCCAATGCCACGTATGAAGAGGTGTGTGAAGCAGTGGCGCTAGGAGCCCGCCATACGACACACCACTTCAACGGCATGAGCCCGTTTCACCATCGCGAACCGGGCGTCGCCGGTGCAGGGCTCATGCTGCCGCAGCTGACGACAGAATTGATCGCAGACGGGATCCATGTGCATCCGGCGGCAGCCAAATTTCTGTTCCAGACCAAAGGCGCGGCGAACGTGTGTATGATCACCGATGCAGTTCGCTGCGCGGGGATGCCGGATGGCATCTACGGTCATGTCAAAGTGGAGAACGGAACCGTTACATTGCTTGACGGTTCGAGCTTGGCCGGCAGCACACTGACGACGATCCAAGCGTTCCGCAACATGCTGGAATTTACTGGACTTCCGCCAGAGGCAATCCTGCCATCCTTGACAGAGGTGCCTGCGCGGCAAATCGGCGTCAGTGAGCGCAAAGGCTCGATTGCACCCGGCAAAGATGCCGATTTTCTTGTTACCGATGCTCGTTGGGACATTCATTCTACATTTGTGAAAGGCAAGAAAGTGTATGGCCGATGAGCAGCGGATGCCAATCGATGCGGGAATCGATATCGGCGGGACGAATACGGTTATCGGCTTGTTCGACAGCCAGCGCAACTTGCTGGCCAAAACAACGATACCGACATTTTTAAGTGCTTCCCCCGAGCGGGAATGGACGAACAACCCTGAGGCGTTTTACGAACGCTTACACGAAGCGATCGTCAAGTTAGCCGAGTCGATCGGCGGCAGCGGCTGCTTGGCCAAAGTCGGCATCGGCGTGCCGGGCCAAGTCGATACGACGTGCGGAATCGTCATCCGCGCGTCCAATATGCGCTGGCACGACGTCCCGCTCGCGGCAGCGATGCGCGGAAGACTAGGCGTGCCAGTTAAAATCGAAAACGATGTTCGAGCTTACACGCTGGGCGAGGCGCTTGCAGGCGCTGGCCAAGGCTTCCGCAACATCGTCTGCCTGACGCTCGGCACCGGTCTTGCCGCCGGCATTATCGCGGACGGGCGGCTGATCAGGGGCGGCGCCTGGCACGCCGGCGAGATCGGCCATGATCCCGTGCCGGGCGTTGCCTATCGGTGCAATTGCGGCAAGACGGGGTGTCTGGAGACGGTGGCGTCCGCTACCGGGATTGCCCGTATAGCGAAGGACGCTGTTCACGCCGGTGAAACGACGACACTTGCTCAAGGCGGTAACCCTGAACAGTTGACGGCTCACGAGGTGTTTCAAGCCTGTTTGCAGGGGGATGCGGTCGCACTTGGAGTTTTCCGTCAGGTGGCAACGATGCTGGGGCAAAAATTGCTTTCCGCGATCTACCTGCTTAATCCTGATATTGTGATCATTGGCGGCGGGGTGGCGGCCGCAGGTGAGATCTTGCTGTCCCCGATTCGCGCTGTGCTGGAGGATGGTTATTTTTCCAAAACCGCCTGTCCGCAGATTTGTATAGGAACATTAGGCGACAGTGCGGGGCTCCTTGGCGCCGTACATTTGTTCGATATTTCTTAGTGAGGGGAAGATGATGTGTGATTGAACTTGACCGAGAACAGCTCAAGCCGGAAGTGCTTGCCTATTTAGATCGCATCGGCTATCACGGCCCGTTGGATGGCAGTGCGGAAGTTTTAGCCGAATTGCAGGAGCGGCATTTGCATGCGGTACCCTATGAGAATTTGGATATATTAAACAAGATTCCGCTCTCGCTTGCGCAGGAAGATTTGTATCGTAAAATCGTGCTGCGCCGACGCGGGGGCTATTGCTTTGAGCTCAATGCGCTGTTTGGCTGGCTGCTGCGCGAGTTGAACTACCCGGTCACCAATCTGTTCGGCCGGTTTTGGCGGGACGAGCCTAATCCGCCGCCGAAACGCCGTCATCATGTCTTGAAGGTCGAGGCGTCCGGCACGAGCTTTCTTTGCGATGTCGGGGTTGGCGGTATTGTTCCGCGAAGGCCAATCGCCTTGGAAGAGGGGCGCGTGCAACAGCAAGGAGCGGAAACTTATCGCCTGGAGGTCGATGCGTTTTTTGGCTGGGTGCTTTGCGAGGAAAAGAGCGGCTCCTGGCAGCGCATCTATTCGTTTACCGAGGAGCCTCAGCTGGCGAGGGATTTCACGATGGCATCGTACTGGTGTGAGCATGCGCTGGATTCCATTTTTACCCAAATTGAAATGGTGGCTATTCGCACGCCAGAAGGTCGTGTCACCGTCGCTGACGGTGAGTTCCGCATCTTTACCGCCGATGGGGTGCAGACTTTCAGCCCGCAAACCAAAGAGGAATATAGTTCGGCATTACTGACATATTTCGGAATTCCACTGAAGCCTGCAGAACTGCAATGGCTGAATACGAGGAGTCGATAACGTTGGCACAACCTTTATTCATCATCGTCAATGGCCTTCCCGGCGCCGGAAAGTCGACGCTCGCGAATCGGCTTGCGCATGACTTGCATGTGCCGCTGTTTTCCCGGGACCGTATCTATGAAACCTTATTCGATGCGATGGACTGTCCAAGCAACGGTTGTCCGCCGCTTTTGGCGCCTGCCGCTTTTACGATGATGTACGCTTCGGCTGGAACGGTGTTGGCAGCGGGCCAACCGGTGATGATCGAGGGATTTTTTGGTCGCCCGGAAATACGCAGCGCGGAACTGCTTCAATTGCAGCAAGCCTACCCGTTTGAACCGTTGCAAATCGTATGCCGAGCGAATGGGGAAGTGCTGCTGCGGCGTTTTCACGAAAGAATCGGATCGGTGGGCCGCCATGCGAGTCATAGCGATCTGTCATGGATTGAGCAGGAAGGAAATAAAGAGCGGCTCCTGCAGGGGGATCTTACTCCCTTGAGCATCGGCGGGACAATCCGCGAAATTGAGACAACGACGCCAGACAGTTTTGACTATACGCAGCTTTTGCAGGAAGTGAGCGCTGAACTGGCGCGGAGAAAGTAAGTCTATGAAAAAGCCGCAGTCCTACCGGCACACGCCCTGGACTACGGCTTTATTTACTTGCCCAACTCTTGAATGAGCTTTTTGAACGTGTCGTACGCAGGCTTCGGCGAATAATCGTCACGCACGATCCCAAATTGGTGGAAGAGATCGTCCTTGGCACTATCCGCATCCCGCAGCCCAAATAGCTCGTAATGCGTGATATTCAGTTCATTCCGCAAGCGATAGACGGTACGAATGACCGATTCCAGAACGTGTGTTTGGCGTTCGTAAGATCGTTCGACGGGGTTAAAAGGATTTTTGCCTGTCGGCCAGCCGTTTTCTGTTACCCGTATTGGTACATGGGCCGGCAAACCGAGGATAGTTAAATCTTTTTCACGAAACTGCCGCAGTGTGCGCTCCACAGCAGCAGGAACTTCGCTGAGCTCCAGCGGATTCTCGTCAAATACGTCGACATAAAAATTGTGTGCGACAAAGTCCACAGAACGAATGAAACGTTCGCCGCCAAGCTTAGCGAGATTTTCCCAAAAATGAGGGAGGGTTACAGCGCTTTCCGGGACGGAACCGAACCCGATCTGGACGCGATCTTGTAGATTCAGCTGCGTAACTTCCGCTTTAGCGGCAACGACGCCTTCCACTAAAGCTTGCAGGACATAGGGCTTGGAACCGTCCATGAACGATAAGTTCGGTTCATTCGTAATTTGCAGCGATGTCAACTGGGACCCATGATTGCGAAGCAACTTACGGATAAAGCCAAGCCAGCCTTCCAGATCGATGTCCGGTTCCTGCAGGCATCCTACGGTAAGATCAGTCATTACGCCGCCTTGCGCATACCGCTCTGCAGCTGCCAGCATCCGGCCTTCGGAATCGGGGCCGTAATAGATGACATAATTTCTCGCGTGCAGCGTTTTATCGCTTACACGAAGGTCTTGCAGCGCAGCCTGGATCTTCTCATAATCATCCTGGGGGCCGACTGCCAAACCTGTTGGCGTTCCTGCGACGCCTAATGGATAGATCCCAAACGTCAATCCTGATTCTTTCTCTTTCATAGCCTACACGCCTCCTCTTGTGGCAACGTCTATGTTATCATGCGAGAAAATTGGAAAAAATCATTCATCCTTCATTTTAATGTGTTATAGTAAATAAAAAAATGCTTCTCACATAAGAAAGTGACGCTATGAATCCTCCATTATTGAAAGTTCGCATGCAAGGCATTTTGAACCGGCATTTGACGGGCGAATCTATCGACTATCGGCAAATTTACACGTTATTTGTGCCCATACTCATTGATCAGGCTTTTATTACTTGCCTCAACTTGTTTAACTCGGCGATGATCAGTTCGTCGGGCGTGGCAGCGATCAGCGCTGTGAACATGGTCGATTCGTTGAATATGTTTCTGATCAGCGTGTTTGTCGCACTCTCGACCGGGGGGACGGTTGTCGTCGCTCAATATAAAGGGAGCGGGAATGAGCGAATGGTTTCCAGAGCGGCTGCATGCTCGGTATCGTCCGTAGCCTTGATGGCGCTATGTATCAGCCTTGTGTTGATCGTACTTCACAATCCGATCCTGAAATTATTGTTTGGAGCAGCGGAAGCGGACGTATTCGCCAATGCCAAGATCTATCTGATTGGCAGCAGCATTTCCTACCTCGGCATCGCCATCGTGGAAGCGGTATGCGGTGCGCTGCGGGGAATCGGGAAGAGCAGAGGCTCTTTGGTGCTTTCCTTAATTATGAACGTGACTTATCTGATCTTGAATGTCGTCTTCATTAACATGCTCCATATGGGTGTCCATGGGATGAACCTGGCGGTGAATATATCCCGTTTTGGGGCTGCGGCATTCGCGCTCGTCTATTTAACAAGAATCGATACGAGTCTGCATATCCAAATCAAGGATATCATCCATTTTCATTATGCAACACTGAAAAAGATTTTGTTTATTGGACTCCCGTTTGCTGCGGAGCAAATGTTTTTTAACGGGGGCAAAATTTTAACGCAAGTCTTTATCGTCAGTCTCGGTACACATGCCATGGCCGTCAATGCTATTGCTTCATCGCTTGCCGGTGTGTTACAGATTCCATCGGGTGCGCTGCAGCTGACTACGGTTACCGTAATCGGTCAATGTATCGGACGGCAAAATATAAAGGATGCCCGCAAATTCACGCGATCGTTTCTCTGGTTGTCGTCGATCTCCTTTGTCATGATGGCTATGATCGTTTTTCCGCTATTTAAACCGATTGTGGGCCTATTTCACCCACCAGCGGAAATTGTGCACAGCATCTTCATTGTGGTGCTAATTTGCGCCATCGCCCAAATACCTTTGTGGCCGATCAGCTTCTTGCTGCCATCTGCGTTAAGAGCTGCAGGAGATTCCAAGTTTACATCGGTGACTTCGATGCTTTCCATGTGGTTGTTCCGGATCGTTCTTGGCTACTTGCTGGGGATCGTCTTCCACTTCGGCATTATCGGCGTATGGCTGGCTATGAATATTGAATGGGGCATGCGTGGATTTATTTTCATGATGCGCTTCCATGGGGACAAATGGTATCGGCACAAATTGATAGAAACTTCGGCCAATGAGTAATTAAAAAGCTGCCTGGCAAGTCATCGCTGATGACTTCGGGCAGCTTTTTTGCATGCTGTTTCACTGCTCTCTGCACAAAGTTCCGTCTGCAAAGATGATGATATCGAATGAACGTTCCTTTTAAAACCTACCATATTATTGTAAAGTATGGGAAAATGATGATAGTCATCTTGGTAAAAGTCATTGTTGCAGCTTGAACATGGGAAAGGAGCATGGTCATGTACTCTTTATTAATCGTTGATGATGAAAGGTGGGTTCGGCAAGGGCTGCGCACTACGATTGATTGGCAGGCGGAAGGGGTTGAAGTACTGGGGGATGCGGAAGATGGAGAGGAGGCGCTGGCCTTCCTGGATACACAGGTACCGGATATCATTATTACGGATATCAAGATGCCGAGGATGGACGGGCTGGCCTTCATTGAAGCGGTCAAGGCGCGCCAACTGCTTTGCAAATTCATTATTATTAGTGGTTACAGTGAATTCAGCTACGCGCAGAAAGCGATGCGGTTTGGAGTGGCCGATTACGTGCTGAAACCGATTGAGGAAACGCAAGTTCTCGAGGTCGTGCGCCAATGTATAGCGCAAATTCAGCGAGAGAATCATGAACAGGATGAAATCGCGCAAATGTCAGCACGCATGAGGGAAAGCTTACCGCTGGCAAGGCAGCAATATGTGGAGACAATGCTCTTGAATGAAAGTGCTTCAAACGAGCGGAATGTCAAATTGTGGGACCAATTGCACTTTCGGCTTGATCCCAACCATCTTCAAGTCATGATCATGAAAGTGTATGATTGGGGACCGCATGCTGAGAATGCGAAGGATCATTATGCTCTCCGACGGGCCATCGGCAATTTCGCGAAAGCGGAATTCGCACAAGTGGCCGATGTTTCTATGTTGACATGCCCTTTGGATCATTGCGGAGATGCGGATCTCGCGCTCCTTCATTCACCAGCCAGCCAAGAAATCGGACAAGCGGCGATGGAAACTTTTATCAAAGCTTGCCGGACCTATCTGGGAATCGGCATTAATGTCGGGATGAGCCGCAACTGCGACATAACGAAGCTGCATGCCGCTTTTCGTGAGGCCGTTCAAGCAAGCGAGGATGCACTTTATGTGCATGAACGGGGCAACCGAAATAGATTTGTGGAGCTGGCGATGGATTTTACGGCAAAACATTTTACAGAACCTTTGACAATGAATCAGGTTGCTGAACATTTGTATTTGAATCCTTCGTATTTCAGCAAGCTTTTTCATGAGAAGACAGGGGAAACGTTCAGCAAATATCTGATTCGGCTCCGCACGAGCAAGGCCAAGGAGCTGTTGAAGATGACTACACTGAAAATTTATGAGGTAGCGGAGCAAGTTGGATATCAAGATTTCCGGCACTTCGTCAAGCTCTTCAAGGAGCAAGAGGGCATGACTCCTGCTCAATACCGGGATGTGGGGAAGAAGTAAACGGATCGGGGAGGACTCGGCATGAATCTTCATTCGTATTTGAAATGGCGGTCAGTCGGCTATAAATTGTTTATTTTATTTTTTGTCAGTATGTCGGCTTCAATCGTCCTCATGGGTTATTTGTCTTATCACAAAGCGAATGACATCATCAGCTCTAAAGTGTCGCAAGTCGCTTGGCAAACCGTGCAGCAGGCAGACCGCCGTTTGGAATTAATGTTGAACGAATATGTCAACCGGTCGTTACTTGTATTTGGGAATAAGGAAATCCAAAAAGGCATTATCGGTAAATATCAAGATAGCTATGATCAAAGCTATAATAACCAGCTAATTTCCCAGTTTCTTTCCAATCTCGTCAATGTGAAAAATGATACGTTGAGCATCTACATCCTGGGTGAGCGCAGCGCGTCGTATCGGTTCGTGAATGGGGGCTTTACGGAGCTTCCAGTCGTCAGCAAAGAGCAGCAGTCCGAAGATTGGTACCAACAAATTCGTGCTGCAAACGGTCAAATCGTATGGTACGGCATTCGCACCCCGCTGATCCAAACGAACACGGATGAGATCCAAAAACCTGTGTTCGTGCTGGGCAGAGCGATCAAAAATTTTGATAATCTCGACCAGACGCTTGGCATCCTAATTATGGAATTTGATCCAGCGCCGATTCAGCAGTTTTTATCGGAAGTGGATTTTCAAGCGCAGGGTACAACGTATATCGTTGACACAGACAATACGATCATGGCGGACGGGAATGGCACGCAAAACATGAGACCGCTCGGCGTCAAGCTACCGGCGATTCATAGCGGGTATTTGACCGATTCGGTCGAAGGTGAAGAAGCGATGGTCGTGTATGATCAATTGACAATCAATCATTGGCGGCTGGTTGGCATCGCGCCGATTCATAATTTGATCAGCGATTCCAGAGAAATCGGTTATTACACGATTTATTTGGTCATTGGCTTTAGTTTGGTTGCGACCGCCCTGGCGCTGCTGGTAGCCAAACAGATGCACAAACCGGTGCGCGTGCTAATGAGATCAATGGGCAAGGCTCGTGATGGCGATTTCGAGGTGCAGATTGCCGATGAGCGCAGCGATGAATTCGGTATGCTGTATCGCAGCTTCAATAAAATGGTGTCGAGAATTAATGAGCTTATTAATGAGGTCTACGTGCAAAAGCTGCTGAAAAAAGAAATTCAATTGAAAATGATGGCTTCGCAAATCAATGCCCACTTTTTGTACAATACGTTGGATTCGATTCATTGGATCGCCCGCATTCACAAAGTGGACGAGATCAGCACGATGATTTTTGGCTTATCCAAGTATTTGCGGATCAGCTTAAGTGAAGGCAATGATTTCGTGACGATCAGGGAAAGCGCAGAATTGTTGGAGAGCTATTTGGCAATTCAAAAAGTGCGGTATCAGGACAAATTCCATGTCACGATGCAGATGGACCCGTCGTTGCTAAACTATCGGGTGTTGAAATTCGTTTTTCAGCCTCTGGTGGAAAATGCGATTTATCACGGATTGGAAAATAAACGGGGAAGCGGGCGGCTTCATATTCGCTGGATCATGGAGGACCATATCTTATTTTTTGAAGTTGAAGATGACGGTATCGGCATTGAGGCCACCAAGCTGATGGAACTGGAGGAAGCGATGTCGCGTGAAGATGGAAGCGAGGGGCAGCATTTTGCCTTGAGAAATATTAACTCACAAATCAAGCTTACCTATGGTAAAGAATCGGGCCTTTACATCGAGAGCACAGCTGGCGTTGGCACGAAGGTAACGCTGATTCTCCCGCTAAGATAAGAGATTGCCTCCCGAACGAAACAAAAATAATACACTAAAAACAAAAATTCCCTCGTTAAATAGGAGGTATGTAAGCGCCTACAATGAAGATAAGCTTTCGAGCGATTACACCCAAAAAGGAGGATCTTTATGAACAATGAGAAGAGTTCTAAAGGTTGGAACCGTAACAAACTAGTGGCATTGCCCTGTACGGCTACGCTGGCGATCACGTTGGCCATATCTGGCTGCAGTTCGTCGAACACCGCTTCCAGCAGTCCTGGCGGCAAGAGCGCAGATTCGAATAGTACACAGAATAGCTCGCCCAATGCTTCAACAAGCAAGAATGGCCCCGTTACGATTGATTTTTGGTTCCCTTGGGGCGGAGATTATCAAAAAGATTTCAAAGCTAATGTCGTTGACGTGTTTGAAAAAGAGCATCCGAATATAAAAGTGAAAATGACATTCGTCGAGACGACAGGCCAGACGCAAGCTTCGGATAAACTCTTAACCGCTATTGCCGGCGGCAATCCGCCTGACGTTGCCTTATTTGACCGGTTCCTTATCGGTTCCTGGGCGGCCAAAGGTTCATTGACGGATTTATCCAGCTTCGTGAAGAGCAGTGGAATCACGCCGGATGATTACTATAAAGGCCTTTGGTCGGAAGTCGTCTACAAAGATAAAGTGTACGCACTGCCGTGGGGTACGGACAATCGCGGAATGTATTATAACAAAACGTTAATGAAAGAGGCCGGGCTTGACCCGAATAAACCGCCGCAAACGATCGAAGAATTGGATCAAATGGCGGAAAAAATATTCAAAAAGGGCAGTGGCAATAAATATTCGCAAGTTGGTTTCATCCCGTGGATGAATCAAGGCTATTTCTATACGCAAGCTTGGAATTGGGGCGGAAAATGGGAGGACAGCAACCATAATTTGACGCCGAACGATCCGCAAAACGTGAAAGCGCTCGCTTGGATGGCGGGTTATGCCAAAAAATATGATATCGCTAACTTGACAAGCTTCTCTGATGCGATGGGGCAGACGGGCATGAATCCGTTCTGGACGGGCAAAGTTGGATTTGAGTTCGACGGCAACTGGATCTTGAACGATTTGGCCAAATATAAGTTGAACTTTGATTGGGGCGTAGCGCCAATGCCTGCTGCTGAAGGCAATAAATCCGTGACATGGGCGGGCGGCTGGTCGTACGTGATGCCGAAAGGCTCCAAGCATGAGCAAGAAGCATGGGAATTTATCAAGTTTGTTGCCCATAAGGAAGGTACACTGCTGTGGGCAAAACGTCCGAAGGCAGGCTACGATATTACGGCGATGCCTAACGTGAACGATGAGATGAAGCTATCTGAAAACCCCAACTTGAAAGTATTCCTGGATTTGATGCCTACCGCTTATACGCGTCCTGTTTCGCCCGTAGGCGCATTCCTGTGGAATGAAGCGAATCGTGTGCAGGATTTGGCCATACACGGCAAAGGCGAGCCACAAGCGCTTCTGGACGAAGTGAAGAAGAATGTCGATGCGGAACTTGCGAAAATAGGCAACTAGGAGGGAGCCGATTGACTGTGACCGATACGGATAATCCGGCTTCAACGCTAACGGCTTCTGCAGGCGCCGTGAAGGTGAAAAAGACTCGCTTCGAAAAAAAGATCTCACTGTTCGGCTTCATCTTTGCCTTGCCTTGGATTCTCGGCCTGCTGCTTTTTCACGCCTACCCGCTTGTCATGTCCGCTTATTACAGCCTGACGACTTATAGCATCCTGGAGTCCGGCGATTTTATCGGCTTGAAAAATTATATCGATCTTATTCATGACCGGGTATTCTGGATCAGTATTTATAATACCTTGTACTATACGGTTATTTTTGTTCCGCTAAGCGTAGCCGTCGGCGTAGGATTAGCCCTGCTCTTGAACTTGAAAATACGTGGTCAGGGCATATACCGTACGCTCTTCTTCATCCCCAGCCTAGTCCCGCCTGTAGCCACGACCATCATCTGGCTATGGCTGCTGAATCCGCAGTTCGGGCTTGTGAACTTTTGGTTGGAAAAAATAGGTATTGATGGTCCGCCCTGGATTGGAAGTGAGACATGGTCGAAGCCATCGCTCATTCTGATGAGCTTATGGGGAACCGGGCAGGCGGTCGTCATTTATTTGGCAGGTCTGCAAGATATCCCTCAGGATTACTACGATGCCGCCAACGTGGATGGAGCCAGTGCCTGGCAGCGCACGAAGACGATCACCTTGCCGCTGTTGACGCCCGTCATCTTCTTTAACTTGATCATGGGCACGATCGGCGCTTTGCAAAACTTCGTGCTGCCTTTCATGCTCACGAACGGACAAGGCACGCCTGCCAACTCCATGATGTTCTACGTGATGTATTTGTACACGAACGGCTTCGGCTATTTGAAGATGGGGTATGCTTCGGCCATGGCCTGGATTCTGTTCTTGATTGTGGTCGCATTGACAGCGCTTATATTCAGTACTCAGAAGCGTTGGGTCCATTATCAAGGAAAAGAATAGGGGGTCATGTTCATGGGGAGCAACCGACTTGGAATTGTTCAAAGGCTATTTGCCCATTTGGTGCTCATTGCGATAGGCGCTTTCTTTCTGTCTCCGTTCTTATGGATGGTATCCACATCCTTGAAATCAAACAGCGAGCTGTTTCAATGGCCGCCGGTCTGGATACCGAGCGAGATGATGTGGAGCAACTACCCAGCTGCACTGGATTACATTCCATTCTACAAATATTTATCGAATACGCTGTTCATTGCAGGCTTATCAACATTCGCCGTCTTATTTTCCTGCCCGCTCGTCGCCTACAGCTTGGCTAGAATTCCATGGCGAGGGTCCAAACCGTTATTCGCCATCACCCTCATCGTCATGATGCTGCCTTACCAGGTGACCATGATTCCGATCTTTATCGCGTTCAAAAACTTCGGCTGGGTCGGGACGAATATTCCGCTGTGGCTGCCGGCATTTTTCGGAGCGCCGTTCTACATCTTTTTGCTTCGCCAGTTTTTCATGGGGCTGCCGAAAGAGCTGGAAGACGCCGCCCGGATCGATGGAGCTTCAGAGCTGCGCATTTACGGACAAATTATGCTTCCGCTGTGCCGTCCCGCTTTGCTGACAATTGCACTGTTTCAATTCATGGGCAGCTGGACGGATTATCAAGGCCCGCTGATCTATTTGTCCGAAGAGAGCCAGTACACGCTTATGCTGGGCATGCAGGCGTTCAAGTCGCAGCATGGCGCCGAATGGCAAATGATGATGGCAACGCTGGTCATGATCACTCTGCCCATTATCTTGCTTTATTTCTTGGTGCAAAGAGCATTTATTCGCGGAATTACATTTTCTGGAATTAAATAAGGAGGCACTCATTCAATGAGTCATATTCGGATAGGCATGATTGGCACCGGTGGAATTTCCCATTTGCACGGCCGACAGCTGCAAGAGCTTCCAGAAGTTGAGATTGTTGCACTTTGCGATACAAGCGAGGCCAACAGGGCTAAATTCGCAGTCCAATTTGATCTCCCCGACGTTTTGCATTTTACTGACTATGCGCAAATGTTGGAGGAAGCGGAGCTGGATGCGGTCGTCATTTGTTCTCCGCATACGCTGCACTTCCGGCAGGCGACTGATGCGCTGCAAATGGGGCTGCATGTGCTGATCGAAAAGCCGATGACCTGCTCATCCGCGGAAGCGGAGCAATTGATCAAGACGGCGGAGCAGTCCGGAAAAGTGATGCAGGTCTCTTATCAGCGCCATTTTCAGCCGGAATTTCTATACATTCGCGAGGCGATCGCCAGCGGTGAAATTGGCAAGCTGACTTCGGTCACCGCTTCGTTGTATCAGGAATGGAAGCAGGGAACGACCGGCTTGTGGCGGCAGGTGCCATCGCTCTCGGGAGGCGGTATGCTGATGGACTCCGGCAGCCATATCGTTGATATGCTTTTGTGGACGACAGGGTTGACACCGCTTGAAGTGAAACCGAATCTGCATATGCAAGGTGCACCGGTGGAGATTGACTCGTTCACATCCATCCGCTTTGCTGAAGGCGCTGTCGCCGGGTTGAATATCGTCGGTTATGCGCCGTGCTGGCATGAAACGTACGTATTCTGCGGAGAGAAGGGCGGCATCTTCTACGACAATGGCTCCATTACGATCCGCCGATTGGGACAGAAGCCGATTGTCCCTGAGCTGCCGAAGCAAACGACAAACCAGGATAAGAGCTTCATCGATGCCATTCTTGGCCGCCATGAAGTGAAGGTTCCGGGAACATTTGCCCTGAAAGTTGTGAAGCTCACGGAGATGATCTATTGTGCTGCCGGATATGAGCCGTTACTTCATGAAAAAGTTGAAGGAGAGAGCGCGCGATGACATGGCCAATTGGTATGCGCATTCCGCCGCATCTTCGCGCCGAAGGGATGGAGCAGGTCGCCCGCTGGGCAGCGGAAGCAGGGCTGGATGTGCTGGACGTCCCGGTGCTGAATGCGGAAGTTAAACAGATTTGTGAGGCAAGCGGCATCGGGATCGGATCAGTGGATGCGATTCATAACGGACCGCTGCTGAGCAAGGATGACGCCCGGCGCGAGCAAGCTGCAGAGGCGCTCAAGCAGCAGATGACTGAGGTCGCCGCACTCGGCGGGAACGTGCTGTTCATGTGCCTCGTGCCGGAAGATGTCACAATCCCGCGGCATGAAAGCTTCGCGATTTGGAAGGACACCTTCCCGGAGCTGATCCGCCATGCGGAGCACGAAGGCGTCTATATCGCCATCGAAGGCTGGCCGGGTCCCGCTCCGCATTATCCGACGATCGGCTGTACGCCGGAGATGTGGCGCGCGATGTTCGAAGCGATTCCGTCGCGGTACTTCGGCTTGAACTATGACCCGTCGCATCTGGTGCGGTTAGGGATTGATTATTTGCGCGCATTGACGGAATTTGGCGATCGCATTCATCATTGTCATGGCAAAGATACGGAGATTCTGCATGACGAGTTATATGCATGCGGCTCCTTGCCGGCGACTTTCGGAGCCAAATACGGGTTCTCCGAAGGCTCGTGGCGCTACACAATTCCCGGACACGGCGCTGTCGAGTGGAGCAAAATCGCTGTGCGTCTGGATCGTCTTGGCTATCAAGGCGCGATCAGTATCGAGCTGGAAGATCACCGCTTCTGGGGGACGCTGGCCAAGGAGCAGGAAGGAATTGTCAAGGCGCTTGCGCATTTGCGGCGGTATTTTGGGTAAAACCGCAAAAATAAGCCCGCAGACCGTTGAAATCGGCCTGCGGGCTCTTCGTCGTTACGTTATTCGCGGAAGATAGATGGAAAACTCGGTTCCCACGTCTAGTTCGCTCGTGATTTTTACTTTTCCGTGAAAATTGCGGATAATTTGCAGGCTGACCATCATGCCCAACCCTGTTCCGCTTTCTTTGAGCGAGTAAAAAGGAGCGCCTAGTTTATCAATTTGTTCCTTGGTCATGCCGATGCCTTGATCTTTGACGCAAATTTCAACGTACCTTTCGTCGTTCGAAAAGCAGGACAACCAGATCGTTCCGCCGCCTGGCATGGATTCTATCGCATTTTTCAATATGTTAATGAGCGATTGATTCAGTTTCTGGGGATTGGCTTCGATCCAGCAATTGTCTTCATAACGAGTCTGAATGGTGACGTTGTTCGAAATGGCGTAGCTTTGAATGAGATTCTCTACGCGACGCAGCTCCAAAGCGACATCGAAGCGCGTAAGATCCTGCGCAGCAGGCTTTCCGTAAGCTAATAAATCATCAATAATAGCATTGGCACGATCTAATTCCTCGATGGAGTAGCGGATGTATTGTTTGTTTTTTGCAGGTAGATGCGGCTCGTTCAGAAGCTGAAGAAAACCGCGCGTCACCTGCATCGGATTGCGAATTTCATGAGCAAACACGCTCGTTAACACACTGACAACCCGCAGCCGCTCAGCTTCCGACAGAAGCTGCTGATTCTTCAGAATGATTTCCCTGGTGAATTCATTCAAGGACGTGAAGAACCCGACAAAGATGAGGGTGGTTAGCAGATGGATGATCTGGATTTGAATAACTTCCCGTGAGATCGGATGAAATAAGAATCCGGTGAGAGAGCCGATTATGCTGTAATATGCCGATAAAAGAAGGACGATGCGAACCCTTTTATTTTTACTCGCGCTTATAAAATGCTTTTGAAAATATAGGAAAACCGGTAAACCAAAGAGCAGCGTAATAATCGTATTGTAAAAACCTAAGTCAACGCCGATGTACAAACGATAGAGGACAATTAATAGTGACAAAAATATGCCGGATTCCACGCCGCCATAAAGCGTACCGAGCAACATAGGGATAATACGGATATCGAGGCGATATTCGTCACCTACATAAGCCGGAAAAGTCATACATAAGAGGATGGCCGTGCCGAAGACGAAGGGCATAATCACTTTCAAACGCGTATTTCGTTCAAGTCGCTCGGCAAAAAAGATTTGAAAAGCAAACAATAAACAAGTAACAAGCGCCAATTGTAACAGAAAATCTTTAATAACAGTCATTCTTGTTCGATCACCTTTAAATGTAAGTGCTTGAAAAGCATCTTCTTCTATTGTCAATAAATTTCGACAGTGTAAAAGCAATCTCCTGCTTAGCATTCCGACTATTCTGATCGGTTACAAAAATTTGCAGCTATTTCCGAGAATATTACGTCATGTTGGTAGCTATTGTTGACTTTCCTAGTTCTGGAGCTTAATCTGAGGAAAAGTTCGGAAGGAATGCGGGACATATGGTAGAATGCCCTAAATGTAATAAAATCGTTGATTATCAACGATATTGTTCCAAATGCGGCGCCATCATCATCGAAACAGCTGAAGATCGCTTCAACGCGGCCGCGGATCTGATGCTGGGCGCTCTACAGACAGAACTGCAGACCAGAAAGAGAAAACGCCGAATGAAATATACGATGATAGGCGTTAGTGTTGCGGTTGTTTTGGCAGCTGCAGGTATTGTCTACACCTTTTTTGTCAAACATAAGCTGATGTAACCAAAAGAGCCTTGCTGCGCAAGTGAATGCGGCGGCTCTTTTTTTGCTCTATTCATAGAATGCTCAAATGTTTGTTTATAATATGTCATATATGAAGGCAGAGCTTTGCTGCCGAACCGTTATACTTAAAAGGAATACACGGATACAATGGAAAGAAGCTTAAGGAGATGTTGTTATGAAAAAGAAATGGAAATTAGCTTTCACGGCGGCGGGTTTAATCATAGGCGTAAGCGCGGCCCTTCTTATATATACTCAAGGTCGCCCTGATCCCGTGGATCCATTGTTGGCCGAGCAAGCTGCGGGTTACCAAGTTGCGACCGTACAAGTGACTGCAGACGGCTTTGTTCCGAATCATCTTGATTTGAAAGCCGGTGTCCCTGCGAAAATCAATTTCATCAAAACGACAGGGCTTACGTGCATCAAAAGCATGGCATCCACAGAACTAGGTCTGGACGTCCCGCTGGACAAGGGCAATAATATTGTAACTTTGGACCATGTACAGCCCGGTACTTACACCTACCACTGTGGAATGTATATGTACAATGGGACTTTTACGATAAACTAAGATGAACGCAGCCGCAAGGCTGCTTGCTGTTTAATTGGAGGCTGAGCTCAAGGTTAGTATGCCAAGCTGTTTTCAATTTAAATCTGTTCATGAAATGGAGATGGATGACATGGCTTTCGGGGTAACCAAGAGCGAATTGAACGCGTGGAAAAGTAAATGTGCGCAAGGAGAGATTGCTTTCTTGACGCATTATTGGCTGGATCCACGATTCAGCGGCGTTAAGACGGTAACCAAAGTAGGCTGCTGCGATGTCGACCGGCTGCAAGCGTGGTGTCGCGCCAATGGTCTGGATCCGGCTTACATCCATTACCGCGAGCAATATCCTCATTATGATTTAATCGGCAAGAAACAGGTCGAAATTTTAAAGAAAGAGGAACTCATCGATCATTTGCAGCGATTTAAATTAATTTGAACTTCAAGTTCTAAAGCATCTCTTCAGCGAATACTCAGTTAACTTTTAACTTATCATCAGCCTAATTTAAGTCTCGTTTCATGTTAGTTGTCTATGATAGTTACATCGGCACCACACAATAGACGCTAACGAAAGGCGGTATGACATATGACTGAACATAATAACATGAACGAAAATCGCAATGAAGAGATGAACCACATGATAAATTTAAAAGATATACAGGTAACGAACAAACCTCGAAGCTCGATGATGAGAACCGCTTTTGCGGCATTCATGGCTGGAGCGCTCGCCGTCGGCGGCTTGATGTACACTTCAGATAAATTGGATCTGTTTGGTGTAGATGGTCATAACGTTCAAACGAGTGCAGCGGCAGCCACAGCTAACACCACTGGCGGTGTGCAAACCGCATCGCTGAACAGCAATGGAACGAACAGTGTCGCACAAATTGCCAAAGCTTCAAGCCCTGCGATTGTTAAAATCGAAACAAAAATAAATCAGAAGAGCCAAGGAAATACGAGAAGAAATATGTTGGGGCAAGATTCGCAAAGTGGCGATACGATTGAGAATGGCATTGGCTCCGGGTTTATTTTTGACTCCAACGGCTATATTCTCACGAATGAGCACGTGATTGACGGTGCGGATGAAATTGACGTATACGTTCAGGGTTACGATACTCCGTTTACAGCGAAATTGCTAGGCAGCAGCTACGATCTGGACTTGGCGGTCCTTAAAATAGATGGTGATAAAGCATTCCCTTCTTTGAAAATTGGCAATTCGGACGATACGCAAATCGGCGACTGGCTTGTGGCGATCGGCAATCCGTATGATTTTGACTACTCCGTTACAACCGGCGTATTAAGCGCCAAAGAGCGGGAAATCAGCATCGACGATGAACAAGGCACGCGGAATTATAAGCATTTGCTGCAGACCGATACAGCGATTAATCCAGGGAACTCCGGCGGCCCGCTTCTCAATATGAATGGCGAAGTCATCGGGGTGAATACAGCTGTCAATTCGCAAGCGCAAGGCATGGGTTTTGCGATTCCGGCCAGCACCATCAACTCTGTGATCGATAAGCTGAAAAATAACGAAACGATTCCCAAAGAACCCGCTCCTTACATTGGAGTTGCTCTGCAGAATCTGACAAATGACATGCTGTCAGATTTAAAAATTAAAAGCACGAACGGTGCTGTCGTTGCCGAAGTCGTGGAAGGATCCCCGGCATTCGCGGCAGGCATCCGTCAATATGACGTGATTCAAGATGTTAACGGCAAAGCCATCGCCAATGCAGATGAACTGACCAAAGCCATTCAGTCTGCGGCTGTAGGCGATCAAATCAAATTAACGATCTCCCGTGACGGACAAACGAAGGAAGTCACCGTGAAAGTCGGGGATAAAAACACGGTGAAAAGCTATCAAGGCTAACAGTGGCGTGGATATATAAGGAATAGTATGGTACGATAAACGTAGATTGGATGGGAATGACTGCCGCTAGGCAGTCATTTGCTTTTTACTATGCGTTTAGACGGAAACATCGGATAGGAGGATGATTAGATGAAGCGCAATCGCTTAGGCAAATCGGATTTATTCGTCAGCGAAATCGGTCTTGGCTGCATGTCATTAGGAACGGAGGCAACCATAGCCATTCCGATCATTCATGAAGCCCTTGAGCAAGGGATCAATTTTCTCGATACGGCCGATCTCTATGATGCTGGCCGAAATGAAGAATTGGTGGGCCAAGCGATCCGCGGCCGGCGAAAGGATGTTATCATCGCGACGAAAGTCGGCAATCGGCGCGAGCCTGGTAAGGATGGCTGGACGTGGGACCCGTCCAAAGCTTATATTTTATCCGCTGTGAAGGAGAGTTTAAGAAGGCTCGGGACGGACTACATCGACTTATATCAGCTCCATGGAGGCACGCTGGAAGATCCGATGGACGAGACGATCGAAGCCTTCGAACAGCTGCAGCGGGAAGGACTCATCAGGCATTATGGCATTTCCTCCATAAGGCCGAATGTCATTCGCGAATACGTCCGCCGCTCCGGCATCGTTAGCGTCATGAACCAGTACAGCATCCTCGACCGCCGCGCCGAGGAGGAGGTTCTGCCGCTGCTGGGAGCGCACGAGATCGGACTGATTGCGCGCGGGCCGCTCGCCGGCGGCATCCTTACAGCAGGCGGGGAGCGCAAGACGCAGCGCGACTACCTGGACTACAGCCAGGCGGAACTGCCGGCCTTGCGGCGCAGCCTGCTGGACATCGCCGGCTCCGCACGTACGCTGGAGCAGACGGCCATCCGCTACGTGCTAAGCGACCCGGCGGTCAGCGTCGTCATTCCCGGCGCCAGCAGCCTGGAACAGCTGAGAAGCAATCTATCGGCTGCCGGTGCTGTGCCGCTAACGGCCGCAGAACGCCAAGCCATTCAAGCCGCTTCACGCGCTAACCGATACACGGCTCACCGATAATGGAGGTGCGCCTGGTATGATCGCAGATTTTGATGCAGAATGGCATATACGCCGTCTAGCGCATGAAGATGTGCCGCTGGTGCGCGCACTTATGCTAGACGTTATTTCGCGGCTGCCTGAACCGGATCATTTTGCTATGGATGATGAACCGTATTTGCACCACCATGTGGAAGAGCAGGGCGAAATCTTTGGCGCTTTTTTGCATGATCAGCTTGTCGCCTATTCGGTTCTGGCATTTCCCGGTACGTCGGAAAAAAACTTGGCGCGGGAGTTTGGCGTCCCGGAGGAAGAATTACCTTACGTCGGCGTTTTAGATGCTACGGTTGTCCATGAAACGGCGCGCGGACGGGGGCTGCAGCGGCATTTCCATGAAGTTCGTGAGCAGCGGGCTTGTGAGCGCGGGTGTCTGTATTTGTACTCGACTGTACATCCTGATAATCGCCCAAGTCGGCTGAACCTGGAAGCAGCTGGATTTGTCCGACAATTCACCCGCCTCATGTATGGCGGCAAGCTCAGGCATTGCTACGCCAAACGGTTATAGGACCTTCAAGAACATCCGCACATTTTTAAAAAATTTTAAAAATTGTATTTACCTGATTAAAGTTATTTGATAAAATAACTCCAACATTCAAATGCGGTGAAGAGACGAGTAAATAATTGAAATCTTTCACAGAGAGCTCCGTCAGCTGAAAAGGAGTAAAGAAATCTTTATTGAAGAAAAACTCAGAGCAGCACACCGGAACCCGAAGTAGCGGGGGATGGTGTGACAGGAGCTCCTGTTACAGAGCTAAAGTATAAGCATTAGTATGATAATGCCGTACTTGAAGAGGCCCATATGGCGACATATCGGCGAATCTGGGGTGGTACCACGAGTATACAAAATCTCGTCCCTAAGACTGACATAAGTCTTGGGGGTGGGATTTTTTTTGTTACTGTCCATATGGCAGGAATGGGACGCAAGCGGTGCACCAAATGAAACGGTTTGAATAGTTAGTTAGAGACCCTATGGAAAGGATTTGAATATCAGATGACAGCGAAGTTGAAGGTTGGTATTGTTGGAGGAACGGGTATGGTGGGTCAGCGTTTTGTACAGCTGCTCGATCAGCACCCATGGTTTCAAGTAACGGCGATTGCGGCTAGCAGCGGTTCCGCAGGCAAAACATATGAAGAGTCTGTGCAAGGCAGATGGAAAATGTCCGGTGCCATTCCGGAAGAGGTCAGACATATTATTGTGCAAGATGCATCCAAAGTGGAAGAGGTCGCCGCTGATGTCGACTTTATTTTCTGCGCGGTCGATATGAAGAAAGAGGAGATTAAGGCGTTGGAAGAAGCCTACGCTAAAACGGGCACGCCGGTCATTTCCAATAACTCGGCTCATCGCTGGACACCTGATGTCCCAATGATTATTCCTGAAATTAACCCAAGTCATATGGGTGTTATTGAAGCTCAGCGCAAAAGACTTGGCACGGCTACAGGATTCATTGCTGTGAAGCCGAATTGCTCCATTCAGAGCTATGTGCCGGCGCTTCATGCTCTGCTTGATTTCAAGCCGACCAAAGTCGTGGCTTCGACTTATCAGGCGATTTCCGGGGCAGGCAAAAACTTCACGGATTGGCCGGAAATGCTGGACAATATCATCCCGTTCATTGGCGGCGAGGAAGAAAAAAGCGAGCAGGAGCCGCTGCGTATCTGGGGCAGCGTTGTAGGTGATGAGATTGTCAAAGCGAGCGCGCCTTTGATCACAACGCAATGCATTCGCGTGCCGGTGACAGATGGTCACTTGGCTACGGTGTTCGTTTCCTTTGAGAACAAACCGTCCAAAGCAGAGATTTTGGATCGCTGGTACAACTTCAAAGGTCGTCCGCAAGAACTGGGACTGCCAAGCGCGCCTAAACAGTTCATCACCTATTTTGAAGAAGAGAACAGACCGCAAACTCGTCTGGATCGCGAGATCGAGCGTGGTATGGGCGTTTCGGCGGGCCGTTTGCGTGAGGACTCTTTATACGATTTTAAATTTGTCGGACTATCGCATAACACATTGCGCGGAGCAGCCGGCGGCGCCGTTCTGATTGCTGAACTGTTGAAAGCGGAAGGGTATATCCAAGCTAAATAAAGAAGTTATTTCGTTCATAAAAAAAGCAATCCCCTTACGCTTGAAAAATTAAGGTGGATTGCTTTTTCTTTATAAAGAAAAGTTGCTGTATAGCGATTAAGACAACTTGCACCATACTCGATCCTCAAGCCGTCCGACTTTGCCCACGGAAATTTCTATCCGCGTGAAAAAAACGCTTGTAAGTGGGCAAAACCTAACTACTGCCGCTCATCACCGGTACTGACTCAACTTACTCTCCCGAGATTTAATTGTGATATACTGAAGATTCATAGACGGAAGGGAGGAAAGTGGGCGTCATGCTATTTTATCTCATAGCTGGATTGGTAGTTGTCATTGATCAAGTATCTAAATATTTAATTCGAACATATGTTCAGGTTGGTGAAACGATCACCTATTGGCATTTGAATCTCACCCATTACGAGAATAGCGGTATGGCGCGCAGCATGTTTCAAGGGTACAGCCGATTATTTGCTGTGATTGCCGTCTTGTTCGTCATTGGCGTTCTTTATTACCGCCGATCCTGGAAACTGCAAGGCAAATGGCTGGACATTGGGCTTGCTTTTCTCGTTGGTGGCGCAGTTGGCAATGGGATTGACCGGATCATATTTGGACAAGTGACTGATTTTTTAATATCCCGTTCAGGTCGCGGCATTCTTAATTTGGCAGATCATGCGATTAATATCGGCGTTCTGTTCGTCATTATCCATGGTTGTATTCACTTCTTGCAAACGAAGCTGCGCAGCAGCAGGCTTGAAGAGTGATTTCGCGCCAAAAGTTATTGAAAAAGGAGATTACATATGGATCATTCCTTGCTTCGGAACCGAACGTTCATGTATATGATGATCGGTGAAGCTATCCAAGGCGGCGGGATTTGGACCAGCATCATCGCCAACTTGCAATTTATGCAGAACCATGTCCCGTCAGATTTGGGCAAAAGCTTAATTTTGATGTGCGGGCTTTTTCTCGGCGTATTGATTTCGCCACAGGCTGGCGTATGGGCAGACCGCTATGATAAGAAGAAAATTTTATTTATTTCAGGCCTGGTACGTTGTCTTGCGCCAATTGTCATGTTCGCGGCAATTCGATTCGAGTCCGTCGCTCTTATGCTTCTTTCTGTCGTCATCATGCAATTGGCCGCCACGGTGTACATGCCGACTGTTCAAGCCGCATTGCCTGCGGTCGTTCCCGCTTCCAAGCTGCTCAAAGCGAACAGCATCAACTTCAATGTCACGACGATCGCGAGAATCGGCGGCACGGCTATCGCAGGCATTTTGGTCGTTGTCATGAATTTGTATACGGTTTATGCGATGTCACTCGTTTTTTATGCCTTCCTCGTCCTGTTGATTACCAGGTTGAATATTCCGAAACATGCGGAAGGCAGTCCAGGCAAAAAACAGGAGAAAATCAAGTTCTCGGAGATGTTCCCGCTAATTCGCCAAGAGACATCGATCCTGATTGCCTTGATCAACAGCGGTGTCATCACGTTATTTCTCGGCGGTTTTAACTTGCTCGTCTTGAAGTTTAGTCAAATCCAGCATAAGCCAGAGTTGATGGGGTGGATTTACTCGATTGAAGGATCCAGCATTCTGGTGGTCGGCTTGTTCGCCAAACGTCTGATCGGTACGCGCAATTTGGTGATCAGCTCGACACTGTTCATGCTGTTGTTTGCACTTGCTTTTGCCGGAATGTCCTTTAGTGAGAACAGCTATGCGGTACTCAGTTCTTTTGTCTTATTTGGCTGCGCGGTCGCCTTCTTCTTCCCGATGGTGTCGACTTTATTTCAAATCAAAGTGCCGCGAGAAACGCAAGGCCGCTTCTTCTCCTTCCGGGGCATGCTGGACCGCGTCATGTTTCAGGTAGCTTTGCTTGCGACGGGTGCGTGCTTGGATTGGCTCGGCATCTCCGCCTTCATGGTGATTCTGGCTATCGTAACGATCCTAAGCGGACTGGTCACGCTGCTCGTTGCTAAGCGCAAAGGGGTAGACGTTCGCCAGCCATTCGTGGGTGAGACGGCAAAAGGTTAAGGGAACATTTGTTCTCTAGTTTGTGTATAGAGCAAATTTCCAATTTGCTGCAATTTATGATAAAGTGGGTTGACGATATGAAGGAGGAACAATACCGTGTCACAACCAACAGATTCCAACTCTTTGCCACCCAAAACATGTACAATTGAGCGATTAGTCACCTTGCCCGCCGATGTAGAGAAAGTCATTCAAGGGCGCAAAACAGCCACACGCCGCAACGGCCGCTATGCCGATGTGGGAGAAATCATGACGCTTGAAGGCCATGAATTCGTGGTGGAGAACGTATATTCGCAATCGCTTGGTGAATTAACCGAGGACAATGCGAAGCAAGAGGGGTATGCCGACCTCGAAGCGTATAAGCAATCCATCCTGTCGATGCATCCTGGCATGCCTTGGTTGCCGCAGATGAAAGTATGGGTGCATGAGTTCCGGCCGGTTTCACAGAAATAAACGTGATCATTCTGCATAACCTTTTGCTCTATGTGCACATTCTTAGTGCCATTGTCTCGATCGGCCCGTTTTTTGTCCTGCTGCCGACCGCCAAGAAATTGGCTACGGCAGAGGGGGCTGAGCAAGAGGCCTATCTGCTGACATTCAGATTTGCGATCCGGTTGGCGAAACATACAGGCCACATATTGGTCGTATCCGGCATCTTACTTGCCGTCATGGGATCATGGTCGTGGAATACGCCATGGATTGTTATGACGGTGCTTATTTTGCTTAGTTCATTATTTTTTCTGGCTCGCGCTTTTTCACCGAAGCTAAGAAAACTTAATGAACCGGGGCAGGATAAACAGCAGATCGTTCGAGCGCTGCAGCGCTCGATCTGGATTTATCTATTTCTTTTATTAATGATGCTTTGGTTTATGGTGACCAAGCCTTCGCTGTGGTAATATTGGGTGAGAAAGCCGCATAAATTGCGGCTTTTTTTTATGAAAGCAGAACTACTCATCACACGAAATGATCGTATTTAGTTAGAATTAGGCTTGATCCAAGATAGCCAGTGGCCCGGTAGAGGGTCATGAAAGTTTTGTGCCTTAATCTTCAGCTGATTGCTTTTGCTTGACAGTTCGGTTGCAATGTGGCTATTATAGACACATGATATCTATGATTGGTGGCGAAAAAGATGAAATTTTCCAAAGCGACGAACTATGCGCTTCATACGATGTTATATTTGATGGCTTTTGCGCCGGATAAGCCCGTAGGCGTGCTGCAGTTGGCTGATGCGCAGAGCGTATCCCCGACGTATTTGTCAAAAATACTGACGAAGCTTGTGAAGGCGGGACTCATTGAGTCTGCATCCGGTGCTAACGGGGGATATCGGTTGAAGGGTAAGAAAGAGGACATTTCCTTTCTGGACATCATTCATGCGGTGGAAGGCACTGTTTCGCTATTCGAATGCTGTGGCAGCGAAGATTCCCAGTGCCTGATACATCAGACGATGCTGGCGGCCGAGGTAGCCATGGAGCAGC
Organism: Paenibacillus aestuarii; assembly: GCF_027789125.1. Lineage (GTDB taxonomy): Bacteria > Bacillota > Bacilli > Paenibacillales > NBRC-103111 > Paenibacillus_E > Paenibacillus_E aestuarii. The sequence goes on along the minus strand of NZ_JAQFVF010000023.1, from coordinate 57,102 downwards.
ATCTAAAGAAGACCAAGATGACGGATATAGCCGTTCAAGCAGCGAAAAGTTCAAATTTTGCAAAGTGACTATGATGAAGTAGGCTTTGCTTCTTTTTTGTAACTATTATGGATATCATGAGTCTTTAATATCTCAGTTAAGTTCAGTTGAAGGGATGGATGTTATGATTTACGATTGTGCAATTATAGGTGGCGGGCCAGCGGGGTTAAATGCAGCATTGGTGCTTGGCAGAGCGCGAAGGAGCGTAGTGCTGCTGGATAACGGTGTGCCGAGGAACGGTGTGACACATGCATCGCATGGTTTTATTACGCGAGACGGCATTGAGCCTGGGGAATTTCGCCGCATTGCCATCGAGGAGGTGCTGAAATACCCTGGCGTCGAGCATCGGCAAACGAAGGTGACCGATGTTCGCAAGGACGATCAAGGGTTCATCGTCAGCACCTCGTCGGGTGTGCAAGTGCAGGCTAGTAAGCTGATATTGGCTGCAGGACTGAGGGAGGAGCTTCCTGAGATTGAGGGCATTCGTGAGTTTTATGGGATAAGTTTGTTTCAGTGCCCGTTTTGCGACGGTTGGGAGCTGCGTGACCAAAAGTTAGTCATCGTATCGGATGAACCGACTGTCTTTCATAAGGCTAAACTGCTAATCAATTGGAGCCGCGATTTGATCGTCTGTACGAATGGCCGAGATATTCTTACGTCGGAGCAGCGGGAGCAGCTGGTTTCGCGATCGATCCGGATCGTGGATGTGCCTATTGCGTCTTTTACCGGGCAGAATGGCATGCTGGAACGCGTGAATTTCGCGGATGGCACACAGATCGAGTGCAGCGGCGGTTTTGTAGATGCCGTTCTGCTGCCCAATGCCAAATTCGAAGCAGCGCTTGGCTATGAAACGGCCATGAACGGCGGGATTGTTACCGATGAGATGGGCCGAACTACCGCTGCCGGCGTTTATGCGGCAGGGGATTCGGCCTATGTGATGCCATCGCAATTAATTTATGCCGCCGCCTCGGGCAGCAAGGCGGCGATGGCCGTTATGGCAGACCTGACGGAAGAAAATTGGCAGGCACATGAATGAGCGGGCAAAAAGCCCCGCTCGCCGCTCTGCCCGCCCATTAACAGAACGAATGTTCTGTTAATCCTCCTGCGTGGCGCGTGCACCTAACGACACAACCAAGTGATCCTCAGTCGTCGTCATCACAATCTGGCCATCATGGATAAAGAGGCTGGAAATCGGCTCCGCCATTTTCGCCAGCAGCTTGCCCGATGGATCCAAAATGATCAATCCCTCATATCGACCGTTCGCAGGCGTGCAGATCAGCCAATTATTTATGGCCTCAACACTTTGCAGTGCATCGGGCAAAATCTGCTTATCGTCACCGTCGGCCATTGCCTTGAACAAATGATTGGCCCCTTGCTCATCAAGGGATAAGTAGTAGAGATTGCCTTCGGCGCTAATATACCAACTGGTCGCTTTACGAGCCGACCGCTTGCTCTCGTTCGTTCCATCCAGATTGAAACTGTATATATAACTGTCATCCTGCTTGATGTAGTAAAGCTCGTTTCCGCGCACCGCAAATTGGCTAACGGCGTCTCGGACCACTTTGACGGTTTGATTCGTCGTTACATTCACCTTATAAATATAGTTCATCATGTTGTTGGCATAACCGGTTTCGGAAGCCAACACATAAACATCGTTCCCCCTTACTGCCGAGGATGTGCCTCTTGCAAAGCTTGTTGCGCCACCGTCTGGGGTATGCCATCCATACAAAAAATTCGGATTCCCGATCGATTTGGCTTCATGAGTACCTGCATGATCTTGAGGTATTAGCCATAAATTATTGCTGCTCGGCGGTACGGAATAATCCACGATAACAGTGCCAATGGCTGCATCCTCAAAATTCAAATAACCACGGTGCTCGATTGACCCGTGGCCGTTCGGAGCAATTTTGCCGTATTCATCATGCCCCATAATGCCGCCGCCTAGATGAAAGTTGAACCATAGTTCATCATCATTTCTGAGCTCAAAGCCCATCATCTTTTGTAAGCCATAAGCGGTTTCGATATCATACGTGTAGACGAGTTCACGGGCATGTAAATCGTTAACAGGTGCTCGATAAATTTCATTCTTGCTGCCATTTGTCAGCGTATAGTAGTAATAGCCTTTATACAGAGCGACGCTGTTCGCTCCAGCTTCTGCCGGCAACCCGATTTGCTCAAGCTGCGGATTATCGGAATCAATGGTCAGTCCCTCAGCAGCATCCCACGTATAGTTCCAACCGAATTGGTCATGGGCGTACGCCCAGGTTAAAGGGAAATAAGTTACATCCTTATAGGTCAATAACGGGTATTCCTGCTTCGCGTTATTAACAGGATGACCATTGACTGTAATGTCGAAAGAGGCAATGGAAGCTCTATTGCTTACCGCATTCTTTTTATCCGACTCGTATGTATGATACGCAGCGGTCACCTGATCTTTTTGAATCGCCAACCCGTTCTCCGCAGACCATGTGGACACTAAACCGAGCATTCGGCTATCAAAATAAGTCATCGGGAAATAAGTAATGTCTTTGTATACCAGCAGGGGATACTGCCGATATGGATTGTCTACGACATGTCCGTTAAGCTTAACTTGAAAATTGGGCAAGGTCACTTTCACACTTGACTCTGCAGCATGGCCTCCGGCGGGAAGCATCATCCAGCATGCGCCAATGACTAGGCTAAGCAGGCTAATCTTTTTCCGATTGCTCACTAAATCAGCTCCTAACGATTCCATTTGGAAAATAAATCCATATCCCTCGCATAAGTAGACGCAGTGGAAGTGCAAAAGTTGCTGAGATCCTTTCGTCCACATGCAGGAAATGAGTCCCTTTAAATCGAAGTGAGCATACATGGCGCTTGGAGAGCGCTTCCAAAGAAAAATACCGCACAGGTTGATAAACGTGGAGGGATGAACTTGTTTAGGAGTATCCAGGGGAATGCCAGAGGCTGTTTGCTGTACGAACCGCTGTTTATTTTGCCTTACAGCATGATTACGACGTATGTGTCGGTATATATGTATGAACTGGGTGTCAATGAATGGCAGATCGGTTTCATAACGTCGCTGGGGCTTATTTTGCAAATTTTCACATCGTTTATTAGTGGGTATTTGACGGACCGGTTGGGCAGACGCAAGGCGCTGCTTTATTACGATCTTCTAAGCTGGAGTATCCCGACACTCATTTGGGCGCTATCGCAAAATTTCTGGTACTTTCTGATTGCGGCCGTGTTCAATAGCTTTCTTCGTGTTCCCAACACGGCTTGGTATTGTCTATTAGTCGAGGACACGGAGCCGAAGGATCGCTCGATTATTTTTCGCATTCTGCAAATCATTGGCGTGATTGGCGGTTTATTTGCGCCGCTCGCCGGGCTGTTAGTGCATCATTTTACACTGGTCCCTGCCGTGCGTATTCTTTATATCGTTTTTTGCATAAGCGTCACCGTGATGTTCATTGCCCGTAACTATGCGACCCATGAAACGGAGATCGGGCTGCGGAAAATGAAAGAAAATACGACCGTGAGGCTAAGGGACAGCTTAAGCGAGTATATCGATGTGATGAAGACTGTCTTGTCCAACCGTACGTTAATGACGGTTTTCGGTGTATATATTTGTTTCAACTTTCAAATTACGTTGCAAAATACGTATCTATCACTTTACCTGGTGGAAGCTTTGAAAATCAGCGATGCCTTGATCGGGATCTTTCCGGCGATTTCTTCCGCAGCGATGCTCGCTTTGATTTTCCTGATCATTCCGCGCTTTCAAGAGAAAAAAGCCCGCCAGTATATGATTATGGGCTTTGCGCTGGCGATTGCTTCCAAATGCCTGCTGATTGCGGCGCTGCCAGGGCAGATCGTTCCGGTCATTCTCAGCACGATGTTGGCAGCCTCGGGGAGCATTATTGCGAGCCCATATCTGGAAGCCGTCGTGGCGAATGCCATCGATGATGAACACCGGGCGAAAATGTTTTCCATTTTGCAAGTGCTTGTGCTGCTGTTTATTTCGCCTTCAGGCGTCATAGGGGGATGGGCTTACGCCTTGGATCCACGCTTGCCTTTTATGTTGATTATCCTCGCCTTTGCCGCAAGTATTGCGCTGATCATTAGTTTGATCCGCAAAGAAAAGAATCCGGTCGTTGAAGCTTAAGCCTGCACATGCCTGACCACGATGCCGGCTTGCCGGTTGCGAAAGACGATGGACGCATCATAGTAGCCCCGGATGAAGCCGGTCTCATCCGTTGGGCATTTGTAGGCGCCCGAGCAGCCGCAGACGTAATACTGAGTAAATGGGAATCCCGGATAAATATGTTCCTGCTTAGCACAAAACAAATGCGCGTGATGCGTAAAAATAGCAAGCACTTTATTACGGACATGAGGTGGAATCGCTTCGAAAAAGCGGTCTGTCTCCTGCTGCGAGATCATTTGCGAGGAATCAATGCTGATACCGTTAACGCGTAACGGCCAATGGCAGTTGATAATATAGTAAGAGTTGGCATCCAGTCCTTTGAGTAAACTTAAACTCGCCTGACTAAATCTCCCAATTGCGTTATCCAGCCATACATATTTGACCCGCCCCTGTGTTCCGGGAAACGTCATGATGCCATAGACGTCGCCAAGATATCTGCGGAACAAACCTCTCGTATTTGTCTCCCAGTTGCCGATCGACGCTTTGTATCTGATTTTTCTCGGGCCCAGCACTTCAGTAACGGTTTCTTTGAACGCCAAATAATCCGCCTCGGCCGACGCCCCTGAAGAGCCATGCTTATTATCGCCTCCGAAAATAACAAACCTTTTATTGCCGGTTCGCACAGCTTCCATGAGTATGTGTTTAAACGTGGGCAGACTTGTCGGATACCCGATATGACTGTCGCCGATAACCGCGAAACGGACAATCCGCGCACCCGATAGACCTCTCATTGAACATCACCTGCTAGTAACTTATTTCGATATGATATATATATTCAATAGAGGCCAAGCTTCTATGGGTAAACTAGCAATCATCAATAAAAAAGGCATTATGGCAACAGCTATTGAGTAGAGACCCATTTTACGGTACGATGCATGAAGAACAACTTTGGAGATGATGATGTGGAGATCAGAAATATTGAGAAAGAACTCGCTTGGCAGCTGCGCCATGAAGTCATGTGGCCGGAGAAGGATGCCGATTATGTCAAACTGCCAGATGATGACAAAGGGCGGCATTATGGGCTTTTTGCGGAAAATCAGCTGATATCGGTCGTTTCTCTCTTTATAGATGGATCCGACGGCCAATTTCGCAAATTTGCGACACGTGTCTCCGAGCAAAATAAAGGTTATGGCAGCATACTGCTGAACCATCTGCTTGTTGAAGCGCAGCAAGCCGGCATCAAGCGCATCTTTTGTAATGCCAGGCGGGAAAAATCGCGTTTCTATGAAAAGTTCGGCCTTGCCGCCACTGAAGAAATGTTCACCAAAGACGGCAAAGAATATATCATCATGGAACGGGTGTTCGCGTAACCTGCAGCCTGTTCATAGAAAGGATTTTGGATATGACGAAAAAGCTATATTATGAGTCTGCCTATACAACAGAGTGGCAAACGAGAATTACAAAGTCGCTGGAGCGGGAAGACGGATACTATGTCATCCTGGAGGAGACGGCGTTTTACCCGACCGGAGGCGGACAACCCTTTGATACAGGAGAGATCAATGGAATTCCAGTGCTGGATGTGATGGCGGAAGAGGACGAAGTGCTGCACAAAGTCGAGCGATTGCCGCAGGAGCAGCAAGTGAGCTGCCGCATCGACTGGACGCGCAGGTTCGATCATATGCAGCAGCATAGCGGACAGCATCTGCTTTCAGCCGTCTGCCGCGATCTGTACGACGCGATGACGGTCAGTTTTCATATGGGCAGCGATCACGCGTCCATTGATGTTGAACGGCCGGAGCTGAGCCACGAACAGTTGACGGCGATCGAGCGCGAGGTAAACCGGCGCATCTACCAGAATTTAAGCGTGGTCAGCTATTTTGTGACGCCGGAGCAAATGGCCCAGCTGACGCTGGTCAAGCCACCGAAGGTGACGGAAGACATTCGGATTGTTGAGATCAAAGGCGTGGAGTATAACGCGTGCGGAGGTACGCATGTCTCGTCAACAGGCGAGATCGGCATTATTAAACTGCTCAAAGCGGAGAAACAGAAGGGCAATACGCGCATTTACTTTTTGTGCGGGTACCGTGCGCTGAACGAATTTAATGACAACCAGCGAATTCTCGGCGCGCTTTCGAATAAGTTTAAAACGGCCAAAGAGGACATCATGGAGCGGATTGAGAAATGGGAGCAGGAGCAGCGTCAATTGCAGCAAGAGATTGATGAGCTAAAAGCGAAGAATGATGCCTATGTCGCACAAGAGCTCTTAGCAAGTCGTGAGGGAACATGGGTGGCACATGTGTTTGCGGACAAGCCATTGAAAGATTTGCAAAACTTGGCCGCCAAACTGGCCACAGACAGCGATCTTCCTGTGCTGCTCGCCACATCCAGCGAGAACAAAGTCGTGCTTGCGAATAGCGGACGTGTAGAGCTCTCCTGCGGGGCGTTCTTTAAAGCGCATTTGAGCGAGTTCCAGGGTAAAGGCGGGGGCAGCGATAAAAGCGCTCAAGCCGGCTTCCCGTCCTGGGAAGATGCGCTGGCGTTTTTTGAATATACGAAGCGTCATTTAGCAGAGAAAGCCTGAGTTATCAGGCTTTTTTTTGTTTTTTCAGCAGACCAGGAGATAATTGTGATAAATGACGTTACTGGCAATGGGACAGAACAAACGTTCCACTCTACGGTTGCAACCGGCAACAACGCACTTTCCACCCTGATTAATCGTTAAGCGCCAACAGTATAAGCCAGGCGCAACATCAATGGAGCAAAGGCGATGCAGACAAAGCGGTCAAACATATAGAGGATTTCCTCAATCACATTAAGTGTCATCATCTGCCTTCATCCTGCCTGATCTTTCAGGCGGGGCGATAGTGTTTGTAGCGAGATTTACATATTTTGCTAAGCGCAGGGGCATACCAACTTGAGGATTTCGCAATCCGTTAATGAAGCGAAGAAGGAATAGGTGATTCTTTATGAACATGCAAACGCTACAAAAGCCCCGGATCCTGCTGCCGGATCTTCAAGATAAAGTTGCCCTAGTCACTGGAGCGGGATCAGGGATCGGCCGGGCAGCCGCAAGGATGTTGGCGCAGCAGGGGATGAAAGTGTGCCTGGTTGATTTAAAAAATGAGCGGACGGAGATGACTTATCAAGAAATTATGGATGCCGGAGGCCAGTCCATAATAGCGGATACGGATGTCTCTGATGCTCAGCGCGTTGCCCAGGCGTTCGAACAGGCGGTAAAAGCCTGGGGGCGATTGGACGTCGTTTTTGCCAATGCAGGCATTAACGGGGTACTCGCACCTATTGAAGATATGAAAGAGGAAGACTGGGATCAAACGCTTGCGGTGAATATGAAAGGCACGTTTCTATGTGTCAAAAACGCCATTCCGCATATGAAAGAACGCGGTGGCAGTATTATTGTGACAAGCTCGATCAATGGCAGCCGTAAATTTTCTAATTTTGGGATGTCTGCTTATAGCACGTCCAAGGCGGGCCAAGTGGCTTTCACGAAGATGGCTGCTTTGGAGCTTGCTCAGTACAAGATACGCGTCAATGCCATCTGCCCAGGAGCGATTCAGACGAATATAGGGGAAAATACCCTGCATACGCCAGAACTTGATAAAATCAAAATCCCGGTCAAGTATCCGCAGGGCAGCCAACCGCTGGAACATGCGCCAGGACAGCCGGAGCAAGTTGCCGATCTGGTAGCGTTCCTGGCTTCAGAGGCTTCCAGTCATATCACGGGGACGCAAGTGTTCATTGATGGCGCGGAATCGCTGTTGTAAGTGGATTACGACTGCTCGTTTTAGGGGCAGTCTTTTTTTATCGCATTACCCGAGACCCAGTATCTGCAAGCCAAGCTTAACGCTAGGGTGATCACGATGTTCCGTTAAATAGAGTGCATAGGCTTGGGTGACTGGGAATGAATGTTCGCATCGGAGTGCAAAGAGTCTCAGCTCGTCCAAATAAGGCTGCGCGATAGAACGCGGCAAAAATCCGAAGCCGGCGCCTTGCAGCAGTAGTGTCAGTTGAATTGACGAGTGGTCTAATTCAAGCGCAGGAATGAAGCCACCACCGACCCAATTCGAGAACCAGTCGGAGAAGGGATGTCCCCAATCCACATGACAATACGCTCGCGAATGGAAGTCCGACTTCGTGACAGGTTGCTCGGTTTGGCTGGCAGAGACGAGGATAATTTCGTCTTCGTAGAGTGCTATTTTTGTGATATTAGGACGCTCCATAGGTTCGTAGCGAATGGCAACATGGACGATTCCATCGAGTAAAAGATCGCGGATCATATAGCTGGAGTCGATATAGCTAAGAAATTTGATCGCTGCGTTGGGGTGATTGTCCCGGAGAGCGAGAATGTTAGGTAAGTAACGGTAATGCCAGACTGATCCTGGACCGCTCATGACGATATAATTTTCTAAGCTTTCGGATACGGTAAGTTTGCTTTCTTCATAGAGCAGCAGCATTCGTTCAGCGTAAGGTTGAAAATGAAGACCTGCTTGTGTGAGGCTGACGTTACGATTATCTCGCATAAATAGCGGCTTGCCCAGCGACTGCTCAAGGGCCTTAATTCTGGCGGTAACTGCAGATTGGGAGATATGTAAATATTCAGCCGCTCGTGTAAAGTTGCGGCAATGACTTACTGCGAGAAATGCTTCGAGCTGTGATAGTTCCATTTTGTTTTGTCCCTCGAATAATTTGATTTGTTCATTATTATAATTAAAATCATTCGTTATACAAATGAAAATTTATGAATTAGGATTGGGTTATGACGAAGCAAAGGAAGTGGGTATTCAGATGTTGGCTAAACCTATAACGTTGAAGCGAATCGATTCGGTTCATGATCATTTAGAAGAATTGGCAGAGCTTTTGGTTCGCGTCGTGGAAGATGGGGCATCGATTGGTTATTTACCGCCGTTAGAACAAGAGGAAGCTCGTATGTATTGGACAAATGTGCTTGCACCGGAAGTGATTTTACTCGTTGCCAGCTACCAGAGCAAGATAGTCGGAACGGTACAGCTGCATTTATGTACAAAACCAAACGGTACACATCGAGCCGAAATCGCCAAGCTTATGACGCACCCGCAATATCGGCAACAAGGGATCGGTCGCGCGTTGATGAGGAAGGCGGAGGAACTTGCTGGGCAAGAACTTCGATCGTTAATCGTGTTGGATACAAGGGAAGGTGACCCGTCGAACTATCTATATGCTACACTTGGGTATCAAGAAGCGGGTCGAATCCCCGATTATGCCAAATCCGCGAACGGTAACTTAGACGCAACTGTGATTTATTATAAGAGGGTGGGGATTTAAAGGTAACGTAACTTTTATTATGTAAACAAAATAAAAGGCAGAGACTCCCCCACCAGGGGGCTTTTCTAATTTAAGATTAAATGAATATTTTTCTAAAATAGCTTTCTATATGTTATGATAGATCTAAAACTGACTGGTCAGTCGACTTTACATTACTGCACTACCGGCTGTATATCAATGTAACGGAAAGGAGACAGCGCTATGTCACCTAAAGTTTCAGAAGCTTATAAGGCGGAGAAAAAAGCCGCCATCCTCGAAGCAGCGCTGCATTGTTTTACGGAAAAAGGCTTTCAAGCCACCACCGTCGATGATATCGTCCGGCATTTAGGGATGAGCAAGGGTGTCATTTACAGTTATTTTTCGAGCAAAGAAGAAATGTATATCCAAATGGCGGACGACAGAATGAATGCCATGGTGAGCAGCTTAAGCGAGCAGTTCAAAAGCATTCCGAACGCATCCGATCAAATCCATCATATGTTTGAGCGCTTTCGCCGGCAATCTTTGAAAGATCTGCGCAAATGGCTTGCCTTTCATCTTGAATTTATGCTTTATGCCGCCCGGCAGCCGGAACTAATTGAGCGCTGGAAACAATATGCGGACAAAGCGCTGGTATTTATTCAAGAGATTATCGAAGCCGGGATACGATCTGGCGAGTTTAGATCCGATCTCGATAAGGAAACCGTTGCTTGCCTGTTCTGGTCGGTCCGAGATGGATTAGCTTTGCAGTACATGCTTACTGGCGAAGAAACGGACTATGAGAGAACGATTCAGGATATGGAGCAAATGGTTTTTCGCTTCATTAAGGCTTGATAGTAGGAGGGATGGAGTTGGAGCAAGCGGTAAACACACTTTTTGGCATGCATATTTTGAATGAAGCTGCAGATCGATTTAGCTTGACGAAGGGGAGCTACAAGAAGCTTGGGGATTTTGAGAATTATGTGTACGAAGTAGAGCGCGAAGGCCAATCTTATGTGATGAGATTCACGCATAGCAGCCATCGCTCGGAACTCGACGTATTGGCGGAGCTGGATTGGATCTCTTATCTGGTGCAGGTTGGCGTTGATATTCCGCAAGTTTATACTTCTCGGCTTGGCAAAATGACGGAAGTCATCCATGCGGGCGATTCTTATTTCACAGCGTCACTCTTTCAAAAAGCTGAAGGTCACATGCCGGATTATGCGAATCCTGCGGAATGGAACGAGCATTTGTTCGCGTCGTGGGGCGAGATCACAGGCCGCATGCATAAAGCCACGCAATCTTACACGCCGTCCATTCATCACAAGAGAATGACCTGGGAGGACGACGAGCTTTTGGTGAATGCGAAATCGTATGTTTTGCCTGGCGATGAATATGTGCTGGAGCGTTTAAATGAAGTTATGACCCATTTGCACAGCTTGCCCCAAGGTCAGGACGTGTACGGACTAATTCATACCGATATTCATTCGCGGAACTTTTTCGTTGATAATGGTCGGATTTCTGTCTTTGATTTTGACGATTGTGCCTACAACTGGTTTATTCATGATATCGCCATCCCGCTATATTATGCGTTATCTTGGGGTGTTCCTGAACGCTATGCAGGCAACCGGGAAGCCTTTGCGGCTGATTTCGTTCAAGCATTCTGGTCCGGATACGAGAAAGTGATGCCGCTTTCAAGGCAATGGCTCCAGGAGCTCTCCACCTTTTTAAAACTGCGTGATATTACGCTTTATCTGGTTATCCATAAAAAAGAAGACCTTCAGCTGGCAACACCTCGCTTGATCCAATGGGTGAATGACATTAAAGAACGAATTAGGCAAAATATCGCGATCGTTGAGATCGATTTTGACTTATGCAGATTTGATAGCAGCGCAGGATAATGTGGCCCCGGACGAGAATAAGTTAGGTGTTAATTCCTTTAGGAGGTGTGCTTATGAAAGCGCTATTTATTGGAGGAACCGGAACGATTAGCTCGGCAATTACCAGACAGTTATCGGAACAAGGATGCGAGCTGTATCTCTTGAATCGTGGCAGCCGATCGGAGAGCCTTCCGGCGAATGTGAACATCATCCAGGCCGACATTAATGACGAAGACAAAGTTGGACAGCTGATTCAAGACATGACATTCGATGTCGTTGCGGATTTCATTGCTTTTCATCCTGCCCACTTGGAAAGAGATTATCGTTTATTTGCGGGGAAAACGAAACAATTCATGTTCATCAGCTCCGCTTCAGCGTACCAAAAGCCGTTGTCGGATTATCGAATTACCGAAGGTACACCGCTGGCGAATCCGTATTGGGAATATTCTCGCAATAAGATCGCTTGTGAGGATTATTTACTGAAACAGTATCGTGATAACGGATTTCCGATAACGATTGTGCGGCCAAGCCACACGTATGATGAGCGCTCCATTCCGCTTGGCGTGCATGGCAGCAATGGCAGTTGGCAGGTTGCGAAGCGAATGCTGGAAAATAAACCTGTCATCATTCATGGCGATGGCACTTCCTTATGGACGATGACCCATAACAGCGATTTTGCCAAAGGTTTTATCGGTTTGATGGGCAATGTTCATGCGATAGGCGAATCCGTCCAGATTACGTCCGACGAATCTCTGACCTGGAATCAAATTTATGAAGCGATTGCGGATGCATTAGGTGTCCAATTACGAGCGGTTCATGTCTCATCACAGTTTTTGGCGGCTTGCAGCAAGCAGGATCATCGTGGGGGATTGATCGGCGATAAAGCGAATACTGTCGTATTTGATAATTCGAAGCTGAAAAGGCTTGTCCCTGGTTTTACCGCTTCTGTCCGGTTCGATCAAGGGATTAAACAGACGATTGCCAACATTTTGGCCAATCCAGCGCTGCAAAAAGAGGATCCCGAGTTCGACGTGTGGTGCGATAAGGTGATTCATGCCTTGGATACAGCGTTAGCTTCTATCATCGAATAAAAAAAATTGTACAAGGAGAAGCAGCGGTATCGTTGCTTACTCCTTGTTTTCATTTTATTCCAGCAGCGAGAGGACCGTTGTCAACAGCACATTGACGCCTTTTTCGCAGTCTTCATAGGGGGTGAATTCTTCTTCACAGTGGCTCTTTCCTTGAACACTTGGAACGAAAATCATGGCGGATGGAAGGAAGCTGGCAACAAATTGCGCGTCATGTCCAGCACCGCTGACCATTCTTAGATTCGAATAATTCAAGCTTTGTGCGGCTTGTTCGATTCGATCGCAAATGGAAGCGTCGAACCATACGGTATCTCGGTCCCATAATTTACAGATTTGCACATCGCAACCACGGATTGAACGATCCAATCCTTGAATCAAGCGTTCCACATCCTGGATGATTTCTCCGTCCTTATGTCTGGCCTCAATTGTAAATATCGCCTTATTAGGAATGACCGTATGGATATTTGGCAAGACATTGAATCTTCCCATCGTATAGACCAGATCTTTGTGACCTAGGGCATCCAGCTTATGGCGAAGATCGATTACAAGATCGTTGGCTGTAAAAAAGGCATCTTTTCTAAAATCCATTGGTGTCGTACCAGCATGATTGGATTCCCCTGTGACCTCAATTTCATAACAGATCATGCCGACCACACAGTCCACAACCCCGATGGACTTGTTTTCTTTTTCCATAATAGGACCTTGTTCGATATGCAGCTCTAAATAGGCGGTCGCTTCCGCAATGCGGTTGTTCGCATCCCCATTGAACCCACTGGTTTTTAGCGCCTCTTCGAAGGTGATACCCGCAGAATCTCGTTTGCTAAGCATCGCTGCCTTATCGAACTTGCCGGATAGTACACCTGAAGCCATCATAGAGGGCTCGAATCGGGCGCCTTCTTCATTCGTAAAATTCACAATCGTGATGGGGATCTTAGGTGTGATTTGATGGTCAATGAGCGTTCTAACGACTTCAAGGCCGGCGATGACGCCAAGCACACCGTCGAATCTGCCGCCTTTTCGCACAGTGTCCAGGTGAGAGCCGATGACGATGGCTGGTTTCTTTTCCAAGCCTTCCAACGTGGCATACATGCAGCCCATATCATCAACTGTAACGACTAAGCCTAATTCCTCGCAGCACGCTTTGAAGTAGTTGCGGACCTGCACATCCATTTCCGTAAGTGATAATCGAGTAACACCGTTATTAGCCGTCCGTCCGAAATCTGCAAACGTTTCAATCGTTTCCTGCAGTCTTTTTCCATTGATTAATAGATTGTGCTGCTGCATCAACATCACCTCGATAAAGAATATGAGGCGGTGCGGCTGTCTATGATGGACTTAATATTAACAGTTTAAATAATACATTCTAGTAAACGCTCGCAGAATAAGAAAGGAACAGCGACTGAACAGTTGGAAATTATTCTATTCGTGGATGTTCTATATAATCGCGTTAATTTTAGCTCGATTCGTAGTAGAAAAGATAAGAGGGACTGAAAGATAACTGATGAACTACGGATACAAAGTCATCAATTGTCCGGCGACACAAACATAATTGCCTATACTGTGACTAATCTTTATGTTAATCGCTTGGAAGGAACTAGCAATTCTTGAATCGAATAAATATGAAGATAATCAGGTAGTAAAATTGTCACGTAAGGAGATAAAATTATGGTAGAAAACAAATTACTAAGAATGGACAATGTTGGCATTGTTGTAGAATCCCTTGATAACGCAATCTCTTTCTTCGAGGAGATTGGTTTGAAGCTCGAAGGGCGAGCTACTGTCGAAGGTGAATGGGCTGGTCGCGTAACCGGGCTGGGTTCACAGTGTGTAGAGATTGCTATGATGGTTACCCCAGATGGTCACAGCCGACTTGAACTTTCGCGATTTCTCACCCCACCTACTATATCAGATCACCGAACTGCTCCTGTAAATGCCCTCGGTTATCTACGCGTCATGTTCACCGTTGAAGACATTGACGAAATGGTTTCCAGACTCACGAAGTATGGTGCTCAGCTCGTTGGCGAAGTGGTTCAGTATGAGGACTCGTATCGGCTCTGCTACATTCGTGGAAATGAAGGACTTCTAATCGGTTTGGCGGAACAACTCGGTAATAAATAAGTAACGTTTAAAAGAAGACTTAACTGAAATATGCATATAGATTTCTAGAGTAAAAATAGAAACAGAAAAGCAGTGTGAGTAGTATCTCGAAGAAATCGGGTGCATCATATAAGAACTTTAACGGTTAGGTATGGATTGGTACAGCTTATATTGGCGAGGAAGAAGTTGAGGGTGTCGAATATTTCTATTTTCGTGTTATGACTACGGATAGATTCCTTTCCATGCTTGTTGAAGAGCAAATAATTGATGGCCGAGCGACATTTATAATGCATACATTTGATCAAATGTGTAAATGGGGAGCTTAATAGGCAGCACGGTTGTGCCTATTCGTTTTGTTAGCGAGGCCTTACAAGCATCTGTGAAATGGGAGGCAGAAACCCAATCTGTCATAATTTACGAAGATAATAAATAGCCTGTTAAAACCATCCCTTACGGGATGGTTTTTTCTTATCCATGTAAGAGAAGGTAGCGATGTCAAATAGACGTCTACCACTCAGATGTATACCAACTGCTCGGCGAACGCCGGCAAGAAATTATCGCTGGTATTTTTAGCTTCTGTAACGTATGCAATAATAAATCTATCGTTGAGGTTTTATGTTGGCTGACTGGAATTTTCGATGTGGCGTAAGTTATTTTCTCCTACAGCTTGGATTCTTCATGTAAGATAACCAATAACTACCTTTGTTATCCAGAATATTATGAATTAATGAGACGAACCATTTCGGAGTCTCAAGTCAATGCGATTATGAATAAATTATGATATAGTTTTTTCCTACGATAATAAATATCGAGACATTGACGTTATTCTAACGGACCGCTATAGTAAAATGCTCCTCTTGTAGATAAACGAAATATTTACGGGAAATAATATTTAAAGATTGGGTCGAGCACTTTTTTTTCAGAACTGTGAATTCTTATGAAAATAAAAAATACTTAAGTTGATCACATAACATCTAGCGGAAGTTAGCAGCTAACGCCCAATTACCCATCGTCAAATTAATGGAGCTGTTTTTTGTCGAACATTATCTCGCCGCCGTCTACGATTACACCTCTAGTCAGTGGATTCGAAAGCGGTAATACCTGAATACGCCTCCAGTAAACAACGCTAATTACAGATTAAAGTACACGGCGAGCAACGATAAATGTTTTATCCCAACTGCTGCCCGAAAATTTAGAAGTCGTTACACCGATACCTTTTCGGTACGTGTGAAGCAACGTGTCATTGCCGATATAGATGGAGACGTGGGATACATGCCCTTCATGCGTTGGGTCGGAGAATACCAGATCGCCCGGCATTAACTGCGACTTGTCCACTACAACGCCGTCATTTGCGGCTTGTGTACTTGAACTTCCGTGCAAATGATAGCCCAACTGTCCAAATACAAATTTTGTCCAACCAGAGCAGTCACCTTGGATATACTGACCATTAACAACTTGTGTGCCAGCGAATACATACGGAGCACCATGATACTGATCGCCCAATGCTATGATCTTATCAATTGCTGATTGATTAACTAATGGAACAACAGGAGATGGAACTGGTGTCGGTACTGGTGTTTGTACTGGTTTAACAGTTAGTTGAGCGTATGCACCAGTTACCAGGTCAGCGCGAGTTGCGTTCACCGAACCGTCAGTAGCTTGCGGCAGCATGTTTAGAGCAACTGCTTTTGTGATAGCGTCCTTGTACCAAGGAGTGCCAGTTACATCAACTTTCTTGCCAAGGCTTTTAACGAGCGCTGTAGCGAATTGACCAAGCGTCAGGTTGTCGCCTGGGTTGAAAGTTGTGTCGGAAGTTCCGTCAACCAGACCCGCTTTTTTAGCAGCCTCGATGTAAGGAATTGACCAACCGTTAGCTATGTCGTCAGCTTTAACGTCTGTGAACGAGGAAGTCGTTAAAGTCGTGTCAACTTTCACACCGTTAATCAGAACAAGAACTTTCGCGAATTGAGCGCGAGTCATGTTCTCCTTGATGCCGAAGGTGTTGTCGGAAGTACCTTCGAATACGCCTTTAGCAAGCAGGGCGTCGATCTTAGCTTTCAAGCCAGCGTCAACACTTGCCAGGTCGGTGAAATCTGCGGAAGTTTTTGTTGTTGTTGTTGTTGCTAACGAACCGAGTGGAGATAACCCGAGTGTCAACGTTGTAGCGGCTACTACTAGCAACTTTTTCATGATACATTCCTCCATAGTATGAATTTTATTCCAAACGTTAGTGGCTTCTTGCAGTAAATAGTAACGCTTAGTATTCAGTGTACCTGTAAATTATGAGAAGGAAATGAATGTGAGAGAAATCCTTAACCTTATGGTAGATTTATGCATAATAGAGTTGAGAATCCAACAAAAAAGGTCGACTAGTAAGATCTGGTGACCGTAGGGAGAAATACTTTTTTCGATCATGCCCAAAGAAAAGCGCCCAATCTTTTATGTCCGCATATTTGTGTCGTTACAACAGGTAGCGTATATTCTATATTCGTATATTGTTTTTATAAATTTATGAAAGACCGTATGCTAGCAAGAATTTCAAAATGTGCGTTTTTAAATACAAGAACACCTCTAATGATAATTAGAGGTGTTCTTCTTTATGATGGTAAAACAATCTGGAGTTCAATATCAATTCTCTTCGTCAGTACGTACGTTTTGTTTTCTCTATCAATACAAGAACTTCGCCACGATTATTTAATTGGTTATAGGGCCTTCAGATTCTTCTTCAAAACGTCACCTCGGGTGACAAGAATATTACTCTTTGAGTGCCGCGTGAATCGTGGATATTTGATTAATGGGAATTTTGTATGCCGATGGCTGATGGGATTTTCTGTTTATGGAAGAAAAGTTGTTATTCTATTTTACGAAAGCCTCATTATTATGTTATGTTATGTGATAATATGTAATTATCAATAAATTTTATATGTTGAGGTGTTCGATTGTGTTGCCGATCCAAAGAAGGCAAGTGCTACAGGATTATTTGGCTCGTCACGGAGGATGTACAATAAAAGAATTGAGCGTTCATTTTGGTGTTTCCGAAATGACAATTAGACGTGATCTGGAGTTTTTGGGTAAACAAGGCAGTATTGCACGTGCTCACGGAGGAGCTATACATGTAGATAAGCTTTATGGAGAACCTGCACTGCCGGACAAGCAGGCTAGAAACCCCGAAGTAAAAGAGAAGCTGGCTGCGTATGCCGTGCAGCGGTTTGTTTCAGACGGCGATGTCCTTATTCTGGAGGGAGGAACAACCGTAACGAGAATGGCCTCCTATTTCACGCAGTCCCAACTGACGCTGATGACGAACGGCATGGATGCCCTTCAGCAGCTGAGGTCATTGGCAGGCCGGCATACGGTACTATGCTGTGGGGGAATGCTGCGAGAGCCGTCAGGTACATTCGTCGGTCCGGAGGCAGAAGCTTATTTCGCTCGGTATCATGCCCGAACGGCCTTTCTCTCTTCACTGAGCTTTACACTGGAGGCTGGCTTTACGGATCCGAATCTAATGGATACCCAAGTTAAAAAAGCGATGATCCAGTCGGCCGAGCGAACGATTATGCTGCTGGATTCCTCCAAAATCGGAAGCCGCTCGTTCGCTACCGTTGCGCGGCTGGACGAAATATCGGCGCTGGTGACGGACAGTGGAGTGCCTGAGCACGTTCGGGAGGCGTGCGAGCTCATGAATTGCGAGCTGCATGTGGTGGAGTAACTTTAGATCTCTTCGTGATGAATTATAGCGAAGAGATTTTTTTATGGTCTAAAATGTTCGCATGTGTTATATTGTGTTATATATTGTGAAAATATGTGGGAGGCAATGATAACGATGACGACTATGTATAACAAAGAGCCATCCATTTTCGTTAATAGTAAGGATCGAGAGGCATACCGCGGATATGAGGATATCGGAACGTTATTGCAGAATCAATTGCAAAACAAGCGTAAATCCATTCTGGTCATCGAATGCTATCCTGGGGTCCGGCAGCAGGAGATCATCGATGGACTCAGTCCTTATCTTCATTCTCCAGCTATCATCGATGCAGAAACGGCCGTATTGGAGAACGCTGAGATTGAAAGCATGGTGCAGCGATATTTAACGGATGACCGTGTATTTGGATACATGTCCCCGTTTCAAATAGAAGAGATGTATCACAAGCAAAAACTGGCGAAGCTTCGAGAGCAAGTGGAGTCCATTCACGAAGGGACGGTCGTCATTATCGGTTTTGGTGCGTCGCTTGTGACTTCCGGAGATTTGCTTGTATACGCGGATCTGGCTCGCTGGGAAATACAGCTTCGCTTCCGCTCGAAGGAGCTTGGTAATTGGCAGGCGCACAATAAAGACGAAGATTTGCTGCGTAAATACAAGCGGAGCTATTTCCATGAATGGCGTATGGCGGATCGTCTGAAACGGACACTGTTTCCGCAAATCGACTATTATCTCGATACCAATAAGCGAAGTGATCCCAAACTGGTATCGTGGAATGCATTGCAGGATGGGATGAAGCAAATCGCGCGGCAGCCTTTTCGGTTGGTACCCTATTTTGATCCTGGTGTCTGGGGTGGGACTTGGCTTGAAGAGAAGCTGGCACTGCCTGGCAAAGAGCATCCGTACGCATGGGGGTTCGACGGTGTTCCGGAGGAGAATAGCTTATACTTAGACTTCGGCTCGGTTCGAGTGGAAGTACCGGCGATTAATCTTGTATTCCTTCAGCCTAAGGAACTTCTGGGAGAGCGGGTTTACGCTCGATTCGGCGCGGAGTTCCCGATCCGATTCGATTTCTTGGATACAATAGGTGGACAGAACTTAAGTCTTCAAGTTCACCCGACCGCGGATTATATTCATCATCGCTTCGGTATGCACTATACGCAGGATGAGAGTTACTATATCCTCGATGCAAAGCCTGGAGCCCAAGTCTATTTAGGCCTTAGAGAAGAGGTTCAGCCCGAAGCGATGCTGGAGGACTTGCAGAAGGCAGAGCAGGGAGACGGCTCGTTCCCGGCTGAACAGTACGTGAACATCTTCCCTGCTTCCAAGCATGATCACTTCTTAATCCCTGCAGGAACGGTTCATTGTTCGGGTAACGATTGCATGGTGCTTGAAATTAGTGCGACGCCGTACATTTTTACCTTCAAGCTGTGGGATTGGGATCGACTGGGGCTGGATGGCAAGCCGCGTCCGGTTCATCTTGAGCACGGTTCCAAAGTCATTCAATGGGACCGGACGACATCATGGGTCGAACAAGAATTGGTCGGCAGAGTCGAACAGATAGCTGAGGGAATCGGCTGGCGCGAGGAGCGGACCGGTCTGCATGAATATCAATTTATTGAAACACGGCGTCATTGGTTCTCCGAACCAGTGCTGCACACAGGCAACGATAGTGTACAAATGCTGAACTTAGTCGAAGGAGAAGAAGCTGTCGTGGAAAGCCCTACAGGCGAATTCGCGCCATTCATTGTGCACTATGCAGAGACATTTATCATTCCTGCGTCGATTGAGAGCTTCATCATCAAGCCGAGCGGACCGAGTATCGGCAAAACCATTGTGACCATTAAGGCATATGTCAAGGCGTGAGATAGACAAACGGAGGTAAAATTCATGAAGAAAGGAATCTACTTAACGTTCGATGTTGGAGGCACGTCGATCAAAGCCGGGGTTGTCGATGGATCGGGTGAGGTGCTCACACATACGCTGTCGCAATATGAATCCAAGGCCAATGGCACCGCAACTGAAATTATAGATCATTTCATTCACATGGCCGTCGACCTGCTTGACAAAGCCGATATTGACAAACAACAACGGATTGCAGGGATTGGTTACGCATTCCCCGGACCGTTCGATTATGAACAGGGGATTAGCTATATTCAAGGCTTGGACAAATTCGAGGGCTTGTACGGGCTACGATTCGGCGATTTATTGCGGAAAGGGATCGAGGAGAACGGCCAGATTGCGGCAAGAATGGATCGAGAGAGTATACTACGTTTCGAGAACGATGCGGCTCTCTTCGCATTGGGTGAAGCCTATTTCGGACAGGCTGCAACCTTCCGGAAAGCCGTCTGCTTCACGCTTGGAACGGGAGTAGGGTCTGGCTTTATGGAATCCGGTCACTTAATTAAGCAGCGTGAGGACATTCCAGCTAATGGCTGGGTGTATCATCTACCGTATCGCTCTGGGATTGCCGATGATTATATCTCCCGAAGGGGGCTGCTCGAACTGGCTCGTGATTTTGGGCTAAACCGTTCGGGACAAGATGTGAAAGAGCTAGCTGATGCGGCTCGTCGCGGGGAAGAGGCTGCACTGCAATTGTTTAATGCCTTCGGTAGACAGATGGGAGAAGCACTCGCGTCAGCGCTGAAGACGTTTGCCCCGGACATCATCGTGCTGGGAGGACAAATCTCTAAGAGTGGAGAACTGTTCGTGCCAAGCTTCAGTCGAGAACTCAGTCATAGAGGTGTTATAACCTCGGTTGCCATTAGTACGGACTCGTTACGAAGCACACTACTAGGTATATATCAAATGCTGCAAGCTCATAGGGGCTGATGCGAATGATCTCTGGTAAAAAATCACAATATATCGTAAAAGAGCTGTCAAAAATTGTTGGCCATAACATCAACTTCATGAACGATGAGGGCATAGTGATCGCCAGTACGGATCAGTCGAGAATCGGTGTTGTTCATGAAGGAGCCTTGATCGTTCTTAAGACGAAAAAGAAGCTCGAAGTCAAAGAGAATGAGTATGCAGGAACGAAGGCCGGCATTAATTTGCCCGTCTATTTCGAGAATCGCATCATCGGCGTTATCGGCATCACATCAACGGAACCAGAAGTGATGAAAATGGCGGAAATTATCCGCAAAATGACGGAAATTTTGATTAAAGAACAGCTAATCGATGAGCGGGAAGAAATCGTAAATCAGTCCAGGGAAGTGTTTATCCGAGATTGGCTGGAAGGCAGATGGAAGGAAGAAAAAGTGCTTTCTTCGCGGGGCTGGATGCTGGGGCTGAACGTAAATCTGCCTCGGGTGGCGGTAACGATCCACATTCAGCATGAGGATGATAAGCTGCACAAAAACCCGTCCTTCGACCTACAGAAAGAGCATAATCGATATTTCGGCTATTTACGCGAGGCGGTCAAGTTTAACGAACAAGATTTAATCGTTCCACTCGGTCTAATGAAATTTGTCATCCTCCTTACAAGTCAGGGGTCTAGTGCAGAAAAGAATATAGAATTCGTTTCGCATAAAATTCATTATATCCTCCGGCAGCTGCCGAAATCCGAACATTTCTCTATCATCGTAGGCGTCGGCGGCCACTACGATTTCATCCGCGGCGTATCGGCTTCCTATTTGGAAGCGGAAAAAGCTGCATCGTTGGCTAAGCCAACCGGAGACGTGAGCATCGTCTTTTACGACGACTTGCGGTTGGAAATCCTGCTAGAAAGTGTCCCGGAGGAAAATCGGCAACCCTTCGTTCGGAAAATTTTGAATCTGGAAAGCTTCTCCGACCCTGAAGAAATCACGGAAACGTTAAGCTTGTTCTTTGCCTGCAACCAATCCATTAATAAAACGGCAGAGCAGCTTTACATCCATAAAAATACGCTTCAATACCGATTGATCAAAATTAAGGAAACAACCGGCTACGACCCAAGAGTATTCGATGAGGCGGTGCTGCTCTACCTGGCACTATACTTCAAGCCGGAACATGCGGGAGTGCCGTTCGTTACAAAGAACAATAAATGATAACTATCTAAGGTTCAGGATTGGTATCCGTACCATGTTATACGCTTTCAAAACCTGTTACGCTTGATGCACAACAAATGATAAAGGTGGTTTTGACAGCTATGGCAATTCAGAAATCTAGCGATACATTATTAATGAAGCTTAATTTTATATACGGAACAGAGAAGGCCGCGACTCTATTTCTAGAAATTAATCGACTGCTGGTCACATATTCGGAAGCATCGAAGGCAGATCGTAAACGCTGGGTATCAGAAAAGGACATCATGCTGATCACCTACGGTGATTCGATTCTCAGCGAAGGCGAAAAGCCGCTTCAAACGCTTAGAAAGTTCTTATTAAACAATTGCAAGGACATGCTGTCATCGGTTCATATCCTGCCATTCTATCCTTATTCCTCCGACGATGGCTTTTCAGTCATTGATTATCGAGAGGTCAACCCGGAATTGGGGGATTGGGACGATGTCACCGAGCTGTCACGCGACTTTGAGTTGATGTTTGACGGCGTCATCAATCATATTTCACAGCATAGCGACTGGTTTCAACGGTATTTGTCGGGTGATGAAAAGTTTGCTGATTACTTTGTCGAAGCCGATCCGAACGTTGACTATAGCAGCGTTACCCGCCCGCGTGCTTTACCTCTGCTGACCAAGTTTCAGACGTCTAGGGGTGAGAAGAGCATATGGACAACGTTCAGTGATGATCAAATTGATTTGAACTTTGCCAATGAGAAGGTGCTTTTAGAAATTTTGGAAATCCTTCTCATGTATATTGCGCGCGGAGCTCGGTACATTCGTTTGGATGCGATTGGGTTTATGTGGAAAGAGCTTGGAACGACGTGTATGCATTTGGAAGAAACTCATGCGATTGTCCAAGTGATCCGAGAAGTGATGGAGGCTGCGGCGCCGGAAACGGTGATTATTACAGAGACCAATGTTCCTCATAAGGATAATATCAGCTATTTTGGGAATGGCTCCAACGAAGCTCATATGGTATATCAATTTCCGCTTCCGCCGCTCACATTGCATACACTGCAAACGGGAAATAGCCGCAAGCTTCTAGAATGGGCCGATTCGCTTGAACCGACGACACAAGAGAGTGCTTTCTTCAATTTCCTTTCGTCACACGACGGTATAGGTGTCCGCCCAGTCGAAGGCATTTTGACGAAGGATGAAGTGAATGCAATGGCGTTAAAGGTGCAGGAGCATGGTGGATTCATTTCCTACAAGGACAACGGTGACGGGACGAAAAGCCCTTATGAATTAAATATCAACTATTTGAATGCGTTATCACACCCTGAGGAAGCGGACCAACTGAAGGTCAAGCGATTTAACGCCGCACATGCCATTCTCCTATCGTTTATGGGAATGCCGGCCATTTACGTTCATAGCCTGCTCGGATCTCAAAACGATCTGGAGGGTGTAAAGAAAACCGGCCGATACCGTTCCATTAACAGAGAACAGTTGCAGTACGATCAGGTGCAGCTTGAACTGGGGACGAAGGGTTCGCTGCGGGAGCAAGTATTCCACTCCCTCCGTAAGCTTATCGAGGCAAGATCAGCTGAGCCTTGCTTCCATCCCAATGCATCACAACGTGTCCTGAAATGCGACGACCGGCTATTCACCTTGGTTCGTACGTCATCTCAGGGTGAGGAGGTACTGGTTGTCGTGAACATCACTAATGATCTGATACAAGTCCCTCTTCAGACGAGCTGGGCGTATGGAGATCGCGTGGTAGACTTGATCTCTGGCCAAACCTTGGAGATCGAGGACGTTCTTCAGCTCCACCTTGAGCCTTACCAAGTGATGTGGATCAAACGGCTAAAAGGGGAGAATGAAAAGTGAAAGTTGTCATTTCTCCGGATTCCTTTAAAGGGTCCATGTCTACGATGAGCGCAGCCGAACAAATCGAAGCAGGCATACTCGCCGTATTTCCTACAGCACAAACCGTCATGATCCCGATGGCAGACGGAGGTGAAGGTACAGCAGAAACGTACCGGATGATTGCTGGAGGCGAAATGATTTGGCATGAGGTGAAAGATCCTGGTAATCGGGACATCCTCGCCAGCTATTGCTGGATCGAAAAAGAGCGGACGGCGGTCATCGAGACAGCGGCTGCCTCAGGGCTCACCCTTCTGAAAGAAGCTGAGCGCAAGCCGGATGGGCTTTCGACATTCGGGACGGGACAGCTCATTCGCTTGGCCCTTGATCGCGGTGCAAAGAGAATCATCATCGGTTTAGGCGGTAGCGCAACCATCGATGCGGGGCTGGGATGCTTACAGGCATTAGGCTTGCAATGCTTCGATCGAGATGGAAAGGGACTGAACGGCGGGGTTATTGAGCTAGGGGCCATCGCTAGCATGGACGCCAGTCCTTTGGATCCACGGCTCAGCCAAATCGAGCTAATCATCGCTTCCGATGTGAAGAATCCTTTGCTTGGATCGGAAGGGGCCGTTCACATTTTCGGGCCGCAAAAAGGCTTGAAGCCAGACGAAACCGACAACTTCGAGCGACAAATGAGCCGTATTGCTGAACTTGTGGTTCAAGAGTCCGGGCAAGACATGCGGACAAGTCCCGGCGCTGGTGCTGCGGGCGGACTCGGATTTGCGCTGCAATCCTTCTTCCCGAATCTGAGCCTCATGAGCGGCTTTGAGCTGATTGCCCAGCTGAGCGGCTTGGAACAACAGATAGCAGCTGCTGATCTGGTCATTACAGGCGAAGGGAAGTTTGACGGCCAGTCCATGTATGGTAAAGCGCCCATCGGTATTTCAAGATTAGCCAAGCAGCATGATGTCCCGGTTGTAGTCTTTACTGGACGATTCGAGGGTACCGAGCAGTCGATCCGCCAGGAGGGTGTTCATGCAGTCGTCCCCATCGTCGATAAGATTATGGCGCTGGACGAATCCATGGATCAAGGAGAGGTGCTGCTTAAGCAGGCCGTCATCCGTTTCTTTGAAACGATGCGCCTCGCAGGGCATCTCACCGCGAGAGGGGTGAAACTTTGAACATCGCGCTCGCCCACTTCAGAGTTGGAGAAACAGATGGCGTTTCCTTGGAAATGGAAAAGTGGAGAGAGGCTCTGATCCGCATGGGCCATCAAGTCCTGTTTCTAGCTGGAAGTGAAGGACAAGCAAGCGCTCATGTCATCCCTGAGCTTCATTACAAGCACCCGATGAATGAGAAGTTTACTTTTAATGCATTCGATAAACAAATAGACTACGAATCCGAGCAGGAATTTGCGGACGACGTCATGTTTTTTGCTAAACGAATGGAAGACCAATTGATCGATTTTATCGAAATGGAACAAATCGAATTGCTCATCGCCTTCAATTTGTTGTCGTTAGGCTGGAGCTTACCGGCTGGGATCGCTCTCACAACGGCTTTGGAGAAAACCGGCATTCCTTGCGCAGCATTTCATAACAATTTTTTTTGGCAGCGCGATAATTATTCGCGGCCTACCTGTAGCATTGTTAACGACTGGTTAGAACGTTTTTTTCCGCCGGATTTGTCCAATGTAGTTCATATCGTTTCGAACAGTCTTTATCAGAAGGAATTAAAGGAACGCCGTCATCTGAATGCTGTCGTTATACCAAATGTGTTCGATTTTGACGGTGAGTCTTGGACAGGCGATTCCTATAACGCAACTTTACGTCAGGATATTGGTGTGAATGAGGATGACATTGTTATTTTGCAAGCAACCCGGGTTACAGAACGCAAAACGATCGAGCTCGGAATCGATGTCGTGGCTCAGCTACAGTTGAGGGTCGAAGCGCTTAAACGCCGTAAGGCAACTCTATATAACGGGAAGCAGTTATCCGAGAGAAGTCGAGTCGTCTATGTTTTGGCGGGCATGCCTGAATCCAGTTACGAATATACCGAGAAGTTACGGATCAAAGCCGAACATCTTGGAATCGATATGAGGTATATTAGCTCCAAAATTAGCCACTCCAGGACCTACTCCGATGGGGGTAAGAAATATTCGCTTTGGGACGCCTACGTCATTTCTGATTTCGTCACGTTTCCAAGTGTAGTCGAAGGCTGGGGGAATCAACTGCTTGAAGCGGTTTATGCCCGAAAACCACTATTGATTTATGAATACCCCGTATACAAAGAGGACATACGAAATTACGGATTCCATTTTGTCTCCCTTGGGAGCAGCCATCGATGGATGGAAGATGGACTGGCAAGTGTAGACTCGCCAATCGTTGAAGCTGCCGCTCAGCAGATGGCAGAGCTTCTTGCAGGTGCCAATCAGTACATGCGTACTGTACAGCATAATTTCCAAATTGGAAAAACTAGTTTTTCGTTTGACTCGCTTCATCAGCTATTAAAGCCATTAATTGAGGAGGTCGAAAAAAATGATTAAAAAGTTAGGGTTAGCTTCAATGGTGGGACTTATGGGGATCATGTCGGCTTGCGGAGGCGCAGCGACAGACAATGCACCTGCTGCAGGATCGACTACACCAGCTAAAGATGCCGCACAAAGCAACGGCAAGGTAACGGAAATCAGCATGCAGATTGCATGGGCAAGTGACTCAGGCCGAGGCAAAGCGATCCAAGAAATGATCGACCAGTTCCAGAAAGAAAATCCGAATGTAAAGGTCAACTTGCTCGGAGGCGTACAAACCGGACAAAAGCTTCTTACCCAAATCTTAAGCGGAAAATCGCCTGAAGTACTTCAAATTTCTTACGGCGACGCCAAGCCGCTAGCGGCCCAAGGAGCGTTCGTGGATTTGATGAAGGACTTTGGCGCTGAAAAAACGAACTATATGCCGCAAATTTGGACTTTGGCTGAAGATAATGGCAAGCTGATGGGGATGCCTTGGCTTGGTCACACGATCGAAGTCATTTACAACAAAACCTTATTTGAAAAAGCCGGAATTAAAGATACGCCTAAAACGTGGGATGAATTTTACGCGGTTGCCAAAAAATTGACGGTAGATACGAACGGGGACGGGAAGCCGGATCAATTCGGGATCGGATTAGCTGGTAAGCAAAGCGGCGACCTGGCATGGATGTATGATTTGTTTGCAGGTCAGGCCGGTGCCAAGCTAGTCACGCAAAACAATGGGCAGTCAGAAGTGGCTATCAATTCCCCAGAAGGGATTAAGGCGCTGGATTTTTATACGAAGCTGCTGAAAGAAACATCTCCTCCAGATTCATTGACGAAAGATGGGGGAGCTATTCAGACTGACTTTGCAAATCAAGTCGTAGCGATGGAATTATCCGGCCCATG
The DNA here is from genome assembly GCF_027789125.1 of Paenibacillus aestuarii. GTDB lineage: Bacteria > Bacillota > Bacilli > Paenibacillales > NBRC-103111 > Paenibacillus_E > Paenibacillus_E aestuarii. Next base: position 29,641 of record NZ_JAQFVF010000023.1, on the reverse strand, counting down.
GGGCGTGGGAACCGCTTGGAAAACGAACGGCAAATTTGAGGGTGGGGTATTCGAAGTTCCAACCGGGCCGGCTGGCAAAGCCACGGAGGTGACCACATACCTCCTGTCCGTTCCTACCGGAGTAACGGGCGACAAGCTGGCCGCTTCTGAAAAGCTGATCAAGTTCTTGTGCTCCAAGCAGGGACAAGAAATGGTAATGAATGGTGAAAAGGGAGACGACGGGAAATACTATCCATATCGTATGCCGATTCGTAAAGATATGGAGGACACTAAATTTTATAATGATCATCCTGAATTCAAAGTGTTTATGAAGGGTATAGAGTATCCAATGACCTTGTTCCCGATTCCGCAATGGGCTCAAATTAGTGACGAAGTTTACACGAGTGCATTAAATCAGGCCGTGTCTGGAAAAATTTCTTCAGCGGATGCTTTGAAAATGGTACAAGAGAAAGGCAATGCAATCATTAAAAATTCCAAGTAAACAAGAGGGGAGCACCTGTAGGCCCGGGTGCTCCTTATTTCGTAAGGGGGAGCTACCATGAAGGCTTTAAAAAGTAAGCTTGGGGACCTTAACGCCTATCTATTTTTATTACCCTCGCTCATCGTTTTAGGTCTCTTTTTAATTTATCCCATCATTTGGTCCATCATTGTCAGCTTTAAGGATATAAAGCCGATCACGCTTAAAACCGCCGGACTATTCCAAATCCCCGGTTCCTTCGTTGGCTTTGACAATTATTCAGCGGCACTTCATAATCCGTTGTTCTTCAAAGCGGTTTTTAATACCACCTATTTTGGTTTACTTTATATCCCGCTTTCCTTGGTTGGCTCCGTCTTTTTGGCTGTACTTGTGAACCAAAAGCTGAAAGGCGTAAATTTTGTTAGATCCATTTTTTTTATCCCCTACATTATTTCGATTGTCAGCGGTAGCTTGATCTTCATGTTCTTATTCAATGGGGACAAGGGACTGATCAATGCATTACTGCAAAAGTTCGGAATGAATGGGCCCAACTGGCTGGCCAATGCGGTCTGGGCGATGCCGGTTATCGTGCTCATGTCTTGCTGGCGAAATATCGGGTACTACATGCTAATTTATTTGTCAGGTTTGCAGAACATCCCGAAGGATCTATATGAAGTAGCTGATGTAGAAGGTGCTAACAAATTGCAAAAATTCCGGTATATCACCTGGCCCATGCTAGGTCGAATATCGTTAGTAATATTGATTTTGCTCTTGATTCATTCGCTCAATGTATTTCAGGAAATCTTTATCATGACAGGCGGCGGTCCTGGGGATTCGACGATTACGGTTCCATTCCTTATCTATAATCGAGCCTTCAGATATTATGAGTTTGGTCCTGCTGCAGCGATGTCTTACTTATTGTTCATCTTTGTCGTAGGGATCACGATTATTCAGCGGAAATTTGTTGATCGAAGATTAAGCTAGGGGGTCAGTAAAATGAAAAATAAGAGCTTACTGCCCACAATTGTTCTTTGGGCTATTGGCATTGTATTCCTGATTCCGATCTATTGGGTGCTGGTATCCAGTTTTAAAGGAGATGCGGAAATTACAAGATTTCCACCAACCTTCTTCCCTGAAACGTTGGTTTGGCAGAACTACCCTGATATATGGAACAAGCTCAAAATCGGTATAACGTTTACAAATTCGTTTTTAGTAGCGGTTCCTACCGTTGCCCTTACGGTGCTGTTCTCGAGCATGGCCGGGTATGCATTTTCCAAAAAGCGGTTTTTAGGAAGAAATGTGCTGTTCTCAGGTTTGATCGCGACGATGATCGTGCCACCGACTGTCCTTCTGCTGCCGCTGTATTTCATTATTACAAAGCTGGGTATGTTTGACTCGCTGCTCGGTCTCATTATTCCTTTCTCCGTTACGGTCTTTGCCATCTTTTTCACCAAACAGTACATCGACGATATTCCGGACGAAATGCTGGAGGCGGCCAAAATCGACGGTTCAGGCGATTTCCATACGTTTACCCGCATTATCATTCCATTGATCCGTCCTGCTATTACGACACTAGTCATTATCGATTTCGTTCAAAACTGGAATTCGTTCACCATGCCGCTCGTCCTGCTGCAGAGCGAATCGAACTACACGCTGCCGCTCAAGCTCGCCATGATGCTCCAAAATTCGGATAACGTTTCGTGGTCCAAAATTTTAGCTGCCAACGTCGTGTCCTTGGTGCCGGCGCTAACCGTATTCCTTTTGCTTCAAAAGCAATTTGTCAATGGCTTGATGGCTGGGGCCGTAAAAGGGTAAAGGAGGCTCAGACATGAAACGCAAATATAAAATCGCTTGTCTCGGCGATTCGATGACGGCTTTTTGGGGAACCGAGATGCCTGAGCTGAGAGATGCGTTAGCAAAGCACTTTCCAGAACAGCCTTTTGAATTGTTTAACTATGGGGTAAGCGGTACCCGGGCGGAGTATGGCATTTATCGGATCACCCACGATTTCCCGAATCCGTTCGGAGCAGGGTCGCAAAAATGCTTATCGGCTGTTAGCCCGGACCTGGTCGTAGTCGAATCGTTCGCCTATAACCATCGCTTGGATGGCAAGCATCGCATCGATAACTACAATGACGTGCTGCGCCGAATGTTTGATGTGCTGAGAGCTACAACGCCCGCCAAGCTGCTTTTTCTCATTACGATCCCGCCAGATCGAGAAAACTTCCTAGATCATGTCCCAACGTATCGTGAAGTAGCGAAAGACATGAGGCAGGAATGGGCTGCTTACAGCGAGATGTACCTGGAGGCCGCGGTTCAATTTGCAGAAATGGAACATCTGCCTTGTATAAACATCTACGAGCGCGTCAAAGAGAAAGTGAAATCGGGGGTTCCGATCTCTTGGTTCATAGACCAAAATGACCATATCCATCCTAGTCGTTACGCTTATGAGCTGATTGGGGAAGAGATTGCAGAAGCGATCCACCGGTTAGATTGTATACAATAAACTTTTTTCATTGGTGGGGGGAGATCACCTTATGACTAATAACCAAGTTCAACAAGAGCAGCAAAGAAGAGGACTATTTTTCAATAAGAAGACATATGCGGATACGTCACTTTTGACATTTGAGGAAGCTCGCAGCCTACTCCCTGAACCTATTTTTGAAAGCCGTCAAGATTATATCGATTGCTACTGGCGGACGTGGGAGATCGCTTACCGCAACACACATGTACCAACGCCGCAAAGCGGCTTTGTCAGCAATTTCACCGACGCGGCGTTCAGCAACAATATCTTTTTGTGGGATACAGCGTTTATTACGATGTTTTGTAACCTTGCACACCCGTATATCCCGGGCATCCGTTCGCTCGATAACTTCTACTGTAAGCAGATGGACGACGGAGAAATTTCTCGGCAATATTTCAGAGAAACCGGTGAAGATTTTCCAAAGTGGGTGAACGTCGAGCGAAAGCCGCTGCACTCCTTTTTTCATAATCACTACAAGCATAGAGGGCTCGCGGAAATCAACGATCTTGAATTTGAAGTGATGTATAAGCCGGATCTGGGCCGAACGGTGGAGAACCCTCCTTATTATAGGCTGGATACTTTAAATCACCCGATTGCAGCTTGGGCGGAGCTGGAGAGCTTCAAGCATACGGGGGACCTGAATCGGCTTGAACTTATATGGGAGCCTCTGGTACGATATTACGATGCGCTGCGTTATCATTTGTATAATCAGTATGGATTGTTTGTCACCGATTGGGCCAGCATGGATAACTCGCCTCGCAACAAATATTTAGGAAGCGGACTTGATATTAGCTGTGAGATGGTGCTGTTCGCTCGGAATCTAATCGAAATCGGCGGATACCTGGTCGCCAAGTACATGGAAGTAGGGGCAACCGAAGAAGCGAAACAACTTACCGCCACGATCGAACGCCTTGATCAAGATACAAAATTATTCGCCGATGCCATCAACATTCTGATGTGGGATCCCCAAACTGGATTTTATTATGACCTTAAGAATGACGGGCAGCGAGCTCCCGTGAAAACGATCGCCGCTTATTGGGCGCTGATCGCCGGAATTGCCGACGAAGAGCAGGCTGTCAAGTTGACCGAATGGCTGAACGATCCCAACACCTTCAACCGTGCACACCGTGTACCGGTATGCGCAGCCGATGAACCGGGCTATGATCCTCGGGGCGGATATTGGAGAGGTTCAGTTTGGGCGCCGACAAATACCATGGTCATTCGCGGTTTGGAGAAGTACGGGTACAACGAATTAGCCAAGGAAATTGCACTCAATCACCTAGATAATGTCGTGAAGGTGTTTCAAGATACGGGAACGATTTGGGAAAACTATCCTCCGGATTCCATTGATTCTGGTAATGCGGATAAGAAGGATTTTGTCGGCTGGTCCGGCATTGCTTCGACGCTCTACTTGCTGGAGCATGCCATCGGCCTTAAAGGCAATGCTATTCACAACGAATTGACATGGAGGCTCGAGCCTGGCAAGGGATCTGTTGGCTGCAGACGATACTGGTTTGCGGGGAAAACGGTGGATCTTGTTGCCACTGAGCAGGAGGATGGCTCTTATCTGATTGCGGTTTCAAGTGATGCTCCATTCAAGCTTAAAGTTCAATTCGGTGCTAAGGAGACGATGACGGAGATTAGCGACTCCGCTCAAATCCGAATTTCCTCTTAATTGCACAAAGGAGTCTCTCAACCTAAAAATATACAGTGAATAATTGGAAAAAGAGTTGTGAACGCGTTTTCCTTTGGTTGATACAAAAAAACATCGCAAATTAGGCGATGTTTTTTTGTTTGGCAGCAGTTTTACACGAGCGATCAGCGAATCTCGCCATTATAACAAAAATATCAGACGTACTTGAAGAAATGATTAGTGCTGGTGTAAAGTCAGAATCTATCGGAATGTTGGCATATTGGACTTCGAGAATGACATTGAACAGCGTATTGTAGAGAATAGACGACCCCGCAGGTGCGGATTATGATTTAGAAAATGAAGGTGAAGATCTCCCGAGATGGGTCCTGCTAGAACAAATAATATCAAAAGAACAAAATAAAATTGATTCTAAGCTACCTGGCAGGATGCTAGCGGGAATGTATGAGGTATTCCCATTTAAGAATCCTAATGAATAGAAATTCACACCCAAGGTTGACCAGAGGGAAAAAGCTTGAGAAATCAAGCTTTTATTTTTTTATGTAGGGAAATTTGTGTCATAGAAAAATGCACAAAATTTCCCTACATTTAGACAAACGAAGATTAGCTTCTGCAGCCACTTGAAAAAAAGTGGATTTTTTATTTTGCACGAGTATTCAAACAGAGGTTCGTAAACAAATTTCTTCGGCAATTGAATGAGCTTCAAATTCAAGCCGGTCATCCAGCGGAAGCAAGTCTTTCTTGCCATATTTCCTATCAAGCGCTGCGCCAATGATGCGATCGGCCAGTAAAGGGTTTTTAGGTAAAAGAGGGCCGTGAAGGTAAGACCCGATCAAATTTTTATAGCAGAGGCCTTCCCATCCATCCTCCCCGTTATTGCCATATCCTTTGATCACTTTTCCTAATGGTTCATAGCGATGGAACGTACGGCCGGAATGGTTTTCGAAACCTACAAGTTGTCCGGAGTCCGGTGTATAGATGACAACGTTACCTACCATACGATTTTTTTGCGCTTCCGAGTAAAAATCACAAACATCCAGTCCCATGATGGGCGTACCGTCTGAGGTCACGTAATAATTGCCAAGCAGCTGATAGCCTCCGCATATGGCGAGGCAGCCTACACCGTCGTCGATGCAGGCTTTAAATTCATGTTTAATTTTGAGCAGCTCTTTCGTCACTAAACCTTGCTCACGGTCACTTCCCCCGCCAATGAAAATGAGATCCACGCGGGAGAAGTCAAGGCAGTCCGGCGATTTAATATCGACAACTTCGAGCTGAATGCCTCTCCATTCACAGCGTTTTTGGAGAACGATCACGTTGCCCCTGTCACCATACAGGTTTAATCGATCGGGGAACAAATTATAAAGAACTAGCTTCATAGGCTTGGTTTACACTCCTGTTTAATTCATTTTTCACCTGTTCAAGAGCTGTGTAGGTGGGAAGCAGATAGGTAGGCATTGGGAACTTGCATGCAGTTTGTATAGCGGCTTGGATAGCAGGTTCAATGATAATCCTGCTCTCATCGATACCGGCATATTTTAGCCGCAGGGCGATATCGGCAGCTCTGCTTCCCGAACAAATAATTCGTGTCATATCTACCCTTTGCAAACATTCGAAATCAACATCCCAGATCCACGACACATCGAGGCCGTCTGCGATAAAATCATTAATCACGAACACAATCTGTTTCTGGTAATCCGTCAAAAGGATTTCCGTCAGGGCAGCATTTGTTCCTGAGGGATTTTTATTCAAATTTAGGATGTATGGGTACCCCTTATGATAAAACAATTGCATACGACCATTTTCTGTATGATAACTTTGTAATGATTCCCGGATGTAAGCTGGCTCCACACCCAATTCTTTCGCACATGCGATCGCGGCTAAGGCATTATACGCGTTATAAGCGCCTGTCATTTTGGTATGATAGGTTTCATTTTGGAGTGTGAACGTTAAAGGTGTGCTATGTATGCTTTCGATTTCATAATGCGGGGTAGGGCGTTTAAATCCGCAGGCACAATGATATATTCCAAGCTGATTAAAATGGATGTGGTCGTACTGAATCTCATCTCCGCATAAAGAGCAGTATTTGGATTCGCTTGTCCCATAATTTCCAAAGGGATAGGCCCCTTTATGGAGGCCATAAAAAGTTTTGCTTTTATCTAAGGCATTCAGGCGGAAAACGAAGGGATCATCGGCGTTTAAAATTAATTTCGTATCCATCGGATGAATGGATTTCTCAAGGTCTTTAATAAGCATATCAATCTCGCCATACCGGTCTAATTGGTCACGGAAGAAATTGGTGACGATAATCATTTTTGGACTCACTTGCTTCAGGATGACAGGCATGGTAGCCTCATCCACTTCAAGAACGGCATAGTCATATTTCAGTTTTCCAAAAAGCGGCGCCTGATTAATGAAACATGCCGTTATTCCGGTAATCATATTGGCCCCTTCAGCGTTATTTATAATTTTCAATCCAGCTGATCTCAATAAGTGAGTGAGTAAATTGGACGTTGTCGTTTTACCGTTTGTACCCGTGATGAATATGAATTGGGTGATTTGTTTAGCAAATTTTTGCAAAATGCGCGGATCCATTTTAAGAGCTACCACGCCAGGCAAAGTTGTACCCTGATGGCCGAGCATCCGGCTTAATTTACCCAATGTTTTACCGCTGAACATGGCCAACTGTTTTTTCAACAACTCATTTCCCCCTATTATCAAACTGATGCGTAATCAAATCTAAATTAATATTCCCGCTGGTTATTAGAAAATACTTGTCGGGCGTGTAAGCGAATGGGCTCTTATCCAATCCTGCTGGATGAAAGGGTGCCTGAGCCACTGAAAAAGTACTGACGGCGTTTTTCAAGAATACAAAAAAATCCTTTTTAGTCTGTGAGATGGCTTTAAACGCTCTATTTGTTGTTTTTCTTTAGCATCCAACTAAAAAATCAATACATTAGGGAAAAAGTAAGGAGCTAAAAAGCATATTTGAGTAATGCTCTTGTTCATACAAATGAGCCTCCGTGTGTACTGAACACAACTAAATAATTAGGAATCCACCCCAGCGCTACTGAAGCAGGATTTCTTTATGGAAAAAGATTTGGTAGATTTGTGTCATTTGATAGGTGTATTTATTGTTTCCAATTCTATTAATTCTTCATAGATTAAAGTAATCACTTGCAAAGGGGGGAACTATGTCATTGAAATTAATACTTTTGTCAGGAGGCTCAGGTAAGAGGTTATGGCCTTTATCCAATGGCAGTCGATCCAAACAGTTTTTGAAGCTTTTGAAAGACCCTGATGGCAGAATGGAATCCATGGTCCAAAGAGTATGGCGGCAGCTTCAATCTGTAGGTTTAACCAAACATGCCTTTATTGCCACCTGCGAAGAACAGGTCGATTTGATTATGAACCAATTAGGTGATGATGTTCCTATCATCGTTGAACCATCAAGAAGGGACACGTTTCCGGCTATTGCTTTAGCAACAACCTATTTGCATTCGGTAGAAAAAATTGATATCGAGGAAGTCGTTTGTGTACTGCCTGTCGATCCATATGTTGAGGAATCTTTTTTTTACGCTATAGAAAAGCTCGAAGAAATTATTACTAGTTCTCCTATTGATTTGGCACTATTAGGTGTTAATCCAACTCATCCATCTGAGAAGTACGGCTACATTCTTCCATCTTTAACTCCCAATCCTTCAGGGTTTCATTTTCAACTTGTTGATCATTTTATTGAAAAACCAGATGAAAAATTAGCTGAACAATTAATCGCCAGTCATGCGCTCTGGAACTGTGGAGTCTTCGCTTTTAAGGCTAAGTTTCTCCTTAACATCCTCACTGATAAAAAACTGCCTGTAAATTACGAAGAGCTGCAGAATTCATATCAAGAGCTTCCCCAAATTAGTTTTGATTATGAAGTAGTTGAAAAAACAAGAGAAATTGCAGTGAAAATATACAATCATGATTGGAAAGATCTCGGTACATGGAACACGTTTACAGAGGAAATGGCAACTAATCAGATCGGCGATGGAATTATCAGTGAGGATTCAAGAAACTCGTACCTTATTAATGAGTTAAATGTGCCTATAGTTATTCAAGGATTATCGGATATTGTTGTCGCTGCCAGTCCGGATGGCGTGCTGGTTACTGAAAAGTGTAACAGTGAAAAAATTAAGAGTCTGATAAGTGGGATGAACAATCGACCCATGTTTGAAGAACGGCGGTGGGGGACTTATCGTATACTAGATTTCAGTAGCTGTGGCGAAAAGCAAGTATTGACCAAGCGGCTCACAATTTACGCAGGAAAACATACGAGCTACAAAACTCAAAAACAACGGAGTAAAATATGGACTATAGTCATAGGTGAGGGATTATTTGCCTTTGATGGTCATATCTACAAAATTGAATGCGGAAGAGTTCTAACTATACCAGTGGGCACGATGCATGGAATTAAAGCCATTTCGGACTTGCAGATTATTGAAATCCAAACAGGAACGAACTTACATGAAGAGGAGAACGCCGAGATATTTATGAGTTGGAAAGAAATCGAAGAGCGTTGTAAGTATTCGGATAATTGGAATGAAATAGTGAAGTCAGGTGAACATGTCAAAGAGTGCGCTGATAACTAATTATCGGACAAAATTCACTTAGGCTCGCTGTAACATATTATTAATTATTCCGTTCCTGCAACATTTTGGATTGCGGTTTGAGGTGAGATCGGCCTCACTTAAGGTTCGGATGGCCGACCGGTTAAGCTTACGGAATAAATGCTAAATGCCTCCAGAACCCTCCGGAGGCTTTTTTATGTTTGCTTTAGTTTGTACGAAGTCGAACCCAATCCCCGTTTGACTACGGTACATAAAGGCATCGACATTTGTCGTAAGAACAGGACTTTCTAGACACAGCCATAAAGCAATTAGGCAGTACTTATTTGATCAGATGCACTTTAAGAACCGAGGCAGGGTCGGGCATGAAGGCGTGTATTTGACGAGTAAAAGCTCTCCGTGTTCAAACTTTCATCCTATAGAGCCGCTGAGGTCGGCCGATTGTACCGTATTGTAAATATTCTTCAACAATATGTTCTTCTAAGAGATAAGTCATATAATTCCGAACGGTGGATCGGCTTACGCCGGCCCTCTGGGCGATTTGATCTACATTTTGATAATCCTTGATTTCTTCTAGATACTGTTTGATACGCTCAAGCGTCCTAATGTCAATTCCTTTCTGGAAAGGATTGGGTGTGATCGTACTAGTGCTGGAGTCTGGTGCGCGAAGCTTTTTTAGATTGTCAAGAGATTCCTGATTCAAAGGGTCGGAAGAAGATAACCGGGATTTAAATTGGATGTATTTAATAAGCGTGTTTCGCAGATGCTCCAAATCAAATGGTTTAAATAAATAATCAAAAATGCCTAACCGAAATCCTTCTTCGACAATTTCACGTTCTTTTGCCGCGGTTATCAGGATAATATCGCATGGGAGGTTCTGACTGCGGATTGTTCGAACAAGTTCAATGCCTGATTGATCGGGCAAATACACATCAAGCATTATCAAATCCGGCTTCATTGTGATTGTCGTGGACAGAGCTTGTTCGTAATTGTGAGCGGTACCTACCAATTCATAACCTTCTTGAGAGCTAATGAACTTACCATGCATTCTTGCAATCATAAAATCATCATCAACAACTACTACACGAATAGGGGAATTACTCATGTACCGTTCCTCCTTTTTTAGGTAAACTTGCTACTAAAGTCGAGCCCAAAGATGAACTGTTTATCGAGAGTTTACCACCAACATTTGTAATTAATCGAGCCAGCAGGGCAAGACCAAATCCACGTCCGCTTCCTTTGGTTGACACCCCGTCCTTGAACACATCTTCTCCAAGTAAAGGATCAATCCCCGGACCGGTATCTTGCACAGAAATGGTTAGTAGGTCCCTTACATCCTCGAAACGGACGATGATTGTAGCCGGGCCTCCTTTAGAAGGGGCGCCCACCATGGCTTCCAGGGAGTTTTCGATGGCATTCCCCAGCAGCGTAATCACGATATCCCGATGAGGACAGGGGTCAGGCAGTACCGATTCGGAGTCAACAATTAGCTGAATACCAAGTTCTTTAGCCCTGTGCAGCTTGCCGATCAGCACGCCGATCACAGCTGAGTCATGAATTTTGGACAAGAAAAAGCTCAATAAATACTGTTGTTCCTCATTAATTTCTTCGATCAATTCGTTCACCATCTCATATTCTTTCATAGTAATCAGCCCTGAAATCAGATGAAGTTTATTCATAAACTCATGGCGCTGACTTCGCAAAGAATCGGCGTATTGGCCGATATCGGCAAGACGCTGATCGATTTGGTCGAGCTGGAGTTTATCCCGGAAAGTAGCTACGGCTCCTATGACTTTTCCTTTGGCACGAACAGGTACGCGATTAGTAATTACTAGCGTATTTCCTATAATCATAGGCTCATCCTGATGGAGGTTCCCTTCTTCAAGAACTTCCAACAATCGCGATGTCGGGAGAATCGAATTTATATCTCGGCCGTTGACATCCGTGTTTTCCATTTCCAATATTTTTTTTGCCTCGCGATTACAGGTTGTTATTTTTCCGTCGCTATTGATGGCGATAATACCTTCCCGTATGGAATTCAGGATCGCTGCCTGTTCTTGCGTGATGAAGGCAATTTCATTAGGTTCCATATTGAAAATTTGTTTTTTGATGTGTCCGGATAACAAATACGCTCCAAAAAGACCGAAGAGCAGGGCAATGATACCCGAGATCACGATTTTTAAAAGGATGCTGTATATGTCTTTCCAAATATCTTGAACAAGAAAACCAACAGATACCACTCCAATCTGATGATGATTGGTGTCAAATATTGGCGTTTTCCCGCGGATTGAAAGTCCGAGACTGCCTCCAGATGTGGATTGAACCTCCTGTCCGTGAAGTACTTGTTGATCTAGATCGACATCTTCCCCATCGAGCGGCAATCCAATTTTCATTGGATTCGGGTGGCTGAAGCGGATTAAATCCATATTAGTGACAACAATAAATTCTGCTTTCGTCTTGATCCTCAGGTCTTCAGCCAGCGGTTGTATGACAGAAGAGGGATTCGACTCCTGCAGCGCTTGAACCACTTGGGGCAGTCCGGCGATCGTTCTGGCTAAAAAAATAGCACGCTCGCCTGTTTCCTTATACTTCCTGTCGATCGTTATGTAAGACAATGCAGATAGTACCAAGATCAAAACAAACAAAATATTTAACAGCACCAGGAGATTGATTTTCGATCTTAAAGTCAACGACCGAGTAGGTTTCATCGAATGCAACTCCATTTCAATTCCGTTGGATTTATTGTAAAAACCTTTTTTATTGGAAATAATGAATTTTTCAGCACAATGTATACGCTTTCTTTATGTTCCACTATACTCAAAATTGTAAACGCTATCAATCAAAAAATGCAAGACAGGAGGCAACAAGAAATGAATACAGAGTCGGAACACGTTCGATATGAAGCTAAAGCCAATGTTAAGCCTATGATCGAATTAATAGGAGTTTCCAAAGAATTTTTGAAACCGTCCGGCGAAGTCCATACGGTGCTCCGCGACATCAACTTAACCGTAGGAAAAGGCGAATTTGTTTCCATTGTAGGCCCGACAGGCTGCGGGAAGTCGACAACGTTAAGTTTAATCGCAGGATTTGAATCGCCAACGAAAGGTACGATCCGGATTCAAAATGAACTGCTAGATAGGATCAATCGATTAGCCGCTTGCGTTTTCCAAACTGAAAATGCGTTCCCCTGGAAAACGGTGATTGAAAATGTATCCTTAGGCTTAAGGTTAAGAGGTACGGATAAGCGCAAAGCCTATGATGAAGCAAGAAAATGGATTGAGATTGTAGGGTTGAAAGGATTTGAGGGCCACTATCCTCATCAATTGTCCGGCGGAATGAGAAAACGCGTCGCTTTAGCTCAAACGCTCATCGTGCAGCCGCAAATATTGCTGATGGACGAATCGTTCTCCGCGCTCGATGTGCATACACGCCATTTGATGGAAAATGAGCTTCTCAAGATATGGGAAGAGACCTCAGCTTCGGTCTTCTTTATTACCCATGATCTGGAAGAGGCCATTGCGCTCAGCGACCGTGTCGTTGTTTTGAGTGCAGGTCCTGCGGCGACCGTGAAGGGCGATTATCGTATCGATCTGCCGCGGCCGCGCAATGTGGCAGAAATTCGGTTTGATCCGGCGTTTATGAGACTTCATGAGCAAATTTGGAATGATTTAAGGGATGAGGTGATGATCAGCTATGCACACAGTGTCGGCCATAAATAACAACACGAAGGAAGAAATCGACTCAAGGAAGAGAGAAATGCGTAAAAAGGTATTAAAGATCAGAGCGCGCAACCTAACTCTTCAAATAATTCTGGCCATCATTATTTTTGGACTGTGGGAGTTTCTAGCAGATAGACAAATCATCGATAAATTTTTCTTCTCTAGCCCATCGGAAATACTACTGCACATCGCAGATTGGTTTCAGAATGGCACGAGCCAGGGTCCTTTATATGTCCATTTCATTGTAACCTTTGAGGAAACGATACTTTCGTTTGTCATAGGGGTTGCCTTAGGCGTAATCGGAGGCTATTTGCTCGGGAGGAATGAAATTTTATCCGTTGTTTTCGGTCCTTACATCCAAATGTTGAATGCGCTTCCACGTGTGGTTCTTGCTCCCATTTTTATTCTGTGGCTTGGATTGGGAATGCCGTCCAAAGTTGCTCTTGGTGTCACATTAACTTTCTTCGTTGTCTTTTTCAATGCTTTCCAGGGTGTACGCGAAGTCGATAAGAACTTAGTTAACAATGCACGGCTGTTGGGCGCCAACAATAGACAGCTTGCGAGACATGTTATTATTCCTTCTGCATTAACGTGGATATTATCCAGTCTGCATTCCAGCTTCGGCTTTGCTCTCGTTGGTGCTGTTGTTGGCGAGTTCATCGGCGCTACCAAAGGTCTTGGGTTTTTGATCTCGCAAGCCCAGGGTGCCTTCGACACTGCAGGTGTTTTTGCTGGTATGGTATTGCTTTCAATTACCGCATTAGCCGCGAATTGGGCAGTTGGCAAGTTGGAAAAAAGGTTTATTGCTTGGCGCTTTGTCCGCCAATAAATAATAAAATCTCATATGAAAAGGGGTAAGAACGATGAGAAAAAGCCAAAAGATTGTAGTTGGGATGTCCAGCGTCGCTATTCTAGCCATGATTGCAACAGGATGTGGGGCTGCTCAGCAGGCTGCTGCGCCAAGTAAAGAACCTGTTAAGCCTGCGGATTCGGCCAAACCCGCTGAAACGAGTGCGTCCACACCGGCAGCAGCTCCAATGCCGAAAGTAACGATCATGGTCGGAGGCTTGGAAAAGGTTATCTATCTGCCGTATAAACTCACGGAAAGTTTGGGTTATTTCAAAGATGAGGGACTTACTGTAGAATTAGTGAATGAAGCCGCTGGACAATCTGCGGAGGAATCTCTGATTGCCGGAGAAGTGCAAGGGGTAGGCGGATTCTATGACCATACGATCGACATGCAATCCAAAGGAAAGATTCTTGAATCCGTCGTACAAATGGCAGGGATTCCAGGAGAGCGGCTTATGGTATCCAATAAATTAAAAGATCAAATCAAAGGCCTGGCTGATTTAAAAGGTCATACGATCGGGGTTACCGGGCTCGGTTCTTCAACGAACTTCCTTGCAAACTACCTGGTAACTAAAGGCGGGAATACAACCAAAGATTATACACCGGTACCTGTTGGGGCAGGGCAAACCTTAATTGCAGCAATGCAGCAGGGGAAAATTGACTTGGCTGTAACGACTGAACCGACGGTATCCCTGCTCGTCTCCAAAAATATTGCCTCCGTTCTCGTCGATATGAACACGGTGGAGGGGACGAAGCAAGCGTTAGGCGGTAACTATCCGGCTACTTCACTATACATGCAAGCTTCATACGTAAAAGCTCATCCTGATGTTACGCAGCATTTGGCGAATGCCTTTGTAAAGACAATGAAATGGATTAATACGCATACGCCTGAGGAAATCGCCGATAAACTGCCGAAAGAATATTATGCAGGCGATAAGGACATGTATTTGACTGCATTGAAAGGCACTTTACCGATGTTTACACCGGACGGAAAAATGCCTTCCGACGCTCCTGAAAAAGTGCTTGAGGTACTCAGTGCATTTAATCCTAAACTGAAGGATGCTGGCATTAAGCTCGATCAAACGTATACAACTGAATTCGTTGATAAAGCGTTGAATGCCAAATAAGGTTAAAAATGGAAAAGAGCTCTTACCGGGGCTCTTTCCGTTTTTAATCTTATTTGGTTTGACTGCGAAGCATTATTCCCCTAAAAGAGGCGTTCTTAATTAGGATAATGACTTCGATTTCTTTCGAAATTCCATGATCAAACTGAGAAGTAAGGTAGCTACGATGAGAAGCAAGAGCATCCATCCCGCATATTGAAGGTTCATTCCATTTCTGATGGCAAAGTAAGAAAGAGCAATCGATACCAATAAACCAATGCCTAGCCACCAATCATCGAAAATAAGACCAATTACCATTTGGAGTGCTGCCTTCATGCACGTTCACCTATCGCTTTCTTAGAAATATGTTTTCCTTTGTGTTTGCGGGACAAAAAGTTAACAGATAGGAAGGAAATAACAAGCAGCACCAAAGTGATGACCAAGATGGATACATCCGCATGCCACCAATTAACGCCAATACCCTCACCAACCCAGAAAATTCCAAATCCACTCAACATAAGACCAACAATGAATTTCATGGTATTTTCAGGGATCATAGCTAACGGCTTACGCAGTAGAACGCCTGCGATTACAACGACTAGCAACCCAATCAAGCTGCCCGCTATGGCTGAAGAGAGGGAGTTCGCCGCTAAACCGAAGGTAATCACGATAAAAACGGCCTCTATGCCTTCCAAAAGCACAATATTAAAAGAAGTGGCAAAACCGAACCAATCCATTTGGCCCGCCGAGACGTTACTGCTACTCTGCCGTTCCAACTCTTCTTGATAAGCTTTATCTTCAAGATGCAGTGCTTTTAATCCGGAATATCGCAGAATTGCTTTGCGGAGCCAACGCATGCCGAAGAGCAGCATAAGAATCCCGATAACCAGTTGAAAGGCTTCCAACCTTACTACTTGCATTAATGGCAAGCCAAACAACGCAACTAAAGCAACCAAAAGCGCGACAGCAACTACCATTCCTGATAATGAGCTCTTCCAGCCCCTGACGACTCCAACAGCTAGCACGATAGTTAAAGCCTCGACAAACTCAACAGTAGTGCCGAGAAAACTTGCAATTATAACGTAACTGTTCATATGATTGTAAATTCCTTTCTATTAAAAAATCAGAAATCACTTTTTGGGACCTACCTCAACCAGGACAAAACTGATGGAATTCCAATGATAATATGTATGTCTATCAGTAAATACCTTATGACAAAGGATGTGTAGATTAATGTTAGATATTATATAAGCCTAAAACGATTCTCAAATTCGCAATAACTACTCTTTGGGGGCTATAAAAAATAAATTCATCTTGGGTTTTCTTGAGCATTGTTTTTACCCATATGATTACTCCCATTATAACTAGTGTTATTAAATCAATGGCAGAAGATGCTGGGGCATCGCCGCATGATAGCGGCTCCAGGCGATTTTTATGTGGAATATATAGGAAGCGGGACGAGTAGGTTTATCACTCAGCTATTGTGCTTCGCACTCAAATTGTGATTCTAATTGACCGTTTACTGCCAGCAAAAGGGCTTTAAACGGTTATTTATTGTGGAAAATCTTGTTTTTGGGAAATAATAAACAGATCGGTTATGAGGAGGGATGTTAAGTGGAAGATCATAATGATTTAGGCTCCAACGTAAACCAATCGCAACAATATGTTGGAAATGTGCCGCGATGGTCGTTCTTCATTGCAATTTTTATCATTGGGGGACTTCTCAGCGTACTTTCAGAAAGAATTACAATCGGTCCAAGTTGGCTTATACCTGTGATCACATTGGTTTTATTGATTCCGATGTTGATTTCTATTAAAAAATCTCATCAAAAAATGACTCGTGTTATTGCGTTAATTATAACCGGTATGGTTACGATTGGATTGATAAGCAGTGTAGGTTTTTTAGTTTATGGCTTATTTACACATACCAATGAAAGTGCGATGAATTTGCTGATGGATGCAGCCATTTTATGGGTAACCAATGTCTCTGTATTTGGGGCATGGTATTGGGAGATTGATCAAGGCGGACCTTATTTAAGACATGTGAGCAAGACACAACCAATTGACTTTCTTTACCCTCAAATGATGTTCGAATCAGATTTGTGGGCGAATTGGAAACCCACATTATTGGATTATTTATTCCTAGCATTTAATACGAGTGCAGCATTAGGACCAACAGATACACTGGTCTTGTCTAGGCGAGCAAAACTTCTAATGAACACACAATCCTCGATTTCTCTTATCATCGTAGCCGTACTTGCTGCACATGCAATCGGTGCATTGTAACACTTTCGGAAGGAGTCATGATAGAATGCGGGTGTTCAGCTTGAAGCTCAAGATAAGGGTTGGTGTTGCTTATGGTGTAGGTTATTACATAATCGAGCTGAAAACGGCATCTGTTTTCAGACGACCGTTGTTCATTCTATTGATTTGCTTTAAAGCAAAGAAACGTAGGTTTGGAGACGGCCGTCTCGAAGTATAAACTGTAAAAACAACAAACACCGGATCGGCAATTGATTGGATCCATGTGTTCGGGTGCTTGGCTGGACAAGAGTTGTCCGCTTAGGTAATTGATTCTTTGATGGGAATGAAATAACCCAGCGCGTTCTGGAGACGGTTCAGCCTGTCGGCCAGGGGCTTGAGATTGTTATGTAATTGTGAAATAACGGGAATAACCGCCTATTGGTGTTGCTGTCTTTTTAAGGATTTAAGTAGGAACCTGTAGGATTTGCTGCAGCTGATTGAAATCATCCCTAAACAAGAGACATAAAGCGAAGCTGAATTAAGCCACATTCAGCTTCGCTTTTCTTTTGCCGCGGATCAAGTAGAGAATAAACAGCAACGGGATGTAAGCGTACACAAAATAAAATCCCGCCTGGAAAAACCCGCATCACGGATACCGACAATTGATTAACAGGATAGCATTTGTTTGGTAGTGCTTCCTTCATGAATCACTAACGATTTCTGTACAGGCAGTGTTATTTTATTAATAATAATAATTGCCGACGCTAGGAAAGCCCAGGTACATTGGTGCATTAAAATAATACGGAAGATGGTGGTAACTGTGTACAGGTCCGTAGAAGTGTACTCCCGAAGGAAGACTCCCGTAGATCTTCACACCGGTAAACCCGGGCGGCCAAACAGATCCCACATTTCCAACGGCTTCAGGCTGCCGCCATTTGCTTACCAACATGCATCTCATCCTTGCATTATCGTTTTTGTGGCTTGATGTCATGATATGAGGTATTTGACTGCTCTGTTACAGTTTCAGAACTTTCGCGGAGGATGGCCATTGAAGTAACTGACAGTTAATTTGAAGTGCCACCATCTTCAAACGCCGCTAATTGAGTGCTCCCGTTTCTAACATGACTTATTACAGTCTCAGCCAAAATGAGATCGTCATTCACCTGCCAAATATCTTCTCTTGTCTTAATTGTCATATAACTCATCACCCGATTCACCATTTGGAATTGTGTAATCTTTATTTTTTATGCCACAGGAACCTTGACGAACAGATACGAAATGTTTATAGTATGTTTATACCCCAACGGGTATGGGTATATTAATGACTTTGTATGTGTACATTAAAAGGAGGCGGTATCGGCTATTAATTTTAATAATAATAATTTAGCATGGGACTGTTGAAAAATCTCAAAAGAAGTATTACTAATAATACTTCGAAGTATACCCAGAAATTAAAAGATATCTGCACAATGAAAATGGAAATTTTTTTTGGTCTAAAATATACCCCATAGGGTATTATTGATGTGGTTTATAGCATGATAAAAATATTGATATTAGAAAGGCAGGAGGTAAATGGAATTGGCATGGATTTTGACCATTTTCGCGATCGGCTTCCTGGGTTCATTTATCTCGGGGATGGTGGGAATCGGTGGGTCGATTATTAACTATCCGATGCTCTTGTTTATCCCGCCGCTTCTCGGCTTTGCAGCCTTTTCAGCCCAGGAAGTTTCAGCGATTAGTGCGGTTCAGGTTTTTTTTGCGACAATGATGGGAATGTTGGTTTTTCGCAAGGGAGGACTTCTTCATAAGCAACTTGTTCTCTATATGGGCATTTCCATCATTGCTGGCAGTTTTTTGGGTAGCTTTATATCCAATTCGCTTCCAAGCTCAGCGATCAATATGGTATATGCGGTTCTCGCACTCATTGCAGCTGTCATGATGTTTTTGCCCAAGAAGGGACTGGAAGGTCAAGATGTCAGTCAGGTTACATTCAACAAACCATTGGCCGTTATTCTCGCTTTAATCATCGGTGCGGTATCGGGAATTGTCGGCGCCGCCGGTGCTTTTATCACCGTACCGGTCATGCTCGTTGTTTTGAAGATACCGACTAGAATTGCGATTGCATCGTCACTGGCTATTACATTTATTTCCTCTATCGGTTCGACGGCAGGTAAGTTGATGGGCGGGCATATGCTGCTGATTCCGTCGGTTGCCCTTGTGGCAGCAAGTTTAATTGCATCTCCACTAGGAGCAAAGCTAAGCAAAAAAATGAATACGAAAATTCTTCAATGGATTTTGGCAGTGCTAATCACCGCTACTGTAATCAAAATATGGATGTCGATTCTATTCTAAGGGGGCAATCAAATTGACAAATCAAGTTCAACTTCAAGGAATGACCGCGGCGCAGCTGACAAAAAAAGTGCTGAATCACGAGCCGCTTTTTATCTTGGATGTGCGTAATGAGAGTGACTTTAACGATTGGAAAATCGAAGGCAATCAGGTAAAGGTCATCAACAAACCGTATTTTGATTTGATTGACGGAGTTGAAGCGGTTCTACACCTGATTCAGGACAATCAAGAAGTGCTAGTCGTATGTGCCAAAGAAGGTTCTTCAAAATTCGTCGCTGAACAGTTGGTTGAAGCAGGGAAGCAACATGTTTCCTATTTGGTAGGAGGGATGAAATCGTGGAGTGAGCATTTGGAGCCTGTTAAGATAGGTGATTTGAAGAGCGGCGGTGAAATCGTCCAATTTGTCCGCATCGGAAAAGGTTGCCTCTCTTATATGGTGATTTCTAACGGAGAAGCGGCAGTTATTGATGCAGTTCGTATGACAGATGTTTTTGTGGATTATGCCCAAAAGAACAATTTGAAAATCAAGCATACCATTGACACGCATCTTCATGCTGATCACATTTCCGGAGGGCGGCAATTAGCCGAACAATCAGGTGGAACGTACTGGCTGCCGCCAAAAGATGCTGATGAAGTGGTTTTCGACTATGAAAAGCTCGAGGAAAGCAAATCCATCGTGGTAGGCAATACACAAATCAAGATTCAACCGGTATACTCACCAGGTCATACGATTGGGAGTACATCCTTAATTGTGGACGATCGGTATCTGCTGTCCGGTGATATTTTGTTCGTGAAATCTATTGGGCGACCCGATCTAGCCGGCAAGGCAGAGGACTGGGTAACGGATCTAAGAACAACGCTATATGAGCGCTATAAGCAGCTGTCTGAAGAACTTGTTGTACTTCCCGCCCATTTCGGTAAATTCACGGAACTAGGTGAAGGGGGGAAGGTATCAGCACGTCTTGGCGACCTATATAAGGAAAATCCAGGATTGAATATTCAAGACACTTCCACATTCCGCAGAACGGTTACCGAGAATTTGCCACCGCAGCCGAATGCTTATCAAGAAATTCGTCAAACAAACATGGGGAAGATCACTCCATCGGAAGAGGAGCAACGGGAAATGGAGATTGGACCGAATCGCTGCGCGGTTCATGACGCATGAATCAAATTATCAGATTTCAGAAGGAGGAGAAACAAAATGTACAAAGAGCAATTGCCGGAAGAAGTTCTGGAGCGAATGAAAAGAAAAGAGAATGTCGTAATTCTAGATGTTCGCGAGCCTGAAGAATGGGAATCCGGACACATCCCGGGAGCCAAGCATATTCCGCTCGGACAAATCGCAAGGGCGTTAAATGAAATGGATCCGAGGCAGGAAACTATCGTCGTCTGCCGCAGCGGTAATCGAAGCGGTCAAGCCTGCGCTTTCCTTTCTTCGATGGGGTATAACGTGATCAACATGCCAGGCGGCATGTCGAAGTGGTCTGGAGATATCGTTTACGGGGTCTAAGCATTTTAAAAAATGGGAGGTTTATCATGACAACATTGCAGGTAGATCGCACTTTGGAATGTGAAGGGCTAGCTTGTCCACTGCCAGTAGTTAGAACCAAGAAAGCCGTCGATGAAATGAAACCCGGCGAAGTATTGGAAGTCCGAGCAACAGATAAAGGATCAGTCGCAGATCTAAAGGGCTGGGCAAGTCGTACCGGGCATCAATATTTAGGCTTAAAAGAAGAAGATGGCGTATTTCGCCACTTTATTCGCAAAGCCGAAGCTGCCGATACGAAAGCGGAGAAAAAACACCCGCATACAACAACGAATGAAGAGATTTATTCCAAAATTTCATCAGGAATCAAGCTGAACATCATCGATGTTCGGGAACCTGCGGAATATGCATTCGGACGCATCCCGGGTGCGATCTCGATCCCCATGGGCCAGCTAGAAGAGCAGCTTGCGTCGCTGGATCCAAATAAGGAATACTACGTCGTGTGCCGTTCTGGAAACCGAAGCGATATGGTTTGCCAGGTTCTGACTGAAAATGGGTTTTCCCAAATCAAAAATGTAATTCCCGGCATGTCTGAGTGGACGCACGAACTAGAGATAGATTAAATCAAATTTATTTAATTAAAGGAGACTGAATATCATGGCAAACAAAAAAGTAGCTCTTATTGCATCTTCCGGTGGTCTGGAGACCGCTTATAAGGTTCTGAATATTGCCACAGCCGCGGCGGCGCTCGATGCCGAAGTCGCAATCTTTTTCACCTTTGAAGGGCTCTCCATTATACACAAACAATCGGAGCAATTGCTTCAACTGAAGCCTGGCAACGAAGGTTTAGCTGAAGGCTTCAAGAAAGCGAATGTTCCATCGATCGGTGAGCTTATGGAAATCGCAAAAGAATCCGGAGTGCGCCTCATTGGCTGCCAAATGACGATAGACGTCATGGGACTGCAGCCGGAACATTTTATTGACGGGATCGATCTGGGCGGCGCAGCGACATTCCTGGATTTTGCCTTTGATGCGCAAGTGAGCTTGAACTTTTAATGTGAACATTCGAAAGAGTGAGTATGTCTAATGCTTCTTGATCACTGCGAGCAGCTGTTAGCTAAGATGAACGTTGGTAGTATTGTGTTTATTCTGAAGATGCGCAATAACAAGGAATTTGAAAGATGGAGAATCGAGTGATTGCGGGTCGAGTTGATGAATGTTTCTGGCCCGAATCGCTGCGCTGTTCATCATCAATATATAAGGAGAGATACACATATGGCAAACTTGGTTGTAGACGCAAAAGGACTCGCATGTCCGATGCCAATTGTAAAGGCAAAGAAGGGAATCGACACGCTCGAACCCGGACAAACCATGGAGCTGCAAACGACTGACAAGGGCTCTATGAAGGATTTCCAGGCATGGGTCAATCAAACCAATCATGAACTGCTGAAATCACGAGAGGACAACGGTATATTTACCTTTGTTGTAAAGAAAGGCTCCTGAAAATAAATTGGCTGCCACGATAGTGGCGGCTTTTTTAAAAGATAAATGAAGTCATGCACACGAGCGCTTGAACATTTCATCAAAAGATGAGGTTTATATTCTCTTTGATTTTGATGAAGCGAGAACGTAGGGGAAGCCTAATAGATACTAAAAAAGTTATTGCCTTGCGCGATGTTTGGTGTCAGCCACCCGTTTTTATATATATCGATGGCACCGAAAGAAGACGTTCAATTAGCCTTCTCCAGAAGGGGAGTAAATATTCTGGATCATCTTTATACTTCCTCCAATACTGCCACTAATTGCTGATTGAGTGTATACCCATCGGGGTATATAATTCTCTTGTATAAAGGATAAGGAGGGAGATTACTATTTTCACATTTATCCTCATGCTGATCTTCGTGATCTATGGTATTCAACGAATCAGGCCTATACAAGGTCTTACAAAGATAGATGCCGCTGCATTGGCTGCTCTGAACAAGGAAAATCATGCAAAGATAAAAATACTTGATGTCCGAGATCAGAATGATTATTATTCCGGCCACATAAAAGGGTCAATTTCTATTTCGTTAGGGAGATTGCCCTATGTTAAAAAAACAGGATTGTATGTTGAAGATAAAATTGTCATTATAGCAGACTCAAAGTACCAATGTCGAAAAGCGGCAAGACTACTGCAAAAAGAAGGCTATCATCATCTCTTCTATCTAGAAAACGGTATGGATGCATATCGAAATTTTGAGGAAATGCCACAAAGTCTTTGTTTTCTTCGGTCATGTAAGTAGGAATATTTTTTTATCCCGATTTTATACCCATACATGTATATGTAAAAGAGAAAGGATTGATATTTAAATGAATAAAGAAAAATCAACGATTGTCTTATTTAGTGGGGAATTGGATAAAGCAATAGCTGCGTTCATTATTGCCAATGGAGCTGCTGCTTACGATCATGAGGTGACCATTTTCTTCACGTTTTGGGGCCTGAATGCGCTCCGTAAGGATGAGTCTGTACTCGTGAAGAAAGGCTGGCTGGAGAGAATGTTTGCGAAAATGATGCCCCGCGGAGCGGACAAGCTGGGTCTGTCCAGAATGAACTTTGGCGGACTTGGTCCCAAAATGATTAAGCACGTTATAAAAAAGCACAACGCTATGACGCTGCCACAGCTCATCGAATTAGCTCAGGAACAAGGAGTTAAATTGGTTGCTTGCACCATGACGATGGACCTGCTTGGCTTGCAGAATGAAGAGCTTCTGGACGGTATTGAATATGCAGGCGTTGCCGCATACTTGGGTGACGCTGCAGATGCCAAAGTCAATTTGTTTATTTAACGAGGCGGAGAGCAGCATTGTTTTTACGAAACCGTTCGGTAATAATGTACCTATACCGGTATAAAGGAAAGGTGGTCATAATATGCAATATGATGAGGACGTTAAAAAGAGATTAAAGCGGGTAGAAGGACAAATTCGTGGTGTGCTGAAGATGATGGAGGAAGAGCAGCCTTGCAAAGATGTTGTCGCCCAATTGTCTGCCGTAAGGAGTGCTGCGGATAAAGCCATCGCCTACATCGTTGCAGTCAATCTTGAGCAATGTATTTTGGAAGAGAAGGAAGCTGGAGGAGATACAAGCAAAGTTGTTCAGCAGGCGATCGAATTGCTGGTGAAAAGCCGATAAGCAATAGGAAAGGAGGTAATATCGGTGGATGTAAATCTGATAGTTCGAATTATGGTCATCGCACTCCTCGCTTGGTTTATTTATTCACGATTCGCCGGGGTGAAAGGACTTAAGAACTTAAGTGCGGATCAATTCCAGGAAGAAATGAAAACAAACCATAATAAAGTGCTGGTTGATGTTCGGGAACCGGGTGAAGTCAAGCGAGGGTATATTGCCGGAGCTGTTAATATTCCGTTATCTCAAATCAAGCAACGAATCAGCGAAATCCCGGCGGGGAAAAGTATCTATTTATATTGTCAAAGCGGTATGAGAAGCAAACAGGCGGCGAGAATACTGCAAAAGAACGGCTTCCGTGAGCTCACCCATCTGCAAGGTGGCATCATGACATGGAACGGAAAACTATCGAAATGAAGCAAAAATCATTAGCTCACACGTGAGAGCTAATGATTTTTTTACATTTACATAAGTATGAAGTATTTGCAAATACTTATTTTGTCGGCGTACTGTAATGCTCCACATAGCCTTCTAGGGATGGGATGAATTCCTTTTCGTAATGGTTTTTTGGACAAGTTTTTATAATATGTGACAGTAACACATTAGATTTGTTTGTGATCAACGTTTCATGGCAAACAGGGCATTTTTCTTGTGTAATGAGTTTTATAAAGGTCAATATGATTCCTCCTAATTCCGATTTGTATACTACGAATTATAAGGTGAAGAAAACATGATTGTAAATAAGAAATTGTTGAAAGAGAGGTTAGAGACGGATGTTCCATTATACGATTGAAACTGATCTTACAATTGTTCAAACTATAGAGAAATTGGAACGGCATTTAAAGAAAGAAAAGTTCGGTGTGCTATGGCATTTGGATATGCAGGAGAAGTTAAGGGAGAAGGGAGTAGAACTTGAGCAGAACTATCACATACTCGAGGTATGTAATCCTGTCGAAGCAAAACGTGTACTTAGTGAAAATGCTCTTATAGGATATTTCCTACCTTGTAAAATCACCGTTTATGAGGAATTGGGAAAAACGAAAATCGGTCTGCCCAAACCAACGGCTTTAATTGGATTGGTGGATAATGGCGTACTCAAAGGCATTGCAGAGGATGTAGAAAAAAGATTGATCTCTTGTATAGATAAAGCAGCAATGTCTTAACGGAAAGAGACCGGATACGCATCGGTCTCTTTTTTGTTTTTTGTTCTGTTATTTACGAAATATTGTATGGAATAAGTCTTGTAACCGTCCGATAAATTTTTCGCTTTATAACCTTTTTGAGCCAAGATCCAGAAAGCTGTAAGTCCACGCAGCCCTATCTGGCAGAACACCTACATATCATGCTACTTCAGGCTCATTTAATCTGCCGCGCGGACCGTCATTCGTCATTTTGAACGCTTTGTCTATCGAGCCTTGATCATATTCGGCAGGTGTTCTAACGTCAACCACAGCCCTTGCGTACGATCAAATCCCCCGCTGAAAACGGTGATGAATCAACATTCACATTATTTTAATAGAATTTTAAGATTATTTTGGTATAACAGTAAATAACTTTTGAATGAAGAGAGGGAGAGAAAAGCATGAGTTATCTGATTCGAAATGCACATTTTTTAGTGATTCACATCCCGATCGCCATGCTCTTGTTCAGTTTTGTCTTTGATCTGCTAGCCATGATTTTAAAGAAAAAGGATTGGCATACCGCGGGTATTCTTTGTCTTATTGTGGGAACATTGGGGGCTATTGTTGCGGTCATCACAGGACCTGAAGGTGAGCGAAATCCACTCTTTCCTCAGCACGAACTGTATGGAAAGATAACCATGATGCTCTCCATCTTAATAACGTTAGTTCGTCTAGGAATACTTTGGAGAAAAAAAGTGGATATCGGTAAGAATCTTTTGTATCTGTTTATCATGTTAATTGGTGTTGGTCTTGTTTCGTACACAGGTGATTTAGGCGGCAAGATGGTGCATCCCGACCGCAGCCAAATGCATAAAGGTCCAGGACAGCAGCAAGGCGGTCTAGACCTGGGAAAAGCTAACCGATCAACCAATGATATTAAATCAAATAATGAATGAAGTCAATGATCTTCATAAACAGAAGTCTTTAGCTCCTATGTTACGGGTTCTAAGGCTTCTTTTTGTTATTATTCAATGAGTCGACAATCCAAGGGAGTAATTTCGAACGGATTTTTCTTCAACGAAATAGCCCGACTTGGCGAATGTCAAGCGTTTTTGAGGCGACGGAAGCTTCGAAGTCACTGTTCGTGAATTTTATCCGAGGCATGGATGCAAAAGTCACGCTTCAGTTCACGGCGTCCTTTGGTCGGAACGGTAGGAATGGTACGTCAGATGGGCTTTAGAAGTGACTATCGATCCATAGCCCACATAAGTTTCATATATATACAAATACTTATTGTAAGATTACATAATTAACCCACTCAAACACATCATTAAGTTCTAATAAATAAAAGGAGTGATGTCAATATGGAATATACAGCATACAAACAGCACAAGGAACAACATTTTGCTGCTCCTGATTTTATTCGGGATATTGTGATCGGCATGTCTGATGGGCTAACGGTTCCTTTTGCGCTAGCCGCAGGGTTGTCTGGGGCTGTCTCGGGAACTAATGTTGTTGTCATAGCTGGGCTTGCCGAAATTGCTGCAGGTTCAATCGCAATGGGGCTCGGTGGATACCTGGCCGCACGAACGGACCAAGAACACTATGCAAACGAGTTGGAAAGAGAGCGCAGAGAAGTCAGTGAGGTTCCTGACAAGGAAAAAGAAGAGGTAGCTGACGTTCTAAGAAGCTGGGGTCTTGGAGACACTGATGTCAATTCAGCTGTAGAAGCGATTAGCAAAGATCCGGAAAAATGGGTTGATTTTATGATGAAACATGAACTTGGACTGGAAGAACCAGAACCCAAAAGGGCCAGAAATAGCTCATTAACCATCGGTCTCTCGTACATCATTGGCGGACTCATCCCATTGTCACCTTACATTTTCATCCATAATGCATTCTCAGCTCTGCTGATATCTGTTATTGCTACACTAGTTGCATTATTTATATTTGGCTACATCAAAGGTAGATTTACGGGCTCCAAACCATTTAAAAGTGCATGGCAAACAACATTGGTCGGTGGTTTGGCAGCGGGAATTGCTTTTCTTGTCGCCAAATGGATTTCTTAATTTATATCCATTAACTGACACGTTCGTTTAAAACAGGGAGCAGATTGCATCGAAGCAAATATGGAGGGACTTTGTTGTGTATATACGAAACGACGAATGTATGCGTGTAATTGGGGAGGCCTAAGTTGTAGAAAGATATTGGAATAAACTTGTAAACGATTGCATAGGGCGTGATTGTGAGAAAAAATTAATGTATAGATAGCCATCGTGCTGCTGCTCGGGATGATCGTTCCCCAACTTCTAGTTCTTTTAATGGCATCGGCTGCCGGCAATACGGCGGTTTTGTACCAAAGCTTTGGAGTCGGCCAAACTGACGATTGGGTTAAAGTATCCTGGCTGGGAGACGGAACCATTGCCGACATCCAGCACGCTAACCGTTGTCGGAAATTTGTGATCGCCATGCTGCAGCAGATCAGCCTGTCCGATTTTTGATGTCTTCATGTGATCGTATCGAAAGGCGACTAGTGTACCTACGATTGTTGCCTTCATAGGCTATGTAGCGACTCCGACTCCAAGACAGGGGAGAGCTTCCCAAACACAAATCTCCATACTTTTTCACAAAACCCGTATTTTATACATATGTCTATAAAGTGAGTAAAACCCTTGTTATTGTGCCCTACTTGTCTGTCGGTTGACAAGAACTTGATGTCATAAATGACAAGAACTTTATCCCATTCCCGACAAAAAACCATCGCCATTATTTTGACGATGGTTTTGGTTTTTGTGGCTTTTTTAAATAGTTAATTTTCTAACATATTTATCAACGTAATCTCGAATTGATTTATTTTCTTCACTTGGATTATTGAAAATTAGCATGGATACTCTCAATGGATTAAATGACTTCATTTGAAGTATACTCTTTCTTATTTTCATCGAACTTAGAGAACATTTTAAACTTTTTAAATTTAGCCTCCTATTACATTGGAGAATTACTTCAATCGACTGTTTTTGGCTAACATCCCCTAGATGTTTGTAAATAATTTTGGGTATACTCCTTTCCGTCATTTTTCTAATATAATCCCAATTAGGTGTTTCTATTTTTTCAGATCCTTCCTGGGCGATCTCGAGCCATTCATAGAAATAATTAATAAACATTTCTGATGATACTCTATTTAAAATCCATTTAAACATCTCTCTATTATCTACTTGATAGAGATTTGTATTATTAAACAATCTTCGCTTAAATTCAAGAATTGTTTCTTGAAATAACTGAGTTGCTATTTCTAAACCCCCATTCAATAACAAGAAATTGCATCTTCTTTACTTTTTTCGATTAAGAGATACTTTATCGTCACATTCACCAGTTTCCTATAATTGTTAAAATCACTTCTATTTATGAACCCTCTTGCCATATATTCATCTATTAAGCTCAGGTCTATTTTCCCAAACTTTGTGAATCTTTCTGGTCCTAATGCTCGAAATAAAGCAATGCATTTCCGTGTACAAAGCCACTTAAATCCCCTGCTTCACCAAGAATACCTGCAAGTGAAATCGCGTTAATCCCTTTAACAGCAAGCATTGATTTAGCAAAAGGAATGCGGTCTAAAACAGTAATAATCTCTGCCTCTACTATTTTAAGCTGCTCGCACGCAAGATCGTATTCGGCCAGAAGCTGCTTTAAATGAAGCTTGTACGCATATGTAGCTTGTTTAGAACCAACAGAATGACTAGCAAGAGCAATTAGTGCTAGAGCCTTTCTTTCGCCAGGCTGACGTTTCATTAGGGACTTCCATCCATATACCACATCTTGAGGCTCTAATTTCTTCATTTCTTCAGGTGTTGAAAAAAGTCGTAATGTGGCCAATGAGCCTTTGCACATAAGGTCTTTAAAGACTTGCCGCAACTCGGGAAACACAACGTCAACCCAACGATGGATTTGGTTTTTAGCACTAACGAGTCTCGTCACGACAGAGTCCCTGTTTGAGAGAAAGACTCGAAGTTCTTCAAAGGCTTCAGGAGTGTTGCGAGTGAATGAGTAGTAGCCGTTCTTAACCATGTCAGCGATGACCAGAGCATCCTTTTTGTCGCTCTTTGATGGCGTATTGTCGCGGTTTTCTTTATTCTTTTTTACAAGATGAGGATTAACGAGAACAACTTCATATTCACGCTCGGAGAGCCATTTAGAGACGTTTAGCCAGTAATGACCGGTAGGTTCCATGCCAACAATAGCCGAACTAAGGCTATGAGCTGCTTGCAGTGAATGAATCCATCGAAGAAGATTTTGAAATCCTTCTTCATCATTCGTAAAGGATATTGGATTACCGACCACGATTCCACGAAAATTAACTGCACGTGCGAC
>NZ_JAQFVF010000022.1 GCF_027789125.1 Paenibacillus aestuarii | reverse complement strand
CCGTGTTTCATGATTCTCTCATGCGAGAAAACCAGCTATCCGGTCTTAGCTATCGTTTCCGATAGTTATCCCAGTCTTACAGGCAGGTTGCCTACGTGTTACTCACCCGTCCGCCGCTATCCCCGAAGGGACCGCTCGACTTGCATGTATTAGGCACGCCGCCAGCGTTCGTCCTGAGCCAGGATCAAACTCTCCAAAAAGGATGAATCTGAATAGCTCATTTAAAGCTGACGAGATTGTTAATCTCTTTAAAGTTTAGAGTCGATTGCTCGACTTGCTTCTCACTCGTTGTTCAGTTTTCAAAGAACAATTACTTTCATAACCGAGCCGCCTTCAAAAGCGACCTGATTAAGATATCACATCCGCCTACTCGATTGCAAGAACTTTTTTTGAAATTCTTTTTTCTCAATCGGGCTTCAGAAGCGACAAGAAGTAATATACCAAACCGCAAAACAAAATGCAACATTTTACTCCCTTGTAAAATATGGAATGTGCTAGCAATAAAAAAAGACCCCGGCGCAACAGCGCCAGAGTCTTCAATTGTTACCCTTGACTTCCTATTAAAATGTAACGAGCCAGAACGAGTACAGCCAGCACCCACATGAGCCAGTGGATCGGGTATTTGTCTTTGCTGCGGAAGTTAGCCGCAGTTGCCAGTACGACATAAGCTACGATACCGAAGGAAATACCGTTTGCAATGTTATAAGTGAAAGGCATCAATACAATTGTCAGGAACGCCGGGATAGCCAATACGAAATCTTGGAAGTCGATTTCTTTAATGGATTGAACCATAAGCACACCGACTACGATAAGAGCGGCAGCAGTTGCCGAGCCTGGGATCAACATCGCGATTGGAGCAAGGAACAAAGCGAGCAAGAAGCATACGCCTGTTGTAACAGCCGTTAAGCCTGTACGGCCGCCTTCAGCCACACCAGCTGCGCTTTCTACGAAAGCTGTTACCGTACTTGTACCAACCAGAGCACCACCGCTGACGCCAATGGCATCAACCAGCATCGCTTTACCGACGCGTTTGTTGCCTTCTTCTTTATTTTTCATAATACCAGCGCGAGTAGCTGTACCAACCATTGTACCGAACGTATCGAAAAGCTCAACGAAAGTAAATGTAGCAATTACCGAGATAATGCCTGTGTTCATGATACCTGCGAAGTCGAAGTTAGCGAAAGCAAGTTTGGACATATCCGGAACCCATGTTGTTTCCGGGTTTGTCAAGGAACCCAGGTTAACCAGTCCCATGAAGTAACCGATGACAGTAGTTGCCAGGATACCCAGCAGAATCGCGCCGCGAAGGCGAAGCACCATGAATACAGAAATAAGCAGCACACCGATAATCGTTAAAACAACGCTTTTATCTTGTAAGGAACCCATGTGGAAGACTGTTTCAAAAGAAAGAACATCCGTGTACTTGTGCGCTGGAATGTCGTTACCAGATTCAACGGCAACAGTTAGAATGCCGCTGTTTTTGAAACCGATCATCGCGATAAATAAACCGATACCTACTGTGATCGCATGCTTCAAACTATCTGGAACAGCTACGAGCAGCATTTGCCGAACTTTCGTCACAGTTAAAATGATAAAGATAATCCCTGAAATAAACACAGCTGTCAAAGCCATGGAGAATGTAAATTTGCCTTGTGATGAAAGAATGATAGTTGCAAAGTAAGCATTCAAGCCCATCCCTGGCGCCATAGCTACCGGGAAGTTAACGAACAGCCCCATCAGAATCGTGATTACGCCCGCAGCGATCGCTGTAGCCAAGAAAATAGCCGTCCAGTCCCCACCAGTTGCACCTGATTTAAACGCACTGAGCACATCAGGGTTAACAGCCAGAATGTAAGCCATTGTCATGAAGGTAGTTAGACCTGCCATGATTTCTGTTCTTACGCTTGTGCCGTTTTGTTTCAATTTAAAAAACTGATCCATCTACCTATTCCTCCTAGATATTGTGTGGGAACAGCAAAAAACCCGGAATCAGCGATGCATGATTCCGGGTACGAAAAAGGAGCCTAATCCATGAGAATCGACTCCTTGCCCATGCAAAAATACAAGTGCAAAGCACAAATCTCATACGGATCCGTTCCTTTTTTTCGTAGCCAGATCATTTGCGGTGATCTCGTAGAAACTCTCAGGCCAATTCCCGAGATTATACGAAAAAACTGTTATCCAAAACACATTTTAGTAGGGTTTTGCGATTATGTCAACAGAAAAACCGAACATTAATGGGGAATAATTTCCCACAACGTTCGGTTTTAATATAAAGCTTACCTCTATTCCCACTCGATGGTAGCAGGCGGTTTGGAAGTCACGTCGTACACGATCCGGTTGACGTTCTCAACCTCGTTAACGATACGGACAGAGATTTTCTCCAGCACGTCCCAAGGGATACGCGCCCAGTCCGCTGTCATGCCGTCGATGGACGTTACAGCCCGGATGCCGACAGTGTAGGAGTATGTTCTGGCGTCGCCCATAACCCCAACGCTTTTCATGCCAGGAAGCGCCGTGAAATACTGCCAGATGTCTCGGTCGAGACCCGCTTTGGCGATCTCTTCACGCAGAATGGCATCGGACTCACGCACGATGTGCAGTTTATCTTCCGTGACTTCACCCAGTACGCGAATAGCCAGACCAGGACCTGGGAACGGCTGTCTCCAGACAATCGCCGCAGGAAGGCCGCACTCCTCGCCCACTTTACGCACTTCGTCCTTGAACAATGCTTTCAGTGGCTCAACGAGCTTGAATTTCATATCTTCAGGCAGACCGCCTACGTTATGATGCGATTTGATCGTATGCGCTGTAGCCGTGCCGCTCTCAACGATATCGGTGTACAGCGTGCCTTGCGCCAAAAATGCGAAATCATCGAATTTACCGGACTCTTCTTCGAACACACGGATGAACTCGTTGCCGATGATTTTTCGTTTTTGCTCCGGATCGTCCACACCGGCAAGCTTGCCGAGGAAACGGTCTTTCGCGTCGATTTTGACCACTTTCATCTCAAATTTGCCCACGAACGTCTCCATGACGCTCTCTGCTTCGTCTTTGCGCAGCAAACCGTGGTCGATGAACATGCAAGTCAATTGATCGCCGATTGCTTTATGCAGCAAAATCGCAACAACGGAAGAATCCACGCCGCCGCTAAGCGCGCAGAGCACTTTCTCGTTGCCGACTTGCTCGCGGATTTCTTTGATCGTATCTTCGATGAAAGATTCCATCGTCCAGTCGCCGCTGCAGCCGCACACATCGTATACGAAGTTGTGGATCATTTCGTTGCCTTGAACGGAGTGACGCACTTCCGGATGGAATTGGACAGCGTGAATGTTCTTCTCGCGGTGGCTCATCGCCGCAATCGGCAGCGATTCCGTGCTGGCTTCCAACACGAAGCCTTCCGGCAAAACGGAAACATGGTCACCATGGCTCATCCAAACGACTTGCTTGGCATCCAATCCACGTACCAAGGGGCTTTCGTTCGTAAATTCCAGTTCGGCTTTACCATACTCGCGTGTATGCGCACGCTCGACTTTACCGCTCAATTGATGCGCGATCAATTGCATACCGTAGCAAATCCCTAGAATCGGGAGGCCCAAATCATAAATCGCCGGATCAACGGAAGGAGCGCCTTCCCCGTAAACACTAGCCGGTCCGCCGGAGAAAACGATCCCTTTCGGGTTTAGCGCCTTAATTTTATCCACGCTAGTATTAAACGGCATTAATTCACTGTATACACCCAGATCACGAATCCGTCTGGCGATTAATTGATTGTATTGGCCGCCAAAATCCAGAACTACGATAATTTCACTTGGTTTACTCATTACCCGACCTCCTAGTTTCATAGCAATTTGCAGATCAAGAACCCTTGTCTGCAGATCACTATATATAGCTACTAATTTTAAACATTACCTGCCTAGGATGTAAAGGGCTGAGTTCAACTCGACGTTTTTTGAATAGCATTCCACACGGCGGCAATTTCGCGCTTGGAGTAAGCGGGCCGTCCCGCCACATCGTAGCGAACAGCTTCGTACATCAAAGCGAATTCATGCAAAGCTTGCTGCTGGGAGGCATGATCCAAGCGCAGTGCAGATACATATTCCCGCAAAGTTTGATGTGCGGAAATCGCGCCGTACTTACGGAACAGCTGCAGCCACAAGCGATCCATGAACCGGACGACAGGCTGAGATGCGCCAGCGCGGGCTTGCCCAGCTGAGTACAGCAGCGGCAGCCTGGTTAGAAGCCCTTTTCGCCGCAGCGCCAAATATACACCGAGCACAGTAATGAATAAAACAAAGCTAGCCAGCAAATATCCTCTATACATTCCCACAAATTGGATGGCTTTATCCGTGAAGTTTTGCAGCCATTCCAGGGAGCTGTCAGATATATTTTTGACGGTCGGGGTGGTCAATAAAGAGGCTGTCATCGTCGGTCTCTCTTCGGGAGAAATCGTGACGGCCGCTCGCGTGTGATCGCCGCCGGTGCCCGTGAAGCCAGGTGTGGGCTCGAAAGGCACCCAACCCTCATTCGCAAAGTACACTTCTACCCACGAGTGTGCGTCTTGATTGCGCACGGTTATCGCTTTCATCCCGTCCTCAGTATCTACGAGGTCGCCAGGCGCGAAACCTTTGACCCAGCGTGCGGGCACGCCGACTGAGCGCAGCATGACAGCCATAGCCGTCGAGAAATGGTCGCAATAGCCGGTCTGATCCACAAACAGAAAGTGGCTCACAAAGTCTTCATTGCGGCTCGGTTTAGTCGGCTTATCCAAGCTGTAAGTATAGTTGCTGCGCAAATACTGCTCAATAGCGACAGCTTTGGCATAAGGCGTTGCTGCACCTGCCGTCACTTGTTCGGCAAGAGTCCGAATTGTGCGCGGCAAGCTATCCGGCAGCTGAAGGTACACCGCAGTTACATCCGCAGGATACGCGCCTGTATCCGCGCTAAGGACCGCTGGATCGGGATGCACGGGTTTTACCGTGATTTTGTAGTAAGACAGCGGACTGCTGATGTCCGGCAGCGCCATTCGTCCGCTCACTCGGTTCTGCGTGACGATGTCAGGAGACAAAGGTTCACCTTGGCTGCTCAGCAGCCCGTCAATGCGCTGCACATCCCCGCCGTAAAAAAGCTGTTTACCGGGCGTCCCAGCGCTCCAAAGCACCTCTTGCACGACAAGCGGATCCGCGGAAAACGACGCCGACGACAGCGCGGGAGCGCTCGAAACGAAAGGCTCTGAGGCCGGTTCGTCTAGCTGCCAGCCTTTGCCGTCATAGAAGCTTTTGGATTCTCCGCGCCAATAGGTCACTTCCGTCGTCTTGGCCGTAAAGACGGTTCCGCTATCCGGCTGAAGCGGTCCGCCTAGAACCGAATCGTCGTTGCCGTAGCCTGACTTTGCAACCGCCGTGCTTAAGCCGGCATCCTCGTTATAAAGCGTCAACAGCCGGTCTGAGAGACGTTCCCATGTTACGGGCTTCATCAGTGCCAGAGGCTTGGCCATATCCGCCGCATACCAACCGGCGCAGGCCAAAGCAATGACAATGGCTAAGCTGACAGCCAGCCAGATCAAAGCCCCTTTTGCACGGAGCGTTGCAATGCCATAGGTTTGACGGATCCGTGAGAGATTCAGCAGCGCGAGCAGCAGCAAGCCGTAGCCCAACGTGCGAAAAATGCCCTGTACAGTATCCGCTCCAAGAAAGAGCTGCAGCCCGACCAAATAGAGGAGCGTAGCCCCGACAAAAAGGAGGCTGTGCTGTCTTTGCAGCATCAATGCCTGAATCACGGATATGAGCAATGTCCAGCCGAATATAAAGAGCAGCGTGCGTGTCTCCGCACTAATGAGATCCAAATGCATCTCCGTCAAATGCCGGATATCCATGGCAAGCTTCCCGCCGAAATCGACCAGCCAGCCGCCGTCCAGGAAGCCGTCGCGATCGAACATGAAACCGATAAAGAGCAGGTTCAGGGCGCCTTTGGCGACCCAGCTCCAGGCGTAAGGGACACGGAAACAATCTATCGCTATACAAAGCCCGAACAGCACCAAAAACGGCTGAATTTGATAAATTTCCGACACGTCGGCCAAATCCGGCAGGGGGCGAAGCCACTCCGCCAGCAATAAAAACAACAGCAGCGAGATCAGCACATCGCGCAGCAGCGAATCCCCGACGCGAACCGCCGGGAACGTGTCGCTGGTGTTAAACCGGGCCGGCGCAAATACGGGTGCTGCCGAATCATAAGGCGCGACTGCCTTCGCGCCGCGGGGTTCAAGCGGTTGCATCCGCGACACCCCCTTGCTTCGGCCACCGTTCCTGCGGATGCGGCACTTCCGTGAAGCTGCAGCCTAAGGCCTGCAGCTGCTGCGCAAGCTCTCGGTCCGCGACCGAGAGCGAAGGCCGCGCGTGCACATAGACCACGTGCACGCCTTTGCGCCTGCTGCGCGCTTCACCAAGCGCGCGCAGCAGGCCCGGTTCAAGCGTCGATGTAATGCACAGCATCGACGCATCCGGGGGCAAGGCCCCCGCCTCTTTCCTGACGAGGTCAGGAAAGGCATGGGGGGCCTTGCCCCCCACGCTCGCGAGCACTTCGTACGCGAGCGTCAGGTCCGGGCGAATCGTCGGCGCGATTCGCCTTACGGCAGAGCTGCAGGCGAAGCCGCAGCTCTCTTGCCCGCTGGCGGCTGCGGCGAAGAAGCCGGCCGCCAGGGCGACGCCCTTCTCCAGCAGCGGCCGGGCCGCTTCAGCTGGGTGCACCGCGGGCGTCGTATCGAGCAGCAGCATCCGCTTAGCAGCGGTAGCCTGCTCGAGATCTTTGGACATCAGCCGACTTAGCTTGGCTGTGGATTTCCAATGGATGCGGTGGTAAGGGTCACCGCTGACGTATTCCCTGACGCCGGCAACGTTCGGTGTCGCCAGCCAAGGCGAGCCTGCAGACGGACGGTCGCTGTTCGTGGCAGGCAGCGTCAGAACCGGGCGGTTCAGCGCATCAGGCTTCGGGTACACGACAAAATGCCGTTCATCCAGACCGCGCACTTTGCGCACCGCAAAGCCGAATAAATCCCCGCTAACCGCTTCCCACTCTGCAAAACGGTAAACACCTCGCATGAGGCCCGTGATCTGGTAGTGCAGTGTAAACGAAGTGCGGAACCATGGAAACAGCAGCTTGCGATACGTCAGCTTCGCACCGCTTCCTTCATGCAGCCAGGTTTCCCGCAGCACGAGCCAAGGCAAGGGCAGCATGGAGCGATGTGAAATTTGCAGCGATACCGCCATCACTTCGCCGCTCATGGACACTGCTTGCGGCAGCGAGCGGATTACTTGCAGCCCCTGCAAAGCAAATGCATGCAGAAGCAGCGCTTGCACGAGAATAATGGAAGAGATAACCAGAAGCAACCAGGAGGCAAATCCCCCCTGCGTATAGGTCAAACCTGCGGCTAGTAAACATCCTGCGGCTAATAGCAACAATTTTCCCCAGCTTTTCATCGCCTGCCCCCCTATTTCGATGACGCATAGCGAAGAACAGGGGTTTGAATCGACGCCAACAAGCCGTTCAACAGCACTTCAGCTGATTTCCCCAACACCTTCGCTTCCGATGTCAGTATAAGGCGATGCGACCATACCGGGACGAAGAGCTGTTTGATATCATCTGGCACGACAAAGCTTCTGCCTCTGATGTAGGCGGCGGATTGTGCAGCGCGCAGGAGCGCAAAGGATCCCCGGGGGCTTACGCCCAAGTACAGATCCGGATGCTCCCTTGTCGCCAGAGCAACGCGCACAATGAATTCTTTTAACGTTTCGTCGACATGTACAAGCGACGCTTCTTTTTGCAACTGAACGAACTCATCTTGTACAATGACCGGCTTTAAATGCTCCAAAGGCTGCCTGTCCTGCAAGCGGTCAAGCATCTGCACTTCCTGTTCCGGTGTCGGATAACCGAGCGTCAGCTTCATCAGGAAGCGATCCATCTGCGCCTCTGGCAGCAGGTATGTGCCTTCATAGTCGACCGGGTTTTGCGTCGCCAGCAGCAAGAACGGCTTCGGCAGCTCATAGCTGACACCGTCCACTGTAACCCGCTTCTCTTCCATGGCCTCCAGGAAGGCTGCCTGTGTCTTCGGCGATGTCCGGTTGCATTCGTCCGCCAGCACGATCGGGGTCATCAGCGGACCCGGCCGGAATTCAAACTCGCCGCTCTTGGCGTTGTAAACCGATACGCCCGTCACATCTGTCGGCAATAAATCCGGTGTGCACTGAATTCTCTTAAACTCGCAGCCTATCGTTCTTGCAAGCGCGCGCACCAGCATCGTTTTACCTACGCCTGGCACGTCTTCCAGCAAGAGATGGCCACCGCTCAACATGGCTATGAAAGCTTTCTCTATCGTGTCTCTTTTTCCAACAATAACTTTCTCAACGTTCATGATCATCCGTTCTACGAGAGGCTGCGGCTGATCGAAAGCGCGAGTTTTCGATTGCATAGGCAAGAAGCCCCCTTCAACAAGGTATGCTTCTAGCTTTTCCAGCCTTCTACTCTTTTAGACATTACTTCAGTGCAAATAGAGAGTTTTTCAGAAGAATTGGCGTCTCATTAAGCATAAACAGGTGGTGCCAGGCCAGTGTGACTTCCCGTTTATCCGTTTCCATGACGGCATCGGTGACGCGCCCGCCTAGCAGATCTATCGTTTTTCGCAAGGGTACGATGATAGAACCCTCTCTCATTTGCATATCAGCCATGGAGTAACTGGCCACTCGCTTGCCCAGGTTAAACAACCGAATGCTTCGCTTCGGCAAATCGTATTCCACGTCATACACGCCATAGTGCGCAATGGCAGTTTTGACAGGTTCCATCCAGCTTATATAGCCGCCCATTTTCTCCACGAGGAAGCGCAGCGACAGCTCGATCCGGCTGCTTTGCAGCTGGTACTGAGTGGGCTCCAAGGTAAAGCCCCTGCCTCCACCGACATTGACCTGCAGCGGCAAACTTGGAGCTGGAGGGAGCGTCTGTGCGGACTCCGCTTGAGCGACTTGTGTCTGATTGACGAGTTGGTTAGCTGCTTTATCGGACTCCGGGGATGGCTGCCCATGCGCTAGCGCGTACTGCTTCGTTTCCTGCAGCAAATCCTCGAAGTGCGTTAAGCTCATCTTTCTCGACCATTTCGGCTTGCCGACCGAGAACTGCTTCGGCTTGACCTCTGAAGTTAACGGGGCAAACGCATAACCTAAATCTTTATAATATTGAATGATTTGCGGGAGCGCTTCCACTGATGATTCGTGACCCGCTCCATCGTGCAAAAGCAGCGTGATTTCGTGCTCCAGCGGAGAGCTTTTGACCGTATGGATAATCTCTTTGACTGGCACGTTCGCTCTTGTGGAATCTCCACTGTCTACGTTCCAGTCGACGATGGTATATCCGGCCTGCTCCAGCAAATAGAAGTAGTACGCGTCAAAGTTAGTATATGTACCGCCTGGCGCGCGGACGAGCTGCGGCCTGACGCCGGCGATTTGATCGAAGATCGTTTCACTCTCTTGAATTTGTTTCCAGAACACTTGAAAGTCGCTGTACAGCTCATTGTATACATGGTTATAAGTATGATTGCCGAGGGTATGACCTTCTGCGATGATTCGCTTAATCAGATCCGGGCGCGCTTTCGCCTCTTCGCCTAAGGCAAAGAATGTAGCGTGGATGCCTTCTTTTTGCAAAATATCCAGCACTTGCGGCGTCAGCTTGGACGGACCGTCATCGAACGTTAAGTAAACGGTAGGTTGTTCCGGCGTTTGATAGCTTTTCTCTTGCGGGGGACGTTTACCGGATTTTAATAGTTGATAGATCGCTTGATCCTCCTGCGCGGGGTTGCTTTCATTAGCAAATGCCTCTACGGGCATCGATGCAAGCCATACATAAGCTGCCAAAAGTACCGCCATGAACAGTTGAATTCGTTTCCGCATCTTGTAGTTTGATGGTTGTGGATGAGCGCGCATGCCGATAATCCCTCCGCTTTGTTCTATCATTTTACCTAGCTGATAGAGTATATGGGAGAACGCGTTAGAGTATGTCTGAAATAAAAAAGCTATCCTCACAAAGAGGATAGCTTTCACTTTCAGTTTTTAAACCAGCCTAAGCTTCCTGCGATACGGCTGAATGTGCCGGGGAAGCGGCTGTTTTGGCAAATAGTCTTCTGCTGCTGAGCACACCGATAAAGCTGAGAAGCAGCATTCCTCCAAGCATCAAAAGCGCCGCTCTGGCACCTTGATGGGCGACGATCTGCGTGCAAGCTCCGATCAGCACGACACGCAAGCCCATGCCCACCGTATTGAAGAAGCTGTTGACGCGTCCAATCAAATGGTTTGGCACCATTTCCATTAAAATGGTATTTCGCGCAATTCGGCTCCCGGCATTACCCCACCCGTTCAGCGACTTGAAGCCGAGATAAATACCAATAAGCGGAAACGTGTAAAAAAGTGCAATCGATATGCTGAACATGACAAAGGCCGTGATCGTCGTTGCATAACTGCCTATGCGCTGCATCAGCCATGGAATCGTCAAGCCGGCAATAACCGCGCCAATGGCAAATATCATATCCGCTGAGCCCATGACACTCGCTCCCCCGTGGAGAACGCTTGTGATGTAAACGGGGAACAAATAGTTGCCGGCCATCACACACAAGAAAGGCATCAGAGCGCCGATAAAAAAGAGCACAAATAGCGGCTTCGTCTTCAAATATCGGTAGCCCTCCGCAATATTGGACCACATGGAGCCGCTCCGGGTCACAGTAACCGCTTGGCTTGCCTGATACGGAATGAAGAGGAACAGACCGAAGCCGATGAAGTACGTCATCGCGTCAGCGAACAAAATCCAGGCGAAATCAATATGATCGACCAGCAAGCTTGCCAAACCGCCGGCGATCATGGAGGTAGATTGATTTTGCACTTCGAGGATGGAGTTTAAGGTTTTGTATTGGTCTTTGGTGAAAATTTCCTGTGTAAAGGCAAACTGCGTCGGAAAGTGCACATTGTAATACAATGAGCCGCTAAAATACACGATAATTAGTTGCCACGTTGCGAAATGACCCGCAAGCAAGCCCCATGCGGCAAACGCCAGCGTAATCGCCCCGCCGACAACTTCGCTTAGGAGAAGCAATTTTTTGCGGGAAATGCGCTCGATATAGACGCCGATTTGCGGCGACAGCAAAAAGAGGACAATCGTCGAAACCAGCGTTGCATAGCCGTAGATTTGGTCGCCGCCGGCGCGATTGACGAGCATCCACGGCACGCCGATCATCGTTACGCCTGATCCGATTGAAGATAAAATATTGGCTATGATCAAAAATAGCATTCTGCTGTCTTTCAGCATCGTCCACATCGCAAGCATCCCTTTCGTTCTTCAACGCCGAAGCGTTATTGTATGCACTTACTTTACCATAAAAAGGATCGCTGCTCGTCAGTAAATGGAAAGTTTTCGACTACGAAGATGGTCGTACGACTTTGGATGTATTCGCGGTTTACGACCTTATTCCCCCATCGCCACGACCGCTTCCAAAACGGACTGCACATGGTTCTTCACTTTGACTTTGCTCCAAACCTGGGCGATTCGGCCTTCCTCATCGATTAAGAAGGTACTGCGTACAATGCCCATATATTCGCGGCCATAAAGCTTCTTTAAAGCCCATACGCCGTATTGCTCCGCCACTTGATGATCCGGATCGGACAATAATAGGAACGGAAGTTCGTACTTGGCAATGAACTTATCATGCGCCTTTAATTCATCAGGACTGATGCCGATCACCTCTACGCCTAACTTGGCGAATTTCCCGTTATAATCACGGAAGTCACAAGACTCCTGCGTGCATGTCGGTGTATTGTCCTTGGGATAAAAATAGATAACAACCTTTTTCCCCCGGTATTCGCGGAGAGTAACGTTCTTCCCATTGGACGCTAATAAGGTGAAATCAGGCGCTGCTTGCCTTTCAGCCGCTAGTATCATGATAGCTCCCCTCTCTAACTGGCCTAAAATGAAATTTTTGGAACACGTTGCTTGCCGTTTCATCATTATGCGGTATTTATCGCCAAAAGAAAACCGCCGCTCCCCACCACAAGGTGTGAAAGCAGCGGTTGTGCCCGTCTATGAGCCGGCGCCGCGGTAGCGCCTAACGCCAAAGTTCCAGATACTGATGCCGACGAAACTGAAAATCACGCCCATCACTGGCGTCAGCAGCGCAAACCATTTCCAATTACCGGGATCGATGAAGTACGCCGCCGGATAAAAGCCGACGAAAGCAAACGGCAAAATCCAGGTCAGAATGCCGCGCAGCAGCTTATTGTAGATCGTAACTGGATAGCGACCGTAGTTTTGAATATTCCAGATCAGCGGCAAAATGCCTGTCGGCGCATCGGAGAAGAACGCGAGCGACGTCAGTGCGATATAGACGCCTGCGTAGACCAGCACGGAGCCGACAACCATGAGAATGAACATGAACGGGTCATACCAATGAAACGGCAGTCCAAGCCGCACCCACGAGTAGATCATCACGACGGCCCCGGCCAGCGCGCTGAATAAAGAAGCTGGATCGAGATTCTCTAGCATCAGCTGCCAGAGATTATAGGCCGGACGCGTCAAGATACGGTCCATTTCCCCTTTGACAATATAGCGCTCGCTGAAGCCCCATAAGTTAAAAAAGGTGATAAACAAGCCATACGGAATCATAAAATAACCGTAAATGAACAAGATCTGCTCTTGATCCCACCCGCCGAGGGATTGCGTTTGCAGGAAGACGATAAGGATGAAGAACAAGTTGAGTCCATTGAATAAAAGATCAGACAGCACTTCAATCCAAAAGTCGGAT
Organism: Paenibacillus aestuarii; assembly: GCF_027789125.1. Classification (GTDB taxonomy): domain Bacteria; phylum Bacillota; class Bacilli; order Paenibacillales; family NBRC-103111; genus Paenibacillus_E; species Paenibacillus_E aestuarii. The sequence continues at coordinate 242,653 of NZ_JAQFVF010000022.1, read as the reverse complement.
CGGTAGGTGAGGCGTGTCTTCATATAATTTTTCAAGTAGTCGATCACGAGGGATAGATAAAACATCGCTTCAACCTCCCTGCACAAACAAGCGTGTTCTCGAGCGGCTCCACAGTACATACATCGGAATAATAAGGATGAAGAACCACAGCGCTTGAATGCCTAGCTTCCCGAACACTTCAGAGCCTGTTATTTTCCCGGTAAAGACTGCGCTCGGCAAATAGGTAATCGCTTGAAACGGAAGCCATTCCATGACGGTTTTGGACCACCCTGGGAAAAAGGAAATCGGGATAATAAGTCCGGAAAACAAATCGACGGCGACGCGCTTCATGCGCATAAGCCCTTCGTTATTTTCCAGAAAAAACGCGAACAGCCCGGTAATGATGTTGAGCTGGGTATTGATAAGAAAGCTGAAAAATAACATGACCAGATACACCGCCCAGAGCCCCGGATCCGTCGGCAAATCAATAGGCAGCAGCAGCCAGATGAAGATCATGCCTGGCGTTGTGAACAGCACAAGACGAAATATCCCTTCGCCCAGGCCCTGCATCATTTTGACATAGACGTAGTTATAGGGGCGAATGAGCTGAACCGCGACACTCCCATCACGGATTTCGGTTGCGATTTCTCGGTCCAAGTTATTGAAATAGAACGCTCGGCCCATCCAAGAGATCGCCACATACGTCGTCATTTGGCCAAGCGTCAGACCGCCAATCACCGTCTGATCGCCGTAAATTGCCTTATATACGAAGTAATAAGATCCAATATTAAGTGCATAAATGAGAATGCCGCTGTAATAGTTAACCCGGTAAGCGAGCATCATAAGAAACCGCATGCGGATAATTTCCAAGTAAGCGCTAAGCATGAGTGAAGACTCCTTCATCCTGCTTGATGTCCTCGGTCTGCTTCACTTCCGCAGAACCGGATTTGTAAATCTCACGCACGATGTCATCTGTGTTCGTTTCATTGATTTTGATGTCCTGAATTTGCAGCACCCCGACGACACGGCTGAGCACTTCGGAGACGTTGGCCCGCTCATAAGGAATGAACACCTTCGCGGACAGCTCGTTCTCCAACTGCCAGGCAACATCCAAGCCTTGGGTCAGCTCTTGCAGCTTCGGCAGTGTGACCGGATACTCGAATTGCAGGACAACTTCTTTACCCTTGCCCCACTTGGCTTTTAACTCTTCGAGACCGCCATCATAAATAATTCTTCCGTCATCGAGCATAATGACACGTGAGCACAATGCCTCAATATCTTGCAAATCATGTGTCGTTAGCAGGATCGTCGTTTCATAGCGCTGATTCAGCGACTTGAGAAATTCGCGGATCTCGGTTTTTACGACAATGTCCAGACCAATCGTCGGCTCGTCCAAGAAAAGGATGGCCGGATTATGTATGAGCGAAGCCGCAAGCTCACAGCGCATCCGCTGGCCAAGGCTCAGCTTGCGCACAGGACGAGACAGCAGATCGGAGAGCTGCAGCCGGTCGACGAGCTCGTCGAGCCGCTTTTTGTAATCGGCCTCGGAGACCCGGTACACTTTCTTCAATAATTGGAACGATTCGACGACGCCGATATCCCACCAGAGCTGGCTGCGCTGGCCGAAGACGACGCCGATGCCGGAGACAAACTTCTCCCGCTCCTTGAACGGCACATAGCCGTTGACCTTGATCTCACCCGATGTCGGGACGAGGATGCCTGTCAGCATTTTGATCGTGGTGGACTTGCCGGCGCCGTTCTCACCGATGTAGCCGCAAATTTCGCCTTTCGGAATTTGAAAGCTAATGTCTTTCACAGCGGTAACATGCTTATATTCGCGGCGGAATAAATCCTGGAAAGCGCCTTTTAAACCGCCGCGGCTTTGCTGAACTTGGAACTCTTTGCGCAGCTGTTGAACATCAATTGCTAACATAATATCCTCCTGCCTACGTAGACTCGGTAGTCGATAAAGATGGATCTGACTCCAGACTACAGGTTCTTACATGGTTCGTCATAACTTGCTATAGAAGTTTCCAACCATCTATAATATGGTTCATACGAGCCGATTGTACAACAATGGCAGCTTCGAAACTCCAAACTCATGATACATGAAATCTGTAAGAAAAAAAAGTACAGATCAACTCTCTCTTCGAAAGGAGCCAGATGCTTTGAAAATTCTGACACGAACCCTGCTCCTGGTGCTCCTGCTGCTCATGGTGGCGGCTGGATATTACTCTTATTCTTTCTACAGTTTTGCTAAGCATATTTCGGAGAAATCGGAAAATCCGCAGGCTAGCGGCGGTACAACGACGATGATTAGCCAGTCCGTCAAAGAAAAAGGCGACAAGTATGTCCCGCCGAAATGGGAGGGCAAACAACGCGTCAACATTTTGCTCCTTGGCGGAGATTCGCGGGGCATGAAGAAAAATGAGCTTCCCCGCTCAGATAGCATTATGCTGGCGTCGGTCGATCCCGTCACGAAAAAAGCGTACTTGTTTTCCATTCTCAGAGATACTTATGTAAAAATTCCCGGCGAAGGCGATGACCGCATTAATACGGCCATCACATTAGGCGGTCCTAATCTAGCTATGAAGACGGTCAGCGATCTCTTGGGGATTCCGGTGCAGTACTACGTTTACACCGATTTCAAGGGCTTTATCGCGCTCGTCGATGCGGTTGGCGGGATTGATATCGACGTGGAAAAAGACATGAAGTACAGCGATGCCGAAGACGATCATGTCTATGATATTAATTTGAAAAAAGGCATGCAGCATCTCGATGGCAACACAGCTTTGCAATATGTCCGTTTCCGACACGATGCTTTGTCCGACTTCTCACGTACAGAACGGCAGCGCAAGTTTATAACCGCTGTGGCGCAAAAGATGCAGACGACTTCATCTTTGATTAAGCTACCGAGAATTTTGAACGCCATGGACCCTTATATTGAGACCAACCTCAGCGTATCCGACATGCTGAAGCTGGGCTCGCTTGGCTTCGAAGCCAAGGCCGACGGCATCATCACCTCGCAGCTGCCGCCAACCGACCTGCTGATCGAGAAAAATGTCCGCGGCGCAGCCGTCATCTCTGCCGATAAGAACAAGCTGCAGAAATATGTGCAGGATCTATTCGCCGGCAAGGCCGAGGCCGACGCCGGACCTAACCAGCCGTCGCCATCGCCGACACCGAAGTCGGCCGTGAAGACGACGAAGAAGTAAGAGGAATGCCTCTACTTGGCTGGAGCCCTAGCTCCTACCGGTAGAGGTTTTTTATAGCAATTATTACCTATATAAAGGAATGAATGATGATGGAACGCAAAAGATCCGAACAACTGTACCACGAAGCTCTGCAACATATCGTAGGCGGCGTCAACAGCCCCTCCCGCTCGTTCAAAGCTGTAGGCGGCGGTGCGCCGGTGTTCATGAAGCGCGCGCAAGGCGCGTACTTCTGGGACGAAGACGGCAACCGCTACATCGACTACCTCGCCGCCTACGGCCCGATTATTACCGGCCACGCGCATCCGCACGTGACCGAAGCGATTTGCCGCGCTGCCCAGAACGGCACGCTGTACGGCACCCCGACCGAACTCGAGATCGAGTTCGCCAAAATGCTCAAGTCCGCGATTCCATCGTTGGACAAAGTGCGTTTCGTCAACTCCGGTACTGAGGCCGTGATGACGACGATCCGCGTGGCGCGCGCCTACACCGGGCGCACCAAGATCATCAAATTCGCCGGCTGCTACCACGGCCATTCCGATCTTGTGCTGGTGGCGGCAGGCTCCGGGCCGTCCACGCTCGGTACGCCGGACAGCGCCGGCGTACCTGCCAGCATCGCGCAAGAGGTCATCACCGTGCCGTTCAACGATATTCCGGCGCTGGAAGCCGCGCTTGCGCGTTGGGGTGACGATGTGGCGGCCGTTATGATCGAGCCCATCGTCGGCAACTTCGGCATGGTCATGCCCCATGCCGGCTACCTGGAGCAGCTCTGCGCGGCTGCTCGCAAGAACGGTTCCCTCGTCATCTACGACGAGGTGATCACTGCGTTCCGCTTCCATTACGGAGCGGCACAAACCTACAGCGGCCTCCCGCTCGCGGGTGAGGCCGACGCGACGGCGCGCTTCGCCGCCGTCGAACCGGACCTTACGGCCCTCGGCAAAGTGATCGGCGGCGGACTGCCGATCGGCGCCTACGGCGGCCGCAAGGAAGTCATGGAGCAGGTCGCTCCGCTGGGACCTGCGTATCAGGCCGGCACGATGGCGGGTAACCCCGCCTCCATCTCGGCCGGCATCGCTTGCCTGCAAGTGCTGCAGCAGGCAGATGTCTACACCAAGCTCGAGCAGCTTGGTGGGCGGCTGGCTGACGGCGTCGCCGAGTCAGCCCGTCGCCACGGCGTTGCGCTGACGGTCAACCGCATCGGCAGCGCCTTCTCGACCCACTTCTGCGACCATCCGGTTACCAATTATGACCAAGCGCAGGATACGGACGGCGAGCGCTTCGCCCAATTTTTCCGCCTGATGCTGGAACGCGGCATCAACCTCGCTCCTTCCAAATATGAGGCGTGGTTCTTAACGACCGCCCACACCGAAGAGGACGTAACCCGCACGCTGGAAGCGGCGGATCAGTCTTTCAAAATCATGAGCCGTGCTTAAGTAAAAACACGAAAAACGAACTATGATCCCACCAAGGACATAGTTCGTTCGTTTTTTACCATTGTTTAATTTGTACGAAAATTAGCTTTATTCACCAGTATACAGAAAAGGTAACGCTTACATTTTGGAATTATCGGCTCGACTATTGTCGGATGGCCTTTTTCATGCTATTCTAAGAATACTTTTACCCTTTTTGCGAAAAGTCCAATTTTCAGCGGATTTTCCTAGGAATTTAGGGCATGACTACCAACTAATGTTTACCTTTTTGTGCGTCGTGCCTGACGTGAATGCGAATTATCGAAAAACACCCTCCCTTATGGAGGGTTGTATTTGAAATTGGCATGCTATTCAACCAAATTGCATTTTTATGCATTTCGATGCATATTTCGGTTTTGCCGATTTTCCGGCACATCACGAATTTGCTAGTGTTGCGGGCTACGTTAGATGCAAAAATGCAAAGCTTCATGCAAGAGGAGTTTAACTATGTATTGGAGGTGACGGTCAGGAGACTGACCTAGAGCAATGAATGAATTGATGCGAAATGAAGGCCGTTTTCAAAATTTGCTAGGAACTGAACATGATAGCTGCGGAATTATTTGTATTATTGAGAAGAACGGTTACCCTTCCCGGGATAACATCCAGAAGACGATCGACGCTCTTGTAAAAATGGAACATCGCTCCGGGTTCATCAACGGTGAAGGCGACGGCTGCGGAATTCTAACAGATATTCCACGTGCTCTATGGGAAAAGAAGTTAACCGATGCAGGTCTTGACGGCAAGCTTGCCTATGACAATCGTTTTTCTGTCGCCCATATCTTTGTTCCGCGCAAACTTGACCTGTCGCCCTCCGAAATCCAGACTGGCATCCGCGAACTTTTTGCCGGACATAACGTGACTATCATCCTTGAGCAAGAGAATCAAGTTGATAGCAGCGTGCTTGGACCTAACGGCTTGAATGATGAGCCTACTTTCTGGCAAGTCGCCGCCCTTTCCGAGAACGCGGAGGGCAATGTTGCCGATCATTTGTTTGAACTCCACATCGCGATTGAGGACAAATATAACGTTCACGTCGCAACGCTGAGCAACGTAACAGCTGCCTACAAAGTATTGGGCGCTGCAAGCATTTTGCCTAAATATTTTAACGATACTCGCGATCCGTTGTTCGCTTCCCAAGTTACTGTGGGTCACAACCGTTATTCCACGAACACCTTATCCAGCTTCTTCCGCGTACAGCCGTTCTCTTTGCTCGGCCACAACGGGGAAATTAACACCGTTAAGAAATTGCGTATTGAAGCAGATATGGTCGGCGTACCGCTCGTCAGCGGAGGTTCGGACTCCCAGGACATGAACCGTACGATCGAAACGTTCATTCACCGCTTTGGCCTTAGCTTGTTCGAAGCGATGGAGCTTGTATTCCCGCCAATTATTAATGAGATGAAACAATTCCGTCCGGAATTGCAGGACTTATACGTTTATTTCCGTCAAGCATGGGGTCACTATGCACAAGGTCCGGCGGGTATCGTATCCCGTTATGGCAACGAATGTATTTTTAGCGTGGATGCTTTGGGTCTGCGTCCGGTATGGATGGTTGAGAGCGATACATCCCTCTATTTCTCGTCCGAGCAAGGCGTGATCACGGTCGGCGACATGGTGGCTGATCCGAAACCGATCGCTCCAGGCGAGAAAGTCGGTGTTGTCTTGACGCCGGGCGAGCATGTACAAGTGATTCCTTATCACGAAATGCAGAACCTCGTGTACGAGCGCGCCAGCAAACGTCTGAACTTCAGCGGCCTGCGCAAGCATTTGACACCTGCCAAAACTGACGCTCAAGCTGAACTGAATGCCAATAGTGTACCGACTGACCAATTGTACAGCGCATTCGGTTGGGACCGTGAAGGGATCCAACATATCGAAACGATGTCCGAAACCGGTGCGGAACCGATCCGTTCCCTCGGCCACGACTCCCCTCATGCAGCCATTGCCTGGGAACGTCAGAACGTGCCTGACTTTATTAAAGAAAGCGTAGCGGTGGTCACGAACCCGGCGATTGACCGCGACCGTGAAATGGAGCACTTCTCCACGCGTGTTGTCGCAGGAACTCGCCCAGCCGTGTACGCCCAAGTAGACAGCAAGCTGCGTTTGGAGCTGCTCGCACCGCTTGTGCTGGAAGGCACGAACGGTGTAGATAGCGAAGAGCATCTGTCCCAGCCTTCTTACGAGCAATTGCTGGCTCTGTTCCGCGCTCAAGGCGAAGGCAGTGTAGTCGTGCTTTCCACCACTTTTGCAAGGGGCTCATCCCTGGCTGAAGGTTTGGAGCAAATCGCTGCTCAAGCCGTTGCCGCTGCGAAAGCCGGCGCAGCCCTGCTCGTCCTTGACGATGCAGAAGCGCACCAGAACGACCGCCTGTGGCTGGAGCCGCATCTGGCCGTATCTAAAATCGACATCGCGCTTCGTGCAGAGAAGCTGGGCTTCGGCGACAACCTGCGCCGCCACGTTACGCTGGTGCTTCGTTCCGGGGCAATCCGCAACCTGCACGATATCGCCGTTGCTTGCGGTCTGGGCGCCGATGTCATCTCGCCTTACCTGCTGTTCGCAACCGCTTCGGACAAAGACGGCAGCGCAGTTGCAGCACGCAAGGTTTACTCCGCACTCAGCAAAGGTTTGGAGAAAGTCATCTCCACGATCGGTACGCATGAGCTGCGCGGTTACACACGCTTCTTCTCCTCCATCGGTTTCCATCCGGAAGTCGCTGAAGTGCTGGATATCGTGAACTATCTCGGCAGTGAGAAAGCGGGAACTGGCTTTGCCCAGCTGGAAGCTGAAGCTGAAGCTCGTTACCAAGACTTCTCCAACGCGAAAGCGAAAGCAGCGAAAAACTTCCGCTTCTTCCAACGCATGTGGAAAGCGTTAGGCGATGCTGCATCCGGAGCCGCTCCTTACAGCGAGTACAAGGATAAGCTTCGTGAAGAAGAGAAAAAGAACCCGATTTCGATCCGCCACATTGCAGGCTTCAATGTCGAGAAAGCAATGTCGGAAGGCCGCAAGCCACTGGATCCGTCCAAAGTGGACATTTCCATTGGCGGTCACTCCTTGCCGATGCTCATCTCTTCGATGTCCTTCGGATCGCAGAACGAAACAGCTTTCCGCGCCTACGCCGAAGCCGGCGAACGCTTGAACATGGTTACCATGAACGGCGAGGGCGGAGAGATTAAAGATATGCTCGGCCGTTACAAGAAAACGCGCGGCGCTCAAGTCGCTTCCGGACGTTTTGGTGTCAACGTTGAACTTGCCAACGCGGTAGCTTTCCTTGAGATCAAGATCGGTCAAGGTGCAAAACCGGGTGAAGGCGGTCACTTGCCAGGCTCCAAAGTTACGGCGAAAATCGCTGCAGCGCGTAACGCAACGATCGGTTCCGACCTGATCTCTCCTTCGAATAACCATGACATTTACTCGATCGAGGATTTGGCGCAAATCATTAGCGAGCTGAAAGAAGCTAGCGGACGCAAAGCGAAAATTATCGTAAAAATCCCGGTTGTTCCAGGTATCGGAACGATTGCGGTCGGTGTGGCCAAAGCAGGCGCTGACGTTATTACGCTTTCCGGCTTTGATGGCGGTACAGGCGCAGCCCGTATTCACTCTTTGACACACGTAGGTCTTCCTACAGAAATCGGAACGAAATTGGCGCACGTTGCCTTGATTGAAGCCGGTCTTCGCCACCGCGTTGAGCTGTGGTCGGATGGCGGATTGAAATCAGGTGCTGACGTTGTCAAAATGGTCATGCTCGGTGCCAACCGTGCAGGCTTCGGCAGTATCGCGATGCAATCCATCGGTTGTACGACTTGTCGCGGCTGCCACTTGGATACTTGTCACGTAGGTATCGCAACGCAAATCGACTCCATGGAAGAAGCGGAAGAAAAAGGTCTTCGCCGTTTCGTGCCTCGTCAATTCGACCTCGCTGTTGACAGCTTGGTTCGTTTGTTCGGCTCGATGGGTGAAGAAGTCCGTGAAATCATCGCTTCCCTTGGTTACAGCAACTTGCAAGATCTCGTAGGCCGCTCTGACTTGCTGGAGCAAATTAGCCACCACGACCGCATCGACTTGTCCGATATTCTGCGTCCTGCTCCACTGCAATTCGTTTCCGATGCAGAGAGAGCAATGGAAGAAGCAGCAGTATCGTCCGATATCCGGATCGCTGCCGGTGCCGAGGGTCAAGAATTCTTCCCGGATTCCTTGGCTATGGATGCTCCAATCGTACGCAACTGGTCCAAAGTGGATGCCGAATCCCGTATTCTTGGCACACGCTACTCCAGCCATCGCGTAAGAGACCGTTTCGACGGCAGTTACGATAACCTGCCTAAGTTCGCTCTGAACCTCGTTGACGGTTCTGTTCCTGGTAACGGCTTGGCGGCATTCAATGCCCGCGGCGTCGATATCACGGTTCATGGCGGTGCAGAAGACGGTCTGGGTAAAATGGCGTTCGGTGGTAAAGTCGCTATCCTGAAATCGACAAGCAAAAATAACACGCTGATCAACGGTAACGTAGGTAAATCCTTCGGTTACGGAGCGCAAAAAGGCTTGTTCTTGATTCAAGGCGGCGCAGATACACGCGCATGTATCCGTTTCTCCGGTGCCGATGTCGTATTCGGCGGCGAAATCACGTCTCCGCTGCAAGACGAACTTGGTGGACTAGCGGCTCGCGCCAACCTCAAAGGCTTTGCGTTTGAGTACATGACAAACGGCCGTGCCGTCGTTATGGGTGACCCAGGTCCATGGATCTGTGCAGGGATGACAGGCGGTGTGATCTACCAGCGTCTCGTTCCTGAAATGGGCTTGGATCAAAGCGCAATCGAGCGTCGTATTGCCAAAGGCGCTAAAGTGAAAATCGAGTCGATCGGCGTACAAAGCACCAAAGATTTGAACGAATTGCTCACAGCTTACCGTGATGAGCTTGCCGCTTCCGGCCAAGACGAAGCAGCAGCCAAAATCGATGGCTTGCTGAGCAACCTCGAAGCTAACTTTATCCGTATTTCCCCGGTCAATATGCAAGCTGACCAATCCGTAGCTACGGAGTAAAACGTAATAAACCCTCTACATGGCGCCCCGGCGGGCGTTTGTGTAGAGGGTTTTTATTCGTGTATAAAGCTTCGGCGATAACGGCATTTTATTAAAGCAGTTCAATTCATCTTACCGGAGGGATCGACGATGAGCCAACAAAAACGCCGTCAAGAAGCCGCATGGAAGAGCCGCAAACAAAACCACCAGCCGCATGGTAAAGTGAAGTCATTTGAGGAACTCTCCAACACATCCGATAAGTAACGGACTGCAACGACAAAGGCGAGCATCTCTCAGAGCTTAAGGCTCAGGGAGATGTTCGCCTTTTTCATGTGCGATTTATGCCGGGCTGCTGTCGAAGTCATAGCTGTCACTTGGCTGGGCAAGCACAAAAGGGCTCGGCTCGCCCAGCGTGAAGATGCACAGCTCATGCATGGCTCGTGTGCAAGCAGTGTAAAACAGCTTGCGCTCGCTTTCGCGGCCGTACTGGCCGCCGGAGCCGTCATAGATCAAGACGGCGTCGAATTCGACTCCCTTCGCGAGATACGAAGGGATCACCAGCGGGCCCTGCGCGAGCTCAGGGCTCGACGGGTTCATAAGCCGCAGCGGTGCTGACATCAGCGGCTTTAAGGCTTCATACGCGAGCGTGGACTCACTCGCGGTCTTGGCGATGATCGCAACCGATGCATAGCCCTCCCTGAGCAGCCGCTCCGTCTCGGCGGCGATCCGGCTATGCAGCGATCCGCGATCGCTGACCCGCACCACCCGCGGCTTGGCGCCGCTGCGGGTGAAGGGCTCGATGGCATCGCCGCCAGGCACGATGCCGCGGGTGAACTCCACTATTTCCCGCGTGGAGCGATAACTGCGATGCAAACGGATGACCTCCGTTTGCTCCGGCCCATACAAGTCGGCGATCGGATCGATATCGCTATACGCGGAAGCGTGCGCATAGATCGCCTGGTTGAGGTCGCCCAGCGCTGTCATGCGGCAGCGTGGGAACAACCGTTTCAGCACTTCCATCTGAAACGGCGTATAATCCTGCGCCTCGTCCACGATCACGTGGCGCACCGCGTTGTTCGTATGGAAGCCTTGCACCGCTTCCATCAAGTACAAGAAAGGCGTCGCATCCTCGTACAGCAGCTTGCCTGCAGCTAGCGCGCAATGCGTCTGCTCGCAGATGGCCGGCCAGTGAAGCGGCTGCGGACTGTCTGCGCTGATGTCGCTGAACAGCTGCCGATAGAGCCCAGCCATATCGACAAAAGCGAGCCGTTCGATGTCCGCTCGCACCGGTCGCAGCCGCTCCCGGACGACGAAGCCGGCCAGCAGGTCGCGCTCCTTGTCAAAATCGTCAAAGGTCGCGCCTCTACCTCCCTGCATGCGCCGCAGCTGCCGGTAAGCCCGGTGGTAATCTTCGCTGCTGAGGAGCTCGATTTCGTCCTCCACCCAGCCCTCATGCTTTTCAAGCTCAGCGAAATCGTCCAGCAAATCCTTGAGCCAGCCCCGCATGAGCTCGAGACGGTTCGGCAGCCGAATCGCCGCATCATAAGCATAAAACCGCTCATGCAAGCGGGCCTCGGAGACGATTTCTTTTTCGCCCATAACAATCGGTTTAAACAACATCCCCGCTCGCTCCAGCCGCTGCTTGTAGGATTGCACCGTGTGCAAAAACTGCACGGAGGACTTGTAAGCGATCCCGCTCATTCTCGCCGTGTAGTCGGCATCTTCGCTTTCGCTGCCTGTCAGCACATACTCCAGCTGCGCAAAGCTGTCCTCGACTTCGAAGCTATCGCCGAGGCGGTGTTCAAGGTACGCTTGGAACGTCGTCTGCTGCATGTTGTCCTCGCCCAGCTCCGGCAATACGGTGGCGACATAGCTGTTAAACAGCGGGTTGGGGGAAAACAGCAGCATCTGATCCGCCTGCAGCGTCTCCCGATGCTTATATAGCAGAAAAGCGACCCGCTGCAAAGCGGCGGACGTTTTGCCGCTTCCAGCGGCTCCCTGCACGATCAGCATGCGGCTGTAATCGTTGCGAATGATCCGGTTCTGCTCCTTTTGAATCGTGGCGACGATCGTTTTCATTTGCGCGTCCGAGCTGCGGCTCAGCACTTGCTTGAGCAATTCATCGCCGATCGTAAGCCCAGTATCGAACATATAATGAATGTGCCCGTCACGGATCACATATTGGCGCTTCAGCAGCATGTCGCCGGTTACCGTGCCGTTCGGCGTTTCGTATACGGCTTCCCCGGGCCCGTAGTCATAATAAAGACTGGATATCGGCGCGCGCCAATCATAGACCAAGTAATCGCCGGTATCCTCATCCAAAAAGGAGGCAATACCCAGATAGATTGCTTCCTCTCTGCGCTCTCCTCGCTCGACAAAATCGATCCGCCCAAAATAGGGCGTGCGATACAGCCGCTTTAGCTTCATGAGCGCGGCTGACGAATGCCGGTGGCTCCGCTCCCGTTCCGAAAGCATCTCCGCTTGCTGCTTCAAACTGGCGATCGTCTCAACCGCACCGTCCGTCGTACTGAAGTCGACCGTAACCTCATCCCAGAAATGTTTGCGAATGCTAACCACGTCCGACCGGACCAGACCGACTTCCGCTTCAAGCCGCTCCATATGCACGCCGATTTTCTCCGTGACCTTATGAACACGCTGCTCTTCCTGGGTCCAATCCTGTTCACTCAGACTCATCCTATCGCCTCTTACGTCTCATTTTGGGGCATCCTTGACACGCGACTCATTTGTTGATATAATTATATTAGGATAAAAATGTTATTATTTCCTAATATAAACAATCACTCTTTATTGTAACAAGTTCTTGTGAGAATGACAATATGGAAATAAATAGGGCTGTCTACGGCGCAGATCATCTGCTCCATGGACAGCCCTTTTGTATGGTTTAACGATTCCTTGCTTTCACTCGTATGCGTGCGATGGCGCGCTGATGATGCGCCGCATGCCCAGACATCATGCTCAGCAGTCTGGCAACCGACTCCTCGCGAGTCGAAGTCACGACGGTCCGCTGCAGCGCTTGCGGCAGGTGTTTGCACAAGCCGACGATATGCTGCCGCATGGCACGGAACATCGCCAGCTCCGCGTCAATCGGGCGGTTCGCATAATCGAGACCTGCACACCAGTCATCCTGGGAGAAGGCGTTGCCTTGGTACAAGCGGCCAGGCTCGGCCAGAGCAAACTTCACTTTGTGGATCGTCACCAGCTCCAGGTCAATGACATGCAGCACATGCTGGCGAATCGACCATTTGCCGGGCGCTTCAGCCGCATCCAAGTCCTCTCCCGTCGCCTCCTTGAGCGAATCGATAAACTCCTCGGCACCGCTCGCGTAGATCGCCAACGTTTCTTCATCAGTCTGAAACAGTTCCTCCCAATAAACGATCGTATATCCGTCCGTGGCCGGCACAAATAATTTGCGGATTGCCCCAGCATCGTCTTCATCGTAGAGAGGCCCGAAGCCGCGTTCCTGCAAGTCACGCTGCACATCGGCAACGGAGGCGGCACGCATGTAGACAAGCCCCCCAGGCTTCGGGCAGTGGGCTTGCTTGCTGAGCCAAGAGCTGAGATTCAGCCGTCCACCGGACGCCTTCAGCATGACGTAATAATCCGGCGCCGCTTGCAGCATGACGGCCTGCCCAGAAGGGTCTTCGAATACCTTCTCCCATTGCAGATTTACGGCATAAAAGGCCAAAGCAGCCTGTAAATTGTCAACTTGCAGCAGCAATTTTGCCTGCTTGATTCTCACGCAGCGGTTCCCCCTTACCTCCCCGCGATTAAAAAAATACGCTCCACCTTATTTCAATGGAGCGCATGCTGATTCCTACTTCTTGGCTGCCCGGTAGGCCTCGATATATTGAGCGGCCTTCTTCGCTACAAGGCCGTAATCGCCGGTTTTGACCGCTTCGCTGGTCAAATCGGATCCAATGCCGACGGCAACAGCGCCGGCTTGAATCCATTCGCCCAGGTTACTCAAGGAGACGCCGCCTGTCGGCATAATGTTCGCCTGTGGCAGCGGACCTTTAATGGCCTTAATCATCGACGGCGAGTACAGATTGCCTGGGAACAGCTTCACGATGTCGACGCCAAGCTCCAGCGCCGCCTGAATATCCGCAATCGTCATGCAGCCCGGCATGACGGGTACACGGTAGCGGTTGCAGAGCGCAACCGTACTAGGGTTCAGCGATGGGCCGACGACGAACTCGGCCCCGCTCAGAATCGCTGCCCGCGCTGTCTCCGGGTCGAGTGCCGTGCCGACCCCGATGATCGCGTACTTGGCAGCGTCCTGCGCGCTGCTGGAGTAGCGCTTCGCCAGCTCCTCGATGGCGCGCAGCGCGAACGGCACGGTCATCGTCACTTCGATGACCTTGATGCCGCCGGCAATGGCTTGCTCCGCCATTTCCACGACTTCCTCAGGCGTCTCGCCACGCAGTACGGCGACAACGCCTTCGCTCGTTATTTGTTGAAGCAATTTAATTTTTTTCATCGCAATGAACACCTCTTTCGTAGATTGGCCAATATTTATCGTTCGATATGTTTAACGTCGTTAAGGATAGCCTCGACCTGTTCCCATGTAGGCGCGCCTTCCCAGTCGCCTTCTGTCTGCACGATGAGCGAACCGACGAGATTGCCGAGACGAACCGCTTCGGTGTAATCATAGCCTTTGACCACACCGGTCAAAAAGCCTGCACAGAAGCCATCCCCTGCGCCAACTGTATCCACAACCTGATTCGCCTTGAAATAAGGCACCGCTTGAATGGAATCGGCATCCACGACATACGTCTCGTCGTCTCCGCCCTTCACAATGGAGATCGCCGGCAGTTCGCGCAGCTTGGCGACGATTTCATCCCAATCCTCGGTCTGGTACAGCAGCTTCAGCTCGTCCAAGCCCGGCAGGAATATATCCGCCAGCTTCGCCATTTCCAGCAGCACCTCACGCGCCTCGTCCAAGCTCCAAAGCTTTAGCCGAAGGTTCGGATCAAAGCTGACTTTCACCCCATGCTTGCGCGCCATACGAATCGCTTCGAAAGCGCTCTCCCGGCACGACTCGCTCAGCGCCGGCGTAATTCCCGTTACGTGGAGGATTTTGGCCTGGGCGATATAAGCCTCATCCACATGCTGCGGGGTCATGCGGCTGGCCGCCGAGTTCCTCCGGTAATAGTAGACGGATGTCTTGCCCATCAGCACCTCGCGCATCATCAGTCCCGTCGGGGCTTCCGTCGTTAGCTCAGCACGGGAGACGTCGACGCCTTCACCACGAATTTTCTTAAAAATCATCCGGCCAAGCGGATCTTTGCCCAGGCGGCCGAACCAGCCGGCGCTCACGCCGAGACGGGACAAGCCGATGGCCACATTGCTTTCCGCTCCACCAAATAAGCTGTGCAGCTCAGATGAATATTCCAGACCCTTGCCGCCCGACGGCATGAGCAGCGCCATCGTTTCGCCAAAAGTTATAACTTCAGGACCGTATTCCAGGTGATTCTGCTTATTCATCTCAGGACCTCTCCATCCATTTGTTTGTCAATCACGCGGGTGCGTGCCCAGTTAATTGAAACGTTTAAATTAAGCATATTTCCTATTATAGAGCATGTATTACGATTGTACCAGACTTGTCTGCACGCGGATGATTTAAAAAAGAGCCGCGTCCAAGACGCAGCTCCATGCACACTTAAGCGGTCTGTTCCCGCTTCTGTTTATAGCCCATTGTCGCTTGCACAGCGGCCTGCCACCCGTCATATAACTCCTTGCGCTCGGCCGCTTCCATCTCGGATTCAAACGTCCGCTCGATGACTTTGTTTTGCACGATTTCCTGCTTGCTTAACCAGAAGCCGACCGCCAAACCAGCCAAATATGCCGCACCTAGCGCCGTCGTCTCCAGCACGCGCGGACGGTCAACGGCTGCCCCGAGCAGATTCGCTTGGAACTGCATCAGAAAGTTGTTCGCGACCGCTCCGCCGTCAACCGCAAGCTTCCGGATTTCGATGCCGGAGTCCGCTTCCATCGCCTTCAGCACATCAATCGTCTGGTAAGCCAGCGATTCTACAGCTGCGCGGATCAGATGGTCCTGTGTCGTGCCCCGCGTCAGGCCGAAAACGGCACCACGAGCGTCCATGTCCCAGTAAGGCGCGCCCAGCCCGACGAAAGCCGGCACGAAGTAGACGCCATCTGTGCTCGGCACGGACTCGGCGTGCTTCGCGGAATCGGATGCTTTCTCAATGAGCTTCAATCCATCCCGCAGCCATTGAATCGCAGCCCCGGCCACGAAAATGCTGCCTTCCAGCGCATACTCCACCTTGCCGTCGATCCCCCAAGCAATGGTCGTCAGCAGCCCATTCTGCGAAGCTACGGCTTGCGATCCTGTGTTCATCAGCATGAAACAGCCGGTGCCGTACGTATTCTTAGCCATGCCTTCCTCGAAGCAGGCTTGGCCGAACAAGGCCGCCTGCTGGTCGCCGGCAATCCCGGCGATCGGAATCGGCGCGCCCAGCAGCGCTTCCGCCGTATGTCCGTACACTTCGCTGGATGGCCGAACTTCAGGCAGCATGGACGCCGGTACGCTTAGCATGTCAAGCAGTTCCTGATCCCACTTCAGCTCATGAATGTTGTACATCATCGTTCTGGAAGCGTTGGAATAGTCCGTGACATGCACGCTTCCTCCAGTCAGCTTATAAATCAGCCAAGTATCCATCGTTCCAAACAGCAGGCTGCCGTTCTCCGCAAGCGCTCTGGCCCCTTCCACATGGTCCAGAATCCATTTTACTTTGGTGCCTGAGAAATAAGCGTCAATGAGAAGGCCTGTCTTCTGGCGCACTTTGGCGTCGAAGCCCTGCGCTTTCAGCTCGTTGCAAATATCCATCGTTTGCCGGCTCTGCCATACAATCGCGTTGTATATCGGCTTGCCAGTATGCTTATCCCATACGACAGCCGTCTCGCGCTGATTCGTGATGCCGATGGCTGCGATTTGCTGCGGCTGAACATTCGCTTGGTTCAGCACGTCTTGGACCACGCTTAGCTGAGTCTCCCAAATCTCTTCAGCATTATGTTCGACCCAGCCCGGCTTCGGGTAGATCTGTGTGAACTCTTGCTGCGCAATCGCGATAATGCTCCCTGCTTTATCGAAAATAATGGCACGACAGCTTGTCGTCCCCTGATCTAATGAAAGTATGAAATGATTGCTCATGGCCAATCCGCCTCCCAACATGATCTTGTCTACTGCTATTTTATATGTCTTTCCCTTGCAAGACTATAACAAAATTTCAACGCTTCTAGAGAGCTTATAGAAAGGATTCATTCCGTAAAAAAGAAAAGAGCAAGCCGCTCCCACGGCTTGCTGCGGCGAACAGCTTGCTGCTGCGCTAGCGGTTGGAACGAACTTGCAGATGAATGCTATTAAATTGAAATCAGATCTTTAACTTCAAATTGCACGATAACCTCATAGTCGCTAGCCAGCGGCTCATATTTCATGCGCGCTGTCTTGCTTTCCATGTCATAGTACCAGCCCGCCTCAGCGTTGCCCCACTCCTGCTGGCTCAAGAACATCGGCAGTTTGCGGCCGTCCAGCTGAATTTGCACCGGAGCAATCGTTTTGCATACGACATCCACCACCATTTGCTCCACAGTTGAAGTGTGGCTGCCTTCGCGTGTAAAGCTCAGCTTCGTTTGCTTGCCGGCTTGCAGTTGAATGGTCGTTTTCAAGTATTCACCGTTCTTGTAGTTGTTCGTCACACCGTCATCCTCGTACAGCTCGAAGCTGCCATGCTCCGAAGCCTCGACCAGCAGATGAAGCTTCTTCACCGTCTCTTGGTGAATGTTTTTCAGCTGCGGGGTCATCGGGATGATCGCCCCGCTGCGGATAAACATCGGAATCGAACCCAGGTCGACCTCGACTTCAATCGTTTGCCCGCCGCTGTAGCGCTTTTTGCTGTACCAGTCGATCCATTCGCTGCCTCGCGGCAAGTATACCTTTCTCGTCGTCGCCCCTTCTTCAATCACGTTAGCAACGAGTAAGGACCTGCCCAGCATGAAATCAAAGCTCTCTTCCCACACTTTATCGTCTTGCTGAAACTCATAAACAAGCGGACGCATCACCGGTGAGCCTTCTACGGAAGCTTCGTAGAGCAACGAGTAGAAGTAAGGCACCAGCGTGTAGCGGAGCTGGATCGCATCGCGTATGTAGCGCGTGTAAGAAGGATACATCCATGGCTCAGTCACGGTGTTGTCCGTATTGCAGGAATGAATGGAGAAGCGTGGCTGGAAGATACCGTTCTGCACCCAGCGGACGAATAGCTCCGGCTCCGGCGCAGGTCCGAAAAATCCGCCGATATCGCAGCCCTGATTCGCCACGCCCGACAATCCTAAGCCGAGAATCGTTGGGATATTGAACTTCAAGCTCTTCCAGCTTGTATTATTATCGCCGGCCCATGTCTGCGCGTAGCGCTGAATGCCTGCAAAACCTGCACGGTTGACGATGTAAGGCCGTGTATTCGGCTCCACCTCGCCGATCGCTTCTTTGGCCATCTGAGCCATTAAGTTCGGCATGATCGGACGCAGCGCGCTGATCGCTTCTCCCTTACCCTCGAAATCACACTGCGCATTGGCGTTATTGATTTCGTATTCATTGTTGTCGTTCCAAATGGAGGTAACTCCCAGTTCAATGAAGGAAGCTTTCAGATGCTTCTTCCACAGCTCTCTGCCCTTCGGATTCGTGAAGTCCACGAACGAGGCCGGGCCTCCCCAGTAGCGGTCCTTCTCCGGCTGATCGCCGGTTTCATCCTTGATGTAGGCGCCACTAGCCGCAAACTCCTGATAATGCGGATGGGTCAGCAGCATGCCCGGCTTAATATTCGGAACGAGCGCTGCGCCTTTCTCCATCAAATCGCCGATAAACTGCTTCGGATCCGGAAAGCGGTCGTAGTTCCAGTTAAAGACGTAGCGCTTACCGTCTTGTCCGGTTGTATACCCGGAAGACATAAAGAAACCGTCGCACGGAATGTCTTCTTCCCGGCACTTATCCATAAAGCCGAGAATCGCCTGATCCGAGTTGTGCTCAAGCTCCGTATAGAACATCGTCGATCCCATATAACCGATGGAATAGCGGGTCGGAAGAATCGTTTTGCCAGTCAAATCCGTGTAGCGGCTCACGACATGCTTGATTTCAGGCCCGTAGATGAAAAAGTAATCCAATTCCCCGCCATCTGCGCAGAAGTAGCTATAAGGCGTCCAATAGCCGCTGCGCTCGCAGCCCATATCGAAGACGGAATCGTAAGCATTATGGTAGAAAATTCCAGTAGCCGCTTGGCTGCCGCCATTCATTTTGATATAGAACGGAATGTGCTTGTAGAGCGGATCCGCCAGTTCAGCATCATAACCGATCGTGTCTACGTTGTGCATGCGCATTCTGCGTTTCTTCTTGTTCAGCTGGCCGCTTTTTTCTCCGAAACCATAGAAATAATCATCGTCCAGCATGCACGCGTAGTGGTAAAGCCGGCCGTGATCGTCCTTGACATAGGAGCGTTCCTTCACATCCGCATGCAGAACGCGACCCTCTTTGTCCTGAATCTCGATGGCAAAAGGCGCCTTGTGGATCACGACGTTCAAACGCTCTGTCGCCAGCAGCACATGTGTGCCGTGATCCGTATAATCCGGTGCCAATGCTGTAATGCGGCGGCGGTCAGGGACAATCCCGTCCAGCTGATCGGCCCATGCCGTTGTTGCTAAAATGTAGGAGGCTTCCTCGCCGAACTGTTCCTCGAACGTGCAGCGCACGCGGATAACGTCATGATTCATCACGTAAATGCGATACAAGGCCGCATCTGTTTGAATATCCAGGTAACCCTCGCCTGCGATAACTTGTTGTAGTGTTTTACTCACTTTCATTGCTGATTACCTCTCTCTCCTAGCGTCTTACTTCATTCCGGAAGTAACCATGCCGCTTACAAAATAACGTTGGAAAATCAAGAATACGATAAAGACAGGGATCATGGTGATGACGGACATTGCCAACAAGCTGCCCCAATCCACATTAAACTCACCGATAAAGTTAGAAAGCGCCAATTGAATCGTGTACTTCGACGGATCGCTGATCCCGATCAGCGGCCATAGGAAGTCGTCCCAGCGCCACATGAAGGAGAAGATCGCCAACACGGCCAGAATTGGTTTACACAAAGGCAAAATAATTCTGGAGTAAATCCGCCACTCCGAAGCTCCGTCCATTCTTGCCGCTTCCAGCAGCTCGTCAGGCACGGACAGCAGGTACTGTCTGAGCAGGAACACCCCGGTCGGTGTTGCCGCTGGCGGAATAATAATACTGAGCAGATTATTATAAAGCCCGAGGAAACTGATCACTTTAAAAATCGGAATCATAATAACCTCAAGCGGAATCATCAACGTTGAAATAAAACCGATCAACAGGACGGTGTCGCCTTTAAAACGATACTTCGCAAGAGCGAAGCCGGCCATCGAGTTGATGAACAACAGCAAGAGCGTGGAACTGATCGTCACGATCGCACTGTTCAGGAAGTACTGGCCGAAATTCCCTTTTTCAAAGGCTTGAGCAAAATGCTCGAAAGTGACCGGCTCCGGCCAAAATTTTGGAGGGAAGGCATATAAATCGTTATTGGTTTTAAACGCCGACAGAATGACCCATAACACCGGGAACACCCAAATGACTGCAAGAACGGCTAGCAGCAGGTACACAGTAACCCGCATGGAAGGCTTTAGTTCCATTAGTTCTCGCCTCCTTTAGAAACCTTGAATTGAATCACGGTAAAGATCGTAATAATCGCAAACAGAACCACGGACATCGCGCTGGCCATACCCAGCTCCTGCTTCATAAAGCCTGTTTCATAAATGTACTGCACGATAAAGGTCGTTTCTTTGCCCGGACCGCCTCCCGTCAGGGAGAACATCAGCGGGTAAGCTTTGAACGCATCGATCAATGCGATCATGATGACAAGCAAGCTTGTCGGTTTCAGCAGCGGCACCGTAATCTTACGGAACACGTGCCACTTCGATGCGCCTTCCAAGAAAGCCGCTTCATAGAAATCTTTAGGAATGACTTGCAAGCCGGCGACGAAAATAACCATGAAGAAACCGACTCTGGACCAAACCGTAGCAATGATGACAGACATGTTGGCGAAAAATGGATCAGATAAAAAATGAACGGACGTGATGCCAAGCAAATTCAATACATGATTCAAAATACCGAAATCGGCGAAAATCCACTTCCAGGACAAACCGACAATGATAAAGGAAAGCAATGTCGGCAGGTAAAACACCGAACGGAACAAGCCTTTAAGCTTGATGTTCTGCACCAACAGCACGGCGACCGCCAAAGAAACACAGTAGATCAAAGGAACTACGATTAGCGCATAGAGACCTGTCTTGCCTAAAGCCGTCCAGAACTCGCTGTTGCTGAGAACTTCTTTATAGTTATCGAACCCTGTGAATTCCATCGGATTGAGACCATCATACTCGTTAAACGAATAGACGAAGCCAATGATTGTGGGAATGACGATAAACACGGAGAAAATGAGGAAATTCGGCAATACGAACAAATAAGGAGCTACTTGAAATTTTTTCACCTTCGGCTTTGCAGCTTTCTTAGCAGCCGTTTGTACAGTATGGGTAGACATCTCGCATCCCCTTTCTTGTGAAAATCAAGGGCTGCCCATCTAGCAGCAGCCCCTGTTTTCATCTATTTTTTATCGGCAATCGCTTTATCAATCGTTTTCGCTACTTTATCCATCGCATCTTTAGCTGTTGCTTTACCGCTGATAACATCAACGATTGCGTTCTTCAGATCATTGCTGAATTTAGGCACAACATCTTGCTTGGACCAGTCTTCTGCAGCTGCAGGAACGGTATTGCTTAATTCATTTGAAAATACTTCGAACATCTCTTTGCCGTAAGCGTAATCCAGCTTCGCGCTGTCTTTACGAGGGCTCATGAACAAAGCTTCTTGGTTGTACTTGGAGTTCACTTCTTTGCTGGACAGATATTGAATGAAATCTGCCGCTTCTTTTTCTACACCGCTTTTATTAAACGCCATCACGAATTTACCGCCCGGTACGGAGGAACGTTGCTTCGCTTTAGGCATGTACGTTACGCCCCACTCAAAGTTCGTAATGTCTTTGTAGTTGCTGATCATCCAGTTACCGGCAAAATGTGCGGCAACTTCACCAGAGCGGAACAGGTTGTTCGGATTCTCGCCGCCCAGCCATACGGAAGCCGGCATTACACCATCATCATGCAGTTTCTTGAAGTATTGAACCGCGGCTACACCCGCATCATCATTAATCGTTGCTTTCGTGCCATCTGCATTCATCATGCTGCCACCGTACTGATAAAGAAGCGTGGACCAACGATGCGGTGTGAAGTCCCAAACGAGACCGTATTTAGCGCCGCCTTTTTGCATAACTTGCTTCAATGCTGCAGAGAACTCATCCCAAGTCCATACGTTGTCCGGAGAAGTAGGCACTTGCACGCCTGCTTTGGCAAACAAAGTCTTGTTGTAGATCAAACCGTTTGCTGTAACATCCATCGGTGCTGCAACGACTTTATTTTTCACTACATAGTAAGGTTTAAGGGAATCCAAGAATTGCGAAGTGAACGCGTCTACGCCGCCCAGCTTCTCAGCCAAGTCAACCGCGGAATTGGAGAATGCGCCAATTTCCGTTGTGCTGATCCGCGCCAATGCCGGCGGCTTGCCACCGGAGACCATCGTTTTCAGCTTTGTGGACAAATCTTTATAGGCAACTTCTATCAAGTTGATTTTGACATTCGGATTTTTCGTTTCGTAGTCTTTAATGATCCCTTTCATGACATCGCCTTCATTGCCATCAGAGAACCATACAAAGTCTAAAGATACATTTTTCTTCGCTTCAGATGCACCCTTCGTCGCGGAATCGCTTCCTTTGGAGGAGCAAGCAGCCGCCATAATAGCGAACATTACAAGAACGAGCGTCAGGGAAACCCATTTAAATCCTTTTTTCATTAATCATTCACTCCTTTGTAATTCTACAAGTGTCTGTCACTAGCCGCTTTTCTAAACGCTTGCGGGGATGCCCCGGCAAACTGCTTGAATGTTCGGCTGAAGTGTACGGATGTGTTGAACCCAAGCTGCTCGGAAATGCTGCCAATCGCTTGATCGCTAGAGATCAGCAGACGTTTGGCTTCTTCTACACGCCGGCTCATAAGGTAGTTGTTAATCGTGTAGCCCGTCACTTCCTTGAAACTGTGACACATGTAATATTTGTTTAAATGAAGCGCTTTCGACAAGCCGGCAAGACTAATCGTTTCTGTAAAATTTTGATTCAAATACTGCAAAATCCGTGTTACATTCGCTTGGCTGTGTGTCGGCTGCCGCGTGATGGAGAGATCCAGCAAATGCTTCGATTTGCGGTAAATCCGAATCAGCATCTGGATCAGATGCGTAGCTACCATCCATTCGAATCCAAACGTCTCTCTCTCCCGCTCGGTACATATGGTTTGAAAAAAACGCTGTATTTCTTCTCTCTCGTCTGGAGACCACCGAATTAATAAACCGCTTGCAGATTCGAATAAGGCTAGCAATTTTCTCGACATTTCTTCAGGCAAGTGCTGTTCAATCAGTCGCGGCATGAAATTCACATAACTGCGGACGTAAGGAACGTCTTGGGACGGGTTCACACGGTGAATAGTATCTCCGCGGAACAAAAGCATGTCTCCCGGCTGCAAATCGAAGATATTATCTCCGATGACATAATGGGCTTTGCCTTGCGTGAAATAATAGATCTCAAGCCCCTCATGCGTGTGCAAGGGCCATTGAAATTGCCAATCCGTTGCATTCGCACGTGCGTAAACACCGGACTCCTTAAGAGCAATATTCGTCGGTGTATGTATCATCAACGAAACGGGAATCCCCTCCTTAAGAACTATTTTACGCCATAATATCAATGTTTTCGACAAATATCCGCCTTACGAATTAGATCTTACCACACATATCGTGCTGTTGTTTATCAAATATTGCTGTTAATTTATACAAAATTGCTGAAAGGCTGCTTTTCCTTTTTTCAAAATAAAAAACAAGCCCGCACACTGCGCCCTCTTGGACTGCGTGTGTGGACTTGTTCTGTTGGTTGAAAATGCTGTTAGAACTGGCTATCCCGCTGCTTCCGCATCGGCAAGCTCACGCAGCAGCTCATCGTGGATATGACCGTTGGTAGCAACAACATTGCGCACCCCGAGATGGTACGGCGTGCCTGACGTGTCGCTTACCTTGCCGCCGGATTCCTGGATCAGCAGAGCGCCTGCCGCAATATCCCATGCATTGAGGCCGATTTCCCAAAATCCGCTTAATCGGCCTGAAGCGACATAAGCCAAGTGAAGCGCGGCAGAACCTGCGACACGAAGATTTCTAACCTTCGGCGCCAGCGCCAGCGCACCTTGCATATTGGTCTTCAAAGCGTACTCCCGCTCCGCGGGAAATCCGGTGGCCAGTAGGCTCTCCGACAGGCGTCCATCCAGCGAGACTACCGTCTTCTTGCCGTGCATGTAAGCGCCTTTGCCGCGCTCCGCCACGAACAGCTCATCGCGGGTCGGATCATAGACGACACCGACGATCACTTCGCCTTTATGCGCAAGGGCAATGGACACCGAGAAAAACGGAAACCCATGGACAAAATTCGTCGTTCCGTCAATCGGATCCACGATCCATAAGTACTCGGCATCGCTGGCTTCCTTCAGCGCTCGGGCGGAAGCCTCCGGTCCGGGCTCGACACCCTCTTCACCTAGAAAAGAGTGTGACGGAAAATGCGTCATGATCAAATTGCGAATCAGCTTCTCTGAACCTTTATCTACTTCTGTAACAAGATCATGTGAAGAGTACTTCGTGTTCACGTGATTGATATCGCCAAGCTTGCTCTTAATCCATTCCCCCGCTTTCGCAGCTGTATTAATTGCCACTGCTGTGAAGCTTTTGCTGCCGACTACAAAAGACTCCTGTGTGCCATTCGCCATTTATATCAACTCTTTCTTTGTCGTTGGTTTTTGTCACCAGTTTCAGTATAGTAAATTATACGCTTTAAATTCTAGAGAGTTTCATCCCAAAATATTCGTATACTTTTACATATCTTACAAAAGATGAGAGCTCCGTAGTCTTCAAAGACTCACGGAGCTCCTCTTTTATCATGCCTTATGGTCTTTTGCTTAAACGCCGACGATATGGTACCCGCCATCCACATAGATGACTTCGCCGGTAATGCCGCGGGACAAGTGGCTCATCAGGAACATCGCTGTGTCGCCGACCTCTGCGGTCTCCGTTGTGCGGCGAAGCGGCGCTTTTTCCTCCACTTGGCGAAGAATGGAGTTGAAATCTTTGATGCCTTTCGCAGCCAGTGTACGGATCGGACCTGCCGAGATGCCGTTCACGCGAACGCCGTATTGGCCGAGATCTGCGGCCAGGTAGCGCACGCTGGCTTCCAGCGCGGCTTTGGCAACGCCCATGACATTATAGTTCTTCATCGCGCGCTCAGCACCGAGGTACGTCATGGTCATGATGCTGCCGCCTTCTGTCATCAGCGGGTAGATGCGCTGGGACACCGCAACCAGCGAGTACGCGCTAATGTCATGCGCCAGCGCGAAGCCGTCGCGGGACGTGTCTACATATAAGCCATCCAGCTCTTCCGTTCTAGCAAAGGCAATGCTATGTACTAGGCCGTGAACGACGCCCAACTGGTTCTTCAGCGTTTCGGCCAGCGTATCGATTTCTGCATCAACCGTCACGTTGCAAGCCATCAGCGTCGATCCCGGGATCGTATCGGCTAATTTGCGCACGCGCTCTTCCACACGTTCGTTTTCATAAGTAAAAACCAGCCTAGCGCCTTGCGCGGCCAGGGATTGAGCTATTGCCCAGGCGATGCTGCGGTCGTTGGCGACCCCCATCACCACAATATTTTTTCCGGCTAACAGTTGACTCATCGTACAAAAAACCCCTCTCACCATGGTTTGTACTACGATCTTTCCACTTTTGAAAGTAACCCATTTTGGCAAACATTTCAAGGGAAAAATCTAGTGAGTGGCTTCGCTGATAGAGTCGCTGCTTATAATTCAAAAGAGGCTTGGTTCAGGACCGTGACCCCAGGCAGCTGCTTCATATCTTCCATAAGCTTAAATAGAGCGCCATCCTTCATTTTCGCTTCGATCATAATGTCGAGCTTTGGCGTGAGCGGTGCAATTTCCCGTAAAAATGCATAAAGTGGCCCCGCCTCTACATAATCGGCATGGCTGCGCGGGGAAGACTCGCTCTTAGGGCTAGAGACGTGAATTTTCGGGGGCAGTTCAGGAGCGCCCGGATCCGCCTGTGACAGCTCTTCCGCCTTGGGCTCCCAAGTGCGCAATATTCTCGGCCATAGCTCGTGCGCCTCTTCGCCGTTATTGTTCACTTCGTGATGATGGATGTCCAGCACCATCGGCGCACCGACTCGCTCGGCAATCTCCAGCGTTTCCAGCGAGTTGAAGGTTTTATCATCATTTTCAAGAGTGACGCGTTTCTGAATTTCAGGGCGCAGCGATTGAAAATTAAGCACGAACCGTTCGCCCGACTTCTCTTTATCGCCGTAGGCGCCGCCGACGTGGATATTGCTTAGTGCCTCAGGACCGAGCCCCATCGCGTCCAGCATGGCGGTGTGCCTTTCCAGATCGGCGATGGAATTCGTCAGGACGTCCTCGCGCGGCGTGCTAAGCACAGTAAAATGATCGGGATGGAAGCTGACACGCATGCCATGCTGCTTGACGTAGTCGCCGATCTCCCTAAATTCGTCGGCCAGGATTGCGATCGGCTCCCAGCCTTGAAGCAGCTCATGACCGATTAGCGGAATGAGCTTGGATGAGAAGCGGAACACCATGATGTCATGGACGCGATTGTGCTTTAACAGCCTCAGCGAATTGTGCAAATTTTCCGCGCCGAGGCGCTCCAGCTTGCGGATGGCCGCTTCGCGATCCGCGATTTTGCTGAAGTTAGTGGCCGTCATCGTTCTGGACGGGGACGCATTTTCGATTACCGTGGACATTGCCACGTAGCCAAGTCGAACGATCATGGGCGTCATACCTCCGAAGTATAGGTAAAAGTACTCCCATAGCGTTCCCGAGCGGGAACGGGAGCATTCGCTTGAGCGGGGTATCAAGGGACCTGTTCATGCCGCGCGTGACGCAAGAATGCTTCCTGCGATTATTCTGCAAAAACAGTAGGATAATCGCGCAAAACTCACCAATTTGACTACAATGGTCTGGAAAATCCTACAGACAGTGCAGGATAAGCAGTTCCCTCACATACGGCGCGCTGGAAGCACAAAAAAGAGGAGGATGTCCTCAGCCAAATATCTTGGCTTATGGACACTCTCCTCTTTCCCTCTATATCACGCCTGCGCGCGCTCACCGAAAAACATTTCATCCGCCAGCGCCGTCTGAATGCGCGCTTCCTCTTCAGTCAGCCTGCGCACCAGCTCCATCTCCACCTGGGTCACTTCCTCGCCCTGGAAATTAATTTCCGCGATGGAAGCAACGATCTTGACGATGGCGATCGCCTCATTCTGCGGCGTATAGGCAATTACCTTCTGTCCCGCAGGAAATACGCGGAAGCCGCTTTTCACCATTTTACCGCGGCCGTACTCCAGCAGTTCATAGAGCTCCTGCTCGGATTTGAACTTGCAAACGGAATTGAATTCGGTTTGGAATCCCATCGTTATCTACTCCACATCAAACGTATATTGGATGGATTGCTTCGCTGCATGCCGCTCGATCGCCAGCTGGATCAAATTGTCCAACAGCTCGCCATAAGGCTTGCCGGTTTCTTTCCACAGCAGCGGGTACATGCTAAACGGTGTAAAGCCAGGCATCGTATTAATTTCGTTAATGTAGATCTTCTGATCCGTCTTGCCGAGGAAGAAGTCCACACGGGATAAGCCGCTGCCATCAATCGCCAGAAAAGCTTTAATCGCCAGTTCTCTGATTTCGTCCGCGATTTCATCCGGAATCTCTGCAGGGATAATCATTGCTGACTTACCGTCCAAATATTTTGCCTTATAATCGTAAAATTCATTCGAAGACACGATCTCGCCAGCCACAGAAGCAATCGGCTCATCATTGCCCAACACCGCAACCTCAATCTCTCTGGCGTCGATATTCTCTTCCACAATCACCTTGCGGTCGAATTGGAAGGCCAGATCAACAGCGTCGATAAGCTCCTGCTGGTTTCTCGCTTTGGAGATCCCCACGCTTGAACCCAAATTCGCCGGTTTGACAAAGCACGGATAGCCAATCGCAGTTTCTAGCTCCAACAAATGATACGAACGATTCTTATTCCATTCCGTACGGGTGAAATGACGGAATACGCACTGCGGAAGCCCTTCCTGCGCGAAAACCTTTTTCATCATCACTTTATCCATACCTACTGCAGACGCTAATACGCCGCCCCCTACATAAGGGACATTAGCGATTTCCAGCAAACCTTGAATCGTGCCATCTTCACCGAATGTGCCATGCAGCAGCGGGAAGATCACATCCAGCCCGGCATCCGCTGCATTAGCAGCTGCTCCGCTCGTGGAAATGCTGACTTCGCCTTGAGGCTGAACAGAGCCGAAGATCGGCGCCAGCGCGTTGGAAGCATGCGGCTCCGCGTCTGACGATGCGCTGAACGTCAGCGCATCCTTGGACTCGGCTGGTGCCAGCAGCGGCGCGCCGCTCTTCCATTCCCCTTTTTTGGTAATATAGAACGGGGTCACTTCATATTTATTGAAATCCATAGCCTTCATTACTGCAAGTGCGGTTTGCAAGGACACGTCATGCTCTCCGGATTTGCCTCCGTAGATGAGTCCTACTCGAATTTTGCGGTTCATTACGTACCCTCCGTCTAGTGGTTCTATCCTTCATGTCTTACATTTCATCGATTACGCGAACGAAAATATATTTGGTCCGCTCCGTGTAAGCGGGTGAATCTTTATACGCCCAATACCTGTGCCGGGCGTTGTACGTATGCGCGTTCACGAGAGGCATTCCGTTCGCATCTTTGGCCGTCACGATGACATTATGCTGGTACCGGCCATCGCCGTCCCAATCGTAGCTGATCGTGTCGCCAGGCTGAAGTTCACGCGGATCTTGGACAGCATGACCGCGAAGCCCTCTGCGGCTATGCGAGATATAAGATTGGAGGCTATTGGCAACTGCCCAGCTGAAGCTCCACAGCTCATGCGAGCCCTGCTTCCCGGCATACCACCAGCCCAAATCTCTTTTCCCAGTATAGTCCATCGGAGCCCCGCCTGCAAAGAGGCACTGAGACACAAAATTAGTGCAATCGACTTCAAATTGTTCATATCTAGGGTTGTAACTATTCCACCAAGTTTCCGCATATTCGACAACTTTCTCGCGGTTGTACTTAATTTTTCTGTGTGTGGATTCCGATGCACCGCTCTGGAGAATACTATGATTAATGAAAGGAAGCGACGGTGTTCTCCGGATCATACCGGAGTCTTCCCCATCACTTGGCATAAAGATACCCCGCGGCTTGACGGGGAGCGATCTTTCCGGTGAGAGGGTCTCTGCGCGACTGACCAGCCATCTGCCGGATGATGTTTCTTCTATTAATATACGCTCCGGTTCTATGCGTTCCTCGATATGATCAACGGATCCAATCCGGTAATGAATGGCGCGGCGAAGCTGAATATCAGCCAGGATCCCTTGTGTGGTCTCTTTCACGCCGTTTAGACGCAATTTCGTTTCACTTCGTCCAGGCTTCACTTCGCGCTCCAGGTTGCTCAACTTCAGCCTGCTCAGCCGGGCCTCCTGCTTCCGTATATAAGCGCTGTCTGAGACGTGAGCTTCCATCGGTGCAGACGAGCCTTCGAGCTCCGCCTGATTTTTGGCGTGAACGTAGTTATAAAGCGCTGTTTTCCAGGACATCGGGATGACCTCCTATGCTGATTTGGCTGTTCAACAAGTTTAACTTGTTTCAACATAACAAGCTTCCTAACAATATTCGGGCAATTTTTAGTCAAGGCGTACAAGCATGATCCGACAATCTTGAAGGCATTATAATCTAGTAAATGAATTGTGCAGCGACGATGACACACAGGACAGGCTTTTACGGGCTCTTAATTGTTTCAATATATGACTTCACGGCGGTAAAAATGATTGAAATAAATCTTTACGGAAGCATAGGGAGAAGGTATACTTGGAGTAGAGGGATTAATGAAATTGAGTTTCACTAGTTGAAACCAATGGAATGAAGATATTTTAAGGAGGAACTCACATGTCTAACAAAGACAATTTTTCCGTTCGTAAGCAGTTAAACGTCGGAAGCAAGTCTTTCCAGTACTACAGCCTTCCTGACTTTGAAGGTCAAGGCCATGGCGCAATCAGCAACTTGCCTTTCTCCATCAAAGTTTTGCTGGAAGCCGCTGTTCGTCAATTCGACGGCAGAGCTATTACTAATGAACACGTAAGCCAAATCGCCGGTTGGGCTAACAACCGTGATGCAAATAAGGAAATTCCTTTCATCCCTGCTCGTATCGTTCTTCAAGACTTCACAGGCGTACCGGTTGTCGTTGACCTTGCGGCCATGCGTGCAACCGTTGCTCGTGAAGGCGGAGATCCGAAACAAATCAACCCGCTAGTTCCAGTTGACCTGGTTATTGACCACTCCGTCATGGTTGACGCATTCGGTTCCCCAGACGCGCTGGAAACGAACATCAACCTTGAGTTTGAGCGTAACGAAGAGCGCTACCGTTTCTTGCGTTGGGCACAAACAGCGTTCGATAATTTCCGCGCGGTTCCACCATCAACAGGTATCGTTCACCAAGTTAACTTGGAGTACTTGGCTTCCGTAGCCGCTACCAAAACGGTTGACGGCGAAACTGTCGTATACCCGGATTCACTCGTAGGTACGGACTCCCATACAACGATGATCAATGGTCTTGGCGTAGTAGGCTGGGGCGTTGGCGGTATCGAAGCAGAAGCTTGTATGTTGGGGCAACCTCTGTACTTCGTAGCTCCTGAAGTTATCGGCTTCAAATTGACAGGCAGCCTGGCAGAAGGCGCAACAGCAACGGACTTGGCTCTGACAGTTACACAAATGCTGCGTAAAAAAGGCGTAGTTGGTAAATTCGTAGAGTTCTACGGTCCTGGTCTGAGCAACATCTCCTTGGCTGACCGTGCAACTGTAGCGAATATGGCTCCTGAGTACGGCGCAACAGTCGGCTTCTTCCCGGTTGACTCCGAAACATTGAACTACTTGAGAGGCACTGGCCGCGAAGAAGAGCAAATCGCCCTGGTTGAAGCTTACTACAAAGCACAAGGCATGTTCCGCACAGATGCAACTCCAGATCCAGTGTTTACAGACGTGATCGAGCTTGATTTGAGCACAGTTGTACCAAGCTTGGCAGGCCCTAAACGCCCTCAAGACCGCATCGAGCTGACGAACATGAAGGAGTCCTTCAACTCCATCATCCGTACGCCAATCGACAAAGGCGGATACGGCTTGACAGAAGAGAAAATCGCAGAAGTTGTGGATGTTAAATATCCAAGCGAAACTGTGAAAATGGGTACAGGTGCCGTTGTCATCGCAGCGATCACATCTTGTACAAATACATCTAACCCTAGCGTTATGCTTGGCGCAGGACTTGTAGCGAAGAAAGCTGTCGCACTCGGCCTGAAAAAACCAGCATACGTGAAGAGCTCCCTGACTCCAGGTTCCCTGGTTGTTACCGACTACCTGGTCAAAGCTGGATTGCTGGAGCCGCTTGAAGCGCTTGGCTTCCACGTTGCAGGCTACGGCTGCGCAACTTGTATCGGTAACTCCGGTCCGCTTCCAGATGAAGTGAGCAAAGCGATCGCTGACAACGATATGACGGTAGCGGCAGTTCTGTCCGGTAACCGTAACTTCGAAGGACGCGTTCACGCTCAGGTTAAAGCGAACTACCTAGCATCTCCTCCACTGGTTGTAGCTTATGCGCTGGCTGGTACAGTGAACATCGACTTGGCGAAAGACCCTATCGGTTACGACCAAAACGATAAGCCTGTCTACCTGAAAGACATCTGGCCTACGAACCAAGAGGTTCAAGAAGCACTTGGCATCGCTCTTAACGCTGACATGTTCCGTGAGAAATACAGCAACGTATTCCGTGCGAACGAGCGATTCAACCAAATCGCAGTTCCAGAAGGCGACCTGTACGAGTTCGACAAGAACTCCACATACATCCAAGAGCCTCCATTCTTCACTGATTTGGGCACAGTGCTTGACGATATCGCTGATATCCGCGGCGCGAAAACTTTGGCACTCATGGGCGATTCCGTAACAACGGACCACATCTCCCCTGCGGGTAACATCAAAGTTGACAGCCCTGCGGGTAAATACCTGATCGAGCATGGCGTGAAGAAAGAAGACTTCAACTCCTACGGTTCCCGTCGTGGTAACCACGAAGTGATGATGCGCGGAACGTTTGCGAACATCCGCATCCGTAACCAAGTGGCTCCAGGTACTGAAGGCGGCGTAACAACTTACTTGCCAACAGGCGAAGTCGAGTCCATCTACGATGCTTCCATGAAGTACCAAGATGCAAACACGAACCTGGTTGTTATCGCTGGTAAAGAGTACGGTACAGGAAGCTCCCGTGACTGGGCGGCTAAAGGTACGTTCTTGCTGGGCGTTAAAGCTGTAATCGCAGAAAGCTTCGAGCGTATTCACCGCAGTAACTTGGTGGGCATGGGCGTTCTGCCGCTTCAATTCGTGAATGGCGAAAGCTGGAAGTCCCTGAACATCACAGGCCGTGAAACATTCGATATCACAGGTCTGAGCAACGATGTTCAACCAGGTTCCACAGTTCAAGTAACAGCGACTCGCGAAGATGGTTCCACATTCGAGTTCAGCGCACTTGTACGTCTGGACAGCATGGTGGATGTAGACTACTACCGTAACGGCGGTATTCTGCAAACTGTTCTTCGTCAAATGATGGCTGAGAAAAAATAATGCATACCGATCTGGAATTGCCCCTGCGGCAGTTCCAGATTTTTTTATTGCCAATAACTGCGGGTTGAGACCAGTCCCCCCTGCCCCTATAATAGACAGGAGCGAAAGGGGAGATGATGATGAAATCTTTAAACAAGTTCGTCCTTATCATGCTGATCGCGGTTATTGGGATAACCTCTGGTTTTGGCAGCTTTACGACGCAGACTACACACGCGGCAACGGCGATCCTTAAACGTGGAAGTCAAACCGGCGATGTGTGGGACCTTCAATTCCGGCTAAAAATGCTCGGTTACTATACCGAACAAATTGATGGCATATACGGAGCTTCAACAACGGCTGCTGTGCAAAACTTTCAGCAGAACTACGGTTTAACACCGGATGGTATCACTGGCACCAATACGTGGAACGCTTTATTCAAATTCTCGGCGAATCAAGCCGAATTGGATATATTGGCCAAAGTTATCTACAGTGAAGCACGCGGTGAATCCTATGAAGGGCAAGTCGCGGTAGGCGCTGTCGTCATGAACCGTTTGAAATCAGGCAATTATGGCAAAACCATTCAAGATATCGTCTTCCAGCCTGGCGCCTTTACCGCTGTCAGCGACGGCCAATATTGGCTTACGCCAGACAGAACTGCGTATTTGGCTGCACAAGATGCTGTGAAAGGCTGGGATCCAACCTATGGCTCCCTCTACTACTTTAATCCCAATACAGCGACTAGCTCATGGATTTGGTCGCGTCCGCAAACTGTGAAGATTGGCAATCATATTTTTGCAAAATAACAAAGAGAGGTTACCTGCCCCTTATGGGGGTGTGGTAACCTCTTTTTGTGCATCAGGGACATAGGGCGGCTGCGTGTCTGCATACCAAGGATTCAAGTGGACGAGCACCTCGTCTACATCCGTATACGTATCTTTAATTTTTTGCTTAATTTGGCGGCTGATATCATGCCCTTCCTGAATGGTGAGTGTGCCGGAAACACCAATCCTCGCATCGACCAAAATATAATGGCCATGCTCACGGGCCCGCAGCCGGTCAATTCTTTTTACTTCAGGTACAGTACGGATCATGGAGGCGTACTGGGCGATATGCTCGCTGCTGACACTTCGCTCCATCAACACATCGAAGGATTCTTTTCCCATTTCAATAGCTAATTTCAAAACCAATATAGAAACAATGATGCCCGCAACAGGGTCACCGTAGGCCAGAATGCCGATCCCGTACAAATCGCCGAGCAGCGCCAGCCCGATCCCTACCGAAGCGGCAATCGAGGCATAGACATCCGCCAGATGATCATAGGCGGTAGCAATCAGCCCTTTGCTGTTCATGCTCCGACCGATCCGCATCGTATACACATAAAGGACCTGCTTCCAGATCAGCGATACCACCGCGGCGAAAAAAGCGATAAGGTGCGCTGGCTCCGGCGGCTCAAAAAGCGCATGAATAGCATGATACCCCATATAAATGGACGCGCCGCCCAAGATAATAGCGACAATGAAGGCACCGAGCACCTCGGCTTTGCCATGTCCGTACGGGTGGTCTTCATCCGCGGGCTTGTTGGACACCCTCATGGAGCTGTAAGCCGTCGCTGTCGCAATCACATCCCCGGCATTATGGATGCCGTCGGCGATTAGCACTTGGCTCTTAAATAAGAAGCCAACGACAATTTTCATGGCCGTCAGCACGACATTGCTGGCCAGACTGATCCAGATGGCTAGCATCGAGGCCGTTTTGCTCATCGGGCCTGCCCCCTTTCCTTCTAGTAGTATGACCGCCTAGAAGCAAAAAATCCCCCGATCCGCGAGGGATCGGGGGACGTGCGGGACGATGCGCTTAACGCAGCATCGTGCCCATGCGCCGCGCCGCTTCCATAATGTGCGGCGCCTGCTCTTGCATCACTTCCAGCGTCAGCCTGTTCGCTGGACCGGAAACCGCGAGCGCGGCGACAAGCCGCCCGCCGCGGCCGATAATCGGCGCGGACACGGCTGCCGCGCCGGGCTCGCGCTCTTCGACGCTCGTGGCGTAGCCCGCGCGTCTTGTTTCGCTGAGCTGCTGCACGTAAGCCAGCATGTCTAGCCCGCTCGGCCAGTCGGCAGAGGCCAGCAGCTGGTCTTGCACGGCGGGCTCGGCGAAGGCGACGAGCACCTTACTCGAGGCGCCGACGTACAACGGCATGCGCGACCCAACAGGAGCAACACGGCGGATCGCGTGGTTGCTTTGCACCGCTTGGATGCGCACGCGCTCCAGGCCGTCCTGTACGTACAGCGAGATCGTCTCGCCGAGCTGATCACGCAGCCGTTCCATCTCCGGCAGCAGAATGATGCCGGGGTCGCTCTCCTTCGACAGGTTCGCAGACAGCTCCCAGAGCCGGTAGCCGAGCCTGTATTTGTCCGTAGCATTGTCGCGCATGATGAAGCCCTTGCCTTCCAGCGAAGCCAGCAGGCGGTGCACCGTGCTCTTGTGCAGCTCGACACGGCTCGCAATCTCCGTTAAGGTGAGCTCGGTCGTGTCTGTAAAACAAAGCAAAATATCTAAAGCACGCTCCACTGCGCGAACCGTAAGCTTAGCATCTTCCATAGCGCCACCACTCTCATTGTGCGGGTCGGTCACGAGCTGCCGGCGTGTGCCAACCCTAGTTTGTCAGTTATTCGGTTAACCGTATAGTTTCACCTTGTGAAACTGAGTTACTATCAGTATAACGAAACTGGCACGTATAGTAAAGGATGCCAGTCGTTTTTTTAATATTACAGAATCTTTACAGCGACCTTACAAATCTTGCACCACGATTGACTTGTAAGCGCATACAGTATACCATTAAGATAACGGGTTACTTATCTGAATATTCCGTCAAATTTCCTATTTTTCCCTGATACCTCGTCTTGCACCAGGGTACATGAGCTGTTTCGATTCTATGAGGGAGGGATATGCATGTCAACAACATCACTTACACCCGGATCTAGTTCACTGCAAACGCCACTGGATCAAACTGCGGCCGCGCCGCTCATTCGCAAGAAGAGGCTGGTTCCCACCATCCTGATCTCATTTCTTGTATTATGCACATCTCTGCTGCTTTCGTTCCATGCTTACATCGCCTGGACGCTGGCAAGACCGCATATCGATCCGCTGCACTCGAATCCGCTGCAAGCTGTCGGCCTTCCTTACAGCAGTGTTACATTCCCGAGCCGCAACGGGGAATCCAAGCTGGACGGCTGGTTCATTCCGGCGCACTCGGACAAAACGGTCATTTTCTCACACGGTTACGGCGGCAATCGCGAAGAGCTGTGGGTTCCGCTGTACAGCCTGGCCCGTGAGCTGCATCTGCAAAACTACAATGTGCTGATGTTCGATTACGGCTACGTTCATCCTGGCAGCGAACGTCTTATGACAGGCGGCATCCAAGAGTCGCAGGAGCTGCTGGGCGCTATCGATTATATCAAGAGCTTATCGAACGGTTCCATCTATGTTTGGGGATTTTCCATGGGCGCCGGGACTGCGCTGCAAGCCGCATTGCAAAGCGGCAGCGATATCGCCGGCATGATTCTGGATAGCACCTTCCTGTTAAATCCGGATACCCTTTACCATAATATGAAACAGTACGTCAATGTGCCGAAGTTTCCTTCACTTCCGCTCGTCCGGCTGTTCTTCCCGCTTCTGAATGGCGTCAGCCTCCATGAGGTGCCTTATCAGAAAGTAACGGACACCGCTTACTCCATGCCGATCTTCTTCATCCACGGCACAGATGACAGCAAAGCTCCTTACGAGCTCATCTATGATATGTT
Organism: Paenibacillus aestuarii; assembly: GCF_027789125.1. Lineage (GTDB taxonomy): Bacteria > Bacillota > Bacilli > Paenibacillales > NBRC-103111 > Paenibacillus_E > Paenibacillus_E aestuarii. Next base: position 206,190 of record NZ_JAQFVF010000022.1, on the reverse strand, counting down.
CCAGAAGCAGACCGATTCATTCGATCAACTCTGGATTATCCCGCAAGCGCAGCATGAGCTGCTCTACCGCGCAGAACCGCAAGCGTACTTAAGTCGTACTCTGAACTTCCTGCAGGAGATTGGCTCCACGGCCCATACCGACCTTGGTATTCCCTCCTCCCTATAAAATCGGCCCCTCGCGGGGCCGATATTTTTTTGCCATTTGTCTATTTAGTCCATTTCGTAAATCGAGCCTGACTTGCTGGCAAACAGCTCCGCGTACACTTTCTCCGCATAAGCGTCGGTCATGCCGGAAATATAGTCGGCGATGAAGCGCGGCCACGTCCATTTCCCTTTGTGCCGCTCATAGCTATCCATCCAATCCGGCGGCAGAATCCATTGACCTTTATCGGGATTGATAAAAGAGTCCCACAGCCGCTCAACGATGATTTCGCTGCGCTTTTGCAGACGCTGCACGCGAAAATCTTTAATCAGCGTCACCCACGCCAGCTTTTTCAATATTTCCATCGTCCGCAACAGGTCGAGATCTTCAGCTTCATTCCTGACTAATGTAACTTTTTTCCATCCTCTATCCAAATCATCGATGATGTCCACTCGGCTTGCGAACAAGCTCACCCAGCGCGCTTTCATCTCGCGGCGCGTCCTAGACGGCTCGCGGTTGCATTCGACGAAAATTTGCTGCCATTGCTCCAAATAATCGGACAATACCCGGCGGACCATCTTTTCCAAGTCCACCTGTTCCCATTCGAACTTGGCATTGTTCGGGTCGTTCAAAATCTCCATCACCAAGTGCCGCAGCAGCCGGCCATCTTCGAAGAACGTGGCGTTCATCTGAATTTTCCCAGCACGAATGCCGTCCTCGATATCATGCGTCGAATAGGCGATGTCATCGCAAAGATCCATCAGCTGCGCTTCCAGCGTGGAACATCCGGCCGGCATGTTCCACAACCTGCGGATCTCACGGATTGTCTCCCACTCCGCTCCATAGACCCCCTTCAGCCTGCCTTCTTCCTCGATCAGGAACGGATACTTGTTGATGCCTAGCAGCACCGCCGCTGTCAGATCCAGGCCGCTGTCGCTGCCTGCTCGCTTCTCCAGGAACATGAGGATGCGGAAGTTTTGCGCGTTGCCTTCATACTTGAGGCCATAATCTTTCATGAGGAGATGGTTTAGCACTTCCTCGCCTTTATGCCCGAACGGCGGATGGCCGAAATCATGCGCCAGCGAGGCACATTCGACGACCGTCGGATCGATAATCAAGCCGGGATGTTCCCGCTTTTGCAAAAAAGGATTTATGCGTTCCAGCCGCTTGGCCACTTCACGGGCAATCTGCGCCACCTCTAACGAGTGTGTCAGCCTCGTCCGATAATAGTCCCCTGAGCCAGCGCCAAAAACCTGCGATTTCCCCTGCAGCCGGCGAAATGCAGGCGATTGTATCAATCTGGCATAATCTCGTTCAAATTCATCCCGTTCTTCGTTCGCTTTTGAGGAAACGGCCTCTCCAGGACGCATTTTTCGGATATTATTCATTGGTAAGCCCCCTCTAGCTACGACATTCCTAGTAACAGTTTATGCCAGAGCATGTTCGATGTTTCAATCAATTCCATGTGATTCTATGATGATTATGTTAAAGAATACTATATACATCCGCTCGGCAACAAGTTATCTCGTGCCGATGGTAAGAAAAAAAGGGATGCTGCACAAGACGGTTGTCAGTGCTCACATCCCCGGGATCGCTCCCTTATTTAATTAGCGACAGAAACTCCGCTCTGGATCTGTGATCACTGCGGAACGTTCCGCGAACCGCGGACGTTACCGTTTTACTGCCGTACTTCTTGACGCCTCTGGAGCACATGCACAAATGCTCGCCCTCTACGACGACCATCACGCCATGCGGCTGGAGCACGTCTTGGAGAATATCGGCAATCTCGGACGTGATCCGCTCCTGGACCTGCAGCTTACGGGTCACGACGTCAACCAGGCGAGCGAATTTGCTCAAGCCGGCGACTTTGCCGCTAGGCAGGTAACCCACGTGCACTTTGCCGAAAAACGGCGCCATATGATGCTCACATTGGCTGTAATACACGATGTCTTTGATAATGACAAGCTCTTCATGCTGCTCATCAAATGTGACACCGAGGACGTCGCGCGGATTCGCCGAATAGCCGGCGAAAATCTCCTCATACATCCGGGTCACGCGCGCTGGTGTATCCAGCAGTCCTTCTCGATCCACGTCTTCACCGATCAAGCGCAAAATTTCTCTGACATGCTTCTCGATTTCTGCGCGATTCTCGGCGACTCTCTCATTCTTATATTCTATAGATGCCATCTTGTTCACTCCTCTTCGTCTAAACCATGCAGGTCATCAGCATCTTCATGCTGCTGCGAAGCGCTTTGCTGTCCTTGTGCGCTTTGGCGAGCAGGAGACTGCCCTGCAGCATCGATACGATGGGAAGGGCCGCTTCCTCAGGATTCAGCCCGTCAAGCACAAACTCGCCTTGTCTGCAGCCTTCCTGCAGGCAGCTGGCCACCCGCGCTTCCATTTCCGTGAAAAAGCTGCTGAGCGGCTTGCGCAGCTCCTCAGAGCGGTCGCTGAGCTCGAGGGCCAGGTTGCCGAAGAAACATCCTTTCCGGCATTCCTGCTCCTCGATGAACGCCAGCATCCGCTCGAACAAAGCGAGCACGCGCTGCTTCGGCGACAGCTGCACGTTTCCAAGACTCGGGTCCATGACCGTATCCCGCATCTCCTGCAGCTTGCGTTCGATAACCTTGACGCCAAGCTCTTCTTTGCTTTTGAAATGATAGTAGAAATTGCTCTTGCACACGCCGCTGGTCGATAAAATATCTTCAAGCCCCGTACCTTGAAAGCCGTAATCATGAAACAACTCCATTGCAGCATTCAAGACGCGGTCCTTATTGTTCGCCATGATACGCCACCTCTGGATAGTACTGGTACGTCCTAATCAGGCCCGATCACTTCCGGGCGCTACGAGAGTCGAGCGGATGGATCAAGTCTGCTATTCCGCTTAAGCAGAGCCTTGCTTCCTGGAAGGTGCACATGAACGGAAGGGCTCTTGCACCCTCCGTATGTACGGTCCGACTGCAAAGCCCTTTTGAACGATTCGTTATGGTGTTATTTCCACTTTTGATTCTTCATCATGCTTTGTACTTTAGCCATTTGCTGCTTATTCATGTTGTAGCCCATTTGCTTGGCCATCTTTTGCAGCATTTCCGGATTACTCTGCATTGCTTCCAGCTGCCTTTTCAAATAGAATACCCCGATGAAGAAACCTCCGACTAGGCCAACGATCAGCGTCAGAATCGGAATAATAATACTCCACATACCTTAGCCCCCTGCAACTACAATGTTTGAAAATAATTCTTTGGCTACATCATAGCATGTCTGTTCATGCCTTTACAAATGAGAATAAGACCAATTCACGGGCAATTCAATCTCGAATTATGTCAACACTTGGTCAATAAAAACTGTCGTATGTTTGGCCAAGTCGATTTCTTTCACATCCAGATCCTTCACGCCTGCTTCCTGCTTAATAATTCTGACGATCGGACGGCTTGGCAATCCGCGATGCTGCCCTACGACCACACCTGACTCCCGCGTAGTCAGCCTGACGGACGTGCCCGTCGGATAGATGGACACGATCTTCAAGAACTGGATCAACACGTCCCTGTCGAGCTTCGTTCCCGCCAGCGCCATCATATGCTCGCAAGCTTCATGCGGCTGCATGTGCTGTCCTCCGGCCACATGGGCCACGAGATTGTCGTACATATTCGCGACGGCGGTAATCTTTGCGTACAGATGTATCTCCTCGCTGGTGATGCCCCGCGGAACGCCGGTTCCATCCAGCGCTTCATGATGCTGGAATGCCACATGGGCGATCAGCAGGCTGAACTCCCGTTTGTTTTTCAACGTTTCAAACCCACGCCACGTATGATGCTTCTTCGGATCATCCGCCTCATCGTCGGTCAAGGACTCGATTTGGCCGATATCGTGAAGCAATGCGCCTACGGCCAGTTCTTTGAGCTGACTGGGATTCAGCCCCATATTTATACCGACCAGGATCGCCATCATGCTTACGTTCGTCGCATGAACATACTTCTCATTATCCTGAGTGCGGATATCGGATAATTGGACCAGCACATCTTTGTTTTTCATAACCTCATCCAACAAGGTGTTAATGGAAACATTGATCGCCCGGGTATCAAAATCTTTGCCGGAACGAATGGATGCGAACGTTTCTCCCATCTGTTTCATCACGGTCCGCTTCGTCTCCTCGGAGATTACTTCCGGAATCTCCACATCCTCCAAGTTCGGATCCTTGATATAAACCATCGTGACGCCAATTCGATTAAGCGTGCTAATCATATATACCGTTAATTGTACGCCTTCCGACAGCAACACAGCCCCATTGCTGGAAAATATCGTACGACCCAAGTACTGACCGGGCTCTACGGAGTCCATATGCACGTATTTCATAGGAATCACTCCATAACTATAGTTGTTTGCACTTGCACCACGATGCCCTCTAATTCCAACAGAAATACTTTGATATCGAGTCCTCCGCCATATCCGACAAGTTCGCCGCTTGCTCCAATAATCCGATGGCAAGGGATCAGAACGGGGATCGGATTGCGATTATTGGCTCCGCCCACGGCTCTGACCGCTTTAGGCGATCCGATCGCAGCGGCGATGTCCTTGTAGGAGGCCGTATGTCCGTAAGGGACTTTGAGCAGCGCCTGCCATACTTTTTTTTGAAATTCGGTCCCTTGAAGGTCCAGTTCTCCCTCGAAAGCAGCGCGCTTTCCTTGAAAATATTGCTCCAGTTGCTGCACGACAGGCGTAAGTCGCTGCCTGTCCTCTTGGAGCGTAAATTCCCCATACCACCGCCCGGCCCATGCCTCCAGCTTCTCCTTGTTGTCAATTAACGTGCCGAACTCAACCGCACACAGCCCCTGACTGCTGGCGACGAGTACGAGCGGGCCGATCGGCGAATCTATTTCCGCATAATGCAGAGCTTGTACACCTTGATCACGTGTCATGACTGCTTCTCCTCGGGTATCCATGCATGGTCTTTGATGAGCTCGACAGCCTTCTGTATTTCCCGCAACACCTCAGCCTCCAGCTCCTTGGCCGCAGCGGCCTCCAGAGCGGCCAAACTGTCTGTGCCGCCGATTCTCCCCAGCGCCCAAGCTGTCGTCGCCCGAATCTCCGGGCGCGTGTCCGTGCGCAGCAGCTCTGACAATACAGGTACCGCACTGCGGTCCTTGAAATTGCCCAAAGCGATGATCGCATTGCGCTGAATCGGCTTCTTGCCTCGCCATGAGGCGGAAATGCTGCCGTATTGTTCTTTAAACTCTTTATTCGTCATCGTTAACAGCGGAATGAGCAGCGGTTTGACCTTCTCCGGATCCGGCTGAAACTCGGGTTGGTGCGTCCAGTTTTTCCCTTTATTTTTCGGGCAGACGATCTGGCACGTATCACACCCGTACAAACGATTGCCGATTTTCACTTTAAATTCGTCGTCCACATAGCCTTTGGTTTGCGTGACAAAAGAGATGCAGCGGCTAGCATTGAGCTGCCCGGGACCGACCAGCGCCCCCGTTGGGCAAGCGTCGATGCAAATCGTGCAATCTCCGCATTGATCCATAATAGAATTATCGGCTGGAAACGGGATATTTGTAATGATCTCCCCTAAAAAAACCCACGAGCCCCACTCCGGCGTTATAATCGCGCAGTTCTTGGCGCTCCAGCCGATGCCGGCACGCTCGGCGACGGCACGGTCGACCAGGGCACCTGTGTCGACCATGCTCTGCATCCGCGCGTCAGGCACGCGCTCCGCGATGAATGCTTCCAGCTTCGCGAGCCGATCGCGCAGCACGTCGTGGTAATCGCGCCCCCATGAGGTGCGCGATATGATCCCGCGGTAAGCCCCCGGCTCCGAGCGCGGGGGATCCGCCAGCTTCGACGGGTACGCGATGGCGATCGCAAGAATCGATTGCGGCGCTTCAAGGCTGAGCTCCGGGCGAACCCGCTTCTCGATATCCGGTTCCTCGAAGCCGGATTCATACCCCTTCTCCCGGTGCTGGAGAAGGATGTCTTTCAGTTCTATGAACGGCTCTGCCGAAGCGAAGCCGATTTTATCAATGCCCAGCGATGGCGCGGCTTCCACGATTTCTTGTTTGAGTTTGCGCCAATCCGCATTTGTTCCTGCTGTTAGGGAAACCGCCATACCTTCACCTTTCACCTCATATTTAAAGCTTTCCCGCCACGGCTAACGGCCAAATGACATACTCCGCCCGCCCCTGAATCAGACTGGACGGCACAGAGCCGAACCTGCGGCTGTCAGTGCTCGACGCCGGATGGCGATTATCGCCCATCACAAACACCTGCTCCCGCCCGACTTCCAGCGGGCCGAAATCCCCGTCGCCGATGGGCGCATCGGTGTACGGCTCCTCAACTTCGTCGCCGTTCACGAACAGCGCTCCGCCGCGGCCCTCGACTTTATCGCCGGCTATGGCGACCACCCTTTTGACCAGAAAAGGGTGGTCCTGGGCGAACCGCTCTTCCGGCTCGGCCAGAATCACGATCTCTCCGCGCTTCGGCGGCGCCAGATAGGTGATCGCTTTATTCACGAACAGCCAGTCGCCTTCCTGAAGTGTCGGCTGCATCGAACTACCCTGCACGAGGGAGAGGTTAAAGCCGAATTCATGTGCCAGAATGACGACCAACAACGCCACCAAAATGGATTTGGTCCAGTCCCACAGTTCATGGCTCAAGCTCTTTGTTTCCAACAGTGCAGCCTGTGCAGCTGCGGATCTGCGCTTTGTCTCGCGTTGTACCAAGAAGCTCAAATCAGGCCCCTCCGCTCTTTTGCTTTTCCCATTGCTCGTAATAGTAAAGCACATGCGCGTCGTGAAACGGCGGTCTGCTCTCATTCGCCAGCTCCAGCACGGCAGCCAGTCCTTCCTGCACTTTCTCTTCGACGAGCGGGGAATAATGATAGTTCAACTTGTGCCGTTCATATTCTTCCTCATCGACGAGATGCACGGATCCATCCGGCATTCGAATCACATCCAGATCGTAATCAATGTAGGTCAGCACTGTGCCTGACACATACATGGGAGAGGCCACATTGCAGTAATAGCGGATGCCGTGCTCCTCAATGAGCGCTACAATATTAAACCACTGATGCGGTATGAAAAAAGAAACCCCAGGAATGCGGCTGACCCATTCTTTGCCGTCTGCTTCCTGAATTTTTGTTTGGCTGTTGATGAATACCATCATGTGTTCCTTCTGATGATCGGGATGGAGCAGCTTCTGCGGCACGCGCCAATTGCTTAACCACATACGGTGAAGATGCCCGTCGTGTTTGAAGCTTTTTATCACATACGGTGTAAATACATCCATGTCCAAAGCCCCTCTATATCTTCCTGCCGATAAAAGTACCGATTATATATAGAAAAGCATATCTCCTCCCCAATTGCAACGGCGGAAAAGATATGCTTTCATCTTATGCTGTCAAAAGATGGCGAACCATCTGTCGACGGGCTATACGCTAATTTTTTTCACGATGCTGAGACGGTGCGCAGCACGAGAGAAGTCCGATGTGCTGTAACCTGCGGATTCATAAACAGGAAGCACCATTTCGTTGTGAACGTCGACGGTGACCATAATTTTGTGCACGTTCCGTTGAAGGAACCGCGACTTCATGGCTTCGATCAATGCTTTGCCGATACCTCGGCGTTGATGTTCTTTGGCTACCGCGATGCGGTAGTAGTATCCATTGTTATTATCAATCGTGCCGATAATCATACCTGCAAGCTGCTCTTCTACTTCGGCGATAAGGACGAGATCAGTATCCCAGGAAAGCTGCCTGGCGAAAGCCTCCATCGTTTCTTCATAGCAAACTTCGGATAAAACGTCTTGCAAAAGCATAGTTACCGATGAGGTATCTGAAAGCTGAAATGAACGAATGCGCATACGGTTCACTCCTATTATCCTATTTTTTCGACTCTTTTTCTGGTAACTTATTAAATACGACAAAAAAAGCCGAAATCCTGCTGAAAAAGTGTTAAATTTCACAAAAAACTGCGTTTTTTTATGGTTTTTCGTGAAAACGCTTTAATTTAAGCGTTTTCATGGATGATGCTGGCGAAATCCCATTTCTATCCGTGCTTTCGGTGTGCCTCTCGGATGATCCGGAAAGCAAAAGGGGGCACCTCCGCCCGCTTCGGGATGTGCCTGGACCAACTTTTGCTGTAATCCGATCTGGCCGAACTAATTAGCCGCTAGAAGCTCATCGCGTGGCTGCAGTCCGAATTTGCCCAACTATTTCGCGCTTTCGGTTTCAATGGCGGGGAAAGCCCACACTAGAACGGTAAAACCGGACTGCAGCTTCCTCAAGTAGGCGGCGTACCTCTGTAATTGGGCAAAGCCGGACTGCAGCAACTCCAGCACGATCTGCCCCTCTTCTCGTCAGTCCAAGACGCGCATACTCCCACCTTTTGCTGTAATCCGAATTTGCCCAACTAATTAACCGTTAGAAGCTCATCATGTGGCTGTTGTCCGAATTTCCCCAGCTATTTCGCGCTTTTCGGCCCCGCCAGCGGTCAAACTACGCTCTAAGTCCGCGAAATCGGACTGCAGCTGCTTCTAGTAGTCGGTGTGCCTCTGTAATTGGGCAAAACCGGACTGCAGCAACTCCAGCACGATCTGCCCCTCGTCGTATAACTATAACTACCATCCTCAGCCCACTTCTTGTCGATCTCGGCTGCATCCTCACGCACGCATCGGGGCATTCGCCTCTCCAGGTCCCTCTGCGCCAAATGCCCAATCGATGAATAAAAAATGTCAAATCTTCCAAGCTTAAAATAAGTATGCAAATTTAACAATGAAGGAGGTGAAACCATGGAACACATCCGCCAGCCAAGAAGCTATGAATCCCGGGATTTCCAACAGCTTAGCTCCGTTAAGCCAAGCGAATGGTCGGATATCGAACTTCGCACCAATCACCGGATTATGAGCGACTTATCTCCTTGGCTCAACGAACAAGGCACACATATTCACAGTCAGATCATCCAGGAAATCGAACGGCGCGGGCAACTGACTTAGTAAACATAAATGTTGATTTATTAGGTGCATTCCTTCATAATGAAGAAGTTGAAACTACATAATTTTGGGAGGTATTTTGAACAATGGCACATCAATTACCAGCTCTACCTTATGCACACAACGCGCTTGAGCCGCACATCGATGCGACTACAATGGAAATCCACCATGGTCGTCACCATAACGCATATGTAACTAACCTGAACGCTGCTCTGGATAAGCACCCTGAGCTGCACGAGAAATCCCTGAACGATCTGATCGCTGACCTGAACAGCGTTCCTGAAGATATCCGCACAGCTGTTCGCAACAACGGCGGCGGTCACGCGAACCACTCCCTGTTCTGGGAAACGATCGGTCCAGAAGCTGGCGGCGCACCAACAGGCGATTTGGCAGCAGCAATCGAAAGCGACCTTGGCGGTTTCGATAACTTCAAAACAACTTTCGCCGCTGCAGCAACAACTCGTTTCGGTTCCGGCTGGGCGTTCCTCGTTGTTGGCAAAGACGGCAAATTGAAAGTGTACAGCTTGCCGAACCAAGACAGCCCAATCATGGAAGGCGAAACGCCAATCCTTGGTCTGGACGTTTGGGAGCATGCTTACTACCTGAAATACCAAAACAAACGCCCTGACTACATCGCAGCGTTCTGGAACGTTGTGAACTGGGCTGAAGTTGGCAAGCGTTTCGCAGCAGCTAAATAAGTTGCAGCCTTCTAATAAAGAAGCGATCCTTAGGGATCGCTTCTTTTTTTAGGTAAATCGACAGAACTAGTCATTTTTCACTAAAGGTTTTGTTGCCTGTGACAAAGAAATATCATAAGGCTTACTTCATCTTCATAGATGCCGATGAATTGAAAGAGGGATAACGAGATGCGAATCATTCCAACTGCTCTGTGTCAGCCGGGCATGAGGCTGGGCAAAGCGATCTTTACAGAAGAAGGACAAATTCTGATCGGGTATCAAGTCGAGCTCTCCAGCCTAATGCTCAAAAAACTGAAGCAGCTAGGCATCCACCACTTGTACATCGAAGATCCGCGCACCGATGATATCGTCATCCAAGATCCGATACAGGAAGAAACTAGGGCGACCGTCCGCTCTTCACTCGGCAAAATATTTGAAAAGTTCAGCCCCACTGCCGGACTATCCTCGTCCTCCTCCAAGAACTCCGCTTCGTTGGCCAAAGCTTTTACGGATAGCATGTCACAAATCCTCGACGAACTCTACGAACGCAAAAAAGATCCCGTTATGCTCACCATGCTGAATATGCTGCCGCCTACGAATATGGAACAGCATTTTTGCCAAAATGCGTTGAACGTATGCCTGTATGCGACCAAGCTCGCGATGGCGCAAGGTTCATACAACTATGACGAACTCATGGCCATCGGCCTGGGCGCGCTGCTGCATGATGTAGGCAGCATTCATGTCCCTGTTCAACTGCTGCAGAAGAGCTCCGGGCTCACATCCAGCGAATACGTCGAAGTGCAAAAGCACGTCATGTACGGCTACCATATGCTAAAGAACGAAACCAGCATTCCCGCGATTGCCGCACAATGTGCACTGCAGCACCACGAACGGATGGACGGCAGCGGCTATCCTTACAGCTTGCAAGGCGAGCAGATCCATCCTTACGCCCGCTGGGTCGGCATGCTCGACTCTTACGATGCCATGATACATGCCCGCACCTACCGCCAAGCAATCCCTCCGCACCATGCGCTCGAGGTTCTTTACGCCAACGCCGGAAAGCTGTACGATATAAATATGGTCAAGCTGTTCCGAAACAATGTCGCGATCTACCCGTTAGGGTTGAGCGTTACTTTGAGCAACGGCGCTGAAGGCATCGTCTCCCGGCTTAACAGCCACAGTATGCAGCGGCCCGTTGTCCGCATCTTGAAGACGCCTTCCGGCCAAGAGCTGAAGGAGCCTTATGAGGTGGATCTATCAAGTACGTTGAACGTGATGATTGAAGGAATCGGAGAAGCAGCTGGTCGAGTCCTATGACCGAAAAGAGATGAACCCCATTGGTATCTATTGCTCCTCTACTCCAACATGTGCCTCTCTTTCAGGAATTATCCGAAGAGGAACGGCAAGGGCTGGCCCCGCTGTTTACTGAAAAAAAGATTAGAAAAGGCAGCGTGCTTTTTCTTGAAGGCGATGCCGGCGAGGAATTATTCATTATTAAATCAGGCGTTGTCAAAATCTATCGTTTGGACGAAACCAAGGAGATCATTCTCGCTTTATTCCGTGAAGGAGACTTTTTCGGGGAGATGTCGCTGATTAGCGCCGGGCTTACAAGATCGGCCACAGCCGAAACGCTGGAAGCCTGTACGCTCTATGCTCTGAAGCGCTCCGCCTTCGTGGAATACATGGAAAAGAGCCCTAAGCTATGCTTAAAGCTCTTAGAAACCACGATGGAACGCTTGCGCAAAGCCAATGAGCAGATCTACGATCTCACGTTCTTAGGCGTACGGTCGCGCGTGATGAAAACGATTATCCGCCTGGCTGAGCAGCACGGTGTTCCCAGTGAGGAGGGCTTGCTCATCAACATCAAGCTTACGCACCAGCAGTTAGCCAACATGGTTGGAACGGTGCGCGAGTCGGTGACCAAGGTCCTTCAGGAAATGCAGGAAGAAGGCTCCTTATCGATCGATAAGAAGATGATGACCATCCGAGACCTTAACGCGATCAAGCGGGTGATTCGTTAGGATTGTGCGTCTTGCAAACACTAAACGCAGCTATCCATGGCTTCTCTCCTGCCATGCTTTCATAATGCGGATAAACACGTTAGGGAACGCATATTGGCTCAGCTCGTCGCTCCCGACCCAGCGGTAATGGAACGGCACCCAGTCTCCCCCGTCCCGCAGCCGGCCGCCATCGCCTAACCGGGCACGGAACACTTTCATGTTCCACACAATATGGCTGAACACATGCTCTGTATCCATGAACCATGCTGCAGGGCTTATTGTCATTTGCTCCTGTTCGGCTATAAGGCCGCGTAAGCTGTTCATCGTCTCCACAGGATCTTCGGGCCATTCGGACGAAGGCCACTCTACGTGCGGCAGCTCCCACATTTTGGCAAGAAGCCCTTCCTGCGGACGCTGGCGAATGAGCCATTTCCCCTCATGTTCGCCTGTTCCTTCAATAAGCGCGACAGCCCGCAGTTCCGGACGTGGCGGCTTCGCCTTCTTTTTGATCGGGAGCGACTCCTCCATACCGGCCTCACGCGCACTGCAATGAGCCATCACCGGGCAGGTCAGACAATGCGGTGAACGCGGTGTACAGACCATCGCGCCCAACTCCATCAACGCCTGATTGAACTCGCTCGCAGTGCCTTCCATAATCAACTGTTTGGCCAGCTTCTCCATACGGACCCGCGTCGCAGGCTTCATGATATCCTCTTCTATTAGAAAATAGCGCGACAACACCCGCATCACATTGCCGTCTACAGCAGGCTCAGGCTTGTTATACGCGATGCTTAAGATCGCGCCTGACGTATAGGGGCCGACCCCTTTCAAGGAGGAAATCTCCGCCTTCTCCTGAGGCACCACACCGCCATAGCGCTCATGGACCTCTCTCACCGCACTTTGCAGGTTGCGCGCCCGCGAGTAGTAGCCAAGACCCTCCCAAGCTTTCAATACATCCTCTTCAGGTGCCAGCGCCAGCGCTTCAACCGTCGGGAACTGTTCCACGAACCGATGGAAATAAGGAATGACCGTATCGACGCGAGTCTGCTGCAGCATAACCTCGGAAATCCATATATAATAAGGGTTTTTACTTCTTCGCCAAGGTAAATCACGTTTATGGGTGCGATACCAATCCAACAAGTTACTGGAGAAGTATGACATTTGTTCTTCGCTATACATGCGCTCTCCTTCTCTATCTGCCGCGATCAAGTTATAATGGATAAATGGGCATGTTCCCATTATACGAGAAGTGCGGAAGATAAAACTAGAGGTGAATGTATGCAAAACGCCAGACCAACGGATATATCCGATAAAAGAAAAGCGTGGATCGGCGAAGCCCGCGCGCTCCTGCCGCTGCTTGCCATTTGGGGCGCGGAATGGATATTCAGCGCGCTTGTCGATTTCGCCATCATATGGCGGGACCTCAGCTGGCTGAAGCAAGCCGCGCTCATTACGGCCGTCGCAGCCAGCTTCGTGCAAATATGGAGCTTGCGCAAGGATCTGCGCAGCGACAGCGGCACCGTTACAGACCGCAGCGGCTGGGGGCACCCCGTCTTCCTGCTGCTGCCCGGCGCGCTGCTGATTGCAGCGGTAGCCTTGCTGGAAGCGATCGGCGCTGTCGGACCGCTCTTCACCCCTGTGCTGCGGGCGTTCATCCTGGCGATCGGCTTCGTGCAGGTGGGTCTGCTGCTGGGCAGACCGTTCGTCTACCTGGGCTTGTGGCTGTTTGCCCTATCCGCCATCATGGGCGTATGGTATCTCGGCTATTCAGCCATCGTATTAGAAGGCATGGGCGGCATCAGTCTGATTGTCAGCACTTATATGCTGCGAACATGGAGCAAGTAAGCCAACTAGGGTGATCTAGCGAACAGCGAACTACATATCGGGAGTGAGGAGCTTTCCTATGAAGCAGATGAAAAGAATAGGCACAGCACTGGCCATAGCGCCAATGCTGCTCATTTTGGCCGCATGCGGCGGAGGCGGCTCCGGCTCCGGTGCTGCGAAGCCGACGGTAACGCCAGCCGCAACTGCAGCGGAAACCAATCCTGCGTATGTGAAGGCGCAGGAGATGTTTGAGACGAACCGCTGCATCAGCTGCCACGGCGTGAATTTGGAAGGCAGAGCGGGTCCAAAGACGAATCTGCAGAAGGTTGGCAGCACGTTCAGCAAAGAGCAGATTGCGAATCAGATCAAGAATGGCGGCGGGGGTATGCCTGGCTACAAGTCCAAGCTCTCTGACGAAGAAGTCAGCCTGCTTACAGACTGGCTGAGTTCAAAAAAATAGAGCAGCCTCTACAGCTGCTCAACGATGGCATAAGCGGCAGCCATCGATTCCGTATGCGTAATGCTAATATGGACGCGGTGGCTGCCGTTGTTTAGTCCTGCGCGTTCGAGCGCCGCCGCACTCATATGGCAGACCGGCTTGCCGAAGGCATCCGGCAGCACTTCCACATCCTGAAAGCCAATCTGTTTGCCGATGCCGCAGCCAATCGCCTTAACAATCGCTTCCTTGGCGGCAAACCGGCCGGACACAAACTCGGCCAGCCTGCCCCTGCGCTGCATGGCCAACTCTCGTTCTTGCGGAGTGAGTACCCTCTCCATAAACCGCTCGCCTGCAGTCCCCTCCAACATTTTGCGCACTCGTGCTATTTCCAATAAATCCGTACCGACACCAATAATCATGCGCTGCCTGTGCCCCGCTTCCTTTTTTATGTAAAGAAGGCCGAAAGCCAGCCTCTAACGAGAGGCGACTTTCAGCCTTTATAGTTAACCACCTTAAATACCCGGGATCGGCTGGCGTTTATGCTCCGTTTTCAGATACTGCTTCTCCAGCTTCTCCTGCGCTTCTGGATTAATTTGTTTGCCTTCGAGATAGTCGCTGTTGTCGGCATAAGTGATGCCCAGCTCGTTCTCGTCCGTCTGCCCTTCCCATAGCCCCGCTGTCGGCGCTTTATCGAGGACGCTCTGCGGAACGCCCAGCTTCGCCGCCAAGGAACGAACCTGGCGCTTATTCAATGTGCTTAATGGCGTAATATCGACTGCTCCATCGCCATATTTGGTAAAGAATCCGGTAATCGCTTCGGAAGCGTGATCGGTTCCGACAACGATCAAGCCCAGTTCGAATGCGATGGCGTACTGCATCACCATGCGCGTCCGCGCTTTGATATTGCCTTTACCGCCGCGGCTAACGTGCTGATGCACGCCGATGTGCTTCAGGCCGTACTCCACTTCGATCGCAATCTCGTCGACGGCCTCCTGGATGTTATTTTCGATTTGATATTTCAAATCAAACGCTTTGGCTGTGGCATAACTGTCTTCAATGTCCACTTGCTCGCCGTATGGCTGGAATACGCCGACGGTCTTATATTCCGTGCCGGTTTCAGCCGTCAGCTCATCCGTCGCTTTTTTGCATAGTCCAGTCGCTACCGCACTGTCGATACCGCCGCTGATCGCGATCAATAGACCTTTTGCTCCAGCCTTCGTGATATAATCCTTCAAAAAGTTAACGCGTTTGCGAATTTCCTCATCAATGTCAATCTCCGGCTTCACGCCTAGCTTCGCAATAATTTCCTGTTGCAGGCTCATACTTCTCTCCACCTTTATCTTCGATTATCGGGCAAATCCTTCCATTAACCACTAGTATAGACTTAAGCGCAGCAAAATTCAAAGTCTTGCCCAGAAAAAAAGCCCGCTCTGCATGACTGCAAAACGGACCTTGTGTAACGATGAAATTATTTGCAGAATTCGTTGAAAGCACCGATCAGATCGCCGGCAATCATATCTGCGGAGCGGTCTTCGATTTGGTGACGTTGAATGAAATGCGCCAGCTCACCGTTCTTGAACAGGGCGATGGATGGAGACGAAGGCGGGTAAGGTGCCAAATATTCGCGCGCTTTTGCCGTAGCATCCTTCTCTTGGCCTGCAAACACCGTGTATGTGTACGTAGGCAGAGTATCGTTCTGCAGTGCTTTCGCCACGCCTGGACGGCATTGGCCTGCTGCGCAGCCGCAAACGGAGTTGATCACTAGAAGCATCGTACCGTCTTGGGACTTCTCCATAGCTTCTTGCACTTGCTCAGGAGTTAATAGCTCCGTAATGCCGAGACGAGTCAAATCCTCTCTCATTGGTCTAACCATATCTTTCATGTAAGCATCAAAAGACATTGCCATATGTGCCACCCCTTAGGATTTTATAGTTAATAGTAAATTGTAATCTTTATCGTTATTATACATCCGTCTGCAAGGAAAGCAAAGAGGAATGTAACCCGGCTAAAAATAGGAAAAGGCGAAAGCTACGCTTCCGCCTCATCTTGTTTCTTTTTGGTCGTCGCTTGACCCGGCTCGAAAGACACGTCTTTGTCCGGATGCGTGAAAATTCCGCTTTGCGGCGCGATCCCTTTTTCAAAAATATCTCTGTTCTCTGCGCTTTGAAAACCGATATCCTTGTAGGGATGCACCCACTCATCCCCCGCCATGACGAAGGGATCCGTTTCCGCTGTCCACTGTTCGAGCGGCGAGTTCTCGGACGCATACTCATGATCGCCAATCACGACGCCATGCTCATTCACGAAAGCATCGTGAGGGCCGCGCCCCTCCTGAAATTGCGGGAGGAAATTAATCTCGAACGGGTCTAACTCGCTGTTCATCTGTGCGGAAGTGGCGGGTTGCCGGTTCTTGTCTTGTTTACTCATGCTGCTCTCTGCCTCCCTTGGATCTTTGTCTTAAACGGAAGGCCGGTTCGGACCATCCAGCTTTTTATCGACAAAGCCTTCTTTGCCAGCGGCAGAGGAAAACTCTTTATGCTGTTTGTTTTGCTGTTCTTGCTGTTCTTGCATTTTGGAATCGTTTTGGCTCATGGGGCTCAGCTCCTTTCTGCCTGTATTATGCGCCATCTGCGGAAGAAGCATTCCGATGACAAGCAAACAAAGGAAAACGAGCTGATCCCAGCTGAGATAGATGATGGTCGGGGACTCGTTCATGAAGAAGCTGACCAGCATGCCTGCCGTGCCGCCGTACACCATTGTCGCGCGCAGCAATGAAGGTCCGCCACCAGCGGCCAAACGCCGGCGCGGGTGAATGAACTGCTGCCAGACCAGCAGCGGGAGCAGCAGCAGGGCCAAATACGCATGAACCGGATGAAATCGGCTTATGGTGCCCTTAACCCCTATGCCCCACGGAAGCCCTGTGGGGCCGCCAAATTCGGCAATCAACGCACAATACACGATAGCCGCAGCTGTGATCCCGCAGGCCAGCGCATCCAGCATCCTCATGAGCGGGATGTGGTGCTTGCGCTTCTGGCGCGCTATGAACAGAACAGCCAGCGCTATTCCGATGGCGAGCTCGGCGGCAGAGCCGCTCACGAGCAATAATTTGGCTGGCTGGGTCCAAAGTATGGTCGGATCTGTGAGCAGCACGCCGAGCTTCCAACAAACCACAACGATAAGGAAGCCGTTGAGTAAAATATCTGCGATAGGCGGCGGATTGGTTTCACCGCCGGACAGGCTGACCTGCCTCTTCGTCAGCCAAAAGGCAGCCAGAGTGGCCAACAGCAGGGCTAGCAACCGCCCCTGGAGCTGCAAATGCCCTATTTGTACAACATCTGATAGCAAATCAAATCCCTCATTTCCCGCTCTTCTTATAGCTTCATGGTAGCGAGTTCAGGATGGATTGACAAGCAAGTGTGCGCAACGTCTAAGGTTCTAAAAAATGAAAGGCAAACGAATTCTTCGACAACTTGCCGAACGTAAACCCGGCTGCTTGCAGCCTTTTGATAATGACAGGCAATGCTTCTACTGTCGTCGTTTTATAAGTGTTGTCATGCATCAATACGATGATGCTTTGCTTGCCCCGGCTCGCGCTCATGACGGAGTCGATGATAAGAGACTTATCCTGCACAGGAGCAGCCGCGTCCGTCGAGCTGACGTTCCAGTCAAAATACTGGTAGCCGTCATCCTGGACTGCCTTCGCCGCTCTATACATAATACCTCTGCCCCCGGACTTCCAGCTGAGATGATTGTTCGAACCGCCTGGGAAACGGATGATATCGGGCCGATAGCCGACGCATGACTCCAACAGCCGGCCCAGCTTGTCAACATCCTTGCGGAAGGCCGCTGTCGAGCGATAAATCGCCTTGTAGTCGTGTGAATATGTATGATTGCCCAGGGCATGCCCTTCAGCGGCGATTTGTTGATACAGCGCTCTGCCTTCGGCCGAATCCGATCCGACGACAAAAAAAGTCGCGGGGACACCATAGGTTCTCAATATGCTTAATATTTTACGCGTACTCCCAGAGGGGCCGTCATCAAACGTTAAATAGGCTACTTTGCCGGATGAAGCGGTCGGCGTGGACGAATGAAGAGCTTGCGGCCTCCTAGGTCCTGAATAGGTATGCCGGGTCTCAACGATATCGTCATCTGGATTCGCGGGCGATGTCGGCACTTCGGCAGGCGCATGCGGCGGCTGCGTTAATGGCTGTGCACGCGACTGCGGAATTTGACGTGCTTGCGGTGCGTCGGTCCGGCGATGCATGATGGCGAATCCGATGACGGACACGAGTACCAGCATGACCGAAATTTTGATCATTCTGCTCAATATAAACCAGCCCCCTAAGATGAATGTCAGCATTAGATGCAAGCTGAAGCTCACCTTAGTATTCCTTCCTTCCCCTTCCATTTCGCTGGTATTTTTTGTAACTAACAGCATATCTGAACGCGTGCAACCGCCCCTTCGACACGGTGCAGCATTTCCCGGGAAATTTGTTGAATCGTATGCATGGAGGTCTAAATAGCGCGAAAATGGAGCTGGCTGGAATGCCCATATGCGGAGGCGACTGCATGCAGGAAACAAAAAACGGCTGTGCAGGGATCTTCTCCCCACACAGCCATCTTCACTGGCGCTTCTTATTACTCAGCTGCGCTGCCGTTTAATTTTTCTTTAAGCAGGTTCAGCTGCTCATCAACCTTCGCTTGCTTAGCCACATCAACCGGTGCGTAGCTGCTGATGGAACTTGCCGAAACGTATGGCTTGCGCGCAATTTCCGCTTCAACTTCCATTTGCATGATTTTCTCTTCCATGCGTTGGAAACCGCGGGACGCGTTGCCGCTTTCGATGACGCCGTTATACGAAACTTGCGCCATTTGCTTCTTCGCTTTAGCCAGCTGTGCACGAGATACAAGCTCGTTGCGCTTGTTGCGCATTTTGTAGAATTCATCTTTCATTTCATGCAGCTGCTGAGTCAATTCGTCGGCTTGTGCTTTCGATGCGGCATGCATTTCTGTATATTCAACGATTTTCTCCTCGTGGTACAGCTTCTCTTCAAGCGCTTGACGGGCAATGGCTTCCTGACCGTTCCTCAGTGCTGTCGCTGCTTTGCCTTCGCGGTCAGCCACAAGTCGAACGGATTCTTCCAGGCGTTGTTTCAGTTTGCGCTCATTGGCGATTTGGCGTGCTACAGTTACTTCCGCTTGAGCAATCTCCTGCTCCATATCGCGCAAATATTGGTTAAGCATGACGATCGGGTCTTCGATTTTATCCAATACTTCGTGAATCGATGCTTTTGTCATATCTTTCATTCTTGTAAATACTCCCATGGTTTACACGTCCTTTTTATTAGTATCGTTCATATTTTCAAGGCGAGCGACTTTGGCTCTCAACTCTTCAAGTTCTTTTTGCAATGCTTTCTTCTCGATATCTTTCATCATCTCGTCAATGCTGCCTTCTTTGGTTGCTTGATAAGCGGATGATGGCTGGTAAGGCTGAGCGGCCGGGCCTGGGTATGGCTTGTGCTGCTGCCAGCTCCCGCCGCCGGAATATGGTTGGTGGCTGTAAGATCCCATATAAGGATCGTATGGTGGCTGATCGTAGCCCGGTTCCTTCGGAATGACGACGGCGGCGATGAAATAGATAAAGATTACCGTGCCTCCCGTGAAAAATGTCGTGATGACCACCAGCAAACGCAGCAGCGTTGCATCCACATTCATTGCTTCGGCTAAACCGCCGCATAACCCGGTTACTTTCTTATCTCGACGTGAGCGATAAAGTTTGCTCATGATTGATTTAACCCTCCTGCTTCAGTTTGCTGCGCAAGGCCTCGATCTCAGCGTCGACGGCTGGATTGCCCATCGCGTAGTAGCTTTCACGGCTCATGCGTCTTACATCGCGGAGCGTTCTGGCATGAAGCTCCATGTCGGACACGCGCTCTTCCAGGCGGCCGAACATACGCGGCGCCGCATCCTGCGACATCCCGCCCATCCGGGCATGCAGTCTTTGCTGCAAGCGGGCGGATTCCATTCGCGCCAAGTAGTAGCTGCGTTTATCTGCCACTTCGTTGTAGTCGGCTTTCATTTGCCGCAGCTCGTCATCCAAATCAAGGATGGACTGCTTCGCTTGCTCATACAGCTCTCGGTATTGCTCGCTCTTCTCTTCGGCTTGAAGCTTCTCTTGCAGCACGATCCGCGCCATTTGCTCTTCGCCGGCTTTTAAGGCTAGCATTGCTTGATGCTCGCGCTTCTCTTTGTTCTCCAGCGCCGTCAAGTACTGCTGACGAAGCGCAGCAGCGTGGCTTACACATTGCTGGTACAGCTTCTCGGATTGCTGCAACTGCTCACGCTGCGCCGCTAAGTATTGGTCGATCAAGCGGACCGGGTCTTCCGCCCGTTCCAGATGCTCATTCAGTGTTGCTACGGTTATGTCTCTCATACGCCTGAGCAGGCTCATTTCACATACCACCTTTTTCAAAATCTGTATATTGGGAAACTAGGCATTCACCATCGTGTTACACATGTGATCTTCTCGACAACATCGATATGCCATAAGCGATCAAACCGATGGCGAGCAGGATAACCAGCCAGCCGGCCAGTTTACCGAGCAGGATGATGACGCCGAGTCCTGCAATAATCCAGGCAAACTTGTTGCCGTTCTTAATACCCACATATCCTAATCCGACCATTGCAAGCGGAACGATATATGACATTAACGAACCGATAAAGGGACCCATATGAATGCCGACCTTGTTCAGCAAAATCAACGCACCGAACGCGATCAACAGAACCGCCAAACCTGTGTTTCTTCTCATCGCTTACCTCACCGCCTTTCGTCTTGTTTGTGTTGCTTTTGTTCATGTCTTTATTCTAGGTAAAATCGCAGTTTGCCAAAACGGACCCGCGACGGTTTTTGAACCTAGACCAAAGGCGGGGCAGAGGTCGGACTTGCGGATAAGACAAGCCTGGACCCCCTTGCCCAGCGCCGGTTTCTTGGCGCTTAATCGCCTCTTATATGAAGCGTCGAAGGCCCCTTTTGGGCAAGAACAAAGTCAACTTACCGCATAAAGCGCTCACCTTCGCGCACACTAACACATCATGAGGGAAAGCAGGTATATCCAACCATGACACCTTTTAGAAAACGAATTGCCATCCATCTACTGTTTCTGGCATGCGTTTTGCTTCCGGCCTGGCCGGTCTATGCAGCGGCTCAACAAACCGAATCCGAAGAAGCGCCGCTATTCTCCTTCTCTGTTCTAAGCGACGCCCACATTATGTCCTGGGATACGGATTCGCAGAGACTGCTTCGTCAGGCGCTAGCCGATCATCATGCGCTGCGCCCAACCAGCAAGCTGCTGGTCTTGAACGGCGATCTGACGAATGGCGATGAAGCCGACTATCGCAGCCTATTCGGCGTACTGAACCGCCAGCCCCACGCACCGGTGCATGCCACGATGGGCAACCATGACTTTTATGGCATGTGGCGCACGACGGACGGACGGTTGGATACAAGAAAGCTCAATCCGGATTGGTCCAGCGCCAAAGCGGTTCAACTGTTCGACCGGATGTTTAAATATGAGAAGCCGTATCACGAGCTAATCGTTGAAGGCTACCGCTTCTTGTTCCTCAGCGGCGAGGCGTACCGCGATGTGGACCCGTCGATCGGCGAAGATGCCTATCTGTCGCCGGAGCAGCTCGCCTGGCTGAAAAGCCGGCTGGAAGCGTCTGCGGCCGAAGACGGCGGCAAGCCGGTCTTTGTCTTCCTCCACCAGCCGCTGCCGCAAACGCTGGACGGGACCGACCTGGAGCGCAACGTGGTCCAGCATCAACAAGTGCGGGCGCTGCTCGAGGCGCATCCGAACGTCATCTTATTCAGCGGGCACACCCATTGGAATCTGGAGACGACTAAACAGGTCAAGCAGCTGAAGTTTCTCGCCGCATCCAGCGCATCCATCCGGCAAGTCTGGAACGCTCAAAATGAGCCGGAGACGAAGTCGATCAGCCAAAGTCTGATCGTAGATGTCTACCGCGATCATGTCACGATCCATCGCCGCGAACATTCAGAAAGGCGCTGGATCGAACCGTCAATTGTCAAAGGATACGACGTAAAATAAGCCCAAAAAGCCACCGGACAGCGATGATCTCCTGTCTGATGGCTTTTTTTGATCTATGACAAAAATCCCATTACTCTACTCTAACTCATGTAACCTAACATGACATGTAAATTATTATTGCCCATTCCCTTACAACAAGGTAAAACTATAATAATAGAAATTTTTCTACTAAACTTTACCATAAAGGTGGATGAGCTAGTGAGTGTTCAAGTAGACAAGGATACTGTTGCAAGAGAGTATGTACACGCTGTATACGAAACTGTAGTCAAACGCAATCCTAATGAGCATGAATTTCATCAAGCTGTGAAAGAGATTCTGGAGTCATTGATCCCTGTCTTCGCCAAGCATCCGAAATACATGAAGCATGGCATCCTTGAGCAGCTCGTTGAGCCGGAGCGTTTGATCACCTTCCGCGTGCCCTGGGTGGATGATCAAGGCGTTACGCGTGTGAACCGCGGGTTCCGCGTACAATTTAACAGCGCAATCGGGCCGTACAAAGGCGGATTGAGGTTCCACCCTTCGGTGAATGCAAGCATTATTAAATTTCTCGGATTTGAACAAACGTTCAAAAACTCCCTAACAGGCCAACCGATCGGCGGCGGTAAAGGCGGCTCCGATTTTGATCCGAAAGGAAAATCCGATCAGGAAATCATGCGCTTTACCCAAAGCTTCATGACCGAATTGTACAAATATCTGGGTCCGGACACGGACGTTCCGGCGGGGGATATCGGGGTAGGCGCACGGGAAATCGGCTACATGTTTGGACAATACAAGCGGATCAGAGGCGCGCACGAGGCTGGGGTTCTAACAGGCAAAGGAATCATTTATGGCGGCAGCTTGGGGCGCACCGAGGCGACTGGATATGGCTGCGTATACTTTGTGAACGAAATGCTGAATGCCAAAGGCTTGAGTTTCGAGGGCAGCACCGTCGTCGTCTCCGGTTCCGGCAACGTGGCGATCTATTCGATGCAAAAAGCGACTCAACTAGGCGCCAAGGTTGTTGCTTGCAGCGATTCCAACGGCTATATCTATGATGAGAACGGTATCTGTCTGGAAACGGTTAGACGGTTGAAGGAAGTGGAGAGAAAGCGAATCAGCGAGTATGTCAAGGAACATCCAACTGCAACCTACCAAGAAGGTTGCGACGGCATATGGTCGATTCCTTGTGATATTGCGCTTCCAAGCGCAACGCAGAATGAGATTAATGAGGAAGCAGCGAGGACGCTTGTCCGTAATGGCGTCAAAGCCGTCGGCGAAGGCGCGAATATGCCTTCCAGCTTGGAGGCGATTGAGGTGTTCCTGCAAGCTGGCGTGCTATTTGGACCGGCCAAAGCTGCGAACGCTGGCGGTGTCGCTGTATCCGCGCTGGAAATGTCCCAGAACAGCATGAGATATTCCTGGCATTTCCACGAGGTGGACGATAAACTTCATGCGATTATGAAAAATATTTACAAAAGCGCCGTCCAAGCGGCAGAGGAATACGGCCATCCAGGCAACCTCGTTGTTGGCGCCAATATTGCAGGCTTTACCAAAGTAGCCGATGCGATGATTGCGCAAGGTGTTGTTTAGGGGAGGATCTTAGAGTAAACCCGGACTGCAGCGTGACGTAAGCGGGTCGTTGTCGGCACGTCAAAATCGCGAGTCCAGCGTGCACACGCCTCTAAAGCGACTTTCTCGCTTTAGAGGCTCCACTCGGACGATGCCCCTTTTGCCACGCCATCGGTATCGCGCTGTAGTCTGGAAATACCCGGTTGCTGCGCCCTCTTCGGGGCGCCAGCCCCACGACTGCTCAAAACTTGCTGGACGGCATCGCGTCGTGCACATCCATGCGGTAGCCGACGCCACGCACCGTCGTAATCTGGAAGCCTTGGCCAAGGGCGCTTAGCTTATTTCTTAGCCTTTTGATATGGACATCCACAGTACGTTCGCCTCCATCATAATTCATCCCCCACACTTGCTCAATGAGCTGACTTCTCGTCAAAATCTGATTGGCATAGCTGGCCAGCGTGAATAGCAGTTGAAACTCTTTGAGCGGCAATATGAGGCTTTGACCTTGCACGCTGACCTCATGAGTCGCCCGGTTAATCATGAAATCCCCGAACTGGATCGGACTTAACGAGGCCGACCGGAACCGCCTCAGCAGCGCTTTAACGCGCATAACCAGCTCTTCCGGATGATACGGCTTCGCCATGTAATCGTCTGCGCCAAGCCGAAAACCCCGCATGACTTCATGA
The DNA here is from genome assembly GCF_027789125.1 of Paenibacillus aestuarii. Lineage (GTDB taxonomy): Bacteria > Bacillota > Bacilli > Paenibacillales > NBRC-103111 > Paenibacillus_E > Paenibacillus_E aestuarii. The sequence goes on along the minus strand of NZ_JAQFVF010000022.1, from coordinate 181,781 downwards.
TGGTCCCCTCGACCGACAAGCAGCAGCGGCAGCCGGATATGTTTGCGCAGATTGCTCACTAATTGCCAGCCAGCCGAGCCGGTTACGTTCACTTCGAGAATAACGGCATCGGGCTCCATTTGCTCCAGCAGCAGCGGCACTTCGCTGCAATCCGCCGTACATTTCACCTCGAAGCCCTCCCGTTGAAGGGTATATTGAAGCAAATGCCGAGCAGGACTTTCCTCGTCAATGATAAATATTCGAGCCATCATTCATGTGTCACCTCTTTATGTATAAGAATAAGACGCCTATACGCAGGAAGCATACAGGCGTCGTTATGTCCATCATTCGTTCAATTAATGGAATTGCTTGAGCAGGCGTTTTGCCGTTCCGTTCGGAGTCTGAATGACTTCGTACATATTGACCTTCACACCGGAATCCACTTGCTCATCCTTCAAGCCGGTTACGACAATTTTTTGTTTACCGCTGGTCAGTTTGCCGGTTCCCAGCATGCTGGACGTTTGTGTACCGACGATACGGCCAAGCGAGTCTACCATATCGAATTCGATAGTCGAGAACGTAGAGTCAATGATGACTTGATCCTCATGGGTAACGTCAAGATCCAAATTCAACTGATAGGAATAAGTGCCATTGTTGTATAACCAGCTGATCGAGCTGCTGTTCACTTTGATCGAGAACGGATACAGTTGCAGGGTATCACCTTCATCTTCTGGTTGCAGGGCAACCTGGTAAGTGCCGATCGAAACCTTGCCTTCGGAAACCGACTTATCATCATAAACATTCAGCGCAAAAGCCTCGTCATCGCTTTCGCTTTGATTCGGGAGCAAGTAAGAATAGCTAACTACATAGGAGCTTCCAGGTGAAATCTGCGTCGCTGCATTGGTTTGGCGAATTCCTGTATAGGAGTTGCCTCGGCTGTCAATGAGCTCATTTTGCAGCTCAGGCAGCGCCAGCGTGCTCGTTCCATTATTTGTAATTTTATATTTGGCAACAGCGGTCTTATAGCCCAGATCATCATTCTCATGAGCGTGGAGCTCGACGAGCGAAACATCCAGATTTTTGTTAATCACATCGCTGTTGTTGAAATTCAGCTTGGCGCCCAAATTGTAGCTGACCGCTGTCGTAAACCCGTTCTGCGCCTGAGTTGCGCCCTTAAGCAGGAAGACGGCGACAGGCATCTGCCCAGTGGAACCGGAGCTTGCGTTCGTATTGCTTGATGCCGTTGACGATGAAGATGCCGTCGATGTCGATGCGGTTTCGGTGCTGGAGGTACTGGAATTACTAGAAGTACCGGAAGCGCCGGAAGTCGCGGACGTATTCGAAGACGAGTTGTTCGAGCCCGATGAAGCGGATGATGTCTTCTCCCAGAGGACAAGCTGCGCTGTGTTCGGATCTACGCCACTAGGCAGAATTGCATTGAAGTAGTACGAGATCGTCTCCTTCGGCGCCAAATAGTCGTTCCTGGCCATGTTATCCGTAGCTTTCACCGAAGAACCTGTATCACCGAATTGGTACGTGGCGCTAAAGGAAGGCACTACAGCAGCCGCATCGCCTTCGTTGCTGAGCGTAACAACCGTCTGAACGTGAACGCCGTCATTTTGCACCGAGTACTGCGAGGAGCTAGCTTGAACGGTCAGATTTTCGCCGTTCTGCTGGCCGGCATACGATGTTTTCGTAGCCAATGCGGTCGTTTGCATCGACGTATTCATACTCATCGTCCCGAGCGTGACATCTTCCGTTTGATTCAAATAGAAAAACTCCATGGACAAACCGTCGGAAGCCGCTTGCTTGGAAATTGGCGTTTTCAAGGTCAAAGTATCCGCTTCATTAGGCAGGAATGTGGTATTCGAGCCGTCAGCAATCGTTGAGGTATATTTCAAACCGCTCGCGTCCACCAGACGAACCTGCATAGCAGATGGCAGCTTGACGCTGCTGGAGCCGAGATTTTTCGCGGACACTTGCGTGTACATATACCACTTGCCGTTTTCCGATACACGCACGCTCTGACCTAGCTTGAAGGACATTGCCGCATCGCTGGCTAGCGTGCTATCGAGCGTACGTAGTTGGATAATCTCCTCCGGCGCACTCACTTGTCCTTGTTGAACGACCGAAGCGACCGGCAGCTGGCCGAGATCCGTCATAAAGTCAGCTTTGCTGGAATCCCAGCGGAAAATGTCAACCTTCAACTGATCCGCTGTTTCGCCAGCGGTGATGCTCGAATAGAACTGGAAGCTTTGCTCCTGGCCCGGAAGGACGCTTCCGCTCTTTTTCTCGCTCAATTTTGCCGTGTAGCTGTGCCCTGAAGTGTCAGTGACACGAACGCCATATTGGTTAAAATCAATAGGCTGGCTCTCCCCGTTATGCAACAATACGGAGAACTGCAAGGTAGAAGAAGAGAGTTCAGCTTGGCTTAACATAAAGTACGTGGAGTTGGAAATGAAAACCCCTTCTGATGCTGCATGCGCAGCCGGAGCCGGTGCGGCCCAAGAACCGACAGCCAAGCTGCCCGTAAGCAGCAAGGCCAGACTTGTTTGTTTCAAAGAAATTGATTTAAGTTTACGTATCATGATGACTACCTCCTGGCTTGATTGATGTGAATCGTTTAGTCAAAACGCAGCGCGTCGATCGGCTTTAATTTGGAAGCTTTGTTGGCCGGATATAGACCGAAGATAACGCCGACAAGCGCTGAGAATAAGAAGGCGTATAGCCCCACGTTGAGAGAAAGGCTCGTTTCTTGGCTCGGGTTGATATACGGCCAGACTAGCGATAAGGCAACCCCCAAGATGAGTCCGATAAGCCCTCCCATACCACTGATCAATGTCGCCTCGACGAGGAATTGAAGCAAAATATTGCGACGCTTCGCGCCAATCGACTTCCGAATCCCGATCTCCCGCGTACGTTCGCTGACGGTAACCAGCATGATGTTCATAATGCCGATGCCGCCGACTAATAAGGAGATTGCCGCTACTGCAACCAGCTGATTTGTCAAAGTGCTGGAAGCCGTCTGTCTGGCGCTGATCAACTCGGAAGAGTTGAAAATATTGTAGCCTGTCGTGCTTTTGAATTTATTGGCCAAGTACGCCTCCAGAATCACCTGTACCCGGTTCACATCGTTGCCGGAAGCCGCTTCGACATAGGCCGTACGAATGGTGCCCAGCTTAAAGTCTCTGGTCATGGTCGGCAGCGGTACGATGATTGCGCTGTCTAGCGAAGTGCCGCTTGTGTTGGAGCCTTTGCTCTGAAGCACCCCGATGATCGTGTACATGTACCCGTTGACATTGAGTTCTTCATTCAAAGGATCCTCTGTACCAAAAAATTCCTTCGCCACATCACTGCCAATGATAGCAACGTGGTTGCGGAAATCGAGATCGGCTTCTGCGAGGAAGCGGCCGCTGGCCATTTTTCCTTTTTGCAAGTCTAAGTATCGATCGTTAGTTCCGATTACGTTATAAGTCTCTTCAGTATGTTCATATTTCACATTCGTGCTGTTTCTCGTCATCGTTGGCGCGATGGCGCTAATGCCCGGCGTGCTTTCGAGCTGCATGAGCTCATCGTAATTGAGCTGCGTGGCGCGACCGTTTCCCAGCAAATTGACCGTAAGCAGGTTCGTTCCAAGCCCTTCGTACTGTTTCTCAATCGATTTGGACGTTCCCTGTCCGATGGAAACGAGCGTAATAACGGAGCTGACCCCGATAATGACACCCAGCATGGTCAAGATCGTCCGCAGCGGATTCGACCGTACAGTGGCTATCGCCATTTGAAATAATTCCCAAATTCTCATATCGACACCGCCTCTTGCGACTGCGGGATTAAGGGTTCATTGCGCACGTCCTTGATGATTTCCCCGTCCCGTAAAGTCACGACACGTTTGGCGTTATCGGCAATATGCTGGTCATGCGTAATCAACACAATTGTGTTGCCTTGTTGATTTAGCTCCTTAATTAACTCCAGCACCTCGATACCGGTCTTGGAATCCAGCGCCCCTGTCGGCTCATCCGCGAGGATGAGCGAAGGCGAGATCGCCAGCGCTCTGGCGATGGCCACCCGCTGCTGTTGTCCGCCGGACAGTTCGCTGGGCTTGTGGTGACCGCGCTGCCCCATGCCGAGCTTCTCTAGCATCCGTTGTGCCTGCTCCCGGCGTTGTTTAGTGGGGATACCCGCATAAATCATCGGCAATTCGACATTCTCGATAGCCGTCAGCCTTGGCAGCAGGTTAAACTGTTGAAAAATAAAGCCGATCTTCCTATTCCGCAGCTCCGCCAGCCCGTTATCCGACATCTTCTCCGTCGAGACGCCGTCCAGCTTGTAGCTGCCGGATGTCGGTGTATCCAGCAGCCCGATCGTATTCATGAGCGTCGATTTACCCGAGCCGCTGGGCCCGATGATAGCAACAAAGTCACTCTCTTCAATGACTAGGGAGATGCCCTTCAAGATCTGCAGCTGCTCTTCGCCGCGCGTGTAGCTCTTTGTAATTTGATTGAGTTCAATCATCGATTTCATGGATTTAACTCCTTTCCAGCAAGCGGGCTATAATTAACGCCCGTTTCCTCCGCCGCCCGAGAATCCGCCACCGCTTCCTCCGGTGCCACCGTTTCTGCCACTGAAGCCTTGACCGCCTCCCGGGAATCCACCGCCGGGGAAGCCCTGCATTTGCTGCTGGTTGTTGGTCGTCGTTTTACGCGTCGGCATGACCACTTGGTCGCCTTCCGCCAAACCGCTTACGACCTCAACTTGCGTTTTGCTGCGGATACCGATCTTAATCTCGTGCCCTTCTTCCACTGTACCGTCCGCTTTCTTCACGGAGACGGTCGACTTCCCTTTCGAAGTCGTGACAGCCTGGATCGGCAACACTAAAATATCCTTTTTATCCTGAATATAAATTTCAGCCGTAGCTGTCATCGCGTATTTCAAGTCATTCGCTTCTGTGTTCGGAATCGAAACGACCGCATCATACGTGGTCACACCGTTCGTTGTCGTACCCACGTTAGAGACGGAGGTCACTTCGCCATCGAACGTCTTACCCGAGATCGCATCCACCTTCACCGTTGCCTTTTGGCCGACCTTAATGCTTGTCAGATCGAGCTCATCAACAGCGATAGCCAGCTGCATGGTGCTCAAGCTCGCAACAGCACCGAGCGTTGTATTGGCTTCAATCGACGCACCGGCTGGATAGTTACGCAGCACGTTACTTTTACTGTTAGCAAAGTCTGCGGAGAACACACCGTCAAACGGCGCTTTGATCGTCAATTGATCCAGCTTTTGCTGCGCATCTTCCACCTTGATCTTCTGGCTGTCGATGGCTGCTTGCTTGCTAATAATATTGTTCTGAAGATCATCGTTAAACATGGTTGCGATGGTATCGCCTTGCTTGACGGTATCTCCATCTTTGAATTTCATCGTTTTGATCGTGCCGCTGGCCTCTGAGAATACAGGCGTGGTCCGCACGTAATCCAGCGCAGCATCTGCGGATGAATCAATTTCGCTGCCGCCGCTAGTGATCTTACCTTTCACCTTCAAACCTGCGGATAGTGTGCCGTCATTGTCGACCAGCACTTCGACAGTCACGATTTTATTGCCATTAGCATCTGCATTAACGTCTCGGCTGACCGTATTCACGGTTCCGACCTTCGACATCAGGTACCCGTCGACTGAGAGCTCGACGTTATCGCCTTTCTTCAATTGCACAGCCTCTTGCAGCGGGAAGGACAGCTTAACCTTGTATTGCGACGTATCGGAAATCGTTCCGATTTTCGTTGTCTTGCTCACTTGGCTGCCCACATCCAGATTCGTGCTGAGCGTCAGCTTTCCACCCATCGTAGCCGAGATGCTCATGTGGCTTTGTTCGCCTTGCAGCTCCGCCAGCTCGCTCTGCATTTGATCCAGGCTGACCTGAGCCTCCTTCAGGTTCGTTTCCACCGATGGCACGGAGAGCTCTACGAGAACATCGCCTTTTTTCACGGCCTGATTTTGCGTAACATTCATCGTCTTAATAACCGCATCCACAGGGACGACGATGTTTTGTCTGTCCTTCGCATCCAGTTGCGACGTTCCGGAGACTGTCGAGCTGATCTCCCCCTTCGTCACTTTCATCACTGTCTGCTGTGCCGATGCTGCCGCTGGTTTTGCTTTAAAATGAAAATAGGAATAAGTGCCCGCTCCACACAGCATGGCCGCCAGAACAACAATGATCCATTTCTTATTTTGTTTCCACTTCATGGATATCTCCACTCTCCTGTACCCAAAGTCTCCGTCTATTTCACAAGACCAAGTGTAAGGGGCAAGGCTGAAGCCTATCTGAATCCCCGCTGAAAAGAAGTTGAATGCTAGCTGAGCGTTTGCTGAAAATGGCGGCAAGATGTGGCATCAAGGGGATATGGTGGGGATATTGGCCTTAAAAAGCGCAAAAAAGCTGTCCCTCATCAGTCAGGATGACAGGGGACAGCCGTGTTGTCAGCTTATCTTAAAAAGGATTCAAAACATGATAAAACACATTTGGCGAAGCCATCCGGTAGTAGAAGCTGCACCAGCCAACGCCTCTTTGGTTAAAGCGATTCGCCGTGCTGTACACCAGACGCTCCTGCTCCAGCTCCTCGATCTGCTCCAATTGGCCTTCCACATACGCCATCAGCCTGTATGCGGCCGTGTCCAGCCTATTGATCACACCGCCGTAGCGAATGTCGAGAACTTCCCAGCCGAAAGGCTTGAACATGCTGAGCCACTGCTTGCGGTGCGCAGCTCGCAGCGCTTGTACAGCAGCTGCAATGGCTGGCAGCGTTTCAAGGGCAATCCTGCGCAGCGTCGCTTTGTCACCGCTGTCGTAGGCTCTCTTCAGCTCGATGCCGATCTCGCTCTTGAGCTTCAAGACGCCGCACAGCTTCTCCGGCACGTCGAACAAATAATCGAGCGCGGCATCGCCGTCACGCCGGTTGTGGATAGCCTGCTCCACCTTGGCATAATGAGCGGCCATCTCCAGACCTTCGATCTGCTTGTCGAAGAGCCCCAGCAGCACGTCCTGATACAGCAGAAACTTCGACGGGTTACTCTGTTTCCGGTTGTCCGGCTCGGAGCCTGGCGTCTCATCCAAATATTTCAGTTGGAGGAAAGCATCGGCCTCAATGCCGGTACAGAACTTGATCCGCTCCGCGACCTGCGCCCAGTCAGGGCTTCCTTCCGTATAGGCATGCTCCGCATATAGCTGCAGACCGAGCAGCGCGATGAACGGGTTGCTCTCCATTCCGTCATCTCCCCACATAGTGGCGTAGACTTCACGGATGCCTTCTTTTTTGCATACCTGGAGCGCTGTATCTGTGGCATTCAGCGACAAGCCATAGTTCACCCCGAAGGTGTTGAATACCCAAACGGCGCCTGCGAACACCAAATTGCAGCCAAGCGGCCTGTGCTTAGCGATCAGGCTTTCATATTCTTCGCTCTCCAGATGGTTGTAGTCCCAGTAGACCATATCGACATCTTTCGGAATACGGCGCGCCATCTCCTCGGGAATTTGCGTCCCGGCATCATAATATTCCTCACCATTGGCCGAAGCCAGCTTCAGGAACATATCGCTCCACATCATCGGCTTCAGCCCCCGGCTGCGAACCACATCCAGCACTCTTTCCAAGTGCGCCGTCATAATCTCAAACCGGCTCACATAGCCATTCTTGTCCAAAAATTTCCCGCGGCCAAGCTCTTCCGCTTCGTCCATGCCGATGTGGATTTTGCGGCTGCGAAACGGCGCGCTGACAGCATCGATCATGTCCGCAACCAAACGGTCCGTCCGCTCATCGCCTACAAGCAAAGCACCTTTCGTATCTTTGTAGTGCTTCACGGGCTCCCATTTCAGGAACTCCTCCAGATGCGCGAGCGTCTGAATGCTGGGAAATGCCTCAATGCCGAATTGATCGGCGTAATCGTCGATCGCTTTGAGTTCCGCTTGCGTGTACCGTCCGCGCATGTAACCAAAATACGCCTCGCCGCTGATTTCATACGTATCTTCCATATACAGCATGACAGTGTTAAGCCCCATCAGTGCCATTTTATTTAAAATCTTTTTAAACCCGTCCAGCGTAAAAACCGCATTCCGGGACATATCGAACATCGGTCCGATCGTATCGAACTGCTGCTTCTCGCGAATTTCAAAAGAGGCGCCTTTGCGCAAATGCTGGATGAGAAGTCCGAGCCCCCGAAAAAACTGATGCTTTTGACCATATCGAATATAAGCCTGCTCCTGCTCGTAGCCGACCTCCAAAACGCCTGTGGATTGCTCGACGCTCACCGTAATGCCATCTTCCACTACGATGAACTGGAGCTCTTGTGATAACATTTGCACACCATCCCGCAGAGCGGTCATCTCACCTACAAAATGCAACTTCAATTCTTTTTCCCCCTGCCCGGTTCATAAATGTGCACTGACAAATGGACGATTGCATGTCCAACAATCACTATTTTACACGTTTCGAGCAATTTTGGTCAAAAAAATTGTTTTTACAAACAAAAAGATGACGCTACCCCGCATCTGGGCAGCGCCATCTCTTCTATTAGTTCGCAGCTGGGGCTGTGGTAGTTGGAGCCGCAGGAGCCTCGCCATCTGGACGGGTATGCTTATCTTCAACAAACTTCTTGATGGAATCGGTCATACTGTCTTTGATTTTGCTGATCAGGTCTTCTTCGCTGATGCCTTTGGACGCTGCAATGTCAACGATCGATTTGCCTGCGTCAAGCTGCGTTCTCATCTCGTCCACAGTGACACCCAGAATCGTTGTCAATGTGTCAGGATTGCCAATACCCAGACCGCCAGGACCTGCTGGGCCTCCGTGTCCACCACGACCTATAGGACCCGTGTTTTCGACTTGCTTCGTCAATCGGCCAGAGAGGCCGGACAGCATTTTATCCGCTTGATCTTGCGTCAACTTGCCCGCAGTCACCTCTGCGTTAATAGCCGTTGTCTCAGCAGCTACAAGCTTCTGCACGAAGTCCGCTTCGCTGACACCTTTCTCTTGAGCAAAAGCCGCTAATGTTTTGCCGGCATGAAGCGCCTCATCAACTGCACTTTGCTCAACGGCGAGCACGGAAGCTGCTTGTTCTGTCAAACGGATGCCGCCGAAACCGCCACCACGTTGACCGTCGCCGCCAGGGAAGCCACCTTTGCCGCCTACGCCTTTATTTTCAATTTGCTTTGTAAGTTGATCGGATAATCCGGAAATGATTTTATCTGCTTGATCTTGTGTCAGCTTGCCTGCAGTCACTTGTTCATTGATTGAAGCTGTTTCGGCAGCAACCAGCTTTTGCAAGTAGTCCGCTTCTGTCAACCCGCTAGCTGTTGCGATTTCCACTAATGTCTTGCCTTCTTTCAAGCTTGCGGAGATCGTAGCTTCATCGGTGTTAAGGATTGTAGCTGTTTCTTTGATGACATTGCCACCGAAGAACCCGCCTTGACGTCCGCCGCGATGGTCTTGTCCGTTCATGCCCCAGCCTGCTTTATCCGATTTTTGCGTTGTTGATGTGGTTGGTTGTGAAGCTGTTGCAGCAAAAGCATTATTATGTAAGGCGCCCACCACTCCAACTCCAAGTACAAAAGAAGCGATTAAAGAACCAGTTAATATTTTTTTACCGATAGTTTTCATAATGTGTTATCCACCTTTATCGTTTTATTTTGTGTTTCCTGCTTACAAAACCAAGTATAGACCCCTTACCTGAATTCCATCTGAGTGCAAACTGAACGTTAGCCTAGAATTACCTGAACATTGGCTGAAAAAACCAATTGGAAGCGTGCTGGACGGCCCGCGTGCAAACAAAAAAAGCCCCACCATAAGTGGGACTTCCCTCTTCTCCAGCCGCTATGACCGCGGCAGCAAGACCCGGAACGTGCTGCCTGCACCGAGCTCGCTATCGACATTGATCGTGCCGCCGTGCAGCTCGACGATCGACTGCGTGATCGACAGCCCCAGGCCGGCGCCGCCGCTCTTCCTCGCACGCGAAGTGTCAACGCGGAAGAAGCGGTCGAACAGGCGCCCCAAGTGCTCGGGCGCGATCCCTGGTCCGTTATCGTGCACAGCGATCTCAACTTGATTTTCGAGCTTAGCCAGCTTGAGCGTAATCTCCCCCGTCATGGGATGCGTATGCTGGACCGCGTTATGGAACAAGTTGAGCACGACCTGCTTGATTTTATCGGAATCGTACATACATAGTGTCTGCGGCTCCAGCTCGATCGTGATCTTCCGATCTCCAGCGAGCATCCGCAGCTGCGGTTCCATCTCCCGCAGCATTTCATCCAGCGCGCCTTCCGCCTTTTGGAAGGAAGGCGTGCGATCGAGCCGCGCGAGCATCAACAAATCCTCTACGAGCTTATTGATCCGCACCGATTCGCCATGCATGCTCTTCAACGCTTTCAGCAGCTGCTCCGGCTGGTTATACGCCCCCCGCAGCAGCACTTCCAGAAAGCCGTGAATCGAGGTCAGCGGCGTTCGCAATTCATGCGAAGCATCAGCGGCAAAACGGCGCATCTGCTCCTTGGCCTCTTTTTCAGCTTCGAAGCTAACTTCCAGCCGCTCCAGCATCCCATTGAAGGAGGTCGCGAGACTGTCAATTTCTACCTGCCCCTGATTGGCGGGAAAACGTTCATTTAAACTGCCGGCATCGATACGCTTCACCGTATCCACCATATTAGACAACGGAACGAGCGTACGGCGCAGCACAGGCAGAAATCCGAGCAATCCAAAAACCAGCGCAAGCATCGATAACAATAAGAACGTGGAAAGCTGACGGAACAGGACGTCCTTAATCGGCTGCGTGCTCACACTCGCCTGAATGATGCCTTTCACCTCTTGGGAACGATCGGGGTTACCGCCGATTTGATGAAACACGATTAACTGCTCGCGGCCCTCACTATCCTTCATGATCCGGTACTCGAGCTTCATCCTCGTTTTCATCAGATTCTTGTAATCATCCTCCGACAACTTCGGCGTAGCAAGCCCTGACTGGGTGGAGACCTGAGTGAACGTACCTTGTTCATCGATAATGGCGATAGATAATTCAGGTATGAAAACGCGTGGAACCTCGCCAGTCGAATCGTTGCCGTTGCCAACCCGCGGGCCTACGAAACCGTGCTTTGTATCAAAGGGGTTTCCATCACGCTCCGGAGATCCCATCACGCGCTGCCATCCCTGGGGTGGGAAAGTCGCCAGTTGATTGCGAACAGTCTCCGCTTTGTTCCGATACAAAAATTGCTGCATGAAAATATATTGAAACACGCCGATGAGCAGCAGCAAAGCTGACATCACAAGCAGCGACCGGGATAACAGCTGAAATTTTAACGAGCGGTGCTCGAAAAATTTAGCAAACGGACTTTGCTTCTTCATGTCAAATCCATCCGGTAGCCCGCGCCGCGAATCGTACGGATCAGCTTATGCTCCTTGTCGCCCAACTTGTCACGCAGTGAGCGAATATAGACTTCAACAATATTTTCTTCCCCGCCAAAATCATAGCCCCATACTTTATCCAAAATCATCGTCTTGCTAAGCACAAGCCCGTGATTGATTGCCATAAACTTCAACAGCTCATATTCAGTCGGAGACAGCTCCAGCACTTTATCGTGCAGACTGATTTCCTTGCGCCGGTCGTCCATCCGCAGCGGTCCGATAACAACCTCGCCGAACAAGTTCGGGAAATGATTGCGGATGCGCGCATAGATGCGCGCCAGCAGCTCCTCGAAGCTGAATGGCTTAACCATGTAATCGTCCGCGCCCAAAGTTAAGCCTTTCACCCGATCTTCGACTTCGTCCTTAGCTGTCAACATAATAACTGCAACGTTATCGGTTTTTTTGATCATCCGGCATACTTCAAACCCATCCATGCCCGGCATCATGACATCCAGGATCGCGATATGCGGCTGGAATTTATTGCAAATAGTAATGGCGCTGAGGCCGTCCTGGGCGGTCATTACTTCAAAACCTTCATTTTGCAAGCCGAGCTCCAAAAATTCAAGAATATGCGGCTCGTCGTCGACCAGCAATATTTTAATGCCTTTTAGTTGGCGCATGTGTGTATCCTCCTACGGAATCTTTGCAAATTAATCTCTTCTATAGGTATTATCCCATATCCTGCCTAAAAGCTAGCTGAGAAAAAACTGAAAGATTCCTGAATGTTCCTCCAGCAAGGTTAAGCTGCCCGTTTGGCGCGAAAAACCCACAAACGGCTGCCTGCATAATTCAAAATACTCCCGCAACCCGTAGCGGCCAGCTTCGCCAGCCATAAAGGCCACACGAGGATTTCGATGCAACCATGCAAGATAACAGAAGTAAATAAGAGCATAACAGCATTCACCGCAAGGAACCGGAATAGGTGGCCTTTGTCAGCCGCGCTGTCCTTAAACGTCCATGAACGATTCATCAAGTAGCTGTTCGCCACACCGCATGTATACGCTGCGCACTGTGCCAGCAGTTCTTGCGAGCCCAGAAACAGCAGCAGCGCGAAGACGGTAAAATCAATGCCTGAGTTCAATGCGCCGACAAATCCAAACTTGATAAACGAAGGCAGCGAGTTTTTAGATAACATGGCGAATACCGCGCTCTTTTTTCTTTACCCCGTGGCAGTCAGACACAATGTAAAGCGGACGGCCTTTGGCCTCGTCATAGACGCGCCCGATATATTCGCCGATAACGCCAAGGACAATCAGCATAACCCCGCTGACGAGCAGTTGGATCATCGCGACCACATTCCATCCAGCCACAGCAGTATCTGTGAATAACTTCATATAGAAAATAATTAGCATATACAAGACGCCTGCCAGTGAAAGCGTCCCGCCCAAATAAGAAGCCAGCTTCAGAGGCTTGAGCGAAAAGGACGTGAGGCCATCCAAAGAAAGCTTCAGCATCTTCTTCAGCGGGTACTTCGTTTCACCCGCGGCTCGTTCATCGCGCACATATTCCACTGAGGTCTGGCGAAAGCCAACCCAACTGACAAGCCCGCGGACAAAACGATTTTTCTCCGTCATTCGGCACATCACATTGCAGACCTCACGGTCCATCAGGCGAAAGTCCCCGGTATCCACCGGAATGGCGATATCCGTTGACGCCCGCAGGATGCGGTAGAACAGCCGTGCCGTCTGCTTTTTAAAGAAGGTCTCGCCCTTGCGCTCCGTCCGCTTGGCGTAGACAACATCGAACCCTTCCTTCCACTTCTTAATCATCTCAAGAATAAGCTCCGGCGGGTCTTGAAGGTCAGCGTCAATGACGATGACCGCAGCTCCGCTGGCATAATCCATCCCCGCCGTGATAGCAATCTGATGGCCAAAATTCCGGGAAAAATTAATGAGTTTGATCGCGGGATCCTTTTCGCTATAAGCCTGAAGGATAGCCGCCGTGCGATCACGGCTGCCGTCATTGACAAACAGTAGCTCATAAGGTTCGCCCGTTTGATTCATCACCTGCTTCAGCCGCCGATACGTCTCATGAATGACTTCTTCCTCGTTGAACACGGGGATAATGACGGAATACCGGATAAACTCGTTCATCTTGATCAACCTCCTGAATTATAGAGAATCGTAATTAATTTCATATAAAGTTGCAGAACCGCCCATGCCGCCCATGCCGCCCATACGACCGTCGCGGCCATCGCGATCCGTTTGACCGTCTCGGTTGCTTTCACTGTTCGAACTCGTCGTTGTTGTCGGCGACTGATATTCGCTTTGCGGCACTTCGGTGCTGTGCGCCTTGACCCAAGCAGTCACATCGGAGCTAGTCTCACCGCCACCCCCGAAGCCGCCTCCGGCATTAAGGAGGAAATATTTGATTTCATGGTTAGCTACCATTTGCTTCAATTTCTCTACAGTTAGAATCGGGTCAGAGCCTGAGAAGCCGCCCATCGCCATCACAGCTTTGCCTGTTTGGATAATATAATTGGAAGCCTCTGTCGCCCGAGATACGGCAAACAAATAGGTTTCACCTGTATTGTTTTTGGTTACATAATCAAGCAGCTTGGTATCCACTTCACTTGAGCCGCCCATCCCCATACTCGCGCTTTGCTTCAAGTTCGGCCCCGCTTCAGGCAGCATGCTGTTGCCGCCGTACAGGAGAGGTGTTGCCGCCCAGTAGAGCGGTGCCACGAGCAAGACGGCCAGCGCTAGCACAGCCGCCCTGTGAGCCAGCTTTTCCTTCTTCACAGCAAGCAGAAGGAAGAACAGGCATGCCGCGCCGGCAGCCCCTACGCCTATCGCCCAACTTGAACCGATTTGCTGGCGATACGGCATGATCACATAAACTTCAAACGCTGTTGTCGCAGCGATAGCAGCTGGCAGCAGCCACATTTTCCAGCCCGCTCTGTCGCGGTAGTAACTCCAAAGCTCGGTCCAACCCGCTCCTGCCAGCGCGGCGATCGGCGCAGCCAGCATAATGAGATAGTATTGATGGAAGAAGCCAGCCACGCTGAAAAAAGCAGCGGCCGGCAGCAGCCAAGCCAGCCAAAAGAGAGCTTCGAATTGCTTAGCAGTTAGCGCCTTCTTACGGCGAATGCTTAAGAGCAGAGCCAATGTGCCGATCAGGGCAAATGGCAGCAACCAGCTGATCTGACCGGAAAGCGAAGACTGGAATAGCCTCAGAGGTCCTGGTGTTCCTGTGTTGAAGGCACCGCCGCCGTTGCGGCCATCCTGACCCGGACCGCCCCCTGGGAAGCCTGCGGGTGGATTGCCCGTTCCGTCGAAGGCCGGCATCTGGCCATTTTGGGCAGGCGCGCCATCTTGACGGGCTGCCGCGGTGCCGTCATTGCCGACGCCGCCATCCGCTTTACCGCCGTCGCTGTTCGACGCTTGAACGCCGTCAGTCCGGCCCGTCTGACCATCGCCTCTTGCCGGCATCTGGCCGCCGTCCGGTCTAGCGCCGCCTCCACCGCCCGGACCTTGATTCCCCGTTAGGCGGGATACGCCGTTATACCCGAAAGCCAGCTCCAAGACGGAGTTCGTCTGGCTGCTTCCCATATAAGGCCGTTTGTCGGCAGGGATCGAATCAACAATCAACGCCCACGATAAGGACAGAACGACAAGCACGACGGTAGCGCTTGTTAATACCTTCAGCTTGTTTTTCCAATTCACTTTGCTTGCAAATAAATAAAAGAGATAAAAAGCAGGCACGACCATATAAGCTTGAAGCATCTTCATATTAAAGCCGACGCCGATCACGGCAAATGCGCCGACGACAAACCCCCACTTGTTGTTTCGTACACCCTTCATCAGCATCCAAGTCGCCAAAATGAGTGTAAACACAAGCATGCTGTCCACATTGTTCGTCCGGCTGACAGCCGCAGCGATCGGTGTGCAGGCAAAGATTAAGCTGGCCAATCGGGCAGCAGTCCTGCCGAATGTCGGTTTGATAATGGCATACAGAAGAAGCACCGATCCGACGCCCGCAAGAGCTTGCGGCAAAATCACACTCCAGCCATGCAAACCAAACACATAGGCACTGAGCGTTTGGATCCAAAACGTGACCGGAGGTTTATCAACCGTGACATATCCGCCAGGATCAAAAGAAGCAAAGAAAAAATTGTGAAAGCTTTGCAGCATACTCGTTACAGCCGCTGTGTAATAACCGTTAACAACGTTGTCCTTCCAGATGCCGTATATGTTCAAAAAAGCGGCAAGTAATGCTATAGCAACGAGGATGAAATCCATCCGCTGTGTCTTTGGTGTCTTTTGCTTTCTCATCTTCAGGTACCCACTCCTTTATCATCATTCTCGTCCGGTTCGCTCTCTGTTGGCGCCGGATCTATTGCTTACAATTTAACCTTCTAAGCTGAATATGAACTGAGAGCGACCTGAGCATTCCGTGAATGTTACGAGCATGAAAAAAGCGATAGCGCCAGAAGCCCGCGCAGCTCCTTGGTTCTATCGCTTTTAATGTGAAACGCTGATGATTAGCTTTGCTGTGTCTTTCTTGCGCCGTACGCCCGTTGAAGCAGTTCTTGCATATGGGAGGAGCTCGATGAAGTCGTGGCGCTGTTCTGACTGCTGCTGTCTTGACTGCTGTCAGTCGTATCATCATCGTCCTCGTCCGTAAGAGCTTGCAGAATTGCCTTCAAATCCGTTCCATCCGTAGACGAAGTGGAATCCGATCCGCCGGGACCGCCTGGGCCACCGCCAGGGGGAGGTCCACCAGGAGGCCTTCCCCCTGGCGGAGGTCCCATTGGCCTTTGGGTACCGTTAGATGCATCTATACCTTGGCTGCTCAGTTGTTCCAATAATTCATCGAGGTCTTCCGCAGAGATCTTGGTCGTACTGGATGGACTGCTGGATGTGCTGCTGGTTGAATCGGTCGCAGAGCTAACCGAATCGCTGCTGTCGCTGGAATTATCCGTTGTTAAGTCTGCAGCTGAAGCATAATTTCTCAGCTTCGCCAGCAGCTCCTGCGCCTCCGGACTCAGTTCGAGGGAATCACTGTCAGACTTCTTGCTTTTCGCTGAATTCGTGGTTGAACTGCTGCCCGCCGAACTGCTCGAGAAGCTGAGTGAGTGCTGTTTGTACAGGGCGTTCGTTGTAGAACTGGATATTTGCATAAAACACACCTTTCTTATGTATTCATGTAATTTTCGCTCACTTTCGTAAGCTCAATATTACAATCATAGTGCGCCCAAATGAACACCCGATGAACAGAAGTTGAAAGCCGGTTGAAAGTTAGCTGAGAGTTTCCTGTCCTTTCGTTTTGAACTAGGCGCAGTGCGTGCTATGATGATAGAAAATATAGATGTAGGGGCTTTATGAACATGAAATATGATGTGATTGTCATCGGCGGCGGTTCTGCCGGCTTGATGGCCAGTGTTGCCGCAAGTGCGGAAGGCGCGAAGGTGCTGCTTGTGGATAAAGGCGACAAGCTCGGCCGCAAGCTCGGCATCTCCGGCGGCGGGCGCTGCAACGTAACGAATAATAAAGACATGGATGAGCTGATTAAGCATATTCCGGGCAATGGCCGCTTTTTGTACAGCGCGCTCGCTCATTTCAGCAACAAAGATATCATCGCTTTTTTTGAGAATCTCGGCATCGCCCTCAAAGAAGAGGATAACGGGCGGATGTTTCCCGTCAGCGACAAAGCCAAAACCGTCGTTGACGCCCTCATCGGCCAGGTACGCCGGCAAGGCGTTGAGATCCGGACGAACAGCCCGGTCCGGCAGGTGCTCTACCAAGACGGGCGCGTCGAAGGTGTTCGCCTGCATGCCGGCGAAACGCTGCGCAGCGACGCGGTCATTATCGCCTCCGGCGGGTGCTCCGTACCCCACACAGGCTCAACAGGCGACGGGTACGCCTGGGCTGAGGCTGCGGGGCATACGATCACGCCGCTCTTCCCGACCGAGGTCCCGCTGACCTCGAGCGAGCCTTTCATCCGCAGCCGCGAGCTGCAGGGGCTTTCCTTGCGTGACGTGACGCTATCCGTCTGGAACGCCAAAGGAAAAGCGCTGATCGCCCACAACGGCGACCTGCTGTTTACGCATTTCGGCCTATCGGGCCCAATCGCGCTCCGCTGCAGCCAGTTCGTGGTCAAAGAGCTGGCGAAATCGGACCGCAAAGAAGTGATGCTCACCATTGACCTCTTCCCTGAACTGACGGTCGATGAGATTTACCAACAGAGCATGGCCCTGGCCAAAAACGATGCCAAAAAAGCGATCAAGAATGTGCTCAGAAGCATGCTGTCTGAGCGCTTGATCCCGCTTCTCTTGAACAAAGCTGAGCTGGACGAACTGCTCACGTATGATAACATCCCGAAAGCGAATTGGCTGACGCTGTGCCGAATGATAAAAGCTTTTCCGGTTCATGTAAACGGGACATTGTCTTTGGAAGAAGCGTTCGTCACCGGCGGCGGCGTTCATCTGAAAGAGATCGATCCCGGCACGATGCAATCCAAGCTGATGAGCGGATTGTTTTTCTGCGGCGAAATTCTGGACATCCACGGATACACTGGCGGTTACAATATCACCGCAGCTTTCGCCACCGGTTATACGGCGGGCAAAAGCGCAGCAGCGCTGTAAACAAAAAAGGCACCGCATCCAAAAGATGCAGGTGCCTTTCTATCCTTTTAAGCTGTCGCAACTTCAAGTTCGTCTTCTTCATCCCGATCGAAGGCTTCCCGATCAAATTCACCTTCGGATTCAGCGACCAGAAGTGATGTAACCGTTGTACCCGTTGCGTTAACTGCCGTACGGCCCATGTCGATCAGCGCTTCAACGCCGAGCACAAGACCCATACCTTCAAGCGGCAGACCCAGCGCTGTCAATACAACCGTTGTGGAGATCGCTGCCGGACCCGGAACCCCAGCCACACCGATGGACGAGATCACAGCTACAAGAATCAGCAATACATATTGCGAAGCGCTCATTGGCAGGTTGTATACTTTTGCCACGAAAACCGCAACTACTGCCGGCCATACCCCGCCGCAGCCGTTAAAGTTCATCGTTGCGCCAAGCGGAGCCACGAAGCTGGCGATACGCGGGGAAACGCGCAAGCGCTTCGTAATGACTTCCAAGTTAACAGGCAGCGTCGCGTAGCTGCTGCGTGTAGTGAAAGCAACGGCAATCGTCGGATACGCCTTTTTGAAAAACTTAATCGGGTTAACTTTCGCCACCAGCAAGACTAAACCACCAAAGACGAGTACGAAGTGAATAATTAATGCCACGTAAGAAGTTAAAATGACTTTAGCAAGCGGGGCCAATGTTTCCAAGCCGTATTTGCCGGCCATCGCTGCAATCAAAGCGTACACACCGTATGGTGTCAAGCGGATGACATATTTAACAACTTGATGGATCACTGTTGTCGCCGATGTGATCAGTGCTTTGAGCGGAGCCACAGCTTCCGGCTTTTTGGAACCTACATGGACAATCGCTACTGCCACGAAGATCGCGAAGATCAGCACCGGCACCACTTTGCCGCTAGCTGCATCGCTGAATGGGTTGGAAGGTACCAGATCGAGAATAACTTGCGAGAACGTCGGAATTTCTTTTGCTTTAAAATCTTTCGGCACCGCCGCTGCAATCCCATTACCTGGATCGATCGCGAGCGCAACCACCAGACCGATAATGGCGGCAATACCGGTTGTCAGCAAGAACCAGCCGACTGTTTTGAGACCAAGCTTGCGCAGTTGGCCCAAGCTCGATAGAGAAGCAATACTATTGATAACTAGGATAAAGACCAATGGCATGACGAGCATTTTAATCAAATTGACATAAATCGTACCCAGCGTACTTACGCTTTTAAAATCGAGTTTAGTCAGGTTAAAGATAATCCCTGCGACCAGACCAAGACCTAAGCCGATAAAAACGCGGGAACCGAAGCTCAATCTCTTTTTCGCCAAGAAAAAGAGGAAGGCAATAATAACGATGGATACAAGCAAGCTAACCCAGTTCGTCTGAAAAGCTGTGACTAAGTTGTTTTTCACCAAAATCATCCCCTTTAATTCCAATGTTGTTACTTGGTTTTATTGAAATAAGAATATGACAACTGTTGTGAGCTGTCAATGAATTTTTTAATTCTATTTTAATCTTATTTTAATATAGCTTTAACTATTACATTGGCATTAAAGTTTAGCCGAGGCTTCTACGAGAGAAGCCACAGCCAGATATAGAGACCTGTCAAGGTGATTAACAGTGTGGGTATCGTCAATAAAAAGCCCATTTTACAATAGTAGCCCCACGTAATGCGCACATCTTTGCGGGAAAGTACATGCAGCCACAAAAGCGTAGCCAATGAGCCGATCGGGGTCATTTTCGGACCGAGGTCGGTGCCGATCACATTCGCGTAGATGAGCGCTTCGCGCATTACGCCTTCCGCCTGTGTACCATGAATCGCCAGCGCGTCAATCATCACCGTCGGCAAGTTGTTCATGAAGGATGACAACAGCGCAGCCACGAAGCCCATGCACAGTGTCGCCGCATAGAGCCCATGGTCCGCAGCCGCTTGGAAGACCTTGCCGAGAAGCGCGGTGAGCCCGGCGTTCTTGAGACCGTAGACGACGACATACATCCCAATGGAAAAAATGACGATCGTCCATGGCGCTTCTTTGATGATTTTGCGCAAGTCCACCGCAGTGCTGCGACGCGCCGCTACCAGGAACACGAGCGTGGCTACGCCGGTGATGAGGCTGATCGGCACTGCGATCCATCCGCTGGCCAGAAAAGCCAGCAGCATGACGCTCAGGACGATCCATGAGAGGCGGAACAGCCGCACATCTTTGATCGCTTCGTGCGGCTGCTTCAGCATGTGCACGTCGTAGCGCAGCGGGATTTGGCGGCGGTAGCAGAGATACAGCATGCCAAGGCTTGCGGCAATCGAGAATATATTCGGCACCAGCATGCGTGACGCATATTCCACAAAGCCGATGCCAAAGTAGTCGGCCGACACGATGTTGGTCAGATTGCTGACCGTCAGCGGCAGCGAGGCCGTATCGGCAATGAATCCGCCCGCCATAATGAAGGGCACGATCATCCGCTGCTCGAATTGCAGCGCGCGGACCATCGCCAGCACGATCGGCGTTAGAATGAGCGCCGCCCCGTCATTGGCGAATAAACCGGATACGGCTGCACCGAGCAGGATCACGTACACGAACATGAGCAGGCCGCTACCGCGCGCTAGCCGCGCCATATGGAGAGCCGCCCACTCGAAGAAGCCGATTTCGTCGAGCAGTAAGGAGTTAAGAATAATTGCCACAAAGGTGAGCGTTGCGTTCCAAACGATATCGGTCACCTCGATCACGTTGTGCCACGTAACAACGCCGAGCAGCAGCGCAAGCAGCGCGCCTCCCGACGCTGTCCAGCCGATGCCGAGTCCTCTAGGCTGCCAAATGACGAGTGTGATTGTCACCATAAAAAGCAAACAAGCAAGTATGATCATTTGAATCTAGTCCTCCGTTTTGCCTATGAAGCATGTATTTAGAATGAATTGACAGGTAGAATTGGTAGAACGGTAAAATGGTAAAATGACAACCTCTTGATCATAACGCGTTGTCTGCTAGTTGTTAAGATGGTATCCAATAATTGCGTGGCTCTATTCTGCGTGGAGATAACGCTGTTTGTCTCCTTGGAGTGGACACGTTTATTGGTTGGCGATGCCTTGCGAAATTGAGTAAACCCCATCAGCCACGTTCTGTGTGAAGTACAAGATGTGGTCTCCTTGGCGTGGACGGTGTTATTGGGTTGGGACTGCCTTGCGGCGGCTTGCTCCGGTGACATGGGGGTGGGGCTCGAATAGTGTTTTGTTCACAAGTTGGCGGGGCTTGCGGGGACTTGTGCGTGGGTCTGCCTTAACAACGCGTTGTTGGCCGGCAGTTACGATGCTATTCTATAATTCATCAGCATATTCTGCGTGAAGCACACGCCGTTTGTCTCCTCGGAGCGGACGGCGTTTTATTTTTTTATAAGGAGGATTGTATATGAAGGTTGAAAAGAAAATTGAGAGTTTCATAGCGATGCAGCGTCGGTCTGCCACGGGCTTGCGTCTTGAACAACTTCACACGGATTTAACGGGGACGACAGCTTAAATACTTCCTTTTTACATGGGATAAAATGGATAAAATGGTAAACACATGTCACCTCGTCCAGTGCACTGTACTTGCTCTAAAGCAGATTTATCTCTTTCGAGGCTCGCGAGCCAGCGCTCCCCTCACGGCTAGCCCCGGCCGCCCGCGCGCCGCTCCACCCTGCGCAAAACAAAAGACCTATCCCCCAAGTGGATAGGTCCGCAATAGCGGGAGCGTCCTAATGCCCTACAGCCGGATACCTGCGCTGAAGTGGTTGTAGTCGTCTGCCGACGGGTCGAACGCGGCTTCATCTTCGCTCGGGATCGCATCAGCGTCCCTCCAAGCTGAAGAGGATGCCGTGGCGTAGCTTTCCGTCCAATCCTCATTCACCGTATGTGCAGGAATACGGATAGAGTTCTCCAAGTCGTACGCCATGGCATATACGGCAGTCTCCGTCGTCTCCACGTTGCGCTCCACTAAGCGCCCGCCGTGAGCTTGGGCAATCTCGATCGCAGACGTCATCTCCTGATCGTCAACATGAATATGCAGGATCGGCTTGGCTTCGGTGATCATGTTCGGCTTGTAGCCGAGCTCCTCCAGTGTATCCAGTGCGAGCAGGGCTTCCCGCTCTTGATCGAATTCAAAAAATATCGGAATCGCATTATTATTCATGGCAAAACATCCTTTCTTCCACAATTGAAAAAGTTTGCCATTAGCATCTGCAATTGCCGCCTGTGCTATACACCCATTTCCTGAACCAGCTTTAACAGCTCTTGATGGTATTCCGGAACAGCCGCCACCAGATAAGGAGCCTTTCCCTTTCCGTTCCCCTCACCCGCATGTCCGCCAACAAGCGTCACTGGATTCCCGGCAAAATCCGTCACTCTCACACCTGCCTCCTGAGCAAGCAGCAAACCGGCATACAAATCTTCCCCTTCGGAATTGTACAGCACAATCCCGTGCAAGTCCCCGCGGGCCAGCATCGCCCAGGTGATGGAGGGCGCCCAGACGCGCAGTACTCTTTTGATCTGATGCTCCAGATGGTGCCGCAGCTTCAATGCGCCGTTGTCGTCTTTGCCCACTCCATGGCCCTGAATCCACGAGATCGTGGATTTGGCCAGAGGGCCGCCAGGCTTCGCTTCCAGCCTCGTCTCGCCCAGCCACGCGCCTTCACCGTGAACGGCCGTGTACGTCAGCTCTAGCGCTGAGTCATGGACGACGCCAAGTACAGTTTGTCCCTGAAAGCCAAGCGAGATGGACACCCCGTACAGCGGAATGCCCAACGCAAAATTGTTCGTGCCGTCGAGCGGGTCCACGTGCCACACCCAGTCGCTTGCCACTCCGCCTTCCCCCGCTTCTTCACTATAGATCCGATGATCCGGGAATACGGCGCGCAGCTCTTCTACAATCAAGCGATCGGCCTTTATGTCAACTTCTGTGACCAGATCACCGCGATCTCCCTTCTGCTCAATATGCAGCTTGCCGCCGAAGCTTGTCCGAGCTAATCCGCCTGCAAGCCTCGCCGCCTTCACTGCCGTCTCCTTCGCCTGCCGCATCACGTTCTCCTCCATCGCCATCTCTCCCTTTTGCATGCTCAGTCGCTCAGTTACCCAGTTGTATGAACTTCTTCTCTTCATCATAGCACAAGCCCCCGTGCAGCAAGCACCTTAAGCCACACCACGCACCACAAGTGCGGATGGCCTAACGTGCACGCTAATTCACAAGAAATAACATAATAATCACAAGAATGTGCGCAATAACGGCTGCCACAGCAGGTTATAGCGGATTACATTGACAAGCCTGCTTGAATTAAGTGATAATATTATATCAAATTAGAAGCGATTATGAGCTTGGGAAAGGGGCATTACGAGCATGGTAAAGCAGCATCAACACAAGATTATAGATTGTACGATTCGCGACGGCGGTTTGGTGAACGATTGGGATTTTAGCGTAGAGTTTGTCCAAGACATGTATCGCGGTTTAAGTGCAGCCGGCGTTGAATATATGGAAATTGGCTACAAGAACTCTGAGAAGCTGCTAAAAGGCGGAGCCTCCGGTCCATGGAGATTCCTGAATGAATCCTTCCTGCGTGACGTAATTACCCGCAAAACCGATACGAAGCTCTCAGCGCTTGTAGATATCGGCCGTGTCGATGAGAAAGATATTTTGCCTCGTGAAGACAGTCTGCTGGATTTGATTCGGGTGGCTTGCTACATCAAAGATGTAGACAAAGGTCTGGATCTAGTCCAAAAATTCCATGATATGGGCTACGAAACGTCCCTGAACATCATGGCGCTCTCCCACGTAATGGAGAATGAGCTAGTGGAGGCTTTTGAAGAGATTAACAAAAGCCCAGTTGACGTCGTGTACATCGTCGACTCCTACGGCAGCATGGATAATAAAGATATTGATTATCTCGTAACGAAATTCCAACGCCTGCTTCCGGAGAAAGAGCTCGGCTTGCATATGCACAACAACATGCAGCTGGCGTTCTCCAACACGATTGCAGGAGCTTCCAAAGGCGTAACCTTCCTGGACTCTTCCGTGTACGGAATGGGACGCGCAGCCGGCAACTGTACGACAGAGCTGCTGCTTAGCTATTTGAAAGGCGCGCGCTACGACGTTCGCCCTGTGCTTGAAATCATTGAGAAGCATATGGTTGCCATGCGTCAAAAATGGGACTGGGGCTACCTCATCCCTTACATGATCGTCGGTGCGCTGGATGAACATCCACGTACGGCAATGGCACACTTGAACGGTCCGGACCGAGACAAATATGTGGATTTCTATGATCGCTTAACATCTGTCGAAACCGCACCATCTACAAGAAACTAATAGCTCCACCTAATGAAACACCCCTTCACTGGTTGAAATGAGGTCTTGCCTCACTTCATCCGGAAGGGGTGTTGTGCATTATTTAATAATTTTGGCGGACACAATATAATCCTCAGCCACGGAACGGTCAATAAGGAAAATAAAGTCCTCGCCCTTTCGTCCTGTACTCTTTTTGCTGAAAACTTCAATGTACTCACTGTCGATCGGATCTGTGCAGCCTTCATTTGCATAAATGATGCCATCCTGCAGCCGCTTAATAGCCTCAACCATCATTTCCTTGGAGGACAGCTTGCCCTGAAGCTCTACATAGACTTTTCCCGAAGCGTCGTGATCCTGAAGAATGATCGCAACCTTTTGACTAGTCTTTTTTTTAGAAGAAACACTCATGTCTCCGACTCCTTCATTCAGCTTATACACGATTATCATATGAGCATGAGGATGAACGTGGACTAGGCTAACGAACAAAACATGCGAAGCTGTCCCACGTTGTTCCCCTGCTGTCCTCTTCCTGCCCGCTACCCGTTGTCCTTGATGGCCTCGGCTTTTTTCTTCGCTCGAAACCGGCGAACCTTCATGAGATTGCCGCACATTTTATCATCACAATACCGCTTGGTCCGGTTCCGCGTATCGTCATAGAATACCCATCTGCAGTCGCTGTTCTCACAGAACCGAATCCGCACCGTTTCTCCCTCTATCACAGTTCCGGCGAAATCAGCGGCGACCTCAGCCATCACTTGCGTCCACTCCTGCTTAGCAGGCACCATGCTCAAGTGCAATTCGCTCCCTTCACCCGCAAGCTGCCGGGTAATAAGTCCCCCAGACATCGCCGCATTGAGCCAGTCCCGGTCAGCTTGAGCCATGGCCCCTCCTTCTGACAAATCAGCAGCCAACTGCTGCAAACGCCCGCGAAACTGCTCTAGAACACGAATATCGTCTTCCAAAGCAGGGATTGGCGCAGACAAACACCATTTGCCCAAAAAGGCATGCTGCCACGATGACAGCACAAGCCGATTCTCCGAACGCCCGCTCCCCCGCCAGTCATGATAGTCGCTGTTTACAAAATCTGTCCAGAGTGATTCCATATTTCAACATGCCCCCATACCCATACAACCACGTAACCACCTAATGCGAGTTACAGTTGTTACCAAAATAAATCTATGCTATATTTTCATTGTAACGCCTTAACCAACTATTAGCTAGTTACATTTCAACGCCCACACCCAATTTCCCCAATGAGGAGGCCATCCAAACATGAGTCAAAATCAAGTGAATCAGCTTGTCCTGCAATGGGATCACATCTGGGAAAAGGAAGAATGGATCGTTCCCGTCTCTGTCGCCTTAAACGGGCTCACAGCCAAAGAAGCAGCCTACAAGCCGGTCGGCGGAGCCAACAGCATCTGGCAAACGTTAAACCACATGAACTATTACAACGAAAGATTGGTAAGCCGTCTAACCGGTTCAGCCTTTGACAAAAGCGCAAGCAACAATGAGGAAACCTTCGGCCCCCCGGGCAACCCGGACGACGCGGAAAGCTGGCAAGCCACCGTCAAGCATGCGCATGCCATCGCGAAGCAACTACGCGCAGCGATCGGCGCACTGACAGATGCCGACCTTAGCCGCCCCTATGGCGCCTCCTCCACGCTCGGTCAGGAGTTGCCGCTCTGGATCCTGCATGATGCCCATCATGCCGGGCAGATTGTCCTCATCCGCAAGCTGCTCGGCGCTTGGCGGTCACCATCTTAATACCACTCTTTGTGCAGAGACGGACTTTGCAGAGGATACTTTCAGCCCGGATTGCGGATATTAACCAAAAAAGGTAGGGAGTGTATACCCGCATGAGCCGCATTCTGCTTATTGAGGATGAGGATCGTATCGCCCGGGTGCTGCAGTTGGAACTGGAGCATGAGGGGTATCAGGTTCATATTGAAACCGACGGTCGCAGCGGCTTGCATGCCGCTTTAACAGAATCGGACTGGGCACTAGTCTTGCTGGATATTATGCTGCCCGAGATGAGCGGGCTTGAGGTGCTCCGGCGCATTCGGCAAGTCGATGCGCTTCTTCCCATCATCCTGCTGACTGCACGAGATGCGGTGCCTGACCGCGTCAGCGGCCTGGATCAGGGAGCAAACGATTACGTGACCAAGCCGTTTGCCATCGAGGAGCTGCTGGCCCGGGTGCGCCGCTTGCTCCGCGAGAGGGAACTGCAGGAGCAGCCTGTCGATGCCAATGTCCTGAAGATCGATGACCTGACGATGGACTTAAAAAGCCGGGCCGTCGTTCGCGAAGGCAAGCCGATCGAATTGACGCCGACCGAGTTTGATTTGCTCCGCTTCCTCATCCAGCATCAAGACGAAGTGATGTCCCGCGAGCAAATTATTTCCGAGGTCTGGGGATACGATTTTGTAGGCGATACCAACGTAGTTGATGTGTACATCCGCTATTTGCGGCAAAAGATTGACAAACCCTTCTCCTGCAAGCTGATCCAGACGATTCGCGGTGTCGGTTATATGCTCAAATGCGAATCTCTAAACAAAGAAGATCCGGATGCTGAAGGGACCGCCCCTGCGAAGGGCGAGACAACGCAACGATGAGTCTGAAGGTCAAGTTCACGCTTTGGATGACCGCCGGACTCATGCTAATCCTTTTTTTCAGCTTCACCTTCGTCTACTACATGTTCATTCGTGTGACGACCAACGGCGAGATCGAACTGCTGAAGGAAAAAACGCGCGCGCTGCTGCAGCGTGACTTGCCTCATCACCCGGAGTACTGGACAGATAACAGCCAGTTGGATGAGTTCCTCATTCCGCAGGAAATGCTGCGCTACATTACTCCGGATTCCAAAGTGCTCTACCAGATTTATACAGATGTGAGCTTGCTCCGCTATCACGCAACTTATGTAAACAAGGAAACCGATACGGTCGAGACGGCCAGCGACGGTATTTACATATTCGTCAGAGTTCCTGTCTTTGACCAAGGCCATCAAGTGGCCACGTTAGAGATTGGTCGGAGCCTAAAAAAGTTAGGCGAATACTCCAACACGCTCATCTCGATTCTGCTGCTAACTTCGGTCGGGGCGCTTCTCATTGCTCTCATAGGGGGCTATCAATATACCAAGTTCATCTTCCGGCCGCTCCTCCATCTCATCGGCACGATGCAGAACATTGAGAATAGCGGCGCTTTCCGCCGCATCGAACTGTCAGAGAATCGGCCTAACGACGAACTTTATCGGCTGGGGGCGACGTTCAACCGGATGATGGACCGCCTGGAGGAAACGTTCGAGAAGCAGGAACAGTTTCTCGCCGACGCCTCCCATGAGCTCCGCACCCCGCTTACGATTATCGACAGCTATGCGAGCTTGCTTCGCCGCTGGGCCCTCAGTGATGATAAGCTGCGCGAAGAAGCACTGGACGCGATTCAGTCTGAGGCCACCCAATTGAAGCTCCTCACCCAACAGCTGCTGTCCTTAACCAGTATGGAACGTGAAAGCTGCGAACAAGCCGTTCCCTTTGATCTGCTGCATCTCGCCCGGCAAACGGCCTCGTCGCTGCGAGTGTCCTCCGGCCGCAGCATTGAAGTTCACCTGCCGCCGAATATGGAAGAGCTGCAGATCACCGGACACCCTGCCAAAATCAAGCAGCTCCTCGTCATTCTGGTCGACAACGCGCTCAAATACAGCAAGCAGGCCGTTGAGATTCGCATCGAACAGGAGAACGCTGAATCCGTCAAGCTGCTCTTTATCGATCAGGGCATTGGCATCGCCGAGAAAGATCTGCCCCACCTCTTCGATCGCTTTTACCGGGCGGATAAAGCAAGGAATCGCAAGCAAGGCGGCGTAGGCCTCGGCCTCGCGATCGCCATGAACATCGTCCAGCAGCATAAGGGAACGATCAAGCTTCAAAGCCAACTCGGCCGCGGCACTACAGTGATCGTCACACTGCCGATAACATGTGTCTGACCCAGCGCGCCGTCTATCACAAAGCCCTGTCCCCCCTTATCAGGTGGTACAGGGCTTTTGATTTCCGTCCGGCTAGAATCGAATAAACGCCTCGACATAATGCTCTTTGAGCCCGCTTTTCCGCACCCGGATCTCCAATATCCGCTGCTTGTAGGTCACCCGCGTAGATCGCGGCAGCACAAGGGTCGGAAGCTTAACAGTCTTCTTTTTGCCGCTCAAATAACCTGTGATCTTAATTTGATTGGATTTCACGAATACACGCATGGCTCTCGGATCTTCGTCTTTGGGCAGCTTCACTTTGACGATCACATGTTCGTGCGTCTCAAAGGTTTCCGTCGAGGTGGATCCGGCTCGAGAGGATGTGTTGACCTCCGTGTTCGGCATCGCTTTTTTCAGCATGTCCTGTACATATCCTTCAACCCACGACATATTATCTAGAAAGGTCTGCCCTTTTTCACCGAAAGGCAGCTTTTGCCCTAAAAACTTTTCAATCTGCTCCCATTTCAGCCAAGGGTGGCGGCTAAACCCGCTCAAGCTCATCACCTCATTTTCATAAACAGTATATGTGTATACGTGCGGATCGTGACAACAGCCCGCCCAAAAATCAGGGCACCTCTAGGCGAATGTCCTCATATACTGAACGTGAAGGCTTGAAGCAAGGAGGAGCATCTATGCCGTCCATCGTAGGCGTTGTCAAAATTCTCACCGTGGGACCCAGTTCTGTTGTACATTTCGGCGATTCCGTCATCATCAGCCCCAACAGTTCTTCCAAAACATTTGCCGGCGCAGGCTCTTTCAACACTGGGGACTTTCCTCGTATCTATAATGCTTACAGCAATACGGTAACGAACGACTCCGATCTGATCGAGAACAATGCAAGCGGAGTGATCATCTAACAAAGCGAGGTGTTCACAAATAGATGAATTGCACGATCCATCAATCGATCATGATTCAATATTTGAAGGTGGGCTCTGTCGCCAACTCCTCTGTTCTGCAAATCGGCAGTGCGGGATCGATCCGTTCCTTATCCAACCTCTATAACACAGGAGGCTTCGTCGAACCAGCCGCCCAGCTCGGCACGAGCGCGACCAACCCGTTGTCCCTCGTTCCCCTGCCGCCTCCAACGTGATTCCGCTTAAGCGTCCATCACCGCATCCATTAGCGAAATAAGAAATGAGGTGCACCTGAAGATGCACAATCCCGTCACTTGGCAGCAATGGGCTCAACAGATCTGCACCTGCCTGGAAGCACAGCAGAAGCGTATCGATCAACTGGAGCAGACCGTGAACCAATTGCAGCAAACCGTGAACCAACTCCAGCAAACTATGGGCAAAATGCAAACCGACATCAGCAGTGCCAAAGAGCAATCCAAGATTCATATTGATAAAATCGAATACAATTTTGACCAGCTTAAGGTCGAGAAGCTCGATGGCACGCTGACCATCGGTCTCAATCCCAGCACCTTGAAGGGGATCGAAGATTTCTCTGTGAATGGGACTCCTGTCGGCAGTGACGGTTTCCCCGGCTTCATGAACGAGGGTATGGCCGAGGCTGGTCCGGAATCAGGTCCGGCGGGAATATCCGGACAGCCGGCGGCAGCGCCAGGCTCCTCCATCCAACAAGATGTGTCCTCAGGCATCGATCAGTATTTGCAGCAAGAGGTGCAGGCCGATCTGCGGAGCCTGGAGCAGAAATACCGGCAGCCGCTCGATGATGGCTACAAAGAGCTGATTCTCGACGATATCCGCAAGCAATTGGATACCCGCATTCAACATTATGTGAATCAGTACCGCGGCGTCGGTTTTAAAGAACCGATGGAAGCGATCACCACTAGCATTATGGAGAAAACGAAGCAGGATATTTTGAGTGCGCTTGAAACATACATAGCCAGCTTACCCAAGAAGGAAGGATGATGACTGATGATTAACTTCTGTGTGGAAAATAAGCAGCTAAACGTCGGCAACGTCCGCATCATCGGGGTTGCGAGCTCCTCGATCTTTTTGATTGGCGATACGAAAAATATTACGCTGTCATCGATGTTCGATACGCCGCCTGAATCCGTCATTATTTCGCCATTTGTGCCGCTGCCTGCGGAGAGGTAAGCAAATGGCGCGCATCTCAATCGTTGATTCCGTCGACATCAACGGCATCAGCTCAAGCAGCATCTTACATATCGGGGATCATGTCCGAACGGAGCTGCACACACAAGCCCTGGCCGTCCAGAGGGAAATTCCTTATTTCTACGGCAATGAGGGCAATTTCGACGTTTACCCGTTCTTCCGTAGGCCTTTCCCTGTCCCCCAGCCGCCGGAACCCGTCCAGATGACGGTCAATAACTGGGGGTCGTTCATTTGTGTCGGACCCGTGCGCATTCTCGGTGTTTCCTCCTCCGCACTGTTCCAGATCGGTAGTAATGTGACCTCGCAATCGGAAACAAGGATCAAACACTTCCGGCAGTCGGTCACTAACAAGCCGGGACCGAAGCAGCAAACCACCTTCGTGAAGCTCGGCGATGACGTCGGCGTCGGCGACTTCGAAGACGCGCTCCACCCCCCGCGGCCCCCACGGCCGCCGCGGTAAACGCCAAGAAGCCTGCGCACCTAAGATGCGCAGGCTTCTTCATGTCGCTGCTCACTTCGCGAGCAGCGGTGCGACGCGGCTGAGCAGCGTCGCCATCTCGGCGCGTGTCAACGACGCGCCGGGGCGGAACGTGCCGCCTGCGTAGCCGTCGACGAGGCCGTTGCTGCTCATCGCAGCAATAGCCTCAGCCGACCAGCTGTCTGCTGGCACGTCGGAGAACTTTGCAGCCGTTCCACTCTTCGGCTGCAGCTTCAGCACGCGGGAGAGGAGCACGGACATCTGCTCCCGCGTAATGCTTTGATCCGGCGCGAAGCGATCGTCGCTGATCCCTTGGATCAGCCCGTGCTGCTTCGCGATCAGGATGTCCTGCTGCGCCCAGTGGGAAGCAGGCACGTCTTTGAAGCCAGCGGCGGATGCAGAGACCGATTCGCCGGAAAGGCCCAGCACGCGGACCATAATGGCCGCGGCTTGAGCCCTGGTGAGCGCCGTGTCAGGCGAGAATGCACTCGAGGAAGTGCCGACCATCCAGCCGCGGTTCGCTGCGGCGAGCACGTCCGCTTGAGCCCAATGCTTCTGCATATCGGCAAAATAGAAGCCGTCCACCCACAGGCTGTAGTAATCCCACGTAGACGCGAGCTCCTGATTCAAGCTCCAACTTCCTGTTCCTTTCAGCTTGTACTTGTTAACGAGCTGAAGCTTGGCTTTCAACGACTGCTCGTTCTCGTACCAGACCGTGTAGGTGCCGGCAGGGAGCGTTTTCCCGCTAATCGTCGTTTCCTGATCATTCGGTTGAATCACGAACGTAGCCACGGGTGATTGGCTCGCGGAGTCGTACCGGGTCGTTCCCTGATACGTCTGCATCAGCTTATTCAACGTTTGCAGGGAAACCCCGGAGCCATTGAAGGACGCGTCCTGGTTCCAGTAGCGCCCGTAGAACGGAACGCCGAGCACCAGTTTTTCAGACGGCATCTGGGTCAGCGCATACTGAATGGATTTCTCGACAAAGGGCATGCTAGCCACAGGACCGGGCGTCGGATCACCCGGGTAGCTCTCATCGTATGCCATTAGCATTAAATAATCACTGACAGCAGACAAAGCTTTGTAATCATAAAGACCGATCCAGCTCTTGGTCGTGCCTGTCGGGTTTGCCGCTACCGCCACAGATACTTCCTTGCTGCTCGACAGCTTGTCCCGAAGCATCTTTACGAAATCCGTGTATTGATCACGGTAAGCCGCATCCACATTTTCAATATCCATATTAATGCCATCCAGATTATTGGATTGAATCGCCTGCACAAGTTGATCAACTAGCGTGTCGCGGTTCGTAATGGCTGCAGCTCCGACCGCCGCATCGAAATCGTTGCTCAGAAACGGGACTACCTTTTTCCCTTGCGCATGCATCTCCGTAATAAAAGAGGCCTGCAGCGAATCATCCAGTTGCAAACTGCCAACGCTATCTAAATGAAAATAACTAGGAGATACCACATCCAGTGTTTGTCCGCTTTTGTTCACTTGGGACACATACGTGCTCGGACTCCCAAAATACATATATGACATATTAAATTTTCCTTGAGCGGATATTGCCTCGGCTTTCACTTGCCCGTCCTGGCTCAGCCAAGTCGTCATTAACGCTGCAATGGAGACTACAGCAGCAAGCTTCGTGAGCTTCCTTCGAATTTTCAATAACATCATCTCCTTACCCGAGGATTTGAAAAACTTCGGCACATTAACTTCTATTTTGCAGGAATGTATACCGTTAGGGCTACGAGTAAATATTGGAGACAACAAAAAAACCGCTGTAAGTGCTCCGCACATCACAACGGTTGTATTTAAGTCTGCCGCTCATTCGGCATCGAATTCATTTGAAAAAGCTGAAAGTTTCTTTTGCCCCTCGTTTTCACCTGATAAAGCGCTACGTCCACTTGCTTCATGATGCTTGTCCCGTCACTAAACTCATTGTACAGCGTAATGCCTATGCTAACGGTTGCCCGAAATGAATGCCCTTTAACCTCCCAAGGCTGTTCCATACAGCTTACAATCCGCTGAGCAACCCCGTTCACTTGCGCCTCGGAGTCGATGGCATGCAGCAGGATGGCGAACTCGTCACCGCCCATGCGCGAGAAAAAGTCTTTGTCGCCTAAGCACCCTTGAATCCGCGTCACAAACTCCTGCAGGAAGCCGTCGCCGACATCATGACCCATCGTATCGTTGATCGTCTTAAAATCATCGATATCACAGTATAATAAGGCGAATGGCGTGCCGTTCCGCTTCGTGCCTGCAATCATCTGGCTCAACTGATCCTTAAACAGCCTGCGGTTAGGCAATCCTGTCAGCGGATCGTGATAAGCCATCGCAATCAGCCGGTTTTCTTGGTGTTTGCGCGTCGTAATATCATTAAGCCCATATGTAATCTGCACCAGATTACCGTGGTTGTCCTTGATTGGAATCGCTGTACATTCCAGCCATACATGGCCTTCGGCTGCGCGTTTGGCCCGGAACTCCAGCTTGCTGCTGCTCAGGCTCTGCATCGTCTTGATGAACAGCTTATGCAGATCCATCCGATATTCGGAGTCAACAAGCGCAAAGATATGATCCAGTGTCATCGGATGAAACCCGACAACACGTTCGAAACTCGGTGAAGCATACAACAAATCGCCCTGAATATCGATCACGCAGAAGAGATCCCAGGCTTGTTCGATAAATTGATACATGAATCGGTCTGTTTCTAACCATGCCAGCTTCGTATTGTCCGAATGTGCCATGCCGCTCAGCTTCGCCGCCACCTTTTTTCCACCTCAAATAGAGACAAAAGTAGCGTAGCATGCAAACATAAAGATTCTATAAAGATCTTACAAAGATTAGGTCAATTTACGTCGAAAAATGACAGATGATTTATGCTTTTCCTCTATCTGGACCAAGATTTCAATTATACCCTAACATTTTCCAAGAAAAGGTTAGAAATCTACAGGACAATCGTTCTATAATAAAAGTAAAATTTGAGGTGATAGGAGTAATTGCCTCAAACAGGAATATAGCTTCTTTCCGTAACTGAGGAGGATTTTAAGTATGTCAGGTGAAAAAATACTCATCGTCGATGACGAGCCTGAGATTGTCGAGTTAATACAACTCTACCTCGCCCGGGAAGGCTATCAGGTTATAACCTCAAATAATGGGCAAGATGTTTTCGAAATCGTTCAAGAGCACAACCCCGATCTCATCATTCTGGATATCCTGTTACCTGGACTTGACGGTATTGAGGTGTGCCGCCAACTGCGCAAAACGAGCAACACGCCTATTCTGTTCATTTCCTGCAAGAGTGAGGATATCGACATTATTCTAGGCTTGAGCATGGGTGGCGACGATTATATGACGAAACCGTTCAGCCCTAGCCAGCTTGTCGCCAGAGTGAAGGCTCATTTGCGCCGTTATTCGATTCGCGAGCAGCATAAGGACGACCCGCAGATCGTGAAGTTTCCCGGTTTGGAAATTGACTTGGTCAGCCACATTGTCAAAGTGAACGGCCAAACGATCTCGCTATCAGCCAAGGAATTCGACCTGTTGTCGCTCATGGCCAAAACGCCGAATCGCGTCTACAAAATCGAGCATCTCTTCGAGCTGGTCTGGAGTCTCGATAGTGTAGGCGATCCACGAACGCTCATCGTACATATCAGTAATCTGCGCAAAAAGATTGAGTCCAATCCGGCTGAACCCCGCTATATTATTACGGTGAGAGGCGTCGGCTACAAATTTAATGGAACTCCCGCTTAAGCAAAACGGTTAGAACCAGCGATGGAACCACTCCAGCAGCACGTTTTGCAGCGGGACGAATACCGCTGCGATCAGTAAGGCCGGCAGCATATTGGCTACATTGAACTTTTTGATTTGTAAAATATTCAAGCCAACACCCAGAACAAGAATCCCGCCTACGGCTGTAATTTGCACGATCATCGCATCCAGGGATGCCTGGCTGAAAGCCATCGCAATCAGCGTCGCCGCCAGCGCAATCATTCCTTGCAGCACGAACACGGACACAGCCGAGAACATGACGCCAATGCCCAGAGTGGAAGCCAGAATAACGGACAGGAAGCCGTCAAGTAACGATTTCGTGTACAAAATGGTATGATTATGCCGCAGCCCGCTGTCGAGCGGCCCCAGAATAGCCATGGCCCCGATGCAATAGATGAGCGTGGCCGTAACGAAGCCTTCGGAAATGCTCCCCTGTGCGCCGGACCCGATTCTTTTGCGCAGTGAGCGCTGCAACCAGTCTCCCAGTTGTTCAAGGCGCTGCTCGATCCGCAGCAATTCGCCGATCATGCCGCCAATGACGAGACTCAGAATGATTAGCACAATTCGATCCGATTTAAAAGCCATTGTCAAACCGAGCACAGCGATTGCGAGCCCAAGGCCCTGCATCACTGTGTTTTTTATTCCTTCCGAAATGCGCGGCAGCATCATTCCGAGCAAAGCCCCGACGATGATCGCGAGCGCATTCACAATAGTTCCCCATAAAGCCATGTTGATTATACACTCCAATCCCAGTTTGTCTGCGTTAGCCTCATACCATTCTACATGTTCTACTCATAATTTCCTACACCCCAGGAGAAAGTAATGGATAGGCTATGCGAAAGGAGGAATGCGGCATGTCTAACGATAAAACCATGGACCCTATGAGCGGCGAAAGAGTCGAGACGGATGGCGTTTATGCGGACGAGGCTGGACGCGAAGTTACGTTGAAACGCGGCGATGAATTCCCCGCCGATGTCATTCTGGGACAGACGACTTGGGAACTGAAAGGCTTCTCGATGAACGAAGCAGAAATTGACCACGATCAAAAAGAGAATACAAAGGTGCGGCGTCGTGTAACTTCGACGACTTAAGATTTTAAAGATTTTGAGCCTCCGAGCTGCGCTGCTGCAGCTCGGTTTTTTGTCCATTTATGGTATAATGAATGGATATGAACTAGAGGAGACGGAGCTGGAATGAAGGACAAACGGATTGTTATCGTAACGGGAGGAACTCTCGGCGAATGGTTTCGGCAAGAGCTGCATGAGGGCGATATACTTGTCGGCTCGGATCGCGGGGCGCTCTTTCTCGTCGAGCACGGGTACAAACCGCACATGGCTCTCGGAGACTTTGATTCGGTCAAGGAGGAAGAAAAAGACCGTATCCGGGCTGCAAGCCAGGCGTTCATGGATTGCGACCCGATCTATAAGGATTTGACCGACACGGAGATGGCCTTTGAATGGGCATTAGCCCAGCAGCCTTCTCATATTGTGCTGTTGGGTGCGCTGGGGACCCGCTTCGACCACTCGCTTGCAAACGTTCACTTGTTGCGTAAAGGGCTGGAGCAAGGAGTCACCTGCAAGATCGTGGATGCCAGCAACGAAATCATTGTCATTCATCAAAAGACACGCATCTTGCGTGGTCGGTATACACACGTATCTTTGCTGCCCCTCAGTTTGGAGGTGACCGGCATTACGCTCCACGGCTTCCAATACCCGCTGCATCAGGCAACGCTGCAGATCGGCCAATCCCTTGGCATCAGCAATGTGCTGCTGGAAGAGTCCGGTCTCATCGAGCTTGCCACTGGGCTTTTGCTTGTCGTCCAAAGCAGGGACTAAGGAAAAATTCTAAAATTCGACAAATGTTCAGTCCACCAACAACTGTCGATTCTGATAAGATTAAATTCGTTATTTTATAAATTTGGTATACTGGGGTTGTTCGTGGATGCAACAATTACAAGATAGCCCGGTGCCCGACGGATGTCCAAACAACAATCATGCTGTTATCAAGCGGTTTGCCCAGATTCATCTGCTGACCAATCGGGAAGCGGAAGTTGTCAGCCTTATCGCCTTAAGAGGATACAGCAATAAAGAAATTGCGCTGCATTGTACCATCAGCGAGAAGACCGTGAAGGTGCATATTGATAGAATAATGGACAAGGTCGGAACGAGATCGATGCGCAAGCTGCTTGCTTCCATCATCAGCACAACCTTATAGAGGAGCTGCCTTGCAGCGCTGTTCAAGCGTGGCAGATCTCCTCAAAGACAAAAGGAGCTAGGCGTCTTATACGCTTAGCTCCTCTTTTTATTATTGCGGATATGCGGCAGGCGCTCGGCCGCCCCGCCGCTGTAAATTTTTCCCATCCAACAACTGGCATAAAACAGTTCAATATGACTAGAAATTATAGTATAATTGACCTACCATTCTCTAAAGGTCGATGATTATGCCATTCAATAAACGGGAAAGCTTCCGAATCAACCTTCAGATTCCGTTATCCGCAAAGTTCAAAATCATAGGCATTGAAAATAAGGCCACCGACACGAAATATACCAAGATCTCGATCAAGGATATCAGTGCAGGCGGTGTTCGTATGCACACGCCGTTGGATCTTCCAGTGAATATGAACTTGCTGCTCGAATTTACATTCCAGCTCTTTAGTCAGGAAATGAAGGTGCTCGGTACCATTACCAGAAAAAATATATTACAAAGCACGCTATATGAATATGGGATCAAGTTCAGCATCGCCGATCTGACGCTTGAGAATCAGCTGACAAGGCAGCTGCAGCTGCTCAGCACCCGCTTGCGGAACACGAACATTTTGACAAGCTGCAGCTTCTGCTCGGAAGAAGAACTCGCCGAAATCTATTCAAACTATCCGCTTACATAGCGGCAGCCAGTGCCTGAACGAATTTCTCCAGGTACTGCTGATCGGTTTCATCAAAGCGGTTTTTGATCGGGCTGTCGATATCCAGCACTCCGAGGAGCTCACCGTTTTTGACAATGGGCACTACGATCTCCGATTGGGAGGCTGCATCACAGGCAATATGTCCCGGGAACTCATGCACGTCAGCCACGCGGACGGTCTCCTTGGCCTGTGCCGATGTCCCGCATACGCCTTTGCCCAGCGGAATCCGCACACATGCCGGCAGTCCTTGGAACGGCCCGAGCACGAGGCCTTTCTCTTCCTCATCCAACAGGTAGAAGCCCACCCAGTTAATATGTTCCAAGAATTGCTGAAGCAGCGCTGCCGCGTTGGATAAATTCGCAATCCGGTTGTGTTCATCGTGAACCAGCGCTTCCAGTTGGCTGATCAACAGTGTATAATTTTCTTCCCTTGTTCCCTCATACATAGACTTCGCAAACATTCACCAACACCCTCGCTTCCCATGAATACAACATACTTTAATTACGTCTACTATGATACCAAAAATTTAACTGACAGCCAAAGCCGACAAAGCCCCTCGACAATGCCACTTTTCTCCTGCATAAACTATCACGACCCTCGACCGGGTCAAAGGCTTTCAAATGCAGCACATTACACCATGCGGTGAGTCTGTCGTGTAAAAAAAGACAACTAGCCTCTCAGCTAGCTGCCTGCCTCTTCCTTAAGTCCAACAAACTACTGCCCATCGTCGGCGCTGTGGACAACGTTGTGCGGCTCCTTGCCCCAGCTGAACGTCACGTAGCAATTAACCAGCACCCCCTTGATCTTCGCCAAAATGTACATGCCCGCTTGCGCCCAAGTCGCCGCCTTATTATTTGTGAATAATAGAGAACACGAGCGTCTTACCATCCGGCTCTAGACGCGTTTCGACCGAGTAGCTGCCAATCTGCTGCGTCGTTGTCTCCAGCATGCCCTTGGCCGCCGCCGTCGCACACGCATCGCTGAATGCTCGGAAAAACGTCTCAGCGTCATACCCGAACAGGTAATCCGTAAACTTGCGGATGCTTTCCATATTCCGCGCCAGCGTCCCGTCCTCCAAGCGTACAGTCACGCCGTATGTGGCGAATTGCGGATCCAGCCACAAGGACGCCTCATTGCTGTTGCGCACCGCCGCCGTTGCGCCGCCAACCGCTAAGCTTTTGGCATTGGCATCCTTGAACAGCCGCAGCGTCGTCTCTTCCAGGTCATAGTTCGTTCCGCGCAGCTTGCCCGCCTCTTCCATCACCTCGTAAGCCTGCAGCATGCGCTCATCAGGGAAGATCAACTTCTTATAGCTGCCGTCCTTCGTCGGCACTACTTTCACGAACCCGTCGCCAGCATTGCCGACGTTCAGGCGCTTCGCTTTATTTTGCAATCTGGCGATGATTTGCAGCGCTTCCGCCCTCGTCACATAACGGCCTACGCCAAAATACCCATTGGGGTATCCTTCCATAATCCCTTTCGTCAACGACTCACCGATAAATTTCTGCTGCCTCGCGCTCGCACTTTGCAAATCCCCGAACCGGGACGCCATCTTTTGGCTGTAGACCTCGTCCTCCAAATACTCCGTTTCTTTCAGCAAATAATATAAAATTTCCGCAACATCCTCACGCTTGAGCTTGGCCTTGTAATCGACGAACTGGCCTTTTGTTATGAAGTGAAGGTCGCTGGCCAGATCCAGGTATGGCTTCGCCCAATAGCCCACTGTCTCTGGTTTGAACGTAAAATCCCGGTAATCCTGCTGCAGAATGCCTTGATTGGCGGCGCTCAGCGATTGGATAAAGGACGGTTTCCAATTGCGTTCCCCATTCGGATATATATCCGTATAGGCTAACAGAACGATCTTCACGAACTGGTCCGCTGTGACGGATTCATCCGGTCTGAAAGTTCCATCCGGGAACCCGTCCAAAAGGCCCTGCTGCGCCATTTGGCTTATCGTCTGCTCCGCCCAATGACCATGAATATCCGTAAAACCCGCTGCCTCCGCTTTCCCTTGTACGACACCAGTTAACATGATACTGCATAAAGCGATTATTGCCAGACATCTCTTCAACCTTATCATTTGTGACTCTCCGCTTCTCCATAATTTGAGGTTCTATCTGCATAACACATAGGATAAGCCTTCCCATCCGCTTTGAAAACCTGCTAGAAGCCTAGACGTATCCAAGAAAAGGAACTACGCCCGTTGGGACTATAGCTTCACTATTGAATAGCTCTCCCAGCCTTCCTTTGTGCGAGATGAATAAAAAAGACCCCTTGCGGGGTCCTTCTTGTTTATCCGGTCAAAGACGTTTGTTGTCCAATGACCCTAACGGAATTATAATAACGAAGCCAGTCAGTGATATACATCATTTTGGTCAAATAATCCGGTACGCTTCCTTGCAAATAAGCATATTTGTCCTGCTGGAGCAGTTGATGCATCTCCCAGCTTTTCATATAGATCGCTTTGATGAAGGCCTCTTCCGTTTGCGGCTTATGCAGGTCCGTCCCCCGTGAAAGCTCAATTTCCTCAATGATGGCCCCTCGATAATAAGGATGTACATTGACCTGATAGCCCGTATCCCTGTACACCAGGCCTGAATATTCAAAAGGCAGCCAAAATAAATTCGTCTTCTTATCGCTAAGTTTCACTGTATACGCAAGTCCCATGTTCAGTGCGACCGGCTGTGGATAGTTGTTAATTTGTCCGGAGCGAATATGATCCCAGACATGCTCAACGAAATTCATGCGTTCTCCTCTTCCCCTGGGGCTTGATTAGGTAGACAGCGTCCTGCGTCCATACCTACATATTGCGGCTGGGACGGGAAGTTGTCAAGATTGTCGCAGGCGTTTATTAGGCCATCATGCATGACTTTAGCCATGATTTCCCATACTAACTGAAACACTTCTAGTGTCGAGAGGAAGGTCCCTGTGAGTCACCATTCGAACCCAAGATGGCCGCTCGTTTCGATCCGACGATTCGATATTGTCTATCTACAACGGCAAAATCCGTATATGGTCGCTTGGTGGTCGGCCTCGTTCCCCGGATTCAGTCACCTGCTTTTATACAAGAACTCCATCGGCATTATTTTGACCCTGTCAGAGGTATTTATTAACTCATTTGCCAGCATTAATATTGGCATGGTGTATTCATTTTGCGGCAATTTTGAAATGGCTAAACAAGCTGTCCAGCCTTTATGGGCGTTCGGGTATATGATTATTTATCTTTTTGCTATCTGGGACAGCTATCGCTGCGCGCTCGAGATGAACAAACAATATGAATTGGCTGTTCTCGAGAACGGTCGCGTTTCTAATTATTTACTCAAATCAACAGGCATTCAATATATCGAAAAAAAACACCCGCTTGCAGCAGCGGCCTGCTCTTTCTTCTTCCCAGGCCTCGGCCAGTTGTATAACAAGCACATTTGGCTTGGCTTCTACGGGATATTCTGGTGGTGGTTTTATCTGACCTTCTCCCACACCTATGAGGCTGTTCTTGCTTTCCTTACACACAACGGACACCTTGTCAAAAGCATCTTGCACCCGCAATGGCTGATGTTTATGCCTTCCGTCATTGGCGGAGCCATGTATCATGCTTACACGAGTTCCATCGAACAGAATCGATTGTTCCGTACGCTGCAGCGCCAGTATTTAACAGACCGCTATGACAATTCCCAATGCGTGTTATCCGGCTTCTCGGGAGGAGAACAACCCTTGTGGATCGTAGGCACATTTGAGCACTCTATTGAAGTCGAACAGGCGTTATCCAACCTGGAGCACAGCGGCATCGACAAGAGCCGAATCATTCCCGTCCTCATGGATACCGATTCCAGCCCTGCGATTCGCTTCACCAACCAGCGCTATGATCAGATGTCCAGGCCTATAGAAATCGGGATCGCCTGCGCGACAGCTGCCAGTGTCATCGGGATCAGCGTCGGGTTCATCCTCGAGTGGGGGCCAATTATTTGGGGCATTGTGTATGCCATCGGCGGGTTCACTGCCGCCTTCGCCGTTAGTTATTTGCTGAAGCCCAAACAACAGCGCACAAGGAAGTCTGACAAGCTGCCGGAAGTGACCGTACTGGTCCAGTATGATAAAGAGGAGGAAGCATCCTCGATCAAGGCGATCTTGTGGCAATACAACGCGCTGACTGTAGGAAAACTAAACAATAATCATCCCGTTTTGAATTCTCCGGCCCGCTAAGGATCTCCTCCCCATTGCGATCTAAGCAACCCCCTACCACAATTTCCGCAGGAAAGACTGACTGATATCCAGCCCTTCTTTCGAATGGTATATCGAAGGAATGGGCTTATTTGTTCGTTTTGAAAAGATCCAATTTATCCGGATTTCGCATAAAATACAGACGGTGCACACTGCCTCGCTCATCCAGCTCGAGATTTATCGCCGCTACCACCATGCCATCCTCTGTAATCACCATGCCATTTTGGCCGTTCATTGGTATCATCTGATACTCGTAATTGCGCTCCTTATACTTAGAACGAATCCCCAGTAGAAACCGGATCACGCGCTCACGGCCCAGAATCGGATGCAGCGCCGCCAGCGCTTTGCCGCCGCCATCGGAGTACATAAC
Organism: Paenibacillus aestuarii; assembly: GCF_027789125.1. GTDB lineage: Bacteria > Bacillota > Bacilli > Paenibacillales > NBRC-103111 > Paenibacillus_E > Paenibacillus_E aestuarii. Next base: position 139,656 of record NZ_JAQFVF010000022.1, on the reverse strand, counting down.
GACGTCTTCCGTCAGCGAGCGGATCAGCCCTTCCAGGTCGCCTGTGCTGGAAGCGTGCAGAAACTGCCGCGCTAAGCTGCGCGCATGCTCATCCGCCTGGACAACAGGGGCCTCTTCATCCTGCAGCTTCCGCTTGAGACGGCTGAAAATTTGCCGGCAATTCGCTTCGGATTTACCCACAATGTCGCTAATATCGGTATAATCATATTCGAAGGCTTCGCGCAGGATGAAGACAGCCCGTTCTACAGGCGTCAGCCGTTCCAGATATACCATGAAGGCATAGGAGAATGTCTCATCGCGCTCGATCGCATGCAGCGGATCATCCGCACTAACGATCAATGGCTCCGGCAGCCATTCGCCGACATACAGTTCCCGGCGCTTGCGCGCAGACTGCGCATAATCGATGCAGCGGTTCGTCACCATTTTGCACAGATAGGCTTTGACATGGCGCACTTGATCGTCTGGCAGCTGCTGCGCATTGACGAACGTGTCCTGAACCATATCTTCAGCGTCGGCAGCCGAACCGAGCATCCGATAAGCAATTGAAAATAATAGAGGCTTATATTCATCATATAGATTGGCAATATTCACGGTCTTATCACTCCTTTAAGCGTAGTATACTCCTTGCGGTTTACCACGCCAATAAAGACGAAATGCCACCCTTGATTGTGACCATAATTATTTTCATTTTTTACGAACTTTTTTCCGCTTGCTACGTCTAATTTTTGGAGAGGTGAGAGTATGGAGACGACCGGTGTCCATGTATTTGAATATTTAAAGTACGTATCTGAAACGACCGATCAGAAAGCAATCCTGCGCAACTTGATGGAGGCTTACGGCAATGACGTATGGAATTATGCGTTCAGTATTTGCCGAAATATGGACCTTGCCGATGACATTACCCAGGACGCTTTTTTGAAAGTATACCGCAACCTGACAACTTTCCGGGGCGAAGCCTCCGTCAAAACTTGGCTGCTTACGATTACCCGGAATACAGCATATGATTATTTACGCAAAGCATTTTGGCGCAAGGTTACCTTGGTTGGTTTCATTCAATCCACCGGTACATCGCAGTCCGCGGAGAATGAAGCGATGGAGAAGCTATATGCCAGTGATATATGGAAAAAAGTGATTTCCCTACCCCCAAAATATCGGGAAATTTTGATTTTGCACGCCCATTATCAGCTTTCGACGAAAGAAATGGCCGCTGTGCTCAATATTTCAGAAGGGACCGTCAAATCAAGGCTCCATCATGCCAGACTGAAGGTAATGAAGGAGCGTGAAGCGCTTGAAAACTCCTGATCCGGATGATATGCAGGAAGATTTGGAGTCAGGACCGCTCAAGCAAACAGGGTTTACGTCCAAACTCCAACGTGAGATTGAACAAGCGATTGACCGTAAGGAACGCGCGAAGCCACGCATGAAGCCTTTTCTCGTCATCGCCGGAATCGGCGCTGTGACAGCTGTCTTGCTGTTGTATCCCTGGAATACGATACATACGAGAAGCGAGGCCCTTATGGCCATGGAAGCACCGATCCCCATGGAGGCCCAGTCGGCTTCCTTGGTCGCGCCTGCGGCCGTTAACACGGCATTATTAATCGGGTTAAGAACCGACCATGAGGAAACGGACAGCAACCGGGCGGTGAAGACGATCCGGTTCAGCACGTACCGGACGATGCTGATCGCCCCGGTTCGCGGCAAATTGCAGAAGACTTCGGAAGGGGACGGCATTCTCATGCCGTACAAACAGAACTTCTGGAAGATCGACTCGCTTGTCGCCAGAACGAAAACGGATGAGATTCATTATTTATCGGCGCATTTGGCTGATCAGCCTGCAAAAGCAGAAACGTTCACCGACGATCCGAACGAGAAGCTCAACCATGTCGAGACGCTGCGTTTTGTTGGCAACCAATATTTGTCAATCGCCGAATCCGAAGAGGCTTTGGTGGGCAACACCTCTTACCAGGCCGACCGCGTCTGGGTACGTACCCTCCCCCAACTGAAGGAAGGGCATACGATGCACCTGTACAATAAGCCTGTTGATAAGAATCATGTATCGCTTTCAGACCTGTATGATTCATCCATAAACGGCGTGCTTTCCAACATGCGACTCTCCCTTAAAGGTGCAGCAGCACCGCAAGCGTTGACGGTGTCTGCAGCAGCATCCGCTACCCCTACGCCGGCGGCAGATCAAATTGGCGAGCTCACTGGCGAGAGCTGGTCGATTGAACGGGCCCCCGGCCGTTGGGTCGGCAAAGTCGCGGAGACGACTCGCGCCGAAGCCGGCACCTCGGAACGTTACAACCTGCACGAGCTCCCACGTGACCTGCCGGACAAAGTGGTCAACCATGACGAGCTCTGCTGCTCTTGGGGCGACATTAAGGCCAACTGGCCGAACGCCACCGATGCCTTGACCTCGCCGATGAACGATATGATGGTCATCTTCGAAGGCGGTAAGCTGAAGTTTTACTCCTATGGCCAGGCGCCGAACAGCGCACCCGAACTGACGCTGGACCTCCAGCAGCGCGAGCAGCTGGTCATGGCGCAATGGGCCACTGATCACTATGTGCAGGAGTGGATCGATAAAGTTGACCGTTATTTGCCTAGTAACACCAATCACGATTAAATCAAACACCCCCTTGACCCATTATGGATCAAGGGGGTGTTCATCTTTTACCAGCCCATCCGGTCGCGCAGGCGCGTGATGTGGGCGATATGATGGTTGCCGTGCCAGGCGTAGATGCCGACATTCCGGTCCAGACGGATCGTCGCCCCCGATGCCGGATGGACGAAAGCACGTGCCAACTGCTCCTGATGCAGCGCACGCAGCAGCAGCATCCAACGGCTGTGCAGCGCGTCCAGCAGCGTCAGCGACAACTCGACCGGCGCGGTGCGGCCATCGCTCAACTCTGCCCAGCGCTCTTCATAATACGGCCTTATCGTTGGCTCTTCTTCCGTCAGCGCGAGTTTAAAGCGCATGTAGCTATTGATGTGGCTATCAGCCACATGGTGCACCACCTGGCGCACCGTCCAACCCCCAGGGCGGTACGGTGTGTCCAGCTGCTCGTCGGATAAGCCGCTGACCGCATCACGCAGCCGGTTTGGCGTCGACTCGATGTCAGCCATCCAGAGCTGAAGCTGCTCCGCTGAAATATCCCCTTCGTGTTCAAACTCGCCAATCGGATAACGTAAATCTTCCATACGCTCATCTCCTTATGCTTTTCTTACTTTGCAGCTGCATACATCCATTGCACTCATCAATCGCCAGCAAAATGCAGCTTTTCCTAACTATTTAGCCGTATTACCCCGTTTATCCTGCACGACGAGCAGTGAATTCCACCGGATCGCCTTTTCTGACTAGAATATCAAACAAAAATCCCCCGCACAGGGGGGATTTCCATTTCCGACTATTCCTCTATTCTTTCGAACTCACATCAGCAGCCGGCTTCAGCGCTTGATCTTTGCCCAAAAAGGCCCTGGCCAAATCCGTCACGGTTTTGCCGGTTAAAGTTTGCGTGATCTCCGGTACTTGCGCAATCATTTTGGTAATATCGCCGGTGAGGCGATTGACGCCGGATGTCTCGCCGTCTGAGGAGATGACCGTAATCTTGTCTACATTGCTTAGCGGAGCCGCAATTTTCTCAGCCAATTCCGGCAGCATGCGCAGAATCTCCACCGTGACCGCCGCTTGCGTGTACTGCTTGTAAGCCTCCGCTTTCTTCTCCAGCGCCTCAGCTTCCGCAATACCGGCCAAACGGATGACCTCGGCGTTCGCCCGTCCTTTGGCCAGCTCCGCTTCGGCCATCGCTTCCCCGCGCTTGCGCGTCGATTCCGCCTCTGCCTCGGCCTCGAGAATCTGCCGCTGCTTGCTTACCTCAGCACGCAGAATAGCGGCCTGCTTCTCCGCTTCAGCCGGCTTAATGACCGTCGCCTCAAGCTCTCGCTGCTTGAGCTCAACTTCGATCTGGCGAACATTCTTATTCGCCTCGGCTTCCATCTGCTTGATCCGCACCTGCTCGGTTACGAGCGACTGTTGAATTTGATTTTGTTTCAATTCATAGGCCAGATCGGCCTCCGCCTGACGGCTCGTCGTCTCCTGCTTGAATTCGGCTTCCTTGATGTTCAGCTCTTTGCGGTACTGCGCTTCCTTGGCGTTGGCTGCCGTTTCCGCCTCGATTCGCAGCTGGTGCGCCTCCGCTCTGCGGATTGCCGCCTCCTTCTCTGTCTCTGCCTGGCGAATCTGAATATCCCGCTCGACTTCCGCCTTGGCGATGCTGGCGCTTTTGCGGATGCGCTCCACCTCCGGCACGCCGAGATTGGCAATGTAACCTTGATCGTCAGCCACACGTTTCAGTACGAAGGAGATCAGACTGAGCCCCATTTTGTCCAAATCGTCAGAACAGGTCTCCCGCATCTTGCTGTTGAGCTCATCCGGATTTTTGAGAATCGACTCCACGGGAAGCTGCCCAACCAAACCGCGCAGGTGCCCTTCCACCGAATGCAGAATAATCGTCTCCCGTTCAGCCAACGAGTGATCCAGGAACTGCTCGGACGCAGTCGCTATGGCGATCGGATCACTTTGGATTTTGATCTGAGCGACAGCTTCAATCTTCAAACGAATGCCTTGCTGAGAAAACATCGGTTGATCCGGCTTCACATCGAAGCTCATCAGCATCATGGAAATTGTCTTGTAACTTTGAAAACCAGGAATAACGAACGAACCGCCGCCCTGCACCACCCGCTTACCACCGAGACCGAACACAATCATCGCTTCATTCGGCGGAACCTTCTTGTACGCTTTCACAATCGAGATTAGTAAAATAAAAACAACAATGACAATTGCCGCAACGCTGTACAATACTGTTAACATGCTTCCCTGCCTCCTCTACTCTCCGTCCAAATCACCGAGCGCGTCCTTAATTGCCATTACAGTCGCTACCCCATGCTGCATCTTCAAAATGACGACCTTCGCTCCCTTTGGAATCGACTCGCCATTGTCAGACTTGGCGCTGACTGTGCGCTTCGTGCCCTGCAAAACGAATTTCATTTCACCCATTGCCTTACCATGAATAGGAATGGTTAATTGCCCCAACTGGCCATTCAAGTCGAAATCGCTCTCTTTCATGCTGTGATCATGTTTGTAAATCACTTTGGCATAAAAGATAAAAAACAGCCACCCGATCAACACCCCCGAAACGATGGCAATCAGCAAAATCCAGAGCGAATTCTCCATACCGACGGTCCCCAGCATGTAGCCTACACCGCCAAATACCGTCATGCTGGCTAAAATCGAAGACAGATTAAATACCGTCGGCCCTCCGTGTCCATGTCCGCCTCCGCTGTCGACATGAAATTCAGAGAGATCCCCTCCAAAAAACGTGACGAGCAGCGTAAGAGTCAGGCCTGCCCAAAAACATATGGCGAACAAAGTCATCATGCGCCTCACCTCCCGTGCATGGAATAGACAGACAACCATTCCAACATTTAGAAGTCTCACTACTTATAGACGTATCTCGAACAGAAAGGTTTCGGAAGTGCCATGATTTGTAAACTTTTCATATTTAAAACGAATCGTTCCCGCCTGCCATGCGTATAATCTTTCAGCGCGGTCTCTTGATTGCTCTATTAACTATGAAGGAGTAGATGAAGCACATGCCCAAGAAACGATTATCCTGGTGGCTCTCCACCGCACTTGTTGTCCTTCTCTTCGCCCTAACGGGCTGCCAAGCTGTACAAGGCCTGGATATCGCTCAAGCCATCCAGAACAATGCCAGCATCACCTCAGGAGCTTCCAACACTTCAATTCAATTCGAGCTGGTCCCAGGTACTAAACCGCTATCAGCCGATGAACAAGCACTCGTTGATACGTTTAATCCTCTGAAGTTGGAAATCACGCATGCAATCATGGAAGACAAGCAGCACTTGTCAGCAGACGGTACCTTGACGTACAGCAAGGGCTCCATTCCATTCAAGCTGAATCTCTTGGACACCCAATATGTCATCCAGATCGAGGGGGCTCCGAAACCCGTTGTATTTGATCCTTTCGCCGCACAAGGCGGAACAAGTGCACAAGCGGCGGCACTTTTGCCGGAAGGCATCCAAAGCAAGCTGGGCAGCGCGATACAGCAAATCCAACCCGCATTAGTCAAGCTGCTTATAGCCAAAATGCCCAATCCGCAGCACATTACGGTAACTTCAGTATCCGATACGATTAATCAAGAACCTTTGAGTTTGCAAAAAGCGCATATCGAAATGAACGGCACTGAGGCAGCGTCGCTCCTGTCAACAATGCTGAGCGGCCTGCTTGAAGACGAAGAAGGGCTGCAAGATCTCATCGGTCAGCTGTATGACGCCATTCTCCCCGTCATTCAACAACAGGCCGGAGCTGATTCGCAATCTTCCGTATTCCTCTCTTTGCTGCAAAATAAACAAGTAGCGGTTGGGTTCGCCTATTCTGCTGTACGAAGCTTTCTAGAGAAGGCTGTCGCCGATCTGGGGCAAGCGAGCCAAGATAGCTCATCTTCATGGTTTAGCAGCAAGGCTACCCTCAGCTTGGATCTGTTCATAGACGGTAACAAGCAGCTGCGTAAACAGGCCGCTGAACTGTATATTCCTGCCCCCGAGCCTGATGCAGACATTGCTGCGTACAAGCTGAGCTTTGCAGCAGAATCGTGGGACCTTAACAAGCCGATGAAGCTGAACCCTATTGATACGTCCGGCGGTACGATGAAGATTACTTCTGAGCCTAGCTCACTCTTTGTTTTCCTCAGCCAACTAGATAAACAATCAGCGATTTACAAGCTTTTGAAAGACGATTTGCATGTTACGCGAAAAGTCATTCATCTGGCCATGAATCAAAGCGGTGATGCCGAGGAAGGCTCCTTGCAGCCTTTCATTAATGCCGATGGTGTCACCATGGTGCCGGTTCGATTCATCTCCGAGCAGTTGGGCGCCGAAGTGAAATGGAACGGAGATCTGCAGCAGGTCACGATTATCGATGCGCTGACAGGCAAGACGATTGTCCTGACACTGGATAATAAGATTGCGAGCGTGAACGGAGCTAACATTCAACTAGAAAGCGCAGCAACGCTGCACGACAGCTCGACTTTCGTCCCTGTCCGATTCATCGCCGAGACGCTGGGCAGCAAAGTTGAATTTGATGATGCAACAAGGGTTGTCACCATTAAACGAGACTAAAAAGAAATTGCCGGCGGGTATGCGTGCACCTTTTACGAACTGTTGAATAGGTTAGTATGGAATTCTAGGCGAACAACAGGCTGCTCAAGCAGCGATACGAAAAGGAGGGAACACATGTATACCCACCCGTCCTACCCCCTGGGTCATCATGGCCCGCAAACCATTTATCAGGCTGATCCTTCATGGATGCCATTACTCAAACAAAAAAGAGACCAGATCTACGGCGCACTGCACCCCCATGTCGGGCACACGATCCGCGTTACGACAGTAGACGGACATACGTACGAAGGCACACTTGTGAATGTAGACGGTCACCACGCATACTTGCAAGTCCACTCGCACGGCCATCAACATGGCGGCCAACACCGTCCGATCTATACACCTGCGCAATACAACCAAATTTTGACCCTGGTGCTGTTCGAACTGCTGGTCATCGTCCTCCTGTCAATGTAAGTACAAAGCTCGCTCCTGAGGCTGTTCAGCGGCCCTTAGGAACGAGCTTTTCTTGTGCTTTGTGCTCATATAAAAAATCCTAACTACGGACACAATATAAATTGCTTATATTGTCTTCGTAGTTAGGATTATTGATGGCATACGCATGCACGTATGCGGTTTGTGAAAATGACTCAGCTCGGTCTTTTATGCATAAACTGGTCGTTCAGATAACGCATCAAATCGCTACGGCTTATAATGCCGGCCAAGTAGCCGCCGTTCTTTTCCACGACAACTTTCTTCAAGTTTCTTCGGCCCAGTATTGTTGCCACATCATCGATCGCCATATCCACATTGACGGTGATGGCTTTTTTCGTAGCGAACTCCATCACATTCGAGGTAATGACGTCCCGATACTTCTCTTCAATCGTCTGCGTGTCCAGCCAGGTTGAGGAAAAAAATGGAGATACCATCATCACTTTCGTCTGTGAGCCTAACGCACGCATAATATCGCCGTCACTGACATATCCTTTGATCTGATTACAGTGATTGACCACAGGCATGCTGCCTACGCGATATGTGACCAATTTCTCGATAACGGTCCGAATTGTATCCCCTTCCAAAACTTTGACGACTTGGGAAACCATGATGTCCGACGCTTTCATCGCACATCCCCCCATTCCAAAGGATGCTCACAATTTAATTGTAAGTCCCCCGCCAATCTTACGTCAATGGACGTTTCTTCCCTCCCCAGCCTTTTTTTGACGGTAGACAAGCTCCGACACATTCCCTTGCTTACCGCTCAGCAGACTAGCCATGTCCCAGGTTAACTTGCGGATGTGCAGCCCCACCTTGCCCGTTAATACGAGATTCATGCCCCATTTCTGAAGCCATACCAACCCTCGATCTGGTCCTAGACTGATACAGAACACGTTCGTATAGGACGCATGCTGCGGCCCGTTCATGGAGGCGAGTTCCGCCTTGATAATTTTGGCCAATCGCCCCGCTTGAGGGATAGCTTCCTTACAGGTCATCCCATCCGCGGCGCCGGAGACCGGATCCATAATATGCGCGCAATCGCCAATCGCATATATACCGTCGCTGCCATGCACATGGTACTGGGCATCGACCTGCAGCTTCCCGTCGCTCGTTATGGGCAGTCCGAGTCGCTGTACTAGCGGATTCGGACGGAGCCCGAGCGTCCATACACAGGCGCCGACCGGCACGAGCTCGCCGCCGCGCAAAGCCAGCTCGCCGTCGCGGAATTGCTCCGCCCTGGAGCCATGCTTCACGCGGACGCCGATCGCGCTGAGCTCCTGCTCCAGCCGCCGGCTCACATGCGGCGGGGCTGCTTCCAGCAGACGCTGCTGCGAGTTGATCAGCGTCACCGCCACCTCTGCCGGATCGAGTCCTGCGGCTGCCGCCTTGCGGCGCAGTCCGCTGGCCAGCTCGCCGGCGGTTTCGATGCCGGTGATGCCTCCGCCCACGATGGCGACCGACAGGAGCCGCCGTCGCTCAGCCTCGTGCACGGCACGGCGCGCATCGCTAAGGTTCTGCTCGAGCTGGCGCCTGATGCGGTCGCCGCTCTCCATGTCCGTTAGCGAGATCCCGCCCTGTTCAGGGGAAGCTGACACAACCTTGCTGCCCAGGCACAGGATGAGCCGATCGTAAGGCTGATCTTCATAAGCGCCGTCCGGGCGACAGATTCGGATCTGTTTGGCTTCTGGCTCGACAGCGATAAGCTCCGCTTGAATCACCTCGACTGTGTCGCCAAAATAATCCGAATAAGGCACTTTAATAGGCGTCTCTTGCACAGCCCTTTGAAATAGCAGCACTTTCCGCAGGTGAAAGCTTTCCTTATCTATTAATACAAGCTGAATCCGCGGGTCTGAGGCAAACTGCTTTTGCAGGGCGTTCACGGCGTTGAGCCCCGCATAGCCTCCGCCGACAACAACAATACGCTGTTCCATCTTCATTACCCCTCTCGTTTCCGTGATACCTCTAAGACGGAGTGCGCGTTTTTTTTGTGACACGTTAAGGCATTGTGAACTTTTAGTTAAAAGTGGAATAAGCGCTCGAGAAACTGGATATATTATCAAAGCTGCGTTAACAAGTTGTCCGACCAACGAGTCGCCGGCGCAGCATAATTATTTGTTGGAGGTTTTTGTAAACATGGAAACAGGTACGGTAAAATGGTTTAATGCAGAAAAAGGTTTTGGGTTCATCGAAGTTGAAGGCGGTAACGACGTATTCGTCCATTACAGCGCCATAACTGGTGATGGTTTTAAAAGCCTGGACGAAGGCCAACGCGTTCAATTCAATATCGTTCAAGGCAACCGAGGGCCACAAGCTGAAAATGTAGTCAAGCTGTAGCCCCCTCACCTCATATACTTCAAGCTGCTTGCGAACCAAAGTCTACTTTCGACAAGGAGGCGTTCGTTTTGTATTTTTCAAAGAAAACATTAGAACCTGTCCAAGAAGAAGAAACAAGCATCTGGTCCTGCAGTACAGAACAGTGCACTTGCTGGATGAGGGATAACTTCTCGTTCAATGAAAGCCCCGTATGCCCCATCTGCAATTCGACCATGGTTAAGGACACAAGAATGCTCCCCGCCTTGACGAACACAAGCAGCAGAAGATGAACAAAAAACTGCCCTTCTCGGTTGAGAGGGGCAGTTTTTTGTTTTGCGGCGCTTGTGGATGGGCGGCGACGGGCGACGGCGCGCGCGACAGTGTGCAGCGTACGTGTATGCGTGCGGCAAGTGCGGCGTACGCAGACATGTGGAGGCGTGTGCAGCCGTACACGACAAAATATGCTGCAGTCCGGTTTTGCACAACTAAATTACATATGATTGCGCGTGTCGTGGCTGTAATCCGAATTCCCCCACTTAATTCGCACTTTTGTGCCCGGCCTGCAGCGAAACCCCCATTTAAGCGGGCAAAGTCTGACTATAGCTGCTTCGCGCGGGAAAATATGTCGCTGCAATTAGGCAAAATAGGGCTACTGCCGTTTCAAACGGAGGATGCCCACGCTTGGGCGCGCGATCGGACTGCTGCGACTTCAAGCGAGGGATGCCCTGATGCTTGGGCGCGCAACCGGAAGCTGCGGCTCCCGCAAAGGAAGCGACCGAGTTGCTAATCGCTCCGCCTATTCTTTCGGATGAACCATCGCCTCAGGGCGAACGTAGCTGTCGAATTGCTCTTCCGTTAAATAGCCGCTGCGAATCGCCGACTCCTTCAGCGTCAGGCCCTCTTTGTGAGCTTGCTTCGCGATGCTGGCGGCTTTCTCATACCCGATATACGGGTTGAGCGCCGTCACCAGCATGAGCGAACGCTCCAAATTCCGCTCGATCACTGGACGATTCGGCTCCATGCCGACTAAGCAGTTATCGTTGAACGAGCGCATACTGTCAGCAAGCAGCCGCACGGACTGCAGGAAGTTATGGATGATGACCGGCTTGAACACGTTCAGCTCAAAATTGCCCTGGCTCGCGGCAAACCCGATCGCCGCATCATTGCCCATTACCTGACACACGACCATCGTCATCGCCTCGCTCTGTGTCGGGTTGACCTTACCCGGCATAATAGAGCTGCCAGGCTCGTTCTCAGGAATCGTAATCTCTCCGATTCCGCAGCGGGGACCGCTCGCCAGCCAGCGCACGTCGTTGGCGATCTTCATTAAATTCGCCGCGAGCGCCTTGAGCGCGCCATGCGCGAAAACAATCTGATCATGGCTCGTCAGCGCATGAAACTTGTTGGCCGCCGAGACGAAGCGTGTGCCTGTCTCGCCAGACAACGCTTCGGCGACGCGAGCGCCGAATTCGGGATGCGCGTTCAGGCCGGTGCCGACCGCCGTCCCACCGATGGCGAGCTCGCGCATCGCATCCACACTGCTGCGGATCATGCGTGCAGTCTGCTCCAGCATCGCCCACCAGCCGCTAATTTCCTGCCCCAGCGTAAGCGGAGTAGCGTCCTGCAGGTGGGTGCGGCCGATCTTGACGATATCAGCATATGCCTCCATTTTGCTGCGCAGCGTCTCCTGCAGCAGTGCCAGCGCCGGCAGCAGCTCTTCCTCGACGGCGATTACACCCGCTACGTGCATAGCCGTCGGAAACGTATCGTTCGAACTCTGCGAACGGTTGACATCATCGTTGGGATGGATGCGGACTGCACCAGCGCCGTCACCGTCGAGCAGCTCCGTCCCCCGATGAGCGATCACTTCGTTCACGTTCATATTCGACTGCGTTCCGCTGCCCGTCTGCCAGACAACGAGCGGGAACTCGTCGTTCCAGCGGCCTTCGACAATCTCGTCGGCCGCTTTGGCGATGGCATCCGCCTTTTCAGGCGTTAAGCCGCCCAGCTCACGGTTCACCTGCGCAGCCGCCTTTTTCAATAAAGCAAAAGCCTGAATCAGCCTCAGCGGCATCCGCTCGGTCCCAATCTTAAAATTCTCATAGCTGCGTTGGGTTTGAGCGCCCCATAACTTATCCACAGGTACTCTTATTTCCCCCATCGTATCCCGTTCTATCCGATATCCTTGCTCTTCTGCCATCATCTACACCTCTTATCATCTCAGTCTCGCCATAGCTTTCCCAACTTGTGGAGATCTATCAGCCCATCATATCGCTCATCACTGCCGCCTATTCCGCTACTACAGAGGATGTCCCCAGCAAACAAGTTATCCTATAACCTCATGATATCAGCCAAATCCGCATAAACTGGCTTTCACTTTCGGAACTTCGCTATAATGAAAAAAAACACCTGCCTCAATCACAGGTACGTCTGAAGGAGCTTTTGAACTATGACAGTCAAATCGAAGTTGGACATCACCGTCCGTTCCACTGAAATCGATGTGAATGGGCATGTCAACAATGCCAAGTACTTGGAATATCTCGAATGGGGCCGTGAGGAATGGTACGAGCTGTGCAAGCTGCCCTACGAAACTTTTGGTGCAATGGGAATCCAAACGGTAACGGTGAACATCAGCATCAATTATAAAAAAGAATGCAAGCAGGGCGACAAACTAACCGTGACATGTCAGCCTGAGAGGATCGGCCGCTCCAGCTATGTGCTGAAGCAAGAAATCGTCGATGAGCAAGGCGAGCTGCGCGCAGACGCGCTGGTAACCAGCGTAACGATGGACAGCGCGACGCGCAAAAGCCGTGAAGTGCCTGCAGAGCTCAGACAATTTTTTGTATGAGCCTACAAAGTGTTTGTGGATAACTTTTGACCGATCGTCGTAACTAAACCGTCCATGCTGAGGGTGTTCTTTTCTTGGCGGTAAGCTACAAGTCCCTCTTCACCCTTTTGAACGGCCCACTGCTGCAGTGTCGGCCGTTCCCCCTCATAACTGAAATAAGGCACGCTAAAGCCGCATGAAGTTTTCACCACTTCCACTTGAATTGCAATGATTTGCCGTGCTCCCGGCAGCATGGTGAACTGTGGGGCAAGCGTCTCCCACTCGGGCGTGCCAGGCAGAACGACGCGGCCCTTCCCGTACAATCGCAAGATCATCGGCGGACCTTCAACCGCCATGAACATAAGCGTAATTCGCCCGTTTTCCTCCAGATGCGCACTCGTTTCATTGCCGCTTCCCGTCAAGTCCAGATAGGCCACTTCGTTCGCGGAAAGCAATCGCAGTACATCATGCCCTTTCGGCGACAGGTTCACATGCCCTTCCCCATCGAGCGGCGCGGAGCCTACAAAAAAGATATGCTGCTTGGCAATGAACGCCAGATGCTCCGGATGCATAAAATCGAACACTTTTCCCATACTGAACCTCCTAGTTAATCCCATTTATCTCTAGTATGATGGATGAATCTCCGCTTGTAAAATATATAATTAATACCGCCTTCATAGGCTGTGCCTATGAACCATCCGCCCATCCTCCGAATAGGGTGTAAAAAATGCAAGGATGGATGATGAAAATTGGATAAGCCCGTCAGTATAAAAACATACCAGGTACACCGAGATAAGCTCGACCTGTTGTACCCCGCCGTGGAACAGTTGATGCCTTACGCCGTCCAGTATCAAATCAATACCGCCATTGTTAATGAGGTTAATCAAATGCTCCACGATCAAGGATACCCGCAGAATCCGCAAACGGATGTCTCCGCTTTTTATGAACTTAAATCGAATGAGAAAAACATCTTGAGCCTGTCGCTGATCAACTACGCGTTCTCAGGTGGTGCTCACGGATTGACGGTTCAAAAATCGTTGACCTTTGACACCCAAAACGCCAGGCAGTACGCGCTCAAAGATCTGTTTAAGCCGGGCAGCGACTATATCGGCAGGCTCTCGGCGATCATTACGGCCCAAATCAAACAGCGAAACATTCCCTTGTTAGTCGATTTCAAAAGCATTCGTCCCGATCAGGACTACTACATTGCGGACAAAGCGCTCGTCGTTTATTTCCAACTCTATGAGCTGGCGGCTTATGTGTACGGTTTTCTGTATTTCCCGATCTCCGTTTACGATATTCAGGACATTATCGCCGAAGATGGCCCTCTAGGCAAAATGCTCGGTTAAGTCTATTTACAGACGAGCACCTGTCTGCTGAATTTACCCTTGCGGACGATGCAGTGCTCAGCGACGCTGAATCCAGCCTGCGCCACTAACGGCTCGATCGGTTCAGTCGTGATGATCACCGCCCGTTCTGCAAGGCGTCTGGCGCTGGTAAGCATCTCGAGCTGTTCGGCCTCCGGCAGCTTCGAGCAAAGGTTATACGGCATGTCCAGGATGAGCGCTTCATAGCGCCCTGACCAGGTGCGCATATCAGCAAGGCTCACCACATTCGGCATCCCGAAGTGGTCCAGATTGACCCGCGCGCCCCGCACAGCCAGCGGGTTGATGTCACAGCCGACGATGTCGATCCCCATCGACATCGCTTCCACCAGCACCGTGCCGATGCCGCAGCACGGGTCAATGACCCGCGTGCCCGCCGTCTCGGGCACGGCGATGTTCACCACCGCCCGCGCTAAGCGCGTACTGAGGGCGGTGGAGTAGTTCTGCGGCTTCTGCTGGTGCTGAAGCCAGACGGCTTCGCCGTAGCTGCAGGGGCCGAACAGCCATCGGCCCCCGAGCTGCGTGACGGCGAACCACTGCTCTGGCCGCCGCATCTCGGCTTTGCCGCGCAGGTGGCGGCCGATTTCGCGTTCGATCTCGCGCTGGCGGTCATAGCTGACCTCAGCCTCGGTCTCCACGAACGCGACCTTGAACGTTGACCCCGCCGGCAGGGTCAGCGTCTGCACGTACCCGGCCAGCTCCTGCAAGCTGTCGGCCGTGAACTGCACGTCGAGCCGCAACTTCAGGAACGGGCTGCGGCTCGGCGGAATGCAGCGCGCGCTCTCCACGTAGCGCACAAGGGGAGCCTTGTCGAGCAGTGTGCGCAGCTCCAGCTCGCATAGCGCTTGCTCGTCCTCATGGCAAGCGTAAGTATAAATATATGTCATCACACGACCCTCTAACTTTAAGGAATAATCTCCATTGTATCCGAATGGCCGAACGGGTCAAGTCAGGCTGCTCAGATCATGCCGCGTCTTTGAAGTACAACGAGCAGCCTGTAAAAATCATAACTCGCACCCTCGGGCTTATCGATCAGACCAGCCTCTACGGCGGCTTCCACCGCTTTGTTCGCCCACATCGGCACCGGCAGTCTCTCTCTAAGCTCCAAGGCCTGGATGCGATCCTCGTGGGCTTCGACCTTCCCCATTAGCGCTTGATAGAGGGAGTGCATGTCCTTCAGTTCTTTTTGTATATTCATCTGCATGTTCTTGTCCTCCTTGAGTTAGATGGGGCATCCGCATTCCCTAAACAGTCATTTTCCTGGTCGCAGCAATCATTTCTTATCTTTGCCTTTCTGCAGCTGCCGTAGAGCGTTACGTATAGCCGGCGGCCACGGCACGCCGATTGCACCGAAATGTTCAATTAATGCCAAACCCTCACGCCCGGCATAAAAATAAATCGCCAAGTTGCGGAACACGGGAGCTTGCCCGCCGCCGAGAAGCTGGTCGAGCTGCGCGGCTATACAAACCACACTCAGCACACCTCCCTTCCGAATGGCCTCCCAGAGCATTGCATGGCCGCTTAGTTGCTTGGCCTTCAAAGCCGCCAGAACCCCCATGACATAATCAGCTATCATCAGGTAAACAAGAAGCCTGAGCGGTCCTTCCCAGCTGCCTGCCTCTATATGTGTAAGGCGCCCTAGATAAACCATTGATGCAGCCAGTCCTTCTAACCATTGTGAGATCATAAAAGCACTCCTCTCCTCGGTTCGAGGCTTAACTCAGCTTCATTCATCTTGTTTTGAATTTCAAAACACTTTCTTGAATCAGCATCCTCACTCCTTTCCAGCAGCTTTTCTAAACATGTTGTTCTAAAGGCTCACCCCCTCATGAAATACGAGCACGTTTCTCCAGCTGGAAAAGTTTTGAACCTCTAGACCAAATATTACCGAAATCCGTTTTGAATTTCAACACATTTTGTTTAGATTAACAAAACTTTTTTTTCGTCCCCCTCTTGTCATCCACTCTTCTAAGCAATTACAATAGAAGCAGGTGATGAAGCGATGAAAGACATGATTCAATTCGGCAATCGCATCCGACAGCTGCGGCAGCTGCGTAATTACTCACTGCGTGAACTGGGTGCTTTGTCTGGCGTTAGTTATTCATTCATTAATTCCATAGAAAACAATCGCTTCCATCCTTCCAGAGAAACGGTCATCGCTCTAGCGGATGCCTTGAGCGCCCCTGATAAGGACGAGCTTCTATTGCTTGCCGGATTCGCTCCCACTGAAGGAGTCGATTCCGCTGAAGCCGTTTCGTCTTCGGTACCTGCTGAATCGCAGGGCAGACTTGAGGGCAATGAAGTAGACGATCCGGAGATCAGCCTGTTTTTTAAAGATTTCAAAAGCGCCCCGAAAGAGCGTCGTGACGAGATGCTTCGTTTCTGGCAGTTTATTAAAGAGAACGAACAAGCCCGCAAGCCCGGCAGTGAACAGTGACTTTGTTGCTCAGCTTTTCAGCCCGACTGGGCTTTTCTTTATCCCTTTTTTGCGAACATACATTCCCACATGAAGAAGGTGCCGCATGTTTTCTGCATACCAACTGACTCCGCTGGAAGCCTGGATTGAACGTTTATATACCCAACACGGAATTACCGCCCCTGAGCATTTAACGATTAGCCATTTGTCTGCCAAGCTTGGCATCTGGACTTATTATATGGATATGAACAGCATGGCGGTTGAGCATGAAGGCAAGGTTAGCATTAATGTGGATCGCCGCTTATCGGCGAGGGAGCAATGGGAAGATTTCCTGCATGAGGTCTGCCACGTGCTGCGCCATTCGGGCAATCAGATGATCATGCCGGAACCTTACACCGATTGGCAGGAGCAGGATGCGGCAGCTTTTCAACTCTATGCAGCGCTACCCTTTTCCATGATTCGTCATCTTTCATTGCCCGAGCGCACTTCTGAAATGATCGAGGTGCTGTCCGAGGAATTCCAAGTGACCTACAAGCTTGCTAAAGTACGGCTCGAGCAGATCCAGCGCCGTGTTCTTCAAGGCATGCTTGATCAGAAATATCATCTGCACTTGCAGAGCCCGTTTCCCAGATCCGCGCCAGCGCCATGGTCCGCTGCAACCCGCGCGATTATGGACAAGCTCGATTATTTGCAGAAGCAAAGGAGCCTTTGAACAATGGGAAAGATCACGGTCTTTTACGACTTCCATGAAGAGAGGAAGCACCCCGTTCTCATGTCGATCCGAATTGCAGATGGAGCGCTGGATTGGAGTCGCACCATGTTATATGTGAGGCTGACGGCACCTTTCCAGGAATTACACCTAGAGGAGATTCCGGAAGATGCCGCCGGACTTTCAGTGCTGCTGGAAGACCTTGTTGTCAGCGACAAGCATTCCCATAGCGTAGGCATCCACCTCACTGCCCTAAAACAGCGGCATGCCCATCTGATTGCTGATTTTACTTCAATCGATTATCTTTGGCTGCGCATGTACGACATCGAGGAGGTGCTGGAGGCTACCTATCCCTTCCAATCCTCACTTACAGAAGAGAGCGAAAAATAACCCTGAACACCTCATCAGCCTGCAGTGCTTGATGCATATCTCCGGCAATGACATTTTGAACCCTAATGCCGTAAGTAAACGTCATGAAAATCGCTGCAGCTCTATTCGCATCGATATCCGGCGGAATCGCACCCGCCTTCTGGCCGACCTCCAGCCAGCTCGTGGCCATGCGTAAAGAGAAGTTATATAGATCCGTCAGCATTTCCGCGATTTTGGGATTTTCATTTTGGCTGAGCAAATAAATAAAAATCTTGCTGCCGACATCGTTCTTATCCGTATTTGCAATCATACCTTGCGTAATCGTTTGAATCGGCGGAACGGCATCCGGACCAACCGTCCCGGCTACAGCCGCTTGGAACCGCTCGTTCATTTGCTCGGCTTTGGATTTCAGAATGAGTCCGAACAACTCATCTTTACCGGATACATAATGATAGATCGCCCCTTTGGATAGCCCTGTACGGTCGATAATATCCTGCAGTGTCGTCTGACGGCACCCTTTCTCTTTGACCAGTTGTTCGGTCGTATCCAGGATGAGTTGAAAGCTTGCGCTGCGTTGTGTGGTATCTGATGTCATAGGAGCGCCTCCGTTATGTTATCTTTTTAATCTCTTTATTGTATACCAACCGTCGGTATGGTCAAGTGCCTAGGAGACCATTATCATTTTGAGCCTACCGGGCACGATGATGCTTAAAAGTTCCGACTGCTGCGGCTCTCATCTGCTCGGGGTATAGAAGCGAGAGCATCAACACTTTACCAAGCAAGATTCCGGCAATCGAGAACAGGAATGGCACATATGCTTGGGCCCCCGTCAAGACCACGTCTATTCCGGACAGCTCCACAAACCCGTAGCGAACGATGAAACGCAAAGGAATAGAGAGCAGCCATACAGCCAATCCAGCCCATGAGCCTGCCATCATCCAAACCGAGTTATCCACATATACTCTTGTCAGACGTCCTTGAAAGAGACCTACACCGCTGCCAAGCAGCGCGCTCAAGGCCAGAGATATTCCCTCACCGGGCTGCACATGGGCTTGAGCGGCCAAATAGATGGCATAGAACAATAGCAATAACGGCAAAGTGAACAAGCTTCTTCTCAAAGGCTTCACTCTCAGCTGGCTTCTAACGATGAGCAGCAAAATGATGAGACATAGGAATATATTAGACATTTCGGAGTGCCTCCCTTGTCAAAAAAACTGCATAAGAGCCTGGACAGCTGCCCTTCAAAGTCGCACAAACCATTTGCGCCACTACGTTATAGCCTTTTAAATTCCCTTGCTGTTGAGTCAACTTCTAACATCTCCTTTTCTGAAAATACCGTACACAGCTCATCGTGGGACCGTCGGTCGGTATGTACAAGTCTATCCTAGTACCATTTGTGATCTCTGTGTAAGGCCTTAGTTCGTGGCCGGCTTCGTGCATGTTATTGTGCTTGGCCTTGCCACAAACCAGTCATTATGGTTTGAGTACGCATTGTGCGACCCTGATGACATTGTTGTCACTGCATGTCATTGTTTTTACTGCTGCCACTGTTGTCACCGCTACCCCTGTCTGCTAAGTAATTGCGGATTGCCTTAAACTCCTGGCCTAATTTGCGCTGAAGCCCTGCTACTCGCATGTAAAACCAGACTCTCTCACCAGAGCAAGCCCTCTAAGACGTATATTGGTGCACCCAACATCCAACCGACCACTGGTGTGTCGATAGCTCTATATTACATACCGACCGACGGTCTGTCAAATGCTTCGAGATTTTAGTTCTACTGGTATTGGTAAGCGGTGGAGTTACTCCCCAGTTATGACCACTCTAATTTCCTCCAAGAGAACCAAGTCGCGCCGCTGCAAATGTAAAAACTCACTCTCAGCCACCCGCGCTCAGCCTCTAAAGCGGATTTCTCGCTTTACTCTCACTCGCAGCCGCTCACGCGCGGCCTTTAAAGCAGTTCGCCCGCTTTGCATACACTGCTTTGGGCGTCTCCTAGCACCACCTCCAGGCGACCCGGGCACCTTGCCTTGCCTTGCCCTTCCTTGCTCTTCCCTTCTCTGCCCTGCACTGCTGAGCCCGCCTCCCCCGCGCCACAGTTCTTTCGAGGCGCCTTTAAGCGGACGCTGCCGGCGGACGCTGATTTGCCTTTCGCGATCGGATCACGGCCTCGATGACCAGCAGGTTCGGGATCCAGCACAGCCAAGCCACAAGCCGGTAGCCCGTCTCGAAGTCGCCGAAGGCCATTACCAGCGGCGCCAGCCATACGCGCAAAGTTACGGCTGCAAAGGTTAGCGCGTAGCTGCGCAGCATCCACGCTTTATGCGCCGCCACATCTTTGAGCATGATTTTGCGCAGGGCCACCCATGTTGACGCGAGCCAGCAGGCATCGAGGCCCAAAAAGCCCAAACTGGCCAGCCAACCGCCTGTTGCATACAAGGCCAGGTACACGCTGACCAAGCCGCTTACCGTAATTGCAGCGACATACAAATAGCCGAGCAAGCGATGCCGCTTCACTCTGGTGCCGGTCGGTTTGCGGAACAGCTGAATCGGTCCAATCACCAGCGCTAGCACCGCAGTCACGATATGCGCATAGAGGACATACACCCAAGGCGCCAGATGAAAGTCAGGCTTCTGCAGCTTGAAAGCAACAAGCCCTGCCTGATCAGCACGAAAGAGGCCGTATTGAACGATGGCATAGAAAGCGACAGCCAAAGCAAATACAACTACAAGTGCACGGACAATCTTTTTCCCCATTAGAGCACCTCACTTTTTAAACATAAAAAAATCATACCACGAAACTCTATTCTCGTCTGTAAAATAATCCCAAAAGAAAAACTGCCCTCTACAGGCAGTTCCCCTTCAACTCACTTATGTATCGCGACGCCCAGCCTCTCCCTCGCTGTCGACCAGCTGCGCCTCAATGTCAATGACATCCTGGCTTTTCACTGCTTCCTCGCCAAAAAACTCGTGTAGCTTGTCTTTCGCCTTCCGCTTCACGTCATCGTCGATGCTCTTCGCCACAGCGCCGAGCGCAAGCGCCAAAGCACCAAGATCGTCCACATAGCCTACGACCGGCAGCACATCGGGGACAAGATCCAGCGGCAAAATCAAATACCCCAGCGCGCCGTAAATCTGCACTTTGGCTTTCAGCGGCGTCTTCTTGCTTTCGAGTGCGTAAAACAGCAGCAAGCCGGTATAGATGACTTTGATACCCGCGTCTTTTGCGCCTTTTTTCAGCTTCGCCCAAAAGCCGTCATTGGAGAAATACTTTTCATACTTGGAATTATCCATGCAGCACCACCCCATTCCAGATCCTATTTTTCTCGCGCGCCTTCAGCTTACAGCCAAAGCTATCATCGTCTATAGGGTTGTCACTAAGTACACAGCCGCTGCCCACATGACGAGCGCCGAGATTTTATTCAAGTATGCGATTAGCTTGCCCGATTTATCCTTTAGCCCTACGAGGCGCCCCGTCAAAGCAAGCATAAAAAACCACAACCATGAGACCACAATGCATGTCAGGGTGAAAGCTACTTTTTCCGCCCCTGTATAGCTTAGCGAGCTGGTGCCGATCACGCCTACCGTATCCAGAATCGCATGCGGATTCAGGATGGAGATCATCATCGTGAATGTAATCATTTTGCCTAGCCTTGTATGCTCCTGCACCTGCTTTTTGGCCTCCGGCTTCGTCCTCCACGATAAAAAGCCCATGTAGAGCAGGAATATCGTACCGCCGATGACAAGCAGCGTTTTCATCCACACGAAGCTGAGCACGACGACCGAAAGTCCAAGCACGGCCACCAGAATGAGCACCGTATCGCATAACGAAGCGGTCAGCACGATTGGTAGCACATAAATCCATCTTTCCCTGACAGCCCCTTGTGAAAACACAAAAAAGTTTTGCACACCTAAAGGCATAATCAATCCAATTGCAAGTAAAAAAGCATGAATAATTGCAGATATCATATTCTTGCTCTTAATCCCCCTTCATAATTCCCAGCAATGCTAGAATACCAAATATAATGACGATGGAACCCGAAATGCGGTTAATCCATCGAAAAGCCTCTGTATGCAGCCGCTCTCGCAGCAAACCGACGGCAAGGCACAGCATCAGCCACCACAGCGCTGAGCCGATGAAAACGCCCGCAACCAATGAGGTTGCCGACAACCAATTCCCCTGCTCATGGCCGATGCCCAACCCGGCAAAGACGCCGACAAACGACAGAATCGTCATCGGGTTGGTAATCGTTAGCATCAAAGTCGAGGCATACGACTTGAAAAGAGTCTTACTGCTGGCTTTAGCCGGATCACGTGCGGGGTTAGCGCGATAGGTTTGAACACCAAGATACAGCAGAAACAAGCCACCTGCGCCCTGCAGCAGCATGCGCTGATCCAGCAAAAAACTCGTGACCAGCGTCAGTCCGAAGCCGGCCATGAAGCCATAGCACGCATCCGCCGTGGCTGCGCCCAATCCCGACAGAAACCCGTGCAGCCGACCAAGCGTTAGTGTTCGACGTATACAGAGTATTCCGATCGGTCCTACGGGAGCCGCAATGGACAAACCTAGTATAATACCTTTCAGCAGTGGATAAAGCATAGGCTGATCTTCCTTTTTCGAAGTTTGCAAAAAGGGCAGGTCCCCCTAATGATGGGTAGCCTGCCTCATTTTACTTATGATCTTATAGTACCTGATTCCCGTCGTACGTAGCGATGGCCTTGTACAAATCCGGACGGCGATCGCGGAAAATGCCCCACTCGATGCGCTGAACTTCCAGCTGATCCAGATCGAATTCAGCAACCAGCGTTGTCTCTTCGATACGTCCGGCTTCCACAATTTTATTGCCTTGCGGGCCGGCGATGAACGAAGAACCGTAAAAATCAATGCTGGACTCATCATCGGTCTCCTTGCCTACGCGGTTCGACGCGATGACAGGGATAAGGTTCGCCGCGGCATGGCCCAGCATGCACATTTGCCAGTGATCCTTGGAGTCGATCCCGCTGTCTTGCGGCTCGGAACCGATCGCTGTCGGGTAGAAAAGCAGCTCTGCGCCCATGAGTGCCATACATCTCGCTGCTTCAGGGTACCACTGATCCCAGCAGACGCCTACGCCGATTTTGGCGTAGCGGGTTTTCCATACTTTGAAGCCCGTATCGCCAGGGTTGAAATAAAACTTCTCCTCATACCCAGGACCGTCAGGGATATGGCTTTTGCGGTAAAGGCCCAGCACTTCCCCGTCAGCATCGATCATAGCGAGCGAGTTGTAACGAGCATAGTTCTTTTTCTCGTAGAAGCTGATCGGCAGCACGACTTGCAGCTCTTTGGCAATTTGGCGGAAATGGTTAACCGCCTTATTATTTTCAAGCTCCGTAGCGTAATGGTAATAATCGGACTTCTCTTTTTGGCAGAAATACGGAGTCTCGAAGAGCTCCTGAATCAAAATAATTTGTGCCCCTTCGGCTGCCGCTTTGCGAACCAAAGCCTCGGCTTTACGGATGTTTTCTTCAATATTGCTGGTGCAGCTCATTTGGGTTGCCGCAACTTTCACCATTCTCATTTCATTCACCTCATTAAATACTTATGTCATAAAAAGTCTATCGCTTAGCCTCTGCCGCTGGCCGGCATTTGCTGCGTCGTACAGTGGACGTTGCCACCCTCTTTAATAATGGACATTCCGTTAATTTTGCGAATTCTGCGATCAGGGAACACCTGGCTCAGCACTTCTTCTGCTCTGCGATCCGTTTCTTCCGCAGTACCCCCGAACACCGGCAAAATAATACCGCCGTTTACGAAGTAGAAGTTCAGGTAGCTCAGCGTCAGGCGCTGATCGCCAAAAAACGTTTTCGGCGGCTGTTCAATCTCAATGATCTCCAGTTTACGCCCTTTCGCATCCGTCGCATTGCGCAAAATTTGCAAGTTCTCTTGCGTAATAGCGTAGTTCTCATCGGCTGGATCGTAGCACATTTGCAGGATCACTTTGCCAGGTGCTGCAAAACAAGCAATATTATCAACGTGACCGTCTGTTTCATCGCCATCCAAGCCTTTATTCAGCCAAATAATTTTGTCCACGTTCACGAAGTTTTTCACATGGGCTTCAATCTCTTCACAGCTCAACTCCGGGTTGCGGTTCGTATTCAACAGACATTCTTCTGTTGTCAGCAGCGTGCCCTCTCCGTCCGTATGAATAGATCCGCCTTCCATGACGATCGGAGCATCAAAGCGCTTCACGCCGTAGGTCTCCATAATTTGCGGAGCGACTTCGTCGTCCAAATTCCAAGGTGCGTATTTGCCGCCCCATGCATTGAACTTCCAGTTCACGCCAGCAATCTCTTGCTGCTCGTTCAGCACGAAGGTTGGGCCGTTGTCGCGGAACCACGCATCATTATGCGGGATCGTCAAAAACTCCACGTTCGTTTCATCGAAAAGAGCTTTCACCTGCTCTGCATCCGAGGGATTCACAATCACGGTCACCGGTTCAAACTCGGCGATCGCTTTCACCAAATCCGCGTAGCCTTTTGTCACAACCGCATAATCTTCAGGATAAACCATGGAAGCTTGTACCGGCCAAGAAATGAACGTACGCTCATGGTTCGTCCATTCTGCTGGCATTGTATAGTGTAAATCTCTAGGGTTCATCTCATCCATCTCGCTTTATCTTAATTTTAAGGTGATTTCCAAAAACGCAAGTACCGACTATCATCATATACTAAATGCCGTTCAGGCTCAATGCCGGTTGACGTTTAACGCCTGTCGAGCACTGGGTGCCGAGGCTGAGTTCGAATTTTCACACAAAAAAACACCTATGCGAAATAGGTGAATGGCCATTCGTTATTAAATCCGCTGCCGCTTTTGCAGTTCGGAGGATTCATCAAAGATTTGTTTGAAAATATTTTTAATCATCTCATCGTCAAAAGGCCCTTGATTTCGGCGCGTCAGATACTCGAAACTTTCGCGTTCACGCTTAGGATCATAGACATCCAGCATGCCTGCGCTGCGCTTGTACTCACCGATTTTCTCCACAATTCGCGCGCGTTCATTTAATAACTCCAGCAATTTAACATTAATTTCATCGACTTGAGCTCTCAGCTCATTCAACTCCCTGTGACTCATGCGGTGTCTCTCCTTTTATGCTTGTTCATTTTGAAGCCCGCGATATCGCCCTGTTCGCAATTCGATCACATAAGGATCCAAAGCCGGCATCTCTTCATCAATCGCCTGCTGAACGGCAAGCTCAATATCGTAAGGCACCCGGATGAGCTGAATGTTCAGCGCCGCGGATTTTTTGCCCTGGTATTCGCCTTCAAGAATTGCATACGAGGCTTGTGCCATATCCAGCGGATTGCCAACGCTCCCGGCATTAAAGAGTGTGCGGCCTTCCAGGTTTTGCAAATAAGCATTATGTACATCGCCATACCCCGCTACATCCGCCTTGCGCGGTTCCGCGCTGCGGACTGAGGGCTCAAACATCGACAAGCGGCTTTCCATCGGGTCCCAAGGCTGAATCCGTTCGTAGACGCTTCGCGGCGATGCGTGAAACAAGCGGACAAACTTGCCGCTCATCCAAAACTCGCAGCTAAACGGCAGCTCCTTCAGATACGCCATGCGCCCCCCGCCCAAACGCTGCTGGTGCCAGCTTAGGACAGGATCAGTAGTCGGATTGCCGATGAAATCATCCCAATTTCCTTGAATGACCAAGTCGCATACTTCCCGGATACAATCGACCACCTGATCGGGGTGAGGGCCTTTGCCGACCAAATCGCCGAGGCAGATGATCCGGGAAATGCCGCGCTGCTGAATATCGGCTAAGACGGACTCCAATGCAGGCATGTTGCCATGTATATCGGAAATAACGGCGATTTTATCCATATCATCTGCCACCTTTCAATTCTAGCTAAAATTTCTTCACCGCAAGTTGGGAATCCTGCCCTTTATGTACTTCATGCAACAGATGTCCCGCACGGCCAACCAGATACGGATACGTTCCATAGAGTCCACCGGCGTATAATAGAACCGCGATATATAATGGAAGCAAATGCCAAAAGTCGGTGTAGCCAATATGAATGTGAACGAGCAGACCCGCAGCAAAGCCAGGCAGCCCACCGAGCAAGAACGTCCACCACAGCCACTTCTCTCCCTGATTGACTCCCCATAGCGCCGAGCCGGTGATGGCTACCGCGAGGGAGAGCAGCGCTCCGCCGAAGCCCGCACGGTCATGGGCGATCAAGGGAATCAGCCGGTCATTCCAGGCGCCAATCTGCTCGGCAGACAAACCGATATAATCCAGGTCGGTTGGTACGAATACGGAAGTGATGCCGATCCCCGAGATGACTAAACCTCCTATCGCCAACGCGAATCCGAGCACAACCCAGCAGCACTGCCCCCATTGGGCCCTGCGCCAAATCCGGTCATTTGTTAGGCTTGGGGGCTTGCGTGAAGGACGATCCTTCCAGCCGCGCAGCGACAGCAGCAGCATCGGCAGCAGCATCACGGCAACCGCCGCGTGCAAAGGATCGAAATATCCGTAACCGAGATATAGAAAAAAACTGCTGAAGCCGACTGCACAAGAGGTATATACCGCCGTACGTGCCCAATGCAGTCCATATTGCAGGCCGTGATGCGCCAATTGATAGTAAAAAATGCCGATCGACAGCATCGTGCCCGCCAGCGTAATCCGATCGTGGGTCATGAAATGCAGAAGATGCGGGCTGAATCCCCGGATGACGCTGCGGCTCACGCCAAGGAACTCTTCATCGTAGGGCAGGAGCACGGTCGTCGCCGCAATCAGCCAGGCCAGCACGCCACCGATCAGCATGCCGATGCCCAGCAGCGCCATCCAGCCCCAGCTGGCCCAGAACGAAGGCGGTTCCGGCGCCTGTGTCTCCCGCAGACGCTCATAGAGAACCGCTTCGTTCACGCGCTTCGGCAGCCCGGGGCCGGCAAATACCAAGCCGCTGTGCAGCTGCACAGCGCTGGCTCCGGCAGCCAGCAGCGCCAGCGCATCCTGCGGCGCATGCACACCGCCGGCCGCCACGATCGTGCTCCGCGCACCTAGCACCTCGCGGAGCAGCCTCACCTGGCTCAGCGCTGCCTCGAGCGAGCCCGCCCCGCCGACGCGGATGCTGGGCTGTCCAGCCTCGCACATCGCGTCGCCGACAACGACGCCGTCCCAGCTGCGCAGCGGGACGGCCTCCGCAAGCTGCCGCACCATCTCCTGAGGGAGATGCAGCGGCAAATAGAGCAGCAGCGGCTTCCCTGCAGCCGCTGCCAAAGCCATGCCGCGTACCTCCGCCAGGTACGCGGCTGCATCCGCCAATGACCAGCCTTCGTCGAGGCCATCGATGTAGAAGCCGGCCGCGTACGGCGCCAGTCGCGCCAGCAGCTCCTGCTGCTGCGACAGCGCCTCGCGCGGCGTGCTCCCGGGCATCGGCCGCAGCCGTATGAAGTGCGGCAGGCGACGCCCAGTACCTTTACCCAGGCGCCTCGCCAACGCATCGAGGCCGTCGTTCGCATAGCCATCGGGGTATGCGATGGCTTCCTGCTCCCCGTAGCGGCCGATCGCTGCGGCAGTTTCATGGACGGGCTGCACGGTGACAGGCCCGATCTCGATGAAGCCGAAGCCGAACTGCGCCAGCGCCTTCTGGGCTATGCCATGCGGGTCCAAGCCGCCGCCCAGCCCGACAGGGCAAGGCACCGTTAGTCCCGCAAGCTCTGTTGATAAAGGCTCCGGCAGCTCGATGTGCCCCATGGTCTTAATGACGAAGGTTCCGCCGGGAACACGGCTGAGCCCCCCGATCGCCTGCAATGTCCAATTACGCGCCGTTCGGGCCGGCAAGCGGAATAACAGCGGGCGAAATAGCGAATGATACGACCAATCCGGCATAGGCAGCCGCTCCCCTGTCCATAGGAATTTTGGTACCGTTTCTCTTTAGTATACCAAAGTCAGGGCTAATGAAAAAAGCGTAAGCACATGGTATGCTTGCCGCTTTTCCTTCCTTTTATAGCTCTCTTTTCACGGATGCAGACACCTTGGACGTAAACCGCTGTACAAACAGTACCCATTTCTGCGGCACTGGCAGCACAAGCTTCTCCAACCTGCTGATGAGCCAGATAGGAACGAATAAGCCAAGCAGAGAGGTCAGAACTGTCACTGGCAGCAGCCAGAGGTGCGCCGGATGCGCAAAGAATGGGATGAATGATACCGATAAGATTGGAGCAGCATTCCATTTAAAATATTTGATAAGCAAAATCATCAGAAGTGCGGTCACGAAAAACGAGAACGCCCCTGTACTGATCAAATATCCAAGGCAGCCGACGACAACGCCAACGAACGCTCCCAGCATAATGCGACCGATATCTTTGATTTGCTCCACGCGATGCATAAATAAGAAACTGAATGCGCCCAATGTCGGATAAAAAATCATTTTCATTGACGGATAATGGCAAGAAACCCAGTAGGCCAGCATCAAGTACGCACAAAAAATTAACGAACGCAGAAACAAGGTTCGTTCTCCTCCTTTTTGCATATCCATTGCCGTAAAAAACTCAGCAATATCCATTTTACAAAGGGGGACCTCAAGGGTCAACGCCAATTCCATGCAGAATGCGGCGCTAAGCTTTGTTATTTCTATGGTTTTTAACTACTGAGACAGTCTAGACGGATCTGAAGCTCGAATTTCGCCTCTCAGGCCGCCGCTTTGCATTCAACCACTGTGTTCAACCGACACTTGCGATGAGGCGAAGAATCTGGCAATCGCCATTGTGGAGGCACCCAATACCGTCGATCCGTCGCCCAGCTTGGAGAACTCCACATTCAGCTGCTTGCGAGGATGCGGCAGCGAGCGTTGCTTCAATAGCGACTGAAGCGGCTGCATAAGCCACTTCTCCGCACCGGCTAAGCGGCCGCCAAGAATGATGAACTCCGGATTGAAGCCGTTCACGATATTGACGACGCCGACACCCAAATAATAGCCCAACTGTTCAAAAAGCCGGATCACGGATTGCTCGCCGGCATCCGCCTGCTGCAGCAGCGTTTCCAGATCGACGGCTTCGCCTCTTTCAAGCCGCGCATGCTCGAGCAGTGCATGCTCCGACGCGAACAGCTCCCAGCAGCCCAAGCTGCCGCAGCGGCATTTGGGACCGTCATGCTGGATCGAGATGTGGCCGATCTCGCCGGAGAAGCCGGTCGCGCCTCTATACAGCTCGCCTTTAATGATGATCCCGGCCCCGATGCCGATGCCGATACTGATGTAAACCAAATTCGCCGTGTCCTTGCCGGCGCCGAACTGTTTCTCGCCGACGGCTCCTGCATTCGCCTCGTTATCGATCACGACCGGGATGTCGAACTCCGCTTCCACCAGCTGCTGCAGCGGAACGTTCTCCCATCCGAGATTCGGCGCGAACAGCAGGTTGCCGTCCTCGTCGCAAATGCCCGGCAGCCCGATGCCGATGCCGATAATACCGTAGACGCTGTCCGGCGCGCGTCCGATTAATTCGCGGATGCTGGCTTTCAGCAGCGCGACCGTTGCTTCCAGAGAGGTATTGTCATGCTCCACTCTGTATTCTTCAATAACCTGGCCTGTCAGATCGGTCAGCACAGCCAGTATGTCGGTCACCCCGAGATCAACGCCGATGGCGTATCCCGCCGTGCCGTTGAAGATCAGCATCATCGGCTTGCGCCCGCCGCTCGACTCGCCAACCCCGATCTCATCGACAAGGCTGCTTGTGATCAGCTCATTGACCAGGCTCGACACCGTAGCCTTCGTCAGCCCTGTCACCTCCGCGATCCTTGCGCGGGAAATCGGCGAGTCCGTGCGGATATGATGCAGCACAATCGATTTATTTATCTTTTTCACCAGGTTCAAATCCCCTGTTTGTTTCATCTTATAGCCCCCAACTACCGTAAATCTCGGTTGATTGTCCTGATTTTAACACGAATCAATTAGGGATGCACGAACTAAGTTTGTTTAATGAATTTACAAACTTTCTGAATGATGTTATGATGACTACATAAGCAGTTACAAACTCTATTTTTGGAGGCTGAATTCATGAGCTACTTTAACAACATTCAAAAAATCCAGTTTGAGGGCAAGCAATCGACGAACCCGCTTTCTTTTAAATTCTACAATCCTGAGCAAGTTATTCTAGGCAAAACAATGCGCGAACATCTGCGCTTTGCAATCGCTTACTGGCACTCCTTCTCCGCTAACGGTTCCGATCCGTTTGGCAGCGGCACTGCTCTTCGCGACTGGGATAAATTCTCCGGCATGGATCTGGCCAAAGCCCGCGTTGAAGCTTGCTTCGAGCTTCTGAACATTCTGGACGTTGATTACTTCGCATTCCACGACCGTGACATTGCGCCTGAAGGCGACACTCTGCAAGAAACGAACCGCAACCTGGACGAAATCGTTGCTTTAATCAAAGACAACATGAAAGCTTCAGGCAAGAAGCTGCTTTGGAATACAGCTAACATGTTCACGAACCCACGCTTCGTGCATGGCGCAGCGACAACGAACAATGCTGACGTCTTCGCTTATGCAGCAGCACAAGTGAAGAAAGCGTTGGAGCATGGTAAAGAGCTTGGTGCTGAAAACTATGTGTTCTGGGGCGGCCGCGAAGGCTACGAAACGCTGCTGAACACGGACCTTGGCTTGGAATTTGACAACCTGGCCCGCTTCTTGCACATGGCTGTTGACTATGCCAAAGAAATCGGCTTTGACGCCCAGTTCCTGATCGAGCCTAAGCCAAAAGAGCCATCCAAGCACCAATACGACTTCGATGCGCAAACTACGTTGTCGTTCTTGCAAAAATACGACCTGCTGCCGTACTTCAAATTAAACCTTGAAGCGAACCATGCGACACTTGCCGGCCACACATTCGAGCACGAGCTGCGCGTAGCGCGTGTGAACGGTGTGCTCGGTTCCATTGATGCGAACCAAGGCGACATGCTGCTCGGCTGGGATACAGATGAGTTCCCTACGGATCTGTACTCCACAACGCTCGCTATGTACGAAATCTTGTCCAACGAAGGCGGCATCGGCCGCGGCGGCGTAAACTTCGATGCGAAAGTTCGCCGTACGTCCTTCGAGCCGGTTGACGTCGTTTACGCGCATATCGCAGGTATGGATTCTTTTGCCCGTGGTTTGCAAGTAGCAGCGAAGCTGATTGAAGATCGCGTCTTCGACAACGTCTTAGACACACGTTACGCTTCCTTCAAATCCGGCATCGGTGCCGACATCGTGTCCGGCAAAGCGAACTTCAAGACGCTGGAAGCTTACGCGCTTGAGAACAGCCACAACATTACGAACCAATCCGGCCGTTTGGAATTGCTTAAAGCAACGTTGAACCAATATCTGATCAACGCCTAATAATATGAAAAGGACCGCAAGCCCGAGGTAATAATCTACCAGGGCTGCGGTCCTTTTGTATTGTCAGCTGGGCATATAGCGAATTTCCAGCGATCCTTGCGGCATGAAGACGAGCACATTGTCGCCGTTCGTCAGTGTGTAGGAATTCACGAGACATCCTTGGCCTTCGTAGATGCCGTCAACAATTTCAAGCCTGAGCTTGTTTCTGTGGATCGCGTTCCAGACATCTACGATCGTATCAAAATCGCTGTCCCCTTCGCGCAATTCATATTCCTGATGCAGGTAGCACAGCTTCTTCTCCGTTAACACAAAAGGCCATTTGTGATCAAAGCATGCTTTGATTTCCGGCCATGGAAACCCTTCCGAACCTAGCCGGTAAAACTCAAGGGTAAGCGGTTGGCTAACGGGGGGGTAGAAAAACAACACTTTATAATTATCGATAATTTTCTCTAAATAGCCTTCCTGCGCAGCTACGATTTGGCCTTCCGCTTCTCGCACCATCGAGACGATCTGCCTCGTCTTTCGCGCCAGTACTGGACCGATGAACAGATTGTTCGTATCCTGATGATCCCGCCAAGCTTGCTTCAACAGCTTATGACCGTTAATGGCAAAACCGTACGTTTCGGGCTCCAGAAGCTCATCAGCACCCAGTATACCAATAATTTGTCGAATATGTCCTTCTTCCACAAGATCACCCCAAGGCTTATGCTGGCTTATAGATACAGCATTCCATCACCATGTGGAAAATTCCTCCAAAAACAGACACACATACGCCGTTAAGCAGCTTTCGGAATGAAAAGTTTGATAAAATAAAAATCAAAACAAAACAACCTCTGGCCTAACAAATAAGCGTCGAGGTTGTTTGTTTTTTTACTTCTTATGCTTATACCACACGCCTGCGAACTCAGGCACAACCCCCCATTGCTGTGCAGCGACCTTATCCGCCAGCTCCGCACCAAAGAAGTACCTCGTCAGCGACTCCGCTTCCTTGGCGTCCCGGAACTTATAGTCCATCCGGATGGACTCATGCTGAAAGCCGTATTTATGCTCAAGCTCATGGAAATAGGGCTGCAAAAAATCATACCGAACCGGCTCTTCATAGCCTGTCCCTAACGTTTCGAAGATGATCGCCGTGCCGCCGGGGCGCAGGATGCGATCGATCTCAGCCAGCATCTGCTGCAGGTTGGCCTGCCAGTCCGCATGGTTGTTGCTCGCCAGATAGCACAGACTCCAGCCCGCTACGACGAGATCGACGCAGGCGGCCTCCAGCGGCAGCTGGCGATGATCCGCCACTGCGGTCCTGCAGTTGGCATGCATCTGATCCTGCAGCCGCTTCTCCAACTGCTGCAGCATCACCGGCGAACTGTCGAGGCTGACCACCGACTTCGCCGCATCAGCCAGAGCCAGCGTCAATCGGCCTGTCCCTGCCCCGAGATCGGCTACATCCTGATCCCGATAAGGTCTTATTTCATGAATGACGTTAGCTAAACTGGGTTGATGGCTAATCAGGGTTTCATACATATCCGCCCGGTCTTGATAAATGCGTTCGTCTCTTGACATTGTGCAATACCTCCTTCGTTTGTTCTAACGTAAACCCTGACGCAAGGTTAAGGTCAAGAAAAAAAGCGCCTGCCGGCCACCAGCCGCAGACGCTTCCACATTTTATACCTCTTCCCCGGACTCCATGTGAACATGAAGCGATCCTTCGTCCTCCGTGTTATCGCGGATCGTTTTTTGCAATACGAAGGATGACATCGTCAGGAACAACGCTGTAACGGCGTAGTAACCTTTGACCGAAAGCGGCTCCTCCAGATTGATAATGCCGATGAACATCCCGAGAAGCGCCAAGCCGAACGAGCTCCAAGCCAGGAATGTGAAGGACGGTGTATTCCTTTTACGCCCATTATTACTGTCTTCCATATTATCTCGCACAACTTTCTGCAGCACGAAGGAGGACATGGTCAGAAACAGCGCTGTTACCGCGTAATAGCCTTTGACGCTGAGCACTTCATCCAACGTATAGATGCCGATGAACATCGCCAAGAATGCCCCTATAAATGACGCCCAAGCCATGAATGTAAATGCAGATGTATTTCGCTTCCCTTTTGTAAACATATGCGTTAACCTCCCAGCCGCCCGTGCGGCTTATTGATTTCTTGTTCTTGATGTAATCATAGAAGATAAAGCATAAGCCAACTAGTACTATTTTCCAGTAGTACCGAAACCTGAATATACAGGACATACACCTATTGCGTCGGCAAGGAATAAGGTAAAGCAATGAGAAGCGACAGCCCAAGGAGGAGTTCCCATGCAAATTCACGTTGTCCAGAAGGGACAAACGTTATATCGCATATCGCAAGAGTATGGCTTACCTGTGGACACAATCGCCGCGGCCAATGAAATCGACCCCAGTCAAACGCTGGTTATCGGACAGGCATTGGTCATTCCGATCGTCGGATCGTATTACTGGGTGCGACCCGGCGAGAGCCTGTACCAGATCGCCCGCAAATTAGGCGTTGATTTGCAAACGCTCATCTCGGTCAATGGCTTGCGCCCGAATCAATCGTTGTCAGCGGGCTTCCGGCTCTATATCCCCCCGTTTCCGCGGACCCAGGCTGAAGTCAATGCCTATCTCGAACCCCGGGGAAGCAGCGTATCCCAAACGCTGATCAATTCAGCCAAGGAAGCTGCGCCGCATCTTACCTATCTGGCCCCTTTCAGCTTCCGCATTCAAAGAGACGGCACCCTTCACGCGCCGCCGCTCGATGATTTGCATGCAATCACCGCGCAGCAAGGCGTGACGCTGATGATGGTCGTAACGAATCTGGAGCATGACCAGTTCAGCGCCGAGCTCGGACACATCATCCTCACGGACCAGACTGTGCAGAATCGCCTGCTCGATACGATTAAATCCACGGCCAAGCAATACGGGTTCCGGGATATTCATTTTGACATCGAGCATCTGCACCCGAGCGACCGCGAAGCCTACAACGCGTTCTTGCGCAAAGCGGCGGCACAAATTCATCAGGAAGGATACCTGATGTCCACCGCGCTTGCCCCAAAAACGAGCGCGGCGCAAGCCGGAGAATGGTATACGGCCCACGATTATAAAGCGCATGGCGAAATCGCCGATTTCGTCGTCATTATGACGTATGAGTGGGGCTTCAGCGGCGGCCCGCCGATGGCCGTATCGCCGATTGGCCCTGTACGCAAAGTGCTTGAGTACGCCCTGACCGAAATGCCATCCTCGAAGATTATGATGGGGCAAAATCTGTACGGCTACGACTGGACGCTGCCTTATGTCAAAGGCGGGCCTTTTGCCAAAGCGGTCAGCCCGCAAGCGGCGATCGCTCTCGCGCGCAGGTTCAACGCACAGATCCTGTACGATCAAACCGCGCAGGCGCCGCATTTCAATTATTGGGATGACGCCGGCAAAGAGCATACGGTGTGGTTCGAAGATGCACGTTCGATCCAAGCCAAGTTCAATCTGCTCAAAGAACTGAACCTGCGCGGCATCAGCTACTGGAAGCTCGGGCTGAGCTTCCCGCAGAACTGGCTGCTGATTGATAATAATTTTAATGTCGTCAAGCGGTGAGTCGTCAATTATACCGAAGCATCTTCTCCTCCGGGGGGGGGATGCTTTGGTGGTACACATAACTTTCAATAGGAAGAGGAAAGCTAGCCATACCTGCATGGGTTCATGCAATACAGATATCGTTGGAGGTATGCGCATGTTTTCCCGTTTCCTGAAGCTTGCCTCAGTTTCGTTCTTATCGTTTTCGGCTCTGCTTGGAGCCCACTATCAGCACACGCATCCGCACGCCCAGCAAGTCGTTGCGCAAGTGGACCGCTGGGAGGCGGCAAAGATTGGCTCGCCAACGTTCTATGATACGAATCCGTTCGGTATGCCGGGGGCCGAAGCCAATGTTCGTACCTTATCGAGCGAGGGCGGACGAGCTGCCTCATTTGGCGTGACACCGCCGACAGCATACCGAACACTCAGCGACACAGCGAATCAGTCTCCCGCTAGCCACAACTATTGGGGGCTGCTCGGCCTCTTCGGACTGTTGGGACTATTCGTCAACCGTTCACGAAATTCACGTGTATAGCTAAGGGTTGCTCATGAAGGAGCTTGTTTCCGCTTTATGGAACAAGCTCCTTTTCCCTTTTCTCTTCCCACTCATAAACATATGTTTATCATATAGACAAATGTTTAGAGTCGCGTTACACTATATTTATCAGACACAAGGAGGGAGCCGCTCATGGATCGGGAACAGCAAATTTTAACGCTTATCCGGCAAAATCCGTTCATCTCCCAGCACGAAATCGCAGGTGCGATCGGCATTTCGCGCTCCGCTGTCGCTGGTTATATCGCCGCGCTGACGAGAAAAGGCGTCATCCGGGGCCGTGCCTATATCACAGCGGACGACAACACGGTCATGTGCATCGGCGGCGCCAACCTAGACAGCAAAGCAAGCAGCAAGCAGGCGATTCGTCTCGCCTCCTCGAACCCGGTCACCGTCAAGGAATCGTGCGGCGGCGTTGCTCGCAATATTGCAGAGACCCTCGCGAAATTAAGCTGCAAGGCAGCTTTGCTTACCGTCGTCGGTGATGACAAAGCCGGACAGTGGGTGCTGGAAGAAACGAAGACGCGCGGCGTTGACGTCAGCCAATCGATCGTACTGCCCGGTGAACGGACCGGTATGTATACGGCGCTGCTGGATGCAACGGGCGAGATGTTTCTCGCTTTTGCCAACATGGAAATTTACGACAGATGCTCTCCTGACCTCCTGCGGGAAAAATGGTCGCACATCGCCGCAGCGGCGCTGGTCATCGCGGATACGAACCTGCCTGCCGACACGCTCGAAGAGCTGGTGAAACGATGCGGCGAAGAAGGTGTTCCCCTTTTCGTAGACCCCGTGTCCTCGGAAAAGGCCAAGAAGCTCCCGCTGAACCTGCAAGGCGTAACCGCCATCTTTCCGAACCTCGAGGAAGCATGCCAAATGGCAGGCATCGCGATTACAGCTGATCCTGATCTGGCCGAGGTCGCGAAGGCGATTTGTGAACGCGGCGTGAAGCATGTCTTCATTACGCTGGGCAGCCAAGGGGTGATGTACCATGGCGAAGAAGGCAGCCGCCTCTTCCCGCCGATTCCGACCCAGGTCGTGGAAGTTACAGGCGCAGGAGACGCGCTTGTCGCCGGTGTCGCCTATGGTGTCCTGCATCACCAGTCTTATATGGAAGCTTGTCTTAGCGGGATTGCCGCCTCGCATATCACGCTGGAAACTGCGGAATCCGTGGCCAGCGAGCTCAGTAAAGAACGATTAACTCATATCACAACTACTTATAAAGGAGTCTGAACCCTATGAAACAATACCTGACTTTTACCGATGAAGTGAAAGCGGCTTTAGCCAATAACCAACCTGTTGTCGCTCTGGAAACGACAATTATTTCCCACGGCATGCCTTACCCGCAAAACATGGAGATGGCCAAAAAGGTCGAGCAAATTATTCGCGACAACGGCGCGGTTCCGGCCACGATCGGCATCATGGGCGGTAAAATTAAAATCGGCCTGAATGATCAAGAGCTCGAAGAGTTTGCCACCAACGCGAACGTTGAAAAAGTGAGCCGCCGCGACTTCGCGCACATATTGTCATCCGGCAAAATCGGTGCAACGACGGTATCGGCTACGATGATTGGCGCTGCGCTGGCCGGCATTAAAGTGTTCGCCACAGGCGGCATCGGCGGCGTACACCGCGAAGGCGAAGTGACGATGGACGTCTCCGCCGACTTGACTGAGCTTGCTCAGACCAATGTGGCTGTCGTCTGTGCCGGAGCGAAGTCGATTCTCGACATCGGCCGCACGCTGGAGTTTCTCGAGACGCACGGCGTACCTGTTGTCGGCTATAAGACGAGCGAGTTCCCGTCCTTCTATGCCCGCGAGAGCGGCTATGGCGTAGACTTCCGCCTTGACGAGCCGTCCGAAGTAGCGAGCATGCTCCGCACGAAGTGGGAGCTTGGTCTGAACGGCGGCGCGATTATCGCCAATCCGGTTCCGGCGGAATCTGCGATGAACCATGATGAGATCGAGGGTGTCATCCAGCAGGCGCTGAACGAAGCGAAGGAGCAGAACATTACCGGCAAAAAAGTAACGCCGTTCCTGCTCGCCCGCATCAAGCAGTTGACTGAAGGGCGCAGCCTGGAAACGAACATTGCCCTCGTGTACCACAACGCGCAAACCGCGGCGCAAATCGCTGTTGCGCTGAAATAAAGAAAAAAATCCTCCAATCCCACGGTGATCGTGGTTTTGGAGGATTTTTTGTTATTTACTCACTCACCCAAACTGTTTTCTGTGCGAAAGGCGAGCGCACGGCTTTAGGTGCTGACGGCATATCGGGGTACCCGATATAAATGAATCCGACGAGATCCTCTTTGCCTTGGAGTCCGAACGTTTCTTTCATTTTCGCGTGATAAGTCGGTTCCCCGGTGCGCCATATTGCCCCCAAGCCCAAAGCATGGGCGGTCAGCAGCATGTTTTGGACCGCTGCATGCGCCGCGGCGTATTCTTCGATCTCAGGAACAACCCGATTCGCTGACGGCGAGACGGCCACCGCGATCACGACAGGCGCACGAAACGCCTTTTTTTCCTGATTGGCGTGAATTTGCGCGGTCTCTTCTTCTGTGAGGGTCCCCGATTCCGCCATCGCAACCTCCGCATAGCCGCGGGCGAGCAGCTTGCGTCCTTCCCCTGTCATCACCCAGAAACGCCATGGCTCTGTATGTGCATGGTTAGGCGCCCATATAGCCGCCTCAAGGATTTCTTCAATTAATGCTTGATCAACAGGATCGGATTTAACTTTACCAATGCTGCGTCGCTCCAGGATGGCTTGTTTCAAATCCATCATGAACGGATCACTCCCATTCTTATAAAGAATCAATTTCTTCTTATCATATTTATATTGTGCATGAAGGATTTAGGTTTCGCAAATAGGCTTTTCAAAGCAAAAAATTTCCGCCGAATGATAGATTCGCAGCATCTTTTAGACTTAGCACTCTTATTCCCGGACTGCCAAGAATTTGACAATGACTTACTTTATCCTGCATTGTATAGTTATAAGCACAGAGCAAGTGCACGAAGCAATAAGGCATTCATCCAATTCTATTATACTTCAACTATTAGGAGGTACTATGAAAAACACATTGAAAACCATCGCTTTGACAGCAGCAGCATTGTCTATGCTTTCTTCGACGGCTTTCGCTGCTAATTCTTCTGCGGACTTCACGGATTTGAACGGCATTGACGCAGGTTTGAAAGCAAAGATTGACGCGATGGTATCCGCCGGCATTTTCGAAGGTGTATCGAATGATACTTTCGGTATTGACCAAAATATGACACGCGCACAATTCGCAAAAGTAGCGACACTGATCTACGGCATCAACGTGGACACTTCCGTAAAAGTTTCCAGCTTTAGCGACGTTAAAGCAGACGATCCTGCCAACGGCTGGGCGATCCCTTATATCGAAGCTGCGAAAAAGGCCGGACTCATTGACGGCGTGACGGACACAACTTTCATTCCAGGCGACTCTGTAACGACAGGTCAGTTAGATACAGTTCTGCTTAAAGGTCTCGGCAAAAAAGTGAACGTTAGCGGCACGCCTTGGTTTGCAGACGCTGTGAAACAAGCGACAGATCTGGGCATCCATGCTGCCGGCAAAGCAGGCGATCAAGCGGCGACCCGCGCTGACCTTGTTCAAAGCTCCTATGCCGCACAACAAGCTTTTAATGACCAAAACCAAACATTGGTTTCTGTAACTGGCGCACAAGCTTCTTCCGACCTGCTGAAAGTGACAGTAACATTGAACAAACAAGTGGATACTAGCAAAGCTACGCTGGCCTTGAATAAAGATACTTCTGCGGTCAATACTACAACCGAGTGGGCTGCTGACGGCAAGTCCGCAACACTGACAATAACAGGCGGCGCTCTGGCTGCAGGTAACTATACCGTTACTTTGGGCGGTTTGGATGCGAGTACGATTAAAACAGCGACGGCTACCTTTACCGTCACGACAACTCCGGTTTCCGATGGCAATATTGCCGTAGATGGTGACTACACAATCGCCAATGTCATCGATAGTGGTTTGACGGCTACAGCGCCTGATCAAGCGTCTGCTGAAGATCCTACGAAGAGCATGTTGGCTAAAGAAATCAAGATTAAAGTGAAAAATGCAGCCGGTGACGATGTTGCCGTCCCAGGTATCGTTCAATCCGTTCATTCTTCGGATTCCAGCATTGCCAAAGTCGGTCTATCTGCTGACCATCACGCCTATGTGATTGGTAATAAAGTAGGTACAGCGGTCGTTACCGTAATGGTTCAAATCGGCAACAACGATCCTAAGCAGCTTAGTGTGACAGTTAACGTGAAGAGCGATGCCGTAACAGCATCGACCATGAAAGCTGACAACACTTCTTTTGACCGTACAATGACTGTTACAGGCGGCGTATATTCCGATATTTTCGATGCATTTAATGAAATGAAACTTAAAGTAACAGACAACTATGGTATCGAGTATGAAAATAGTGAAGTTGAAGATTACAACTTCGCATTGGGGAATGTTTTCACGGTAACTCATATCAGTGGTGACGATGCGCAAGGTGCTGTTGGAACAGTAACGGTTGATACAAATGGAATCGTTCGTGTATCTGGCAACGTAAAATCCTTCGAACTAAACGCTGTATCCCCTACAGGTAAAACGGCAACAAGCTTTGTAACCATGAAACGTCCATAAGTTGACTTATTTGCAGCTGGCCCTCTTCGGAGGCCAGCTGCTTTTGCTTTGACGTGCACACCAGCCTAGGGCTCACATATATTGATAGGGTGTATTGAAGTTAGAAACTTGAAGGAGCACACCGATGAACTATCCTCCCGCTTATTACTGGGACCCTTTCCGCCATACTTATTATCCCTATGCCAGCTACCCGCCCGAGCTGTTCGGTCACCCTCCCTCCTATCCGGAATCGAATCGGGAAATGCCGCCGGTAAATACGAATATGCTCGAGCATTCCGTTACTTCTCTTCAAAAAATCGTGAACGATGCCACCATCGTACTAAGCAAGCTCAAAGATAAGCAAATCGCGCACCAGCTGATGACAGCGGCTCAAGCCGGCAATCAACAGGAAGTTGAACGGATCGTACACACGTTTGGGATTGCCGAGCCAATCCAAACGACGTATACCCCTAGCGCGATTCAGTTTAAAATCGATCCGGTGCCGCAGGAGTCGCACTGCTGTTCGTTAACGATGATGCTGAAATGGGGCCGCTAAACGCCCAACGCGAAAAGCAATCTCATCTTGGTGAAACCTGGGTGAGATTGCTTTTTGCCGTTAGCAGCTACTGGAATTTGACTAATCTACCCCATCAAACTACAATATGTAGTGTACATTCTTATACTTTTTACTAATCAAAAAGGAGCATAACACATGGAACAAACAAGCTTGCAGCAAGGATCGGTTTGGATGTCCGTTTTACTCTATGCCGGCATTGCGATCGTTGTTTTAGCCGTTGTGGGCTATGTTCTTGCTGCACGGACGAACCAAGCCAATTCAGCCCGGTTGAAGAAGGCGGAGAAGCAGGCTCTGCATAAGAAGCAGAAGCAGCTGATGATGATTTCGCATGTGCTTACGACGCTGGCCGTTCTGTTTATCGGCACGTCGCTAATTCAGCAAGCCTCCAGCAAATACAGCATCGAGAAATTGAATTTCAATGCGCCGATCGAGGTCACGACGGATAAAGATTATGGACGCGACCACTCCGAAATGCCGTTGAAATACGAAATGAAGATCCCGACATCGGGCACACACAGCCCTCACGATTTGAAGTTCGGCTTTTACACGGAGAAACCGCCGTATGAGAAGTTGGTCCATAACCTGGAGCATGGCGATATCATTATATATTTCCATCCGGATGCCCCTGCCGAATTACAGGACAAACTGAAATATCTGGCCAATTTCAAAAAAGCCGGTGCCGGCGTTCTCGCTGTACCGAACCCTGATGTGCCAAGCGACAAAGAAGTGGTCGTGAATGCTTGGACCAAAACGATGCAGCTGACCACATATGACGATGCCAGTGTCGGCACATTTATTTACCAGTACATCAATAAAGGTCCAGAACAAATCCCACCGGAAGTCAGACGCGGCGGAGGCACGATGTAAGACCTATTTGCGCACGACTTCCCGATCTGCCACCAGATCGGTCGGCACGAGCCCGGTAAGGCGCCTGAATACCCTATAAAAGTACGACGGATCGCTGTAGCCGACGAACTCTGCGATCTCTGTTACAGTCAGTGCCGAATGCCTGAGCATATAGACCGCCGTCTTCATGCGAGTCGTGTTCACGTACTCGCTAATCGTCTGGCCGGTCACCTTACTGAATAAGGAGGCTGCATAATTCGGCGACTTGCCTGTGCAAGCGCCAAGTTCCTCCTTGGTCACGTGCTCCCGATAGTGACTCTGGATATACGCCTTCATTTGCTCCACACATTGCATGGCGGCATTCGGGATCTGCCCTTGATCCTGCTCCCTTTGCAAATGCACAAACAGCTCTTGCAGCAGCGCTTCGCACAGCGTCTGGTAATAGGGCTGTTTGTCGTGCCATTGGCGGTACATCGAGCGCAGCCGATCGAGCATATAGTCATATTTGCCTGTCGAGCCGCTGATCAGCTGCATGGACGAAATGAGCGGGAGCGGTTCCAGCATGCGGTTTGTCGCAAATTGCACGACGTATTTCTCATGCAGCTGCGTGGGCACGCTTTTGCCGTAGTACGCCATCCCGCAAGGAATCAGCAGCCACTGCCCTTTCTCCAGCAGCTGTTTATGCTCCCCTCCGCTTCCCCCCACCCAATACACACACTTCCCATACGTCATTAGGACAAGGGTCCAATAGGGAGCAGCTTGTTCTTCGAGATACCAGTTGCTCGTTTTGTCATAGATAACCTTAATCACCTGCACGCCAACCACACTCCGTACTATAGTACATATAGCATACTATATTTCATGGATGTACGGGGAAATTAAGACTACAATAAACATAAATCGATATCTAATTTCCGAAAGGGAGACTACACCCGATGCGTAAAACGAAAATCATTTGCACAATGGGACCTGCTTGCGATTCCGTCCCTACCTTGAAACAATTAATCCTTGCGGGCATGAGCGTCGCCCGTTTAAATATGGCTCACGGCGATTTGGACGAGCACCGCGGCCGTATTGCCCGAGTTCGCCAGGCTGCCCAAGAGCTTGGTGTCACCATACCCATTCTCATGGATATCAAAGGGCCAGAGATACGAATCGGACAATTGCAAGGCGCTTCCTACGACCTGCAAAAAGGCGACACCATCGTGCTCACCACCGAACAAATTATTGGCGATGGCCAGCGTGTATCCGTCAACTATCCGGGTCTTCCGCAAGACGTGCAGCCTGGCAATCTGGTGCTGATCGATGACGGCTCCATTGAACTGCGCGTAGAAATGGTGGACGGTACCGAAGTGACGTGCACCGTGCTGAACCAAAGCGTGCTGAAACAGCGCAAAGGTGTCAACCTGCCTGGCGTTCGCTGCTCCCTGCCGGGAGTTACGGAACGGGATATTATGCATTTGAAATTCGGCGTCGAGGAAAATATTTCGATCGTCGCCATGTCCTTCGTGCGCAACGGCGACGATGTCCGCGAAGTGCGCCACATTCTGGAGCAGCACGGTGCCGGCTTCACGCCGATCGTATCGAAGATCGAGAATGAAGAAGGTATCAACAACTTCGCCTCCATTCTCGAAGCTTCCGACGGCATCATGGTAGCGCGCGGCGACCTCGGTGTGGAGATTCCAACCGAAGAAGTTCCGATCGCGCAAAAAGATATGATCCGCGCTTGTAACTTGGCCGGCAAGCCGGTTATTACCGCAACGCAGATGCTCGACTCGATGCAGCGCAATCCTCGCCCGACACGCGCCGAAGTCAGCGACGTGGCCAACGCGGTACTCGACGGCAGTGACGTCGTCATGCTGTCCGGAGAGACAGCTGCCGGCAAGTATCCCGTCGAGGCTGTAACGATGATGGCGCAGATCGCAGAGCGCGTCGAGCAGAC
The DNA here is from genome assembly GCF_027789125.1 of Paenibacillus aestuarii. Classification (GTDB taxonomy): domain Bacteria; phylum Bacillota; class Bacilli; order Paenibacillales; family NBRC-103111; genus Paenibacillus_E; species Paenibacillus_E aestuarii. The sequence continues at coordinate 96,475 of NZ_JAQFVF010000022.1, read as the reverse complement.
GATGGAGCACCGTTCTGCCCTCGATGCCCAACTGCAATCGAATAACGAGGTGACCGAAGTACTGTGCCAATCGGTAGTCTCGACGTCCAATAAGCTGCACGCCGCGGCGATTTTGACGCCAACCGAGAGCGGCTTTACTGCCCGCATGATCGCCAAATACCGGCCGGAAGCGCCGATTCTGGCGATCACGTCAAATGAATACACAATTAACTACCTGAGTATGGTGCAGGGTGTCATTCCGATTCGCGGCGAAATCAGCGACTCCACGGATGCGTTGATACGCCAAGCGATCACCCAAGCGGAAGCACTCGGTTACGTGAAAAAGGACGACCTCACGGTCGTATCCGCCGGTATTCCGATCGGCAAATCAGGAACAACGAACCTAATGAAAGTGGAAAAAGTTTAGAACTTGAAAGCCCCTTGCCTGATCCATCAGGCGAGGGGCTTTCAAGTTCATATTTCCATAATGATCGGCAAAATAACCGGCCTTCTCCCCGTATGTTCATACAGGTACCGCCCTAACGCATCCTTGACGCTTACCTTGATGGTATTCCACTGATTGACATTCTCCGCTAACAGCTTAGAGATCGTCCCCGAAACGATCCGCGACGCTTCATCGAGCAGCCCCTCCGATTCCCGTACATAAACAAACCCCCGCGAGATAATATCCGGGCCCGACAAAATCTTACTATCCGTTTTGCTCAGCGTGACGACCACGACGAGAATACCGTCTTCGGACAGATGCTTGCGGTCGCGCAGTACAATATTACCGACATCGCCGATCCCCCAGCCGTCGACGAGCGTATTCCCCGCTGTAATTTTGCGGGCCTGCCGTGCGAGGCCGTTCTCGATATCTACGATGTCACCGTTGTTTAGAATGAAGGTGTTCCCCGGTTCGACGCCGACCGCTTCCGCCAGAAGGCCATGCTGATGGAGCATGCGGAACTCGCCGTGAATCGGAATAAAATATCGGGGCTTCATGAGCGTCAGCATGAGCTTGAGTTCTTCCTGGCTGGCATGACCCGAGACATGCATCCCGGTGACTGTGCCCGAGCCATAGATCACCTTGGCGCCTAAACGCAGCAAATTATCTACGGTTCGCGCCACATTCCGTTCATTGCCCGGAATCGGGGTGGCCGCAAGGATGACGGTATCCCCTGCCAGCACCTCGACCTGGCGGTAGCTGTTGCTGGCCAGCCGCGACAACGCCGCCATCGGTTCTCCCTGGCTGCCGGTACAGAGGATCGCAACCCTTTCCGGAGCCAGCCCGCCCACCTCATTCGCTTCGATCAAGAGGCCCTCGGGAATCGTCAAATAACCGAGCTCAGATGCGATCCTGACGACATTCACCATGCTGCGCCCCAGCAGCGCCAGCTTGCGATTTGTCAGCATCGCCGCATCAATGACCTGCTGCAGCCTGTGCACATTGGACGCGAATGTGGATAGGAATACTTTTTGCTTTGCTTTAATGAAAGCTTCTGCAATGGATTCGCCTACAATTCTTTCTGACGGTGTGAAGCCGGGACGCTCGGCGTTGGTGCTCTCGGAAAGCAAGGCGAGGACGCCGCTGCTGCCAATCGTGGCCATCCGATGCAGATCTGGATACTGACCGCTTACCGGTGTCAGATCGAATTTGAAATCGCCTGTATGAACGACAGTACCTTCCGGTGTGTGAAAGGCTACTCCCAGACAGTCGGGAATGCTGTGGTTTGTCCTGAAGAACGTAGCTGTTAACGCCCCTAATGTCAGGCTTGTCTCCGCATGAATCACATGCCGCTCCGTATCGGCAAGCAGCCCGGCCTCTTTTAGCTTCACCTCAATCAACCCCATCGTTAACCGGGTCGCATAAATCGGTATATTTAACTGCTTCATGACATAGGGAATCCCGCCGATATGATCCTCATGCCCGTGGGTAATGATCAGCGCCCGGACTTTCTCGCTGTTTTCGATCAGGTAGGTAATATCGGGAATAATCAGATCAATGCCTAACAGGCTTTCGTCAGGGAATTTGGAGCCGCAATCGATCACGGCGATATCGTCCGCATACTGGATGGCATACATGTTTTTTCCGATTTCCCCTACGCCGCCTAAAGCGAAGATGGACAATTGCTTCGTTTGACTTTTCAAGATCAAAAGCCTCCATGTGTGACAGTTTTTTATAATTTCCCCTTAAATGAGAGGTTTTACTCGAACAAAAAAGCTGTTTGAACATCGGCATCCGATCTTCAAACAGCTTCTTAGTTATATCGCCGGCTTACCGGTCAAACTGGCCTCAAACATATCAATAATTTCCAAAAATCTCTCCGCCTCTCGGAACACGTGATCCGCGAGCAGCGGGTGAATAATGCTTTTGATTCGACAGGCGTCGATTAACTCGCTGGCGGTTTTCTTGAAATCACGCAACGACTTGACGGAGACCCGGTTCTGGTCAAGGAATTGATCGAGCAAAGGCTGTGTTTGCGATTGTGGCCGCATCGAACTCAGGTCAACCGCTTGGTACAGCAGCTGGTCAAAATCATGGCTGAAATTCCTCGCCTGCTCCACAAGCGAGCGCTCCGACGGATCCAACAGATGTCCGATGAATTTGGCATGATCGGCCATAATCCGTAAAAAGAACACGTTCTCATCAATAATCGCGTCTGGCAGGGGCTCCAAACGGCCTGCATTTAGCTCTTCCAGACGATTTCTGAAATAGTAGGCCTCCCTGCTTGTGTGATCAACAAGCAATGGGAAATTGTTGGCCCCAGGAAGCTGGCACTGAAGAATGAGGCCCAGCACCCTTCTTTTGAAGGCCCAAATATAGGTGATTGAGGTATGTACTTCAATATTAAACCGTTTGATCGTTTCAGGATCCGTCTGCACAGTGAACGCTTGCGCTTTGGCCTCAATCTCCTCAAAAACGCGGTAAAATTGATTAGCCTCCTGAATGAGCTGCGTATCATCACAGCGGAAGCCCAGCTTCAAAAAGAGCGAGTGTTCTTTCATAATGCGCGACCAAAAGCGAATCTCATCCAGCGAACGTGCAACAAACGCATTTGACACCAGGAACACCTCCCCATAATACCCTCCGCTTCTAAATATATTAGCTCATGGAAGGTCTATGTCTGTCCCTGATGGCAGACTTTCAATTCTTTTGCAATCGGATGTGCCGTAAGGCGTTAATCTCCCCGCCGACAATGATGAGAAGCGCTGATATGTAAAACCAGGTCATCAGAACGATTACGCCCCCTAGACTTCCATAAGTGGTGCTGTAGCTCGTAAAATTATTAACATAGTAGGAGAATCCCAAAGAAGTTGCCTGCCAGCCGACACTGGCGAACAGCGCCCCTGGGAGCACGCTTTTACAGGTCAAACAGGTGTTCGGAGCAATGTAATAGATGCCGATAAAGACGATGGACACGATAATAAAGTTGACAATCCAACGTAAATTGTTCCACACATCGACATGCGTCATTGGAATATGAACGTGAGCGTGCATCCAATCGCCGATATAATGGCCGAACACGCTCAACACCAGCGCCGAGGCAATGACAATGAGCATGCCGATCGTCAGCATGACAGCCAAAAAACGTGAGTGGATGAAGCTTTTTCGTTCGGGCAAGCCGTAAGCTTTATTGACGGCAAGGACGATTGCATTCATCGCCGCGCTGGCACTCACCAACGAGAAAATTAAGCCAAATGACAGCGTCCCGCCCCGCTTCACATCCAACAAGCTGGATAGCGTATCTTCCAGCCATCCGGCGACCGCCACAGGCGTATACTCATGAACCAGAGCAATGACATCCTGGGTTGTGAACGGCAAGTAACCGAGCAAGCTGATCACGAAGATTAAGAAAGGAAATATCGATAGCAAAAAAAAGTAGGAGCACTGCGCGGCCAGTCCCAGCGCATCATCCCGCAGAAATTGGCCCCATAGCAATTTGATATAAGCGATCATGAGTTCAAACCTCCACCCTTGCAAAAAAATGGAAAGTATTACTTGTATGATGACATGCCCCTATTGCGTTTGCAAATGTGATAGAATGGATACTCCTAGAAACGCATGAACAGGTGATACATTTTGCATACACATACGTTATACCCTACTCCCTTCGGTACCGGTCACGAGGCCAAGCGGCCGATTCCGCATGCCCGTATGGCCCAGCTGTCTACCAGCCAGGACTTCATCTCTGATGAAGAGACCGATGCGGGATTCTTTCGCGAGCTGGAGCGTCAAGGCATTCATTTGAACCGGCCTCAAGTACAGGCGGTGCGTCACTTCAAAGGTCCGCTGCTTACTTTAGCCGGCGCCGGATCCGGCAAAACAACCGTCCTCGTCTGCCGGGTCGCCTATTTGCTATCCGTCCATCGCATTCATCCGGGCAATCTGCTGCTGATCACGTTTTCCAAAAAGGCCGCTGAAGAAATGCGAGAGCGGATCACCCGGATGCCGGGTCTCGGTCCCGGTGTTTCCGCGATGATGCAGGTGCGTACGTTTCACGCCTTCTGTCTTCGCACGCTGCGCATGAACGGCTGGGAGCAGGAAATCATTAGTGACAGCCGCTACCAGCAAATCGTCATCAAGCGCATCTTGCTCAGTAAGGGGCTGCAAGATACGTATCAGCCTGAGGTGCTGCTGTCCCTGCTGTCCTCTTACAAAATGCAGCTGATAGATATCGCTACGCTCCCGGAAAAGACGGAAGAGGAGCAGGAAATCAAGCAGATTTTTCAGGCATATGAGCAATGGAAACTCGAGCAGCACAAGATGGATTTCGACGATATTTTGGTCAAGGCGCACGAACTGCTGCAAACGAATCCGGATGTGCTGCGCTCCTTGCAGCGCAAGTTCACGTATATAAGCGTCGATGAGTTTCAGGATACGAACACCGTGCAGTATGAGATCATTCAAATGATCGCTCAGCACCATCATAACCTGATGGTCGTCGGCGACGATGACCAGACGATCTACTCGTTCAACGGCGCACGGAACGAATTTATTTTGCAATTCCATGAGAAATATGAATCGGCCAAAACGGTTACGCTGGACATCAATTACCGGTCCACGGCCAGCATTGTCGGGCTGGGGAACGCCATTATCCGGCATAACGTGCAGCGTAAAAACAAAACGCTGCTCGCCACGCGTCAAAGCGAATGCAAGCCGCAGTACATCCGGCCGGTCAGCAGCGACGACGAGGCAGAATGGCTGATTGACGATATCCGCCAGCGGATCGAAGCGGGCGGTCGCTACGGCGACATGGCTGTCCTCTACCGCAGCGCCAGCAACAGCCGCGCGATCATTGAGCAGCTGATTTTGCACAATTTGCCGTTTATCGATTATGGCAGCAGTGATTCCTTTTACGAACAATGGATGGTCAAGCCCATCATCGATCACCTCCGCCTATCTCACGAGCGTCGCAATTTTGAAGCTATGGAAGGCGTGCTGCCCAGCTTGTACATCGGCCGTGAGCAAGGCATGCGAATCATTCAGGAGCAAGAGGCGGTTCAGGCGAAAAAGTGGCCGCTTATTCATCTGCTCGGGCTGCCGCTGCTGAAAGAATTTCAAAAAGAAAAGCTTAAAAACCGCATTAAGCTGATCAAATCACTGGCTGATATGAAGCCTCTGACGGCTATTCAAGCGATCCGCAAAGATTTCTATGATTCGTTCCTGGAAACGAATAAGCGCAGCAAGCTGTCGCATCACAAAGAAATGCTGAAGGAAACGCTCGATGAGTTGGAAGCATCCGCCAAGAGATTCGATACGGTGGAACAGTTTCTATATTTTATCCATGAAGTCGCAGAAAAACGCAACGAAATGCATGCCGCCAAAAGAGAACACGGCGCAGACAAAATCGCGCTTATGACCATTCACAAATCGAAGGGTCTTGAGTTCCCGATTGTGTACCTGCTCTGTGCGATCGAAGGCAACATGCCGCACAGCTCGGCGCTTGCGGCCGACCAGCTGGACGATGTCCTGCTGGCAGGAGCCACGCGGCGCGACAAGTCGGACGCCGCGTTGGAGGAGGAACGGCGGCTCGCTTACGTCGCCGTCACTCGGGCTAAGGCGGAGCTGCTGATCAGCTCGCCGGTGTTTTTTCGCGGGAAGAAGGCGGAGCCTTCCCGCTTTCTTGTGTCCGCGTTCCCTGGCGCGGACAAAGCTGTGGCGGCCAGCCCGGTAGGGGCTGGCCCTGTGCGCGCGGCAGCCGCCCCCAGCAAGGCGGCTGTTGCGCGCGTGAAGAGCGCCGCGGGCGAGCGCGTCGCGGCGTGGGTGTGCTCAAGCGGGCGGTGCAACGCTTGGGCGCGGATCTCTTCGCCGCAGGAAGCGCAGCGTGCGGCGAAGGCGTGTCCCTTGTGCGGCGAAGCCATGCACAAGGGCAGCAAGCTGGTTTAGCGCGAGGAACGCTGCTTCTGAAGTCCGATTTTGCTAGGCTACAGCATTGCCGACGAGCGGGGCCCCGCACATACAAAAAAGGCTGCCAACAATGGCAGCCTTTTTCTCATCTATATTAAACAAGCTCCTTCAAAGCAGCCAAAGCCGCGTCATAGTTCGGATGCTCGCCCATCTCCGCCAAGTACTCCACATAGCGGATTGTGTTGTCAGCATCCAAGACAAAGACGGCTCGTTGATCGAGCTGCAGCTCTTTAATCAGCACGCCATAGGCTTCGCCGAAAGAGCGGTGCTTGTAATCTGTCAGTGTTACGACTTTATCGATGCCAGCTGTTTCGCAGAACCGGCCTTGGGCAAACGGAAGGTCGACGGAAACGGTCAGGATGACGACGTTCTCGTCCAAGTTAGCCGCTTCAACGTTAAAGCGGCGTGTCTGTGCGCTGCAAGTCCCTGTGTCCAGGGACGGTACGACGGAAATCAGCTTTATTTTGCCATCGTAATCCGACAAGTTAACCTCAGTCAGCAAATCTTTATTTAACGTAAAGTCAGGAGCTTTATCCCCTACTTTCAATTCCGGCCCCACCAAAGTAATAGGCTGTCCCAGCGCTGTTGCTACACCTGTGCGTTCTACTAATTGTTTCATGATAAAATCCTCCTTATTAATTATTTCTAATTGGAATTACAATTGTTCAACGATGGATTTGAGCGTTTGCTTGGACTGCACGCCTGTTAACTGCTCAACAACTTTGCCGCCACGGAACACCATAATCGTCGGAATGCTCATGATCCCGTATTTTGCGGCGGATTCCGGATTGTCGTCGACATTGATTTTCACAATTTTGACGGCGTCGCCTAGCTCTGCGGACAGTTCATCGAGAATCGGCAATTGTATTTTGCAAGGTCCGCACCAAGGTGCCCAAAAATCAAGGATAGCCGTACCTTCAAAAGCTTCTACTTCTTTACTGATTGTTGCATCGGAAATTGGTGTCACTGACATCGTTCATTCCTCCTTTGGGATATTAAGCGTGTAATTGCAATTCAGTTAAATATCGCTCTGCATCCAGAGCGGCCATGCTTCCGCTGCCTGCAGAAGTAATCGCTTGGCGATAAATGCGGTCTTGCACGTCGCCGCAAGCAAATACGCCGGGGATCGCCGTTTTGGAAGTTCCGGGAATAACCTGCAAGTAGCCCAGCTCATCCGTTGGCAGCTGTCCGCCTAGGAAGCCTGTGTTCGGCGTATGGCCAATTGCCAGGAAGACACCGTCCGCTTCCAACAGCTCTTCTTCGCCGGTTTCGTTGTTCAGCACTTTCAGGCCGGTTACGCCCATCGGTCCCGACATCACTTCAACAGGTGTGCGGTTTAAGCTCCAGGCGACTTTGGCATTGCCGCGGGCATGATCTTGCATGATTTTGGATGCTTTTAATTCATTTCTGCGGTGTACAACGCGCACCTCGGAAGCGAATCGGGTCAGGAACTGCGCTTCTTCCATTGCGGTGTCGCCCCCGCCGATGACGATGATTTTTTTATTGCGGAAAAAGAAGCCGTCGCAAGTCGCGCAAGTACTGACACCGCGGCCGATATTCTCCGATTCACCGATAATGCCGAGCTTCTTCGCCGAGGCGCCGGTAGAAATAATGACGGCGTCCGCGGTCAGCGTCTCTCCGCCTTCAAGGAAAAGGGTAAATGGACGCTTGGACAGATCGACTTCGGTGACACGGCCGGCTGTCATATTGGCGCCGAACCGCTCTGCCTGTCTACGCATGTTCTCCATCAGCTCAGGCCCCATAATGCCATCCGGGAAGCCTGGGAAGTTATCGACCTCGGTTGTTGTCGTTAACTGACCCCCTGGCTGAATACCGTCAATAACAAGCGGTGACAAGTTGGCTCGCGCCAGATAAATCGCCGCGGTCAATCCCGCCGGCCCGGTTCCAATAATAACGGCTTTTTGATGCATATGAATGGCCTCCTTTGAACTGCTGCATTTTATTTTTCAAAATTAATTTGTATGCAATCTTTACGAGTTCATCATACTCCCGTTGAATATCTTTGTCAACAATTAATTTGCACACAAACTAAATGGACGCGCTGATGTGCAACAGGAAGATTTTGATCCTCCCCCCTCATGAAGCCTTAAGCCAGTCTTCAGCTTATTTTAAGGTTAGACAGGCATAATGGGGTCCTGAACAAAATAACAGCTCGTTGAAAGGAGCACGAAGGAATGACTATTAAACAAGCGGATCGCAAATGGATGTGGGTTTCGGTCCTTTTAGTAGCTGCCCTCATCATCTATGCCGTCCTCTTCCCTCCTGTGCATAAGAGCACAGGTGCAATTTCGGATAAAGCAGTCGCCACAGTCAATGGCGTCAATATAACTTCAGCACAACTTTATGATGCTATGGTGGCAGGCGGCGGTGCGCAAACTTTAGATTCTTTGATCAGTGATGAACTTATTAACCAGGAAGCCAAGAAAGCAAACATCACGGTTACGGACGAAGACATGAACAATGAATTGGCATCTGTGAAGAAATCGTTCGGTTCAGAGAGCGAGTTTCAGCAAACACTGACTTCATACGGCATGACACTGGATGATCTGAAGAAAAATATGAAGTCGCAAGTATTATTGAAAAAGATCCTGTCCCCGCAAGTAAACATTACAGACGATCAAATCAAGCAATACTATGATCAAAATCTCGAATCGTTGAAAACGCCAGAGCAAGTCCAAGCTGCGCACATCTCTGTCGCAACGAAGGAAGAAGCCGACGCGATTAGTGCTCAACTGAAAAGCGGCGGTGATTTTGCCGCAATTGCCAAAGAGAAATCGACCGACACCGCTACGAAGGATAAAGGCGGCGACCTTGGCTATGTAGCCAGCGGCAGCGAATCTCTGGATCCGGCTGCGGAGAAAGCGGCCTTTGCCTTGAAAACAGGTACAATCAGCGATCCGGTGCAAACGGCGTCCGGCTATGACATCATTAAAGTGACAGATCATAAAGCCGCGACTACACCTACTTTAGACGAGAAAAAAGCTGACATTAAAGACACGTTGACGAATCAACAAATCTCTACGCTGTCTACGACATGGCTGCAGCAGAAGAAGACTGATGCCAAGATTGAAAACTATTTAACACCAGCGAAACCAGCCGGCGCTTAAGCATCCGATTGGCAACAAAAAAACTCCTTAGCTGTTTGGGGGCTTCCCCCTTAGCTAAGGAGTTTTTTGCGTTAAGGCGTACGGACTTTCATTTCGTCGAGGCTCTTGAACTGATATCCCTGACTGCGGGCGTCATCGATAATTCGCGCCAACGCTTCCGTATTATCTTTGGATACGGAATGGAGAAGAATAACAGCGCCCGGATGAAGCTGGGCCATCACATTTTTATAGGCGTATTCCCAGCCTTTCTGTCTTTTCGGCTCCCAGTCCCGATACGCAATAGACCAGAACACATTCGTATACCCAAGCTGCTGGCTGACGGCTAACGACTGCCCGTTAAAGATTCCCCGCGGCGTGCGCAGATACCGCATTTCTTTTTGCCCGGTAACCGCCTCAACCCCGCTCTTCACTTGGTCCAGCTCTTTGCGGATGCGGTCCGGGGAGATTTGGCTCATATCCGGATGGTTCCACGAATGATTGCCGATTAAGTGGCCCTCATTCGCCATGCGCTTCAGTAGTTCAGGCTCTGTCTTGATATAGTGCCCCGTCACGAAGAAGATGGCAGGTACCTGCTTTTCTTTGAGAACATCGAGAATTTTGCCGGTATAGCCTTCTTCATACCCATTGTCGAAAGTTAAATACAATTCCTTGGCAGTTACATCGCCTGTAAAGATGGCGCCGTACTTTTGCAGCAGCGGCTTAAAGCCTTCCTCGTCTATGGACGGCAGCCGGCCGTTCGCGCTTTTTTTGAAACCGAAATGATACGTCCCGTCGGCGGAAGCCAGTGAAGATGGCCCCAGACCCAGCAGCACAACCAACACGATAGCCACAACACGAATGTAGTACACTAGCCCTGTTCACTCCTTGCTGTTACTTGGATATGGTACTAATATGCCACTTTCTTGGCTGTGTTTATGTGACGGGAAGCTGCTTCACCCGCAGGGTTTTCTTGGAAAGGCGATAAAATACCGTTGTTCATTCTTATCCGGGCAACATCCATCAAATTCTCATCATTTGACCGATTCAGAGCTAGAAGCCCGCGTTGATCACGTCCGCAACCACCTTGCACAGATTGCACGGGTTAGAGAGGTGTATCGCCGTACGTAAGCGGTAGATACGGTTTTGCACAGCAAATAGCGGGAGATCATCTCCCGCTATTCGCCGTTTGCGTTAGCCCCTGCACTTACCCAACGCGTCCGATATTCGTAATTGTTTTTGCACAACTGCAGCAGCTCAAACTTGATTCCGCGCCTCGGCAGTGTGATCTTCGGGGCCCCTGCGCCTCCGCGGCGCAGCGCGGATCGCACTCTTGCCAAATCACCGATCTTGTTCAAGATGATTTCCTCCGGCCTCTGCTCCAGGGCGTAGAACGAGAGAAGAAAGCGGTCGCTCGCGAACCCCTCCGTCCCAGAAGCCAGCTCCACGAACCGAAAATCACGGAGCATCCCTTCCTTCACCCTCGCGACCATCACGCCATGCTCGCCGAAATAAAGCACATCCTGATTGTTCCCGTCCTCCCGATCGACAATTTGCTTGTCCGGCACCTGCTCCAAATTACGAATGTGCTGCAGCATATTTTGCGCTTTTTCAAATTCCAGCCGCGCCGCATACACTTCCATTCTTGCCGTCATGGCCTCGATCAGCGCTTGTCCTTCATTAGCCAGCATCGCAGCCGCTTGCTGCGCTTTATCGGCATAAACCTCTTCGGACACCATGCCCGCGCAGACACCGCTGCACTTGTGAATGTGGTAAAGCAAGCAAACTTGCTTGGGCATCGTTTCACACGAACGCAGGCCGTAGTGGTCCGTAATAAACTCCAGCAACGCTTCCAGGAAGTATTTACTCCGAAACGGACCTAACCGCTGCGAAGCAGCGTGCGTATCGGCGGCAGACGCTTCCGCTTCATGGTTATGGCGCTGGCTCCTGTAATGAACTTCAAGCCGCGGCACGCGTTCCTTCGTCAACTGCAGGTACGCGTAGCCGCTCTTTTCTTTTTTTAGAGCCCGATTGTAGGGCGGTTTGTGCAGTTTGATTAAATTATTTTCGAGCAGTAAGCTCTCTGTCTCATTGTTGACAATCACAACTTCAATTCTGGCAATTTCCCTGACTAGATTGCGAGTTCGCTTGCGGGTATGTGTTTGTTGAAAATACGATCGCAGCCGGTTCCGCAACTGAATGGACTTCCCCACATAAAGCAAATCCCCTGCTTCGTTATACATCATATAACAGCCCGGCGCTTCCGGATAATCAAGGGCATTAAATATAAACGGCACGAATCAATTCGCCTTTCCTAAATTCTATAGTTGTCATCTTTCCACTGCCGAATCGACTTCTTAATGGCGTCAGGCGATAATTGCTCGGCTGCAGCACGCTGACACAATGCAGGAAATTCACTGTCTGCTGCGAAGCGAAGCGCTACAATCTGCCCAATCGTAAGCCGTGGATCGAGCAGCTTGTTCGTCAGCACGTAGTGCCGCAGGCTCTCCTCGGCGCGGATTGCGCGATCCTGCGCTTTTAATGGATAAGAACGAATGAGAAGGAAGATAACGACCACAATGGCGGAAACGATGACATAAATGAATGCCGGTAAAAAGCGCTCTCCTGCTTGCATCAATCGGATGAACTCTGTCACGGAAGAGACGAGAAGCACAAGCGTCAACAATAGCAAAACAAAATGAAACAGCGGATGGAGTCGGCGATGATTCGCATAGCCTTGATTCGGATTGCTCAATCAGAATACCTCCTTTTTTTCTCTAGCATATAACGCGATTTAGGGGATTGCAATAAATAGGTGACAAGGTCTACACGGGGCTTTTCGCGTGAGAATATGAATGAACAGAATTCAAAACAAGCCGCAAAAGGGGAAGTGGTTGAATGAACCCGGGTCTTTCACGCTTTGCGAGTCAACTTCAACAAAGCTCCAGCCAGGCACACCGTTTTATCAAAAAGCTCCGCTACAAAGAAACCGATCACCTTCGCTTTATTCTGGTCCATGATGCCGAGCGCAATAAAAACAATTCTGACACTTCCACTGACAGCAAGTACGCCATGACACTGTACAAACCGCTGCGGCTTATCGAGAAATCCGTCGCCCAAATCCGCTTGAACAACGACAAGCGCCAATCCATTCATGTACTCAGCCAAAATGCCAAAGGATACGCGATTTTTATGGGCATTAATCAAGGCGGCTTGAAAAATAGTGAAATCAATGACATTCGCGCTCAATTTATCGATGTTGATTTTAACAAAATTTCGGAACGTTTTCCCACACAAGCACTGGCCAGACAAAGACTGAAAGCAATTCAGTCCGATCCTGCCGAGCAAATTCAAGCATTCAGCATAACCAAGCATGCTTCCGGCCAGTTCCAGCTTCTCGTTCAACGAACGGAATCTCGCATCCGGAAGTTAAAGAAAGCCTTTATCGCCAAGCACTGGCCATTGATCAAAGATACCATGATTGTCGAGACTTACAGCGGCTTCCACATTTACTGGGTGATTCGAAATGGTGCTGTCAGCAAGTTCGTGCCGATTCAAAACGCGCTTGTCAACAAGTTCCACTCTGACCCGATGATTACGAATCTCGCTCGAGTCATGCGCATGCCTGGATTTTATCATATGAAAAATCCAAATAGACCCTTCCTCGTTCGCGTCGTTCATTGGGGAAGAAAGCAGTCATTTACCCAGAATGAGCTCATCCGCGCTCTGCAGCTGAAGCCATAATCTGTCGACGAATCGCCATCTTGTACGCTATCATGACCCTCGACCGGGGCACAGGCTTTCATACGCAGCACGTTGCATCAAGCGATGGTTGAGGCTATACATGCGGACAGTGCCGCGATGAGTGGCGGTAGCCAGGATTTGTACCATTTTCAGAGTGCAACATGCTTCGTAAAAGTTTTCATAAAAAAGAGCTCCAGCTTAAGCTGGAGCTCTTTGTATTTTATTATTTCACTTTGCTTTGCAGTAGTTCAACAAGTTGCTTGCCTGGGTCTTTCATCTCTCCGGCTGGACGATTGCCGCCCGCACCATTGCCGTTACGGCCAGGACCACGTTGGCCTTGTTGGCCTTGTTGTCCTTGTTGGCCTTGCTGCGCTTGTGCGCTGCTGTCCGCGTTCGAGGCATCCGGCTTCGCAGACGCAGACGCATCGGTGCCCTGAGCCGCGCCCGCCGCATTGGCATTTTTGCCGCCACCGTTGCCATTGTGGCCGGCACCACGATTGTTCATGCGGCTCGCTGCGTCGTCAATGAACTTCTTCTGAGCGTCCGTAAGCTTCTCCAGCAACTTGGTCTTGTTGTCATCGGACAGCTCCCCCTTGCTCTCGATGTCCTGCGCGACCGGCAGCATCACTTCCGCCTGCTCCTTCGTGATGGCTAGTCCATCCGCTTTATCCATCTGGATCAGCGTTTGGAACGTACCGAACATTTGGAACTTGGCTTGGTTCATTACCGGTTTGTTTTGCCCGGAACCATTAGCCCCTTGCTTCTGGTCCTGCGATTGGGATGGCTGCGTGCTTGCTGCAGGTGCCGCACTTTGCGCCGCCGGCTGGCCGCAGCCGCTTAATAATACCGGAATCAACACGCAGATGCCGGTTAACTTTTGAATCTTGTTCATTATGTAATCACTCCTACCCTTTGTCTATATGAACAGCTTACTCCCCATTTATGAAGAAACTGAGAATACAAGCTGAAATCTAGCTAAATTTTCGATGAAAGATTTATGAGTACATGAACCTCCCTGAAATACCTCCGTTACGAATTGCGGATGAGTTATACCCTGTGGATATCTCCAATTGTGGATATGTTGACATCTGCGCCAAAGGTTGTACACAGCAAGGTTTTAGACTCTGTGGAAAATGTGCACAAAATTGTGGATATGTGCAGAAGGCCAAAAAAGCGCCTTTTAGCGGAACTCTTCTACCGCTAAAAGGCGCTTCACCCTCCCTCAGGCTGTCGGCCCTTGTCAGGTCTTCACGAATTACTTCGTTTTATAAGTGTTAATAATGTCTTGCAAATCCTGAGCAATTTCAGCCAGCATCTGCGAGGAAGAAGTCACTTCTTCCGCAGAAGCCAACTGTTCTTCTGTCGCGCCGGCTACTTCCTGCGCCAGCCCCGCAGTCGTCTTGGACGCATTCTCCATGTTGGCAACAGTTGCTGCCACTTGTTCGGAACTTGCAGCCATTTGCTGTGCAGCCGCAGCTGTCTCCTGTACTTTACCGGCCACTTCTTGCGCGGAGCGGACGATCGCATCAAGGCTCATTTCCGTGCGGTTCACCGATTGAAGCCCTTGCTGCACTTCTTTCAGTCCCACCTCGATGGCCTGAACCGCTTTATGCGTATCCGTCTGAATGCTTGTCACCACTTGCCCGATCGCACCGACCGACTGTTCGGTTTGCGATGCCAGCTTACGCACTTCACCGGCTACGACAGCGAACCCTCTGCCGCTTTCCCCTGCTCTGGCAGCTTCAATGGCCGCATTCAGCGCCAACAGATTCGTCTGCGTCGCAATCTCTCCGATAATCTGTGAAACTTGTCCGATATTTTTCGAGTGCTCCGCCAGTTGACGAATCGTTTCGCTAGCCCCTTCTACGGCCGAACTCAACGCCTGCATGCTTAGCGTGACTTGGTTAATATTCGCTTGTCCCTCGATCGCTTGGTCGGAAGCATGCGCGGATAAATCCGATACTTCCGATGTGGTTTCGGCGATCCGTTGAACGCCAACCGCGATTTCATCCATGGCTCTTGCACATTCCAATGCGCCTTGGCGCTGCGTCTCGGCTTCAGCCACAATCAGCTGAATCTCTTCAGCAACTTGCTGCGAGGCCGAACTGTTTTGCTCCGAGCTCGCATACAGCTGTTCAGAAGAGGAGGCGACTGCGTTCGAGGAATCTTGCAGGCGCATCATCGCTGTTCTCAGCTGTGTGGTCAGTCCGTTGACCGCTTGTACGAGCACACCGATCTCATCCTTATTTTTGAAACGTAACTCATCCACAGTCAGATCTCCGTCTGCAATTCGATTCAGCGCTTTGGAAGCGGCGATGACCGGACGGCTAATATTGCGGATCAAAGCCCAAATAATGAGAACCGAAATCAAACATACAAAGCCGAGCATGAGGAGGGCATTCCTGATCGTCGAACGATACAGCGCGTCGTTCTCAACGACACTCGCATCCGCCCCCTTTTGGTTGAACGATACCATGAGGCGACTAACGTTCTGAAGATCATTGTACGTTTCTACGAGAGACGCATAGATGGCTGCTTCTTCGGTATCGTTGGCTGCCTTCTGATAGGTCTCAAAACCTGTCTTCAAATCCGCCCATCGCCCCTGAAGCACCTTAAAGTTTTTGGTATCCTCTTCACCTGAAAGTGTATTTCCATAAGCTTCAAGCACCTTATCTCCTCTAGCCAAAGTTGCATTCAAGCTGAGTGTCAGCTCACTTTTGTCCGAAGTGTTCACGAGATTATGTACGCCCAACAAATCCTTGGCGAAATGCTCAGTCATATAGCTGAATTCATCAATCTCCTGCGTACCTTTCATCCAATGGTTGGCCATGTCATTGATGTCCTGCTTCATTTGCTTAATTTTCATGATGTCCGAGACGCTAAGTACTGCCAAAAGCAGGAGAACGATGAGAAAGGAGCCCATCAGCTTCTGCCGGAGGCTAAATGTTGTTGTAGTGTCCTTAAGACGATGAAATAAACGTACTTTTTTCATACCTGTCCTCCAAATGATGTTTTACCGGATTTTACCCTCTTGTATCCTATCGGCAATATATTAAGAGAATTCGAGAACCAATATTAACCAAATGTTAGATTCCTCTATTTTTCTTAACATTTTAACGAGTACGCCAAGTTGGGTTCATAACTTGTACGTATGGATCATATGGTCTAATAACTTCTATTAAGGGGTGTTATCCCATGATCGATCACTCACTTGCTATTCAAATAGGAAGAATTTTGCAGATCGCCTCGGGTGGTTTTTGGATTATTGCGTATTTACTCATTCTTTACAAAGGCTTTCAAGATCGTAAGTCCGGTATGCCTTTGGCAGCCATATGCGCGAACATTACATGGGAGGCCATTTTTACATTACTGTTCCCGATTGATGCCACGCAAACCATCATTAACTTCGTCTGGCTGGCCTTGGATTTCCTCATTCTGCTTCAATACTTGGCTTACTCTAAAATGACCCCTAACAAATACTTCATAGTAGCCGCCTCGCTCGCCGCCGCTTTCCTGATTAATCTGGGAATCACAGTTGAATTTCAAGACTGGATTGGCAGATATACCGCCTTTGGCATGAACTTCATGATGTCTTTACTTTTTATCCTTTTACTGCAAAGCCAAGGAACGCTTGGACAATCCATCTACATCGGATACGCCAAATTTTTGGGAAGTTTGTGTGCATCGGTCATTTTTTATTATCTATTTCCGAACTCCTCCCTGCTGCTCATCCTGATCTCGTTCATTACCATCCTTGACATTGTCTACATCATCTTGCTCAAGCAATCAGCCGTGAAGCGCGTCGGATATATGTTCCATAAATAAAACTAAAAGCGCGTGCTGCCACAGAAATCGTAACAGCACGCGCTTATTTTCCCATTGGGGTACCCCTCAATCATACCGGCGCTAACCAGCCTGTCAGCTGGGGTCAACGGTTGCAGCTTGCACCGCGGCGGGTGCCGCAGTGATCTGATGTTCTACTCCTTTTAATCCATCACAATACCCGCTCGCAATCGATTGATGCCGAATTCCAAATATCCTTTCAGGCAGGTTAACACGTAAACCCAACCCTCCTTATTGCCGATCATTTTATGCAAAAGCTCAGGATCGTTCTCATCGAAGCCTTCTTCATTGATTTCAACGATCGTACGGGAATCTCCCATGTCTCTAAAAAGAATCGTCACTGTATTCGCTTCCCCGCCCCACTGGAAGAGGATCTTCTCATTGGCTGCGACCTCTTTGACGGCAATCTCCACTTGCGCCTGGTATTCGTCGTATCTTAAGGTAAACGTTTTGCCGGCTTCCCAGCGTCCGGAGCTTGATGAAAACCAGAAGTTGCCGATCTTGCCCGGGTCTACGAAAGCTTCGAATGCTTCGTGAGCCGGCTTAAGGGTACTCATCTTCGTCAAATTGTTCACTGCGAAAACCCTCCTCTTAGATTAGGTCACATTTTAAAAACGTACTATTTTACCATGATTTCCCGCGAGACAAATTCCAAACCACCATCAATTCGGCAAAATCGGCAGCTTCACATGGCTCGGATATTCAGATGAATGATACACCGTCTGCCTGACGATAACCGGCTTCGGATCCTCGTACGGATTCAGTCCCGTATTGGTATTTGGAAATGCCACCATTTTGCTCGATGAAGTGACGGTGAAGCGGATGCGGTGGCCCTGACGGAACGTATGCGCAATATTTTGCATAAAAATCGTATACTTCTCCACCTGCCCCGGCTTCAGCAGCTCCGGCGCATCCAAACCTTTGCGATACTTTGCTCGGACAATGTAGTTGGATAGCTTGATGGAATTGCCCGCCTCATCGACATCGCTAAGGGTCACGACCCAGTCCGTGTCAACGCCCGTACTGGAGGCGTACAGCTCGCAGCTCAGCTCGCCGGCAACCGTCACGCCGTGCTCCAGCTGCTCGCTCGTGTACACGAGAATATCGCTGCGCAGCTCATGCTTGCGCATATTCTCCGGCTCCCGCTCGCCGCTGTCCGCCACAGGATCTTCCGGATTGTAGACATACGTATCCGGATCCCCTTCATGCGGCGGTGCTGCAGCCAGCGTGCCGTCGCCATGGCTCGAATTCGCCCGGCCGCCGCTGCCCAAGTACCAATCCGTCACCTTCGCTTCTACAGGTGTCCAATCTTCCGATGTGCGCCACTCGTTGGCTCCGACGACATAGTAGGACGCTCTCGGCTCCTGATCGATGCCGTTCATCGTCCCTTTGAGGAACCGGTCGAACCAACGCAGTACGGAGACGTCATAGTTGTACACGACCGCGTCGTTGCTGAAGCTGGCGCCTTGATAATCACGCGCACGATTAGGGCCGTGCTCCCAGGGGCCGAGCCAGATTTTGCGGTTCGGCACGTCATGCTGCGTCAGCATGCGCCACGTCTCCGAGACGCCGGCGCTATCCCCGTCATACCAGCCGGAGATGACGAACATCGGCACCTGCACCTGATCGCCGCGCTCTGTAAACGTGCAGTTGCGCCAGAAGTCGTCATAATCCGGATGCTCGCTCCACAGATCCCACGGACCGGACGCCCGGCCGATCGTCTGCTGGGGTATCTCGCGAATCGGCCTTGCATCGACCGCCTGCTCCGGATTCACCGTAATGCCGCCGAAAATGCTAAAATCCGTGCGCGTCCCGACAGACTGCGCCAACGTCCAGCACAGCAGCGGCCAGGAACATACGGTTCCGCCCTTGCGCACCGTATCCACAAAAGGCGAGCCTACGTTGACTTCGTTCACGACCGCCTGCAAATTTGGATGCCCGCTAGTCGCCGCTGCGGTAACCACATAGCCCAGGTAGGAGGCGCCCCACATGCCCACCTGGCCATCCGACCACTCTTGCGCAATGATCCAGTCGATCGTGTCGTAGCTGTCATCACGCTCATAATAGAAGGGAATAAGCTCCCCTTCGGAATCCGCACGCCCGCGTACGTCCTGATTGACAACGGCGTATCCCTTGTTCGTCCACCGCTTGAAAAATTCCTTACGCAAGTTACGGTCATAGCACGTGCGAATCAGGATCGTCGGGAGCTTTCGCCCCGTTTCCACGCCCTCCGGCAAGTACACATCCGTCGCCAACCGGACACCGTCCCGCATAGGAATCAAATCCGTTCCGAGATCATTGATCCCATATAACGGTTTGGACAGCTGAGGGTCGTCATACACAGTCAGCGGAGTCAAAGACTCGCAGCCTTTAGCCACAAGCACCTCCATCCCGTACCGGTTAGGTGCGACAAAAGCGATGATCTGCCCGTCCAGCGTAACGACGTCCAAAGCCGTATCTTTACGCAAGGCCCACACTTGCGAGGTCAAGGCCTTACCGCCAACTTCAGCCGTATAACGAATATGTTTCTGATACAAGTCACCGTTAGCCAGCTGAACTTCTTCCCCCTGCCATTCGGCGTTGGCGAAGTCTGACAGTGCTTGTTTGATTTTTAGAAAAGGGAGGATATAGCTTGTCTTCTCAGGGAGGACATTTTCCTGCATTTGTGTCCGTCTGCGGGAATCCACCTTGGCGTGCATGATGCTCTCCTCATCTCTGCCAAAACGAATCTTACCTTCATAGACACCGGAACAATAAAAATTAAACGTCATTGCCTCTAAGCCTGTGCTCATCTTCATTGTCTCCTATCCCCATACAGCTTCAAATACACGCATCCAGTTGCCGCCTAATATTTTGCCGATCTCCTCGTCCGAATAACCCCGTGACACTAAGCCGCGCGTATAATTGATGAAATAACTGTACTTCTCCAGCCCTTTCACGGTCTCCGTAGACGGCCCGTCCCCTTTGGCAAACCCGATTCTCGGCGCAATATGCTCTTTAAAATAAACTAAGGACCATTCGACATCGCTCATCGGCCAATCTGTCCCTATGCCAACATGGTCGACGCCAACCATTCGAACGACATAGTCAATGTGATCGAGCACATGCTCTATTGTCGTTTCATTCGGATCCTCGTAGACGAACCACGGCATCGCAAAAACGCCGATCACACCGCCCGTGGCGGCAATCGCCTTCAGCTCCTCATCGCTCTTGCAGCGCATATGGCCGAACAACCGCTCGACTCCCGTATGCGAAGCGATGACCGGCTTGGTCGACAGCCTGCATGCATCGAGCGTCGTCTGTTTACCGCAATGACTCGTATCGACGATGATGCCGAGTTCGTTCATTTTGGCAATGAACTGCATGCCGAACTTGCTTACACCGCCATTCGCCGGCTCCGCGCAGCCGGAAGCAATAAAATTCTGATTGTTATACGTCAGCTGTAGGATTCTCAGGCCAAAATGGTACAACGCTTCCAGCAGCTCCAAATTTTTACCGAGACCGTCTGTCTCTTGTGCCGTTACAATGCCTGCCTTCAAATTGCTGCGCTTGGCGCTTCTGATGTCTTCAGCAGTGAGCGCTTTCACGAGCCAATCCGCCGTATCGAACTGGCGTTGGACTTCGCCCATGCTCGTCACCAGGCTTTCGATGCTCGAAATGCTCAGTTGGCGATTGCCCGCCGTAATCCCCGAGCGGTACCATTCCTCTTGAAAGGCCGGCATCTCTCCGCGGGCCGCCATGTCATGAATGATTTTGCTCGGCATGCCGCTGTACACCATGGGATCTTCGCGATACGGCTCACATTGCTCACGGATGCGAGAGGATACTTCTTTCGAAATCGCTTGGGGCGACAACGGCCCCTGAAAAAGCAAATCAATAATGATGCTGCTGGCATGCAGCTGACGCGCACGCGCTTCCTGAGCTTCAGTAAGATTGAACGGGTAAAGCCCTTCCATGACATTGATGTCGAGATTCATCGGCTATCTCTCCTATAAAGAAATATGAGTTCCTTTGCTCAGTCGCATCGCTTCTTTGAAAATATAGCTGGCTGCAGCCAAATCTTCACTTGCCAGCCCTAACGCCTTAAAAAGCGTGATCGCCTCTGCCGAGCGCCGCCCTTGCAGTTGGCCCGTCAGCAGCTCGCCGACTTCCCCGAGCAGATGCTGCTCGCTGATCACGCCTTCTTGCAGCGGAATCAAATAATCGCCCGCTTCGTTCACCGCAGACTCCCGGCGGTCGACGAACAGCTCCGCACGGCGCACAAGTTCTGAATCAAGCTCGCGATCCTTGGCCCGGCAAGCGCCGACAGCATTGATGTGCGCACCTGCCTGAATCCATTCGCCGTGCACGACTGGCGTCGTGGATGCCGTTACCGTACAAATCATATCTGCATCCCGGACGGCCTCCTCCGCTGAAGCTGCTACCCGGACAGCAACGTTGTAACGGCTCTCCGTCTCCGCCTTCAGCTTCTCCGCATGGGCCGGATTCGGGCCCCATACGCGGATCAAGCGGATCGGGCGAACGAGCAGCATCGCCTCGATATGGCTGCGTGCCTGCTCTCCTGTCCCGATGACAGCCAGCGTCTGCGCATCAGGGCGCGCAAGCAGTTTGGTGGCGACGGCGCTGACGGCAGCGGTGCGAATGGAAGTGATTGTTTTGCCATCCAAAATTGCATCTAATTTACCATTGGTCGAATTAAATAAAGCGACAAAGCCTTGATGGGAAGGCTGCTGCTTCACATGGTTATCCGGGAACACTGTGATGACCTTGGCTCCCACCGTCTCTTCCCGCTTCAAATATGCAGGCATGAGCCCCATCAGATTGCCTCCTTCAACGGGGACAACGCTTCGCAGGGACTGCATGGCTTGTCCGGTCGTCAAATCGGCGAGAACAGCCTCCATAATGGCGATGCAGGCTTCCATCGACAGCAGTTCTTGAACTTCATTGTGCGTGATCACGAGCATGGGGAATCACCTGCTTTATGTTATTTTTTCCATTATACCTGCTAGTATGGAGGTATTCATACTTTAATTATTTTATGAGATATGGGAATAAGTCAGAGTTAGTAAAAATTCGCGGAAGCGCATTCATCCAGTGACATACAAGCTCGGCGAGCACCGAGAGGCGCAGGCACGGAGGCGTGCAAAGCGGATTTGCCGCTTTAGAGCTACTCCTGAAAGCTCGGGGGTACCTCCCAAGCGACTTTTCCGCTTTGGGCGCACCGCCGGAGGCTCGCGCCAAACCACAAAAAGGCCCTCCTTTTCAATATACTAGGAGGGCCTTTCTATGAGCTTCGGTTTAATGACTAAAGAACACAATCTGAATAAAAAACAGTACCGCAAACAAATAAAAGATCGGATGAACATCTTTCCGTTTGCCGCGGATCAGCTTCAGGATCGGGTACACGATGAATCCGATGCCGATACCTGTCGCGATGCTGTAAGTCAGCGGCATCAAGACGACGATCAAAAACGCTGGAAAAGCTTCTTCCAGATCGCTCCACTCGATTTTGCGCAGCACATTCATCATCAGAAACCCGACGATGATCAACGCCGGAGCCGTAATCGCCGGAATACCCGCCAGCACGGCCACGATCGGCGAGAAAAACAACGTAAGCGCCAGCAGCACGCTCACGGTCAGCGCCGTCAGCCCTGTCCGCCCTCCGACGGCAACCCCCGAACTGGACTCGATGTAGGCCGAAGTCGGACTTGTGCCGAGCGCAGCTCCCACCGTGGTGCCGATTGCATCTGCAATCAGTGCGCCGCGCGACCTCGGAAACTTGTTATCTTTGAGCAATCCCGCCTGTTCGGCAACACCCAGCATCGTCCCCGTCGTGTCGAAGAGGGTGATCAGCAAAAACGTAAACACAACGGCATACAAACCATGCGAAAATACGCCGCCAACATCAAACTGGAACGCGGTCGCCGACAGTCCTGTAGGCAGAGCGATCCACGCTTGCGGCATCTGCAGCAATCCGAGACACCAGGCCAAAATCGCAGTAATGATCATTCCGATAAACAAGAAACCTTTTACCCGGTACGCCATCAAGATTAGAGATATGATTAATCCGATTACCGTTAAGTACGTCATCGGCTTCGTCAAATCGCCCAGCGTAAGTAAAGTGGATGGTGAGGCGACGATAATTTGCGCATTTTGCAGCCCGATAAATGTAATAAATAACCCGATTCCCGCCGTGATTGCATGTTTCAAGCTGGATGGAATCGCATCCAACAGCATATAGCGGAACGAAGTCAAGGATAGCAAAATAAACAGCACGCCAGCGACGAAAACGGCTCCGAGTGCCGCTTGCCAGGAGACTCCGCTCCCTCCCACTACGCTAAAAGCAAAATAGGCATTCAAGCCCATGCCAGGCGCAATGACAATCGGATAGTTGGAGAAAAAACCGATGATCAGTGTGGCAGTAATGCTGGCGAGCACTGTGGCTATGAACACTCCGTGGAAATCCATGCCCGCCTTGCTCAGAATGCCAGGATTCACAATGACGATATACACCATGGTCAAAAATGTTGTCACACCAGCCATGATTTCCGTCGAGACCGTGGTGCCTCGTTCTTTAAGTTTAAAGATGCTTTCCATGTCACTTGCCTCCAATGAAATGTGATCCTTCTTACCATTATTTCCTACTGAAAAAATAAAAAACCTAACCTGCGTATATAGGGAATCCGTCGTAAGCAGCAAGAAAGCAGCTGCACGTCTCCCCTATTCGTAGTTAGGATTCTTTGGCTCCTTGTAGAAACCCTCAAACCATATTATTGAGGATATACGAATGTAGCATTTTCGATAATTTCAATTGTGCCTGTAATAGAATATAGGATGGTCGGCTGCCCCGTCAATAGTTTCCGTCCTAAATTTCTGCATTTTTCCGAACTATACTAATAAAAAATCGATAAATGTTCGCCTTTATCCAAAATTGAACTTTACGTTTACATATAAATTGGACTATGGTCAATTCATCCTGCCTTCAGTTATAATAGCCTGATGATGCCTGCTAACCGCACCTTTTATCAGGTCTTATTTCTATGCATCGGAGAATGCTTACATGAAAATCAGAGATTGGGACACGAATTTAAAAATCCGCCTCGGCGGAGAAGCCGCATTTAACGTCATCTTTTGGGCATTTTTCCCTTTTTTATCCATCTACTTCTCTCATTCGTTCGGCAAAGGCTGGACCGGCCTGCTGCTCATCTTGTCGCAAACGCTCTCGGTCATCGCCAATTTGCTTGGCGGTTATTGCGCCGATCGTTTCGGGCGGAAGCGCATGATGGTCGTTGCCGCCTATGGGCAAGCCGTCGGGTACGGGATTTTCGGCTTCGCCGCCTCCCCGTGGGTATCCCTCCCGTTTGTCGGCTTCTGCGGCTTCAGCTTCGCCAGCTTCTGCGGCGCGCTGTACTGGCCGGCGAGCCAAGCGATGGTCGCGGATGTCGTGGAGGAAGAGCACCGATCCAGCGTTTTCGCCATCTTCTATACGGCTGCCAACATCGCTGTTGTGGCCGGTCCGCTGCTGGGCTCCCTCCTGTATGAGGACAACCCCTACATGGTATTGTTCGCTGCCGCAGCGTTCTGCATCCTGCTCGCGCTAGTGATGAGCACCCGCTTGCACGAAACACTGCCGCAGCATGTCGCCGACCGCCACGAATCCCACTCCGAAGTTCCGTGGTACCGCTTTTTAACCGTACAGCTGCGCGACTACCGGGTCATCGCCACCGACCGGGTATTCCTGCTGTTCGTCATCGGCGGCGTCCTGCTTTCGCAAACATTCATGCAGCTGGATCTGCTCTTTCCGGTATTTCTGCAGGAATCTGTCGCGACGACGACGGTCTTCTCTATCGGCGATTGGAGTCTGCAAGCTTCCGGCAAACAGTTGTTCGGCATGATTGTGTCTGAGAACGGACTCTTCGTTGCTTTGTTCACCGTGATCGTCACCAAGTGGATGGCCGGTTTCCGGGACCGGTATGTGTTTATCGGCGGCGCGCTCTTTTATGCGATAGGCATCATCCTCTTCGGCCAGATGTCCACCTTCTGGGGCTTTACGCTGGCCATTGCGGTATTTACACTGGCTGAGCTGATGTCAGCAGGCCCGCAGCAGGCCTTCGTGTCCAGGCTCGCCCCGGAGCATATGCGTGGCCAATACTTTGCGGCGGCCAGCCTCCGCTACACGATCGGTCGGACAATCGCGCCGCTTTCCATCCCGATCAGCAGCTGGATCGGCTTTAATTGGACATTCATAGTGCTGGCGGTATTAGCTGTGTTGGCGGCGGTCATGTATAACATGATGTTTAACCGATTTGATCAACAACCGTAGACGTCCCGCCCTACTGACTTGTTAACACAAATCAAAACACCTTCAAGAGATTGAGCCATGTCGTAAGACGTGTGGATCACCTTGGAGGTGTTTTTGTTTTGGCAGCGAGTATGGGAAGTAAACATAACGATTAAATCATTTTCGCCGATCGTCATGTTCGCCGTTTCCACAGCGCAAATCTATCATATTTTAATAATATGAAAGGAGTGTGATGATAGGATGAAGCTGGCTATGATATGCACCGAACGCCTGCCAGTACCGCCGCTTCGGGGAGGAGCCATTCAAATTTTCATGAATGGTGTAGCCCCCTATCTCGCCGCCAAACACGCATTGACGATTTATTGCATTGACGATCCCGAACTGCCCGATAGGGAAACCGTTCATGGCGTGCGCTACATCCGGGTTCCCCGCGAAGATTATGAGCTCCAGGTCGCCAAGCAACTGGCACTGGAGGAAGTTCCTTATGACCTGATTCATGTATGCAACCGGCCGAAGCATCTTTTACTGTACAAACACGCGATGCCCAGCAGCCGCTTTGTGGTCAGTCTTCATAACGAGATGTTCAAGGAAGCGAAAATATCCCGTCAGATCGGAGAGCTCGCCATCCAAATTGCCGACGGCATTATGACGGTCAGCGATTACATCGGCCGCACGATCACCGACAGGCTTCCTTCCGCCAAGCCGAAAATAAGTACCGTTTATTCCGGAATTGATCTGGATATATATCGTCCGATCTGGGACGCAAATGTGCAGCCGTTGCGGTCCGCGCTTCGCCAGCAATTCGGTGTCGATCATAACAAGGTCGTCTTGTTTGTCGGGCGGCTCAGCAAGGTGAAAGGCCCTGATGTGCTGATACAGGCGATGGAACAAGTTATCCACAAGCATTCCGACGCGGTTCTCGTCATTGTCGGAAGCCGATGGTTCAGCGACGACCGTATGGACGAGTACACGCTGAAACTGCGCCATCTGGCGGAAGCCCTCGGTGAGAATCGTGTTGTTTTCACGAATTTTGTGGCGCCCAGTCAAATTCCGGAGCATTTTCTGCTCGGCGACCTGTTCGTCTGCTGCTCGCAGTGGGAGGAGCCGCTGGCCAGAGTCCACTACGAGGCCATGGGCGCCGGTTTGCCTATTGTGACGACGCGTCGAGGCGGCAATCCCGAGATCTTCGATCACATGGTTAACGGCATCGTGATCGATGACTTCACGAACCCGCAAGCGTTCGCCGAAGCGATTAATTACCTCTTCGACCATGCGGAAGAGGCCTCGCGGTTGGCTCAGGCAGGCCGTGCCACAGCTGAGGCAAACTATGGCTTCCAGCATGTGGCGCAGCGGTTGGAGCAGTTATATGAGCAAGCGATTTCATCAAGTTAGGAGGACGATCTATGGATACTGTATTTGCCGAGACGGTCAAAAAGGTCATTGCCCATTATCCCTTGGAGACTACTCATATTTCTTTATTATCTTACAAAGGTAAAAAAGCTGTCTGGTCGATTCTGACTTCCCAAGGTGAGTTCATTTTGAAGAAAGTCCCTTTTGCGGAAGATCACATTCAATTCATGACGCATGCAATCGATTATTTAAAAGCCCATGGAGTCCGCACACCTGGTGTCATGAAGGCAACCTCCGGGGAAGCGTATGTCAAATCGGACGATGAATTTTTTGTCTTGTTTGAATGCGTGCACGGGCGGTCGCCGGAGTATGAAATCGAGGAAGAGTTGGTGCAGATTTTGCAGGGGATGGCGGCATTCCATCGCGCTTCCAAGGGCATCGAATCCCCAACCGGTTACTTCCCCTCCTTCCTTCTGGAAGAGTGGCGGGAGGATTACCAAAGACGAGCTGCGCTCATCTTGAAATGGAAAACAGCGCGCACTGGCGCTGCCGATTTGAAAGCGTTCGACAAGCTGTTCCTGCAGCATGCCGACCACTTCCTGCAGCAATGCCAGCAAGCGCTTGACGTTTTGAACCACTCTGATTTTGACCGGTGGGCTGCAGAAACCCGTACAACCAAGACGCTGTGCCATCAGGATTACGCTGCGGGGAATTTGGCGATCGGCGATGACGGTCATCTATACGTCTATGATATGGATTCTTTGACGGTGGACCTGCCTGTCCGCGACTTGCGGAAAATTTTGAACAAGGTGATGAAAAAAGAAGCGCAATGGAACTTGCCGCAAATGATGACGATGATTAAAGCCTATCAGTCCGTCAACCCGCTAACAGCCGAACAATACAGGGTCCTTGCAGCGGATATCCTGTTCCCGCATCTCTTTCTCGGCCAAGCTTCCAAGTACTATGAGCATCGTGAGGAGAAATGGCCGATCCAGAAGCATGTCTCCCGCCTGCAGGAAATGATTGATACCGAATTAAGCAAGGAAGCCGTGCTGCAAGAGTTCCTTGCTAGACTGGATGAGGTGGTTTAATGTCTGCGACGAATGAACTTCAAGCGCTCGGGGAGAAGCTGATGGCGTCACACTATTCCCATATTCAGGTAAATCAAATCGAGGTTATTCAAAGCGGCGGCATCAAAACGATTTGGAAAATGCAATCCGCTGTGGGGACGATCTGCCTGAAAAGGATTCGCAAGCCACTTCCAATCGTAAAATTTACAACTGCAGCGCAAGCTTATTTGGCCGGCAGAGGCGCCTTGGTCGCCTCCATCCTGCCTACCAAGAGCGGCGAGCTGTATTTCGTGCACGAAGGCCATGCGCTTGTGTTGTATTCTTGGATTGAAGGAACGGATCTGGACATGGAGCGAAACGAAGAGCACCTGCGTGCGGGCCTTCGCGGCATTGCCCGTTTCGAACGGGATTCCCTCGGCTTCCAGCCCCCGTCTGACTGCGAAGTTTATGATAAATTGGGCAAGTGGCCGCTCCATTACGCGAAGATGACACAGGAACTTATAGACTGGAAAGCGATTGCCGAGGAGGAATCGTCCAAATTTCACGAGACTTATGCGCAATTGGCTGTGGTTATGATCGCAGCCGCTCGGCAAGCGCTAGATTTGCTGCGTACGTCAGCTTACGCCAAGTGGGTTGCAGCCGTCGAGCCTTACGGATATTTGAGCCACCAAGATTACGGCAAAGGGAATGCGCTGCAAACCGAGCGTGGCGTCTATATTTTGGACTTGGATAATTTAACTTACGACCTGCCACTGCGCGACCTGCGCAAGCTGATCACCAAGCGCATGGATGAGCTCGGAACTTGGACAGCCGCAGATCTCAACACGTGGATCTCCTATTTCGAGGAAGAGCTGCCCTTAACGGATGAGCGGCGGCGAGTCCTCTACATCGACTTGTTATTTCCGCATACTTTTTATGGCGAGGCGAAAAAACCGTTCAAAAAGGGCGATACCGATTATGAGCCAGAAAAGCTTATCGAGAGTTTCGAGTTTGAAATAGCAAAAAATGCCGTTCTGCAGCAATTGCTTGCATCCACTCAATAACCAAGGGAGGTGCCATCTATGCGCATAGAGGAAGAGTTTGTCGGCAACCGGCAGCAGTTTGCCGAACTGCTGCGGCGCACCGCCGAGCAGCTGGAAGATGACCAACTGCATATCCGCGGCCGCCAAGTCCAACTGCCGGATGCCGGCATGGAGTATAAAATCAGCCATAAAACCGATGGAGGCAAAAATAAATTGACGCTGTCCATTGAGTGGCTTGATTCAGAAGAAGACTGATGTAAATCTCCCCCAGTATTTGCTATACTCATAGGAATATTACTTGTGCGTTCCTAAACAGAGAATAGGTAGTGGCCCTATGAATATTCAACTGGATATGATTACGATGTTCGTCGCCCTCGTCGTCGGGCATTTGTTTACTGCTGTGCTCATCTTTGCCTACTGGCGCGGCCAGGTTAAGGACAAATCTTTAAGCACTTTTTTTTCTGCCAAATGTGTACAAGCCACGACTTGGTTTCTGCTTGTTGTCAGCCACGATGTCCCGGATAAGCTGACCTTATCGTTATCCAATTCCTTTCTCATCATTGGTGTGTGCCTGGAAATCGCCGCTGTGCTGATGCTGCACCACGCCTGGAGCGGAATGGCCAAAACTTTAGTCCTCACCTTTACCGCCTGCAACTTAATCGTGTATCAGCTTCTCCTGTTTTTGTTCAACGATGAGAACTTGCGCATTATCTATGCTTCCATCGCTCTCTCCGCTACGCTGATGATTCCGGTTTACCTGCTGATTCGCGATGGCTCCGCCTCCATGCTGAGACGCATCATGGGGTATTTTTATTTGTTTGTGATCACCACACTCCTTGGGAGAGCGCTGCTGACCCTCTTTTCCGGTCAATCGATGAGTTTTTATAACAATGGCGGCTTTCAGACCCTTTCATTCCTGGCTTTATATCTCGTCATGATTTCAGGGAATACCGGTTTCGCCCTGCTGATGAAAGAACGGTCCGATCAGGAGCTCCGCCGCTTGGCGAACTTCGACGATTTGACGGGGACGTTGAATCGGCGGACGTTTGCTGCCGAAGCCCAGCGCCTCCTGGGCGTTTATGCACGCAAGAAGCAGCCGGTTACGCTGATGCTTTTTGACATTGATCATTTCAAAACGATCAATGATACCTACGGCCACCTCGTCGGCGATCAGGCGCTGCAATATTTGGCGCAGCAGATCCGGCGCTGTCTCCTTGCCGAGGACTTGTTCGCGCGGTTCGGCGGAGATGAGTTCGCCATCCTGCTTCCTGGGCGGGATGCGGCCAAGGCCGCTGCGAAAGCGGAGGAGATTCGGCAAAGCACGCATAACGCCATCCTGGCCGGGATTCCGCAGCCATTTACCATCAGCCTCGGCGTCCTCACGGTTATTCCGCAGCCGACGACGCAGCTCGAAGCCCTCTACAGAGATTGCGACGAAGCCTTGTACCGGTCCAAAAGAAATGGGCGTAATAACGTCTATCACGTGTAATCGAAAAAAGACATCCGCTTACGGCTTGAGACCGCGCGAATGTCTTTTTTATTGGTTGAGATGATTCACGTTCCACATAGTGGAAACTTTGCTGCGCACCAGGAGAGCGGCTTGAATCACATAATGGGATAACACGATGCCGGCCGAATCGATCGCCATATCATAGATTCTGCCGTCGCGGTTGAAATACAATTGGCATATTTCCGATAGGACAGCCAGGAAAACGGCGATGATCAGCGCCGGCTTTTGCCTGCGCAGCAAGTTGAACAGCAGCAGGTCCATGATCGCGAATCCTAGAAAATGGCCGAATTTCACCAGCACCCATTTCGGGTGAATTTGCGTCAAATCGACCCGAAGCAGCTCCGTAAATTGCGGATGCGCATTAAAATCAAATTCAAGCGTGTGCTGATACAATAAAGCTTCCAGATTCACGGTGCAGGTTAAAATCAGCAGAACGATGAACCACGAGCTAGCCAGCAGGAACCGGTAAGGTGTTCGCATTCTAAACATGCACGAGATGCTCCGTCATCTCATGCTCGTTAGACATAAAGCTCATGTCCGCGTCGTGCCGGCTTGTCCACGCTTCTCCGGACTTGTACTCTTGTGAGTCGGGGACTTTGCTGAAGCGGATAACCGGAAATTCAAAAGCGTTCAGCACCTCGCGGGCTTGCGAACCGGTAAGAGAAGTCACCTGCGCGGCGTTGTAATGTTTATGGTAAGTGAAAGCGCCTTGGATATCTTGAGCAGCCTTCGTTTTCGTGTTCATGGATTTCATTGTTGTCATAGGATTCACCTTGCCTTTCGATATTTGCTTTACAAGGATGAGTATAACGGGTGAACCTGAAATCCAACTGAGGCTAAGCTGATCACCATATAAAAAGAAGCTGAAAACTTGCTGAAATCCGGGATTATTCCGCTATCCGCTGGGCGTGCCCCTGCATAAGCTAAAAAAGGCTGCCAGGAAGTCATAGACCTTCCGGAACAGCCTTTTTCCATGCTTTTCGTCCCTAATTATCCTTGGGGCCTTTCGGATCTTTCGGGCCTTTCGGTTTCCCATTGTTCGTATAAATCACTTTTGGCGCCTGCAGCTTGCCCGCAAGGACCGTGTTCCGTATATCCTCGCCCAGGTAGAAACTTAAATGCGGCGGCTGATTATACGCCGAGTTCTGCCAAGCGATACCGTTGCGGTACAGAGGATCCTGCATAAGCGTGTACAGCCTGTACGCCGTCGGAGTCGTCGTGCTGAAGATGCGCAGCTCCGAACTATCGGTCGTTGGCAGCAGAACCTCTTCGCGCCAATCGCCCAGAATGTCGGCTTGCAGAGTCGGCGTCGCCTTGGTGCCATTGTTGCTGACAACCCCGTCAAAGCTCGCTATCGTCTCCGCAACACCTTTACTTTCGTTATACTTCGTGATCGACGTATTATCGAGCAGCTCACTCAGCAGGTCGCCGTCCCATAGCAGCGCGAAATTTATGGAAAGCCCTGCCGTGCGATAACTGTTGGCGACGACGTGACCCTGCACGTTGTAAATCCCTCCGCCAGACGCCGCGGTCGTGCCCCCCGCTCCCCAGAATTCAAACCCGGGTTCGGAGGTGATATTCGCAGCCAATCCCCGCCCTGTATCCACATAGGCATTGTAGGACATCAACGTTTCACCGGTTCCAGCATCATGCAGCTCAACGGAGGCGACAGCCGGCACCTCATGCACCGCCATAACTTGCAGCCCTTCACGAGCCGGGTCAAAAGCTCCTACATGCAGCGCATCCCCATGTGAACCTTGCTCGCGCTGCATCTCACCATCCATCGCATAGAGGATCGTGCCATCCTGATCCAACGTCAACGAGCCGGCGATGATCTCATCGAATCCATCGTTATCCACATCGGCTGTGGCCAGATTATGAAAGCCTAAGCCGCCACCGCGTCCCACTTGCGCGGAATCGAACGTCCACTGCGCTTGCAGCTTGCCTTTTACCAGATGGTACGCCACAAAAGTAGTCCGCTCATAATATCCTCGGCCATAGATCGCACTCGGCGTCACGCCGTCCAAGTAAGCCAACCCCGACAGGAAGCGGTCGGAACGGTTATACCAAGTGTCGCCCCACGACGCGACATCACCCAGCGGGAACGCATAATTCACCGTGTCGATAACCTTGCCGGTATCTCCTTGGAAGATCGAAACATATTCTGGACCGCCGAAGATATGGCCGGTATCATTCACCCATTTGCCATTGTCCGCCGCGTTGCCGATGACACTGATCACTTTGCTGCTGTCGAACTTGCCGTCTTTGGCCCCGTAGACCGTAGTCGCATCCGCAGTTTTAATAAAAAACTCACTCTTGCCGTCCCCATCAAAATCCGCGATTACAAATTGATTGTAATGTGCGCCAGATGTCAGATTCAGCCCCATATTCATGCGCCATAACAGCGTACCGTCCAATTTGTACGCGTCGAAAATCGTCGGTCCTGTCATCCCTGTCTGCGAGCTGTCGATCGCATTCGATGGGTACCATTTGACGACAACTTCGTACTCGCCGTCTCCGTCCAAATCGCCGACACCAGCGTCATTGACACTGTACGTGTAACTGCCCGTAGCCGTCGTTCCTCCTTCCGGTTTTTGCATCGGAATGGATAGGTAGTCGTTGCTGACCGCTTTTGCTGCTTCTTTGCCGTCAGGCTTTCCGCGGTCCAGTGTTTCCACTTGATAGGTATCCCCTGGAACGCCGGAAGTATCCAAATAATTGGTTACTGACAAAGGTGTAGCATTTACCTTTTTCCCGTTGCGGTACAGATTAAATGTCACATCCTGATCGTACTCATCGGCAAGCAGGCGCCAGCTGACAAACACGCCGTCCGCCGATTTGAGTGCGATCAAGCCGCGATCCAGCCATTGCGTCTGCCGCGCCATATTTGTCGGAGCGAGACGGTTATTCACATATAGCGTCGCATAGCGGCCAAAGCCGTTCTCCAGACTTTGAGGAACAGCAAGCGTTCCTTTGAACGTGTAGACGCCGGCTTTATGCGGATTCCATGCTTGATCGGTGGCCGTCCATTCACTTACCGGAACGTCCGCTGTCGTATTATTGGCAAGCGAAACTTGAACGGTCGCCGGCAGCCCGAGCGAATGGATATCGCTTGTCGTTTGATCGACATACACCGTCCGGTAAGGCAGCTTTTCCACTTTTGTAATCCGGTTATCCGGGATCGACACATGATAGACGCTGAAGTTGTCCAGGAACGTCGTCCAGGAAATATTATTCCCCGATGTCCGCATGCCGACCAGCTTCACGGAGGCTACAGAGCCGTCGAAAGCCACACCGTTCAAGCTCGATGAATAGCTTTCGCTTGTGCCCGTCGCTTTGTCCGTCAGTTTTAACCCGACGACATCGTTCTCCACGTCCAGATTGATCCCGACGGTGTACCACGTCAAAGGATTGGTGAATCCAGTGCTCGCAGCGGGCTGCTTCCCAGCAAAATACTGCAGCGGCGCGAGGTTGGTATTGTTCAAAGTGAATACCGTGTTGCCCGAGCTGTCCATCACTCTGAACTCGCCGCCATTTTCGCTGGGATTGCTAGCGCTTTTATCATTCACTTTGCCAGGGTACCAGTCGAATTGAACAAGGATTTGGCTGCCTTTAACGGATGTGCCGAAGGTCTTTGTCGCCACGCGGCCCCCCGTTTGATTCGTTTGCGTAAACTCCAGCTTCGGTGTGCTGTTGCCTGTGATCGCATACGTGTTTGTCGTGACCGTCGCATTCGCGGTCGTAAAGCCCCAGTTTACCGGATCGACCGCAGCCGAATCGCCAAAGTCCGTCTGATAGACCGCTTCGAGCTCGCTGCTGTCAATCGCGGCTGCTGTGCCGCTGGAGCCATCCGCCGATACCAGATTTGGAACCAAGAGGGCTCCTGCTAAAAGCAAGGAAACGATTTTTTTCAATTGTACGCCATGTCTCACTATCCCTATCACTCCTTCAGTTACGTTACGGTTCATTCGTTCTCAATCATGCAGCTCCTTCTCTTTTGCAACCGTTTACAAATCGGTTTATACTTGCCACGCAGAATCGTTCAGCCACCATCTCCTCGCCTAACATTCTCGGCCACATCATACTCCTATGGACGAAGCCATCCATGTCCTAACTGTATGCCGTGCATACATTACCGTCTATAGCACATTTTTTGAAGCCTATCACCTTCTTGCTATCAAGGTTTTACGGTGGATTTGCACATTTTTGATGGTGATTCTCTTTTTTTGCTTATAACAAAAAGACACCCTTTCAGGTGTCCAACTCATCTAGAATGGTTACCGGCTCAGCGGTACCGCTTGACGCATAGATCCTGTTTGCGCATACTGCGTATGCCAGGACAACGCCTTTTCAAGGACATGCGGGGTTTGTCCGCCCCTGGTCAGCGCTTCCTTGTAATAGTCCGCCAAACTTTCCCTATACATCGGATGCGCGCAGTTGCGGATAATAAGCTCAGCCCGCTCTCGCGGCGCCAATCCGCGCAGATCCGCATAGCCTTGCTCCGTGACCACCACATCCACATCGTGCTCGGTATGATCCACATGCGAAACAAAGGGCACAATGCTGGAGATGTCGCCATTCTTCGCTATCGACTTGGTGACAAAGATCGAGATCCGGGCATTGCGGGCAAAATCGCCGGAACCCCCGATGCCGTTCATCATTTGCGTTCCCAGCACATGCGTGGAATTCACATTGCCATAAATATCGAATTCCAGCGCGGTATTGATCGCAATCAGCCCCATACGGCGGATCACTTCCGGGTGGTTGGAAATTTCCTGCGGCCTTAGCACCAGCCGATCCCGGTACTTCGCAAGATGAGGGAACACTTCATCCATCTTCGATGGGGACAGCGTGATCGAGCAGCAGGAGGCAAAGGCAACTTTGCCAGCATCCATTAAGTCAAACACGGCGTCCTGTAAAACCTCCGAATACACTTCCAAATCAGTAAACTCGGACTGCAACAAGCCATGGAAAACGGCATTGGAGACCGAGCCGATTCCTGACTGAAGCGGCGCCAAGCGATTCGTTAACCGGCCTGCACGCACTTCCTCCCGCAGGAAGCCGATGAGATGCCGCGCGATCGTCTCCGTCTCTTGATCCGGCGCGGTAATCGTCGAAGGGGAGTCGCTCTGGTGCGTGAACACGATGCCCTTGATTTTATCCGCATCGACGGGGATGCCTGCGATACCGATACGATCATCCGGTTTGGCGATCCCAATCGGCGACCTTTCACCCTGCTTGCCGGGCTCATACAAATCGTGCAGCCCTTCCAATAGCTGCGACTGCGCCAAGTTAATTTCAACAATGATAGCTTTGGCATGCTGCGCAAAAACCATGGAATTTCCTATAGACGTCGTAGGGATAATCCGCTGGTCTTCGGTAATCGCAATCGCTTCCAATATTGCAAAATCAATAGGTGCCAGCACATCGCCGCGGACCATCTCCGCCGTTTTGGATAAGTGCTGATCGACGAAGTAGAACTCGCCCTGATTGATTTTTTTGCGCATCGTCGGATCCGCCTGAAAAGGAAGGCGCTTACGCAGCAAGCCTGTTTCTGCAAACAATTTATCCACATCCGACCCCAGCGAGGCACCGGTATATACGTTCACTTTCAATTTCTCTTGTTTAGCGCGCTCTGCTAAGGCGACAGGCACCGCTTTGGCATCCCCTGCCCGGGTAAAGCCGCTTAAACCAAGTGTCATACCATCTTCGATCCAGGAAGCCGCCTCCGCAGCAGTCACAACTTTCGCTTGAAGATCAACGTTTCGGATTCTCTCGTAACCGTTTTCCATTCTGCATACCCCCTGCTCCGTATCGTTACAGCCATTTTAACAAATGGCTTGCGGGCAGCGCGTTTTTTCGATTGAAATAGGGAATATTCAGGACGAAGCAGGAAAAATCGCGTTTGAAACCGTACCCATTCAGAATCCGAGCAGCTTGCGAAAATAACTCGTGTACGATTGACTGACCGGAATTCGGCTTTGGTTGTTCATGATCAAGATAAGCGTAGAATGTGTATCTGGATAAATCTCTTTAATATGATTAACATTCACGATGAAGGATCGGTGGCAGCGCACAAAATCTTCCTTAGGCAGAAGAAACTCGAATTCATTCAAAGAATATTTATGCGTACCGGTTAGTTCTTCGGTGATCACGTGCGTTTTACGCTCACTAGCTTCCACATACATCACTTTCG
Organism: Paenibacillus aestuarii; assembly: GCF_027789125.1. Classification (GTDB taxonomy): domain Bacteria; phylum Bacillota; class Bacilli; order Paenibacillales; family NBRC-103111; genus Paenibacillus_E; species Paenibacillus_E aestuarii. The sequence goes on along the minus strand of NZ_JAQFVF010000022.1, from coordinate 59,946 downwards.
AAAAAGAAACCGGAATCCAGCTGTCCTGATGCTTCACCGTTACGACGGATTTCCCCGAGGCAAGCGTTGGAAAAATAGCGGAGACGCAGCCCTGAATTTCCCCGTCACGAAATAACGGAACGGCCATCCCATAGTACGGCACGCCGAAGATGTCGCGGTCAATAAACTCCGACACTTTGTGTTTGCCGGTCAGCGCTTTGAAGGCAATCGTCCCCTCTTTGACGGGATCGCCGACGCTAATCTTCAGATCGATCCTTTTGCTTGGTTGATAGTAGATGTACTCCTTAGTATTCGCGACCGCTATCGAGGTTTCATCAGAGAACAGCTCGCCGATCGCCGCAAAAATCGTTTCCATTGGAAAGGCATCCATGCCGGGCACCCGCCTGTCTGCAGTATTTGTTGTCTCTCCAAACTATACAGAAAGTTCCTTCTCATGGGAAGTTGACACTGAGAACGGTTATCATTTACAATTCACCCTAACTACGACTCTATTCCGTTAGGAGGTGAAGCCGGGTGGAAATGACACAGCCGTTTCAAGGCATCACGCTCCAACTGCTGGACGCGCAAGAATACAAACTGGAAGGCAGGAGCACCCTGGAGTTCACGAACGATCATCAGCCCCTCTTCGGTTTCGTACATAAGGGAGCTATTAAAATCACTTCGCATGCAGAGCTTCATCGCCGAACCGCTACGGTCACGTACGGGGACGTGTTCCTGCTGCCATCCGATTGTCACAGCTCCATCCAAAATAGCGACAAATGGCCCTCGCAGCTGATCCTGCTCCGTTTTCAATGCCTGGAAGGTCCAGACAGCGGTCCTTTGTCCATTTCGCATCTATTCTCGGCTGGCCAAGCTCCGCCACGGCTTGTGCATTTCCGCATGCCCCGCTTTCGCAACTGGGTTCAGGACCTCGTCTGTGAAAGCTGGCGCAGCGACGCTTCCGCCTACTTCATCGCGCAATCGTTTACCTTTCTTGGGGAATTTATCCAAACAAACAAAAAACGGGCAAGCCGTACTGCAGCTCGCCCGTTACTCTATTTCAACTTAGTTTGCACTAAGATATTTTACAGCCCAAGCACCGTAATCCGCCTTGAGCTTTGCCGCATCATCCTTGCTTATGGCTCCCGCGCCGGCAAAACCGTTGATCTCTTGGTTGGCATGTTTCAGCAGGTTATAAAGCAGTGAATCCGGATCCTGATTCGCCGCTTGAGCTAATCCTTGACCCTGCGCAAGCCGTTTAAGCAAATCGGAAGCTTCGACGCCGGAGACCGCAGCGACGTCATCGATGATTCGATCCGAGCGGTTAGCCAAATATTGCTTGGCATCCACTTGATCTTTATAGCCCACGCGGCTAATCGCGTCCTGTACAAGGCTGTCAGACTCCGATTCTGTCGCGGACTGATCAGCAGCATTTAGCCAGCCTTTTTGCACCGCCTGTTCAATATAAGCATGTGCGTTTAGCATTAAATAGCTGCTTAAATCCGCCTCGTCTTTGCCCGTTGCTTCAACTAGCGTATGGCCATCAGCCAAGGACTGGCGCAGATCCGTTACAGCGGCTTCAGCATAATCCGCACTTGCTTCTACAAGAGATTGAATGCTCTCCTCTGCGATCGCATGATTGCTGCTGCCTTGAGCCGGTTGGCCGTATCCGTCTTGGTCAATGGCTCTGTCAATCGTCTCAGCCGCACGCTTCTTCAACTGATCACGCAACAGTGCAGAGAGGTTGCCCGCACTCCATTCATTGTCCAAATCCCGGCTTACCGTATCCAAAAGCTGCGCAGATAAATCTCCGGATGCCAGGCCGGAAGCTTCCACCAAGCTTTGGCCTGCTTTCAGTCCGTCTATGATATCCTTATAGTCTTTACCCGCGAAGGCAGCTGTTGCTTGAATGATCATGTCAGGGGCCAGCTTATCATTGAGCAGCGCCTGGCCGTATTTCTCCATCCATGGCGTTGCTCGCTCGTCATAACCTTTTTGCTGAAGGACCGCCCAAAGTTGATCTGCCCCGGAACTCGCAAGCTGGTCCCGTTGCTCGGCCTTCAGGCTTCCCGCACTAACAGCAGCATCCAGGTCTCCGCCCAGCAATGCGTTCAAAGCGTCTCTTAACGCCTGCGCGTCCATCCCAGTTGCCTCAACAATCGAATGTCCGGATTGAAGCGCCTGCCGGATATCGCTTTCTGCGACAGCCGACGCAGTAGCAGCATCTGAGACGATATGGTTCAACCGATTTTGGATAATGCTCTTTCCATCCTTAGGCAGGTAAGAAGCCGCACTGGCCCACGGCCAAGATTGCTGAACCCAATTCGCAATATTGTCATTGAACTGCTGCTGCAGACTAGCTGCTTCTTGGTCCGTAAGCGTGCCTTGCTTCACTTCATAAGCAGTATCAAGTGCGAACTGGCTAATAAGCGCAGATGTCAGCTCCGATAAAGGAAGACCCGAAGCAGACGCAAGGCTCGATCCATTATGTAACAAATCACTAAAGTCACTCGTATTTATTTTTGCCGCTTCTGCGGTATGCACATCCAACTTGCTTAGCCAGTTATTCAAGAACATCGTGCTAAAGTCTACGGTTGATGCCTGTGCATCAGACTTCTCTGTATTTGCTTGCGCCGTTGTATTCACAGCGGTCATGGCTTCATCCGCATAAGCTCCCCGCGGAAGCACGATTCCGCTTGTGGATGTAGCCAGAATGGCAGCACCCATCAATACCATAAGTTGTTTTCTCATCCTACTCCTCACCTCTCCGATCATATCGGTATGCCACTTGCTTTTGACATAATGAAGTATAGAATGGCTTCCTGAAATTTACATGAACGGTCCCTTAAATTGGAATAATTATCCGGTTAAAATCAGCTTAATTTCTGCTCGTCCATACTGAAAATGGGCTGAAGATAGGCCAAATACTGGCCGAAACTCATTGCGCCGTTTCCGAAATGGTCACTTTTTTGATGCTAATCGTGTCAACAGGCTTGCTCTGTTCCGTATTGTTAGCGTTGTATTCGACCGGAGTGGACGCCAGCGCAGTAACGACATCCATCCCTTCCACCACCTTACCGAAAATCGTATAGTTCGGCATCTGATTCAAATAGTCGCTCTCTGCGCCTGTGCAAATGAAGAACTGACTGCCATTCGTGTTAGGCCCTGCGTTCGCCATGGCAACAATGCCAGGCTCATACTTATGTCCGTTATTCAGCTCATCTTCGAACCTATACCCAGGTCCCCCGCGGCCAGTCCCGGAAGGGTCACCGGTTTGGATGACGAAGTCTTTCAACACGCGATGGAAAATAACGTCGTCATAGAAGCCCTCTTTGGCAAGGAAGAGGAAATTGTTGACCGTTTTCGGCGCGTCTTTGGCATAGAGCTCAATACGGAAGCTTCCTTTTGTCGTTTCAATAGTAGCCTGATAAGAATGGTTGGTATCAATACTCATAACAGGTGCGCTAGTATAGCGGTCCCCGACCCATATCGTATCGTGATTCGCATCATACTGCACGGTTTTCCCGAGCGCTTCACTCATAAACCGCAGCGGAACATAGGTCGTACCTTCATAAATAAACGGCTTGCCTTGATCGGTACCAATGGCTTTCTCCTTGCCATCAAACATAAATTTTAGCTGCTTAAAATAAACCTCAATCTGGCTGCTCGCACTAGCCGCACTTGCAGCGATCGACGTGGTCAATGTTGCCCCTATGATAATACCTATTGATAGCATCTTCAATTTTTCTTTCATACTTCTTGTCCTCCATCCATATATCCAGATACCTCTGATTATACTGTACAAGAATTGGGTTGAGTACCTGTTTGTCAGACCAAGTCGAACCTTATCTATTCCTGTAACGCAAAAAGGAGCCTGCCACCGGATTCCAGCGGCAATGCTCCCTATTGTTCTATCAGCCTTCCTCACACCGCTGCTGTGCCTACCCAAGATTCAAGAAAGCTTTCGTCCGCTCGTGCTGCGGATTGGTAAACAATTGTTGCGGATGGCCAGATTCGACGATTTCCCCTTTATCCATAAACATTACCCGGTTGGCCACTTCTCTGGCAAAGCCCATTTCATGGGTGACGACGATCATCGTCATGTGCTCTTCGGCGAGGTTCTTCATCACCTGCATCACTTCCCCCGTCAACTCGGGATCGAGAGCCGAAGTGGGCTCATCGAACAGCAAAATTTCCGGATTCATCATCAACGCCCGCGCAATCGCCACCCGCTGCTTCTGGCCGCCCGACAGCTTAGCCGGATACTCCGATGCCCGAGCGGACAGGCCGACCTTATCCAGCAGCGCCATGCTCCGTTTGCGGAAATCATCCGCCGACTCCCCTTTCACAATGCGCGGCGCCAGCTCCAAATTTTCTCTCACCGTGAGATGAGGGAATAAATTGAAGTGCTGGAACACCATCCCCATCCTGGAGGTGATCCGTTTAATATCCGCAGGCTTGGCGTAGACGCCGTCCTGGACCAATGCCTCTCCAGTCACGCGAATCGTACCGCCATTAATCTGCTCTAGATGAATGAGGCTTCGCAGCATGGTGCTTTTGCCGGAGCCTGAGGGACCGATGACCGCGACGACATCTTTCTTTTCTACTTCAAAAGTCATATGCTTCAGCACGTTCAACTCGCCATAGGACTTACTGAGATTAGCTACTTCTATGATTGCCACATGCGCCATCCCTTTTACTCAAATTTAAATCTCCGCTCCAGCCATTTAAACAAGACCGTCAGCAGAAGTGTCATGATTAAATAAATAACACCCGCGATAAAGAAAGGCACGATCGTGAAATCACGATTGACCGCTGTCTGCGCATAATGCAGCAATTCCGGTACGGCAACCGCATAAAGCAGCGCGGTATCTTTAATCAGCGTAATCGATTCATTGGAGACGGCTGGCAGAACGACCCGGAACATCTGGGGCAGAATGATGCGTGTCATTGTCTGCCATCTGCTGAAACCGAGCACCTGCGAGGCCTCATATTGGCCTTTATCAATCGCAAGCAAACCGCCTCTAAAAATTTCGGCAAAATAAGCCGCATAGTTTAAAATAAATCCGATACATGCCGCGGTAAACCGGTCTAGCACCAAATATTGGCCAATCCCCGGCAGCATCGGAAGCCCGAAGCAAATGACGAGTAATTGCAGCAATAATGGCGTGCCGCGCATGATATAGATGTACGTATGAGCGAACCCGGAAATCCCCTGATTACGGCTGTTCACCGCTAAGGTAAGAACAAAACCTAACGGAACGGACAGCACGATCGCAATCAGAAATAACAGGACCGTCATCTCCGCTCCTTCGAGCATCGGGATCACCATCGAAGTGAAACCATCAACAGACATGAAAAATACCCCCAAGAAACAAAAACGGGATTCCCCAAAAGAAACCCGGTTTTTGCATATCTTCATTAAGCTATTTCAAAACTTTGTCTTCGCCAAACCATTTCTGCGAAATTTTCGCCGCCGTACCGTCTTGATTCATATCATCAAGCGCTTTTTGCAGCTTTTGAAGCAGTGCTTCATTGCCTTTTTTCACGCCGATTCCGTATTCTTCAGGAGCCAGCGACTCATCCAGCAGTTTAAAAGTTCCTTGTTCTTTGGCCATGTAGTACTTGATGACAACTTCGTCGATAATGACCGCATCGATGCGGCCAATTTTCAAATCGTTAAGCGCAAGCACGTTATCGGCATATTCTGTAACGGATTTGACTTTGGACTTTAGTGGGCTGTCGTTAAGCGCATCTGCCGCTGAGGAGAGGGATTGCAGCCCGACCACTTTACCATTCAGATCATCCAGCTTGGTAAAGTTGGATTTAGCCAACGTCACCGCCACTTGCGAATTTTTCAAATAAGGCTTGGTAAAAAGAACTTTGCCTTTACGCTCGTCCGTAATCGTATAGCCGTTCCAAATCAGATCGATCCTGCCGCTGTTCAGCTCTGATTCTTTAGTCGACCAATCAATCGGTTGAAAAACCGCCGTTGTCCCCATTTTCTCAGCCGCAGCTTTGGCATAATCGATATCGAAACCAACAATCTCATTCTTCTCATCCCGGAATCCCATTGGCGCAAATTTATCATCAATTCCGATCACCAGCTTCTTCGCGTCGCCAGCGCCGCTTTTTGAACTTGAACAGCCTGTAAAAATCGAAATCGCTGCTGTAATCACTAATGCCATTGTTGCTAGTCGTTTCATCAAACCCACTCCACCCTTAGTCTTGTTGTATAATTCGCTTTAGTGCGTTACCACTTTATCAAGAACGAAGTTTATAATACCATATTTCCTCAGTTTATGTCGATAGAGTTGCTGATAGAGTTGTTGGTAAATGTTCCAACGTAAAAAGAAAGACGCCTAATGGGCCTATATAGGTTATGAATAAAATACTGCGTTCAACAGCGCCCGCGACTCATCCGAAAAGCGCCCTAGCTTCTTCCAACGCATGCTCATCAACACTTTTTTACAATTTAGTATCTGGTCGGAATTTTCTGAAAAGTGATTGCTGAACAAAATGTAATATGTTAGTATTTTAACATAAATATCCAATAAATCTAGTAGTTTTCAATTATGCAAACATAGAATGATATTCAATTCAATTAAAATGCTGGCCAGCTTTTAATAAAAAATAAAACCCTAAGAGCGTTCTATTTAGTAAGGGGACATTACGAATGAAAAGATCAGTGATCCTATTAGCTGTATGTCTGACATTTCTTATTATTTGTGGTTGCAGTAAAGCAGGTTCGGGTAATTCTCATCACGGAGATGATGCCTTTCTTAACATAGGAACTATCTACCCCGGGGATATCTCCAAAGTTGATTACATCGAGATTCGCAACGGTACTAACGGGGTATTAACAACCGTTTCTGACCCCAAAGAAATACATGACTTAATAAGTAAGCTTACAACTTTGAAGCTAGAAGTAGACCGAAATCAAGGTGAACGGACAGGTTACTTATATTCCGTCAAGCTATTTCAAAACAAAGAAAAAAAGCTTGAGTTCACTACCACAGAAGCCGCAGGGACGTATTACCTGCCAAATGAGGAGTTAAACAATTCCATTCGTGATGTTGAAAGCAGGGAACATCTTTAAGCGGTAAAAGAAACGAGGGATAAGAAAGAATCCTTCTTTATCCCTCGTGTTTCTGAAATTTCAAAGCAGTCTAGCGACTCCTATCCCCTATAAACTCTCTCCAACTCCGCAATATTAAACTTCTTCATTTGCAGAAACGCCTTCGTTACGCGCTCCATCTGCTCCGGTGTCCCCTTGTTCATCATCTCGTCCATCTCCCTGGGAACAATTTGCCAGGACACTCCGAATTTGTCTTTAAGCCAGCCGCATTGCTCAGCTTGAGGAACCGCGGAGAGCTTTTCCCAGTAGTTATCAATCTCTTCCTGTGTGTCACAATAGACCATGAAGGAGATAGCCTCGTTGAAACTGAACTTATGCTCGTGCGCGCTGTCCATTGCCGTAAACCACAGATTTTCAAGCTGAAAATCAGAAAACATAATGGTTCCTTCTTTGTCAGGTTCCATGCCTTGTGGGTAACGAACAAGAAGTCCCTGCTTGGAGTTTTTAAACACAGATAAATAAAAGTTCATGGCCTCTTCCGCTTTGCCACACTGATCGCTGACAAACAAAAGTGAAGGTATAATCGCCGGGCGCTCATCACCTTCAGGATTGGTAAGCATCAACTGCCACGATAATCCGTACTTGTCCTGAATCCAGCCATACCTCTTACTAAAAGGATACTTATCAAGCGGCATTAACGCCACGCCACCATCGGATAACTTGTTCCAAACCTCATCGATTAACGTTTCTGCGTCCTTGTCCCGCGATGGGTCAAAATTGACGATGAAAGACACTGACGGATTGATCTTAAAATAAGGCCCCGCGCTGATGGCCATCATCTTCTGCCCCCAGATCTCAAAAGTGACGATATCGCTGTCGCCCGACGGCGTGCCATGGAGTGTCGTTACGTTCGTAATTTTAGAGTTTGGGAAAATAGAAGTGTAAAACTCGGCTGCTTCTTTAGCTTCCTTGTCATACCATAAGTGCGGAACGATGGTTTGATTTGTTATTGGCATTATGAATCCTCCTCAGCTTATTCTGTTCATTTTCATTTCGGCATTCATCCAAATTTTTCCTTTCATTATAACAGCCTCCGCATTATTTTGTGATTTTAAGCAAACGGTATAACTTTTCACAACAAAAAGAAGCCTGCCATTTGTGGCAAAGCCCCTTTTTCCCAGCATATGCAGCAGCTGTTGTCGATTTATTCTGACTTCACGGTATGCACGATTATTAAGAAGTTGTCAGTCTTGTGGAATTCATCTGAACACTTTTCCTAATCGCCTTTAATTCATCATTAGAATTCACTAATAACGGCAGCATTTTCATTTTACTGACCATTGGAGATGAACATAAACAACAAACAGGTTGGTACTCAAATGTAAAGTTATCCCTCATCCATCCCTTACATCCTTCTTTCGTGCAAGACCAAATTTGCGTGTTTTCAACGGGGAGAGCCTCAAAATACTTGTTACGCGCACTAAAATACATATTTATCCCCCTCTTTTTGTTCTACCTAAAAGAAGAAGCTGCCCCTAAAAGTTAAGAGCAGCTTCGCGTTCGTTTAGTAAATTTTTGTGACATTCTCAGCTTGCGGTCCACGATTACCTTGAACCACATTGAATTCAACGCGTTGGCCTTCATCCAACGATTTGAAACCATCGCCCTGAATCGCACTGAAATGTACAAAAACATCACTTCCACCTTCAACTTCAATAAAACCAAAACCCTTTTCACTGTTGAACCATTTTACTGTACCTGTTTGCATGGTATAACCTCCACAAATCATTTTTAACATGATCATTTTCTGTTAAAAAAAAATTCACACATTGGAAAAAGAACCATCATAAAATGAGACCTTTTCCAATATGCGAATTAGTTTTCATTTATCTAATTGAATTAATTATAACACTGCCAGCTCCAAAAAGCCAATTCATTAACCCCAATCCTTCATTTACCTATCCGGTCATTATCCGAACTTCAAAGAAGTGTGCTACAATTGGATAATTCGATACATGAATAGGAGCTCTTGATGACCAAATTAAAACAAACTACAGGCTTTAAAAAGATGATCGCCCCTTATGAGAAATCAAGCATTTTGAAGAGCGTTTGGCAAATTTTCAATACCTTTACTCCTTTCTTTGTTCTTTGGTACGCAGCGTACTGGTGTTTATCCATTTCCTACTGGCTTACGTTGGTATTGACGATTGTGACAGCGGGCTTACTGGTAAGGATTTTCATTATTTTCCATGACTGCTGTCACGGCTCTTTCTTCGCTAATCGAACAGCAAACGAGATTGTCGGCACAATCGCTGGCATCTTGACTTGTAGTCCTTTCTACCAATGGAGATTCAGTCACTCCGTCCATCATGCAACCAATGGTAACTTAGATCGACGGGGAACCGGGGATATTTGGACTTTGACTGTTCAGGAATATTTGGATTTACCTTGGCAAAAGCGGCTAGGTTACCGTTTGTATCGAAATCCACTAATATTATTCGTCCTAGCTCCTATCTATGTCTTTCTAATCGAATACCGGTTTAACCGCAAAGAAGCTAAAATTAGAGAACGTCTTAATACTTATACGATTAATCTTGGAATAGCGGCTCTAGCAGCACTTCTATGTTGGATAGTTGGATGGAAGGCTTTTCTGTTGGTTCAAGGACCGACCTTCCTGATATCGGGTGTTGCCGGTTTTTGGCTTTTCTACGTACAGCACCAGTTTGAACATAGTTATTTTGAGAGGAATGAAAACTGGAGTTATGTTGACGCCGCTTTACATGGGAGCTCATTCTATCAATTACCCAAAGTACTACAATGGTTTACGGGGAACATTGGCTACCATCATATTCATCACCTTAGCCCTCGTGTCCCCAACTATTATTTAGAACAAGCACATGTCGAGAATCCGATGTTCCAAAGCTCGCACCCCGTTACCCTTTTATCCAGTCTGCGGTCGATTCACTTCCGTATTTGGGATGAACATCGAAAGAAATTATTAGGGTTCGGTTATATTAAACGTTTTAAAATGGAACAAAACAAACGCAAAAGCGCTTAAGTTTAAAGCATTTAACGCACAAAATGATGTAAAAAAACTAGATGGGCAGCTTAATAAAGCTGTCTTTTTGCTTGCGCGGCTTCTTCTCTACGGCAACTGCTTTTGGCTGAGCATGTCCGCTTGTCACTAATTTCAGTATTCATCTTTATGGTCTATGTTCCTAAATTGTATTTCGATTTGCGTACCTTGTCCAGATTGGCTTTGCACACGGATTTTGCCGCCGTGCGCGATGACAATATCATGGGCAATCGCCATGCCTAGCCCTGATCCTTTGTGCAATTCACCCGTATTTGTTCCGCGATAATAGCGATCGAATATCCGCGCAAGCTCCTCTTTGGCAATGCCCTTGCCAGTGTCTTCGATACGGATCCGTGTATAGGAATCTTTCTCTACACTCACCTGAATGCCGACACTTGGCTCATTATGAACGATGGCATTATAAATCAAATTACTGATTGTTCTGCGAAACAGTATGGCATCCACTTCCAAATGGATCACTTCGTCGCTGCAATAAAATTCGAGATTTCGATCCCTATAACGCGTATCATTCAAAATATCGATGACAATATCACGAAGAAGCGCAGCGACATTCACACGCTGCTTGTTCAAGATAAGCTCCTTGTTCTTCAGTCGTGTTGATAAATTCAAATCGTCGATCACATCTTTTAAATAGACTGACTTACGCTCGATGATCCCCGCGTATTCCCTCATTTCTTCCATAGAAAACTGATACTCTGTATTTTCCATCATTTCTGCATAGCCTTGAATGGATGCCAGCGGCGTCTTCAAATCATGCGAAATGTTGGCGATCCACTCTTCCTTCATCCGATCAAGTTTCTTACGCTCAAGCTCGCTTTGTTCAAGCACGTACGAAAGATTCTTGACGTTGGCTTGAACTCCTTTATAGATCCCTTTTGGTTCCAAATGGATGTTGTAATCATGATTCGCCAGCTTACGAATGCCCTCCATGACCACATAGAGCGGTTTCGTCAATCTTTTACTGAAAATATACCCAATAACAAGCGCAATCACGGAATCTAAGATGAGAATTAGCACACTTCCAACTTGAAAAATCCGGGTAATATCACGGGAATCATACATTAAAATTAGACGTTGGTAAGTAGAATTTTGAAACCCCATTAAATAACTAAATGTCCGGTCTCCTACTTTCTTTTCTCCAATATATATCGTAGTATACCCATCAAGTTCTCTATATTTGTAATAATGAATAACATCCATGGGTGTATACTTGTCTTTAACCCCTTCTGGTGTTCGGTAACTAAAGATTTGCTTGCCATTCTCGTCGAGCACCTGAATCCATGCCTGAAGATTGACGAGGGTGTCTTTGCCTTGATCCGTTAGCGTAATTTGATTGTCAGCAATATTAATTTGCTCATGAAAATTTCTCGTTACACTTTCGGGAGAATTGGCTTTTCGAAAAAAGGGACCTTTCCAATCCGGTTGCATGAAAAGCACAGCGAAAAAGAGAATCATATTCATGACCACAACTAAAATGACAATTGCTACAACAGATACCAGGAATCTTCCCGTCAATCGCCACTTCATGAAGCTCCGCCCTTTACTGAAAGTTTGTATCCCAACCCTTTAACAGTTAACAGGTACTGTGGATTGGAAGGATCATCTTCGATTTTTTCCCGCAGTCTACGAATATGAACCATCACCGTATTATCCGATCCGTAGAACTCCTCTCCCCAAACGCGATCATACAGCTTTTCTTTGCTAATGATCTGATTCTGGTGCTTCAGTAGCAGCATCATAATCCCGAGCTCTTTGGGCTTAAGCTCAATCAATTGACCGTTCTTAGTCAGTTCCATCCGCTCTTCATCAAATTCGAAAGAGCCTGCTTTAATAACAGGCTTCACTTTCTCTTCGATCTGCTGATAATTGGCTCTTCGAAACTGTGCTTTAATTCGATACGCAACTTCCTTCGGGCTAAAAGGCTTCGTAATATAATCATCGCCGCCAATGGCAAGCCCTAATAGTTTATCAACTTCTTCTGTTTTGGCAGATAGGAACAGAATCGGAACGTGTGAAGTTTCACGAATACTTTTACATACCTCGTAACCTTCCCCGTCTGGCAGCATGATATCAAGCAGCACAAGATCCGGCTGTACAGCACGAAATTGTTCCAATCCTTCTACCGCAGTACCCGCTGTAAACACTTCTGCAATTCCTTCCTTAAGGAGCACCGTTTGCAACAGCCGCGAAATATCCGCTTCATCTTCTATAATTAATATTTTTTTATTCAGCGACATGAGACCGTCCCCCCCGGAAGTTAAACCATCTACAAAATGTTTACCACATCCAATTTATTTCATGCAAAGCTTACTTTGCTTTCAGCTTCTCTAAAGCTTTACTTGGAACTTCATCTTGTTTCACTTCTTCATAAGAACTTACACCAGAACCTTTCGTATATACACGAAGATAAGCATCTTTTCGAAGCATTTTTATAGCGGAGAAATCAACCGTTTTTTCACTTCCGTTTTTGTCGTATGCTTTTGTATGATATAAGTAAGAATCAACCATATCCCCGCCAGAAGTTCTCACTTGAACTTTTTTGCCCTCCTGGACTTGAACATAGTATGGATCCGCACCGATTCGGTTTACGTTAAAGTTTTTAATGAGCATAAAGAACCCACCAACAAAAACAGCAAGAATAGTTAAAGTAATAATTAACTTTTTCACGACAAAATCTCCCTTAGCTGTAAATTCATTTCATTTGGGTTGTGTGACGACAATCTTGTAATAAGACTGTACGGTGAACAAATAGTAGACAAAATAAATCAATGAATACACACTAATACAGATTAGAACGGGAACGGTTAAGTTCCTTTGCAGAACGCTCGATAGTACCGATAAAGCAACGGAGCAATGTGCGATCCCCGCGAATAACGGGAGTGCGAAAATAAAGGCAACTTGTTTCGCAATTGAACGTTTAATTTCTTTCTTATTCACACCAATTTTGTGCAGAATCTGATAACGACCTTTGTCTGCGTTCGCTTCCGTTAACTGCTTGAAGTAAATCATACTACCCGTCGCCGCTAGAAAAACAAGTCCAAGAAAACCGGCCATATAAATCAACAATCCTGAACTTTGAAGCCCCTGCGAATAGTCTCGATAAAAACTCGATAAACTCGGCATCTCCTCACTTCTCGGCAATAGCTGCTCAATATCCGTCGTCAATTCCTCAGCCTTTGTATCATTCGATATGCCATAAGTCTCTAACTGAAGAGGTTTCATTTTTTTGGCAAGACTTGCAAAGAGCTCATCACTGACAACAAGAGTGGAAAAAGTTATTTCAACATTTAGTAAGGTATATGGTTTCAAGCCTGAGAAAGTAATCGTTTCACCTTTATGACCTGTTAATAATTTGATTGATTTCCCCAAGTAATCCGGCGATTGACCTTCCTTGTAGAACGGAATCAATATAACGGTTTCGTTACCCGTTAAAGATAGGGTATCCTTCTTCTTGTGTACCGCTGCCAACTTGTTAAAACTCTCGCTTGAAATCAAGGTGAACGTCCGTTTCGTACTTCTGCTGCCGCTCATTATGTTGCTCGTATCCGCATCGATCTGAATCGCAGGAACGGATAGATGGTAGTTTACCTTGTGATTCGTATTGGCCGAAATAACATCCTGCACCTTTTGGGCTTGATTTGGACTATTTGCGATAAACATATAACTGTTCGGACTCATTAATTCGGACATACTTCGGGAATTATAATACAAGCTATAGGCCGTACCGACAGCCGTTAAGGTTGTTGCACTAAGCACCGCAATAATCGTAAGTGTTCGTGCGTTCCCTCGGATCCGATAAAAGAGCTGCGACCTTCCGATTAAACGAATTCCTTTCCAATAGCGCTTCTTATTCTTCATAGATAGCTTCAACAACGTTAGGGTTAACGTGCTAAATAAGAAATAAGTGCCAATGACAACCAAAATTAAAATAAGAAGCGCAGTTGTCCCCATTCCAAGAGTTCCCCAAATCTTGGACTTCCCAATGTCTTGAAGCGCAATCCAGTAGCCACAACCGATCATCAAAACCGAAAGCAGCGCAACCTGAATCGAAGTCTTCGGTTCTTGCTCGCCTTCTGCATCGGCACGGAACAAATCGATTAACTTGAAACGATAGATTAACAAGTAGCCTTGAATCGAATTGAATAACGCGATAATCAAGAAAACAATGGCTGTATTGACGATTGCCGACGAAGAAATAGCGAATTTCGCAATCACATCATAGCCCATCAGCTTCATCAACAGCTGCACAAACCATTTGGTTAAAAAAGAACCCAATCCAATCCCGATAGTAAGCGCAAACAAGCTCATCAGGAAATTTTCATAAAATAGCATGCGTCCAATCTGCTTATTGCGTAAACCTAGGAGCGCATAGAGTCCAACCTCTTTTTTCCTTTTTCGCGTAAAGAAAGAATTCGAATACCCAATAAAGATGGCGACAAAAATAAGGAGCACGACGGATGCCCCGCTAAATGCCGTGTTAATTTTAGCCGAATCTGCCATAGCCGATTGCGCCGTTTGATCGTACTTCAGTGACACGAAAACAAAATAAATCAAGATACTAAAAATCATCGAGCCGAAGTATAAGAAGTAGTTAATAAAGTTGTTTTTCATATTTTTGCGGGCCAGACTAAATAGTGTCAAGGTGCCCACCCCCTAATGCTCCGAGGACTTCAAGTATACTTTGGAAAAACGCTTTGCGCGACTGGCTGTTTTTATACAACTCCTTATAAAGCTCGCCGTCTTTAATAAAAATGACGCGTTTGCAATAACTCGCGGCATATGCATCGTGCGTGACCATCATAATAGTAGATTTGTGTGTTTCATTTAAAGTACGCATGCTCTCCAGCAGGCTGGATGCTGATTTGGAATCGAGCGCTCCCGTCGGCTCGTCCGCCAAGACCAAGCTTGGTTTCGTGACAATGGCGCGTGATGCTGCAGTACGCTGTTTTTGACCACCGGAAATATGGTATGGATACTTGTTCAAAATATTGCGAATCCCGAATATATCCGCAATCTCATCGACTCTTTTTTCGATCTCAGCCGCAGGTACTTTCGAAATCGCGAGCGGCAGTAAAATATTTTCCTTCACCGTCAACGTATCGAGCAAATTATAGTCCTGGAAAATAAAACCCAGCTTCTGCCGACGGAAATCTGATAACTGCGCGTCTTTCATTGTCACGATATTTTGACCGGCAATGATCACATCTCCGGAAGTTGGCGTATCAATCGTAGAGAAAATGTTGAGCAATGTCGATTTCCCCGCACCCGATGGACCCATGACACCGACGAATTCACCCTCTGTTATTTCCAAGTTGATGTCTTTTAGAGCCGTATAAATGTTATCCCTCGTACCGAACTTCTTCTGTACATTATTAGCTTGCAAGATCGTTTGCATGTTCTGTACTACCTCCATCAGTTCGTATTCTCTATGAAACCTATTTTAGAGGGCCAACCTTACAACAGTTTAATCTTAACCTTACAACAACCTTAAATATTCAAGCCCAATCTAACAAATAAGCACCCATTCCCATGACTACATTAATTACAAAAGCAGAACGTTCAAAGCCGCTGTGCTCATGTCCATACTATTGCTTGTCATAGGATTTGAATTGACAGAAATATAACAAAAAGACCGCTTAAAGCCATATCACAGGCAAAAAGCGGTCTTTTTCCATATTAGAAAACGTCATCTTTTTCAGTGGTCTACTAATTAGGGCCCTACTTTTAATGACTCTTTATCTTAATCCCAAACAATCAAGTACGCTAGAGGGCACCAGAGAATGCAAAAAAGTGCCTTTGCAGGCACTTCTTCACAACATAAGTATGGAGGTGAGGGGAGTCGAACCCCTGTCCGAAAATATCGCCACACAGGCATCTACGGGTGTAGTCACAGTTTTGATGTCACCAAGGCCAGCGCCCCGTAACCGGCTCTGTCCAAGGTCAGCCTGATTATCTTCTTCCGTCGACCCCAGGCGTAGACCGAAGCGGCGTATCCCACTAAAGTTGGGCCCCTATCCCGGCACATGGGCGATGCAGGGTAGAAGCTAGCTCACAGGTTATTAAGCTGCGAAAGCTAAGTTGTTGTTTTGTTTGCCATTTAATAGGCTTTAGCGTTGTTATAGTGGCCGCGTCCCCACTACCCGCAACCCATGCTCAAACTATCCCCGTCGAATCCAAGAACACCCCCGAATTGTCTTCAACTTCACCATAAGTGAAGGAAGATAAAAGGAACATTTGGATCAACTCAATTACTTGAGCAATTTGTTGCTGTTTCCTGACTGCTTACTTAGTATAACACAAGCCAAGCAAAAGTGAATCACTAGCTTCATGGAAGCTCAGGTGTCACTTGCCAGTACTGCCATCCAGCAAGGCTTACCTTGCCACCTTCTGCTTCTCGCGCAGAGCACGCTGAATATCACGCTGTGCATCCTTCTTCGCCGCGCTTTCACGCTTATCATACTGCTTCTTCCCTTTACCTAGCCCAAGCAGCAGCTTCGCGTAGCCATTGCGGATGTAGATCTTTAAAGGAACAAGCGTATATCCTTCCTGCTTGGACTGTCCCAGCAGCTTGGCAATCTCGGCCTTCTTCATGAGCAGCTTGCGCGCTCGCGTCGGATCGGACGGATTGCTGCGATTCCCCTGTTCGAAATGACTGATGTGCATATTATGCACAAAAGCTTCCCCATTGCGAATAGTCGAAAAGCTGTCACCCAAATTCGCTCGCCCGGCTCGCAAAGACTTGATCTCCGTACCGGTTAAAACGATGCCACATTCATACGTGTCTTCAATAAAATAATCGTGCGACGCCTTCTTATTCTGAGCGAGCACTTTACCGTCGGCTTTCTTCGTAGCCACGTGAGATCCTCCTTCCGCACGCACGTGCAAAACTACATTTGGTGCAACTAATTGTAGCAAGTCTAGTGCGGAAAAGCAAGAAGCGGCGATTATCTCCGCCGCTTCTTCCCATCGCCGCCATCACGACGGCGACCGCCCTTGGCGAGCGCATTCACGCCGCTCGCCCAATCAATGCCGCTAGAGCTGCCTCCGCTCGGCGTCTCACCGCCAAGCGCGATGCCGCCACGGCCCCTCGCGCGCCCTTCACTGCGGCCGCTGTCCACACGGCCCGCGCCAACTGCTTGCAGGCGCTCGCTCAAGCCGCCTCCGCCGCTCCTCGCACCGCCGCCTGCACCTCCAGCGCTGCCGGATCCGCCCTTGCCGCCAGCTCCGCCTCGGCCACCGCGTCCAGCGCTCGCCTTGCCTTTGCCCTTGCCGCCACCGGTACCGCCCGCACTGCCACCAGCGCCTGCCGCAGCGCCAGCAAAACCACCGCGGCCGCCAGATTTGCCGCGACCACTGCCGGCACCACCCTTACCGTTGCTGCCACTGCTCTTGCCGCTGCCGCCGCCAAAGCCGCCGGCCTTCCCGCGCCCGCTGCGCCCGCGATCGTCACGGCCACGCTGTTCGCCGCGGCCACCACGGCTGGCGCCATCTCCGCCGCGCAAAAAGCCCGGCTTGCCGCTGCTGCGCGGCTTCATATCCACCATCTCAAAATCGATGGTTCGCTCATCCATATTCACACGCGCCACGCGTACCTTCGCACCATCACCAATCCGGTAAATGCGCGACGTCCGCTCACCGATCAGCGCATGCTGCATCTCATGATAATGATAATAATCGTCAGTTAGATCACTGAGCCGGATCAAACCTTCTACAGTGTTGTCGAGCTCCACGAAAATACCAAAGTTCGTCACACTGGAGATAATGCCTTCGAATTCTTCGCCAACTTTATCCAGCATGTACTCCGCTTTCTTCAGCGCTTCCGTCTCCCGCTCCGCCTCAACCGCTACGCGCTCCCGTTCCGAAGACTGCCGCGCAATGTCATCCATACGGGACGCCAAATATTCCTGACGCTGATCGGTCAGTATTCCGCCGCTTTCCAGAACCTCGCGGATGACGCGATGAATAACTAAATCGGGATAACGGCGAATCGGCGAAGTAAAGTGGGAATAAAACTCGGCCGCCAAACCGAAATGCCCTAAGCTTTGCGCATCATAGCGAGCCTGCTTCATAGAGCGCAGCATGACTTTGCTAATGACCGTTTCTTCCGGCGTATCTTTGATTTCCTCCAACAGCGACTGCAAAGCTCGAGGATGCACCGTGTTGCCTTTTCCGCGGACTACATAACCGAAGTTCGTAATAAATTCCATGAAATGCATCAGCTTCTCCGCATCCGGGTCCTCATGAATCCGGTACAAGAATGGCACCTTTAACCAATGGAAATGCTCCGCAACGGTTTCATTTGCTGCCAGCATGAATTCCTCAATAATCATTTCTGCGATGGACCGCTCTCTCTTCACGATGTCAGTCGGTTTGCCATCCGCATCCACGAGAATTTTCGACTCTTCAAAATCAAAGTCAATGGCACCGCGCTTCATCCGCCGACCGCGCAGCTTCATCGCCAGCTCTTCCATCAGCTTGAAATCGTTCAGCAAGTATGCATACTTGTCAGCAATTTCAGGCTCCGCTTCATCTCTCAGCAGCTTCCGAACATTCGTATACGTCATTCGTTCACTTGTTTTGATCACACTTGTAAAAATATCATGCTTCACCACATTCAACTGCTCATCGAATTCCATCTCGCAGGACATCGTCAACCGGTCAACCCGCGGATTCAAGGAGCAAATGCCGTTGGACAAACGGTGCGGCAGCATCGGAATGACCCGATCCGTTAAATAGACCGAGCAGCCTCGGTTATAAGCTTCGCGATCCAGCGCCGAGCCTTCGCGCACATAATAGCTTACGTCGGCAATATGCACGCCAAGTACGTAGTGTCCGTTCTCCAGAAGCTCTACGTTGACCGCGTCATCAAGGTCCTTGGCATCTTCGCCGTCAATTGTCACGATGCGCTTGCTGCGCAGATCACGCCGGCCTTGCTGCTGGATCTCTTCTTCCGTAATCGCATCCGGCACGGCGTCCGCTTCAAGGATAACTTCCTCATGGAAAGCTTCGGGAAGCTGAAATTTACGGACAATGGCCAAAATATCCACGCCAGGGTCATCTTTATGCCCCAGAACTTCAATCACTTCACCCTCAGCCGCCGCGCGCCCTTCTGGGTAGCTGACGAGCTTGACGACGACCTTTTGCCCAGTGACCGCACCCATAAACGCATGCTGAGGGATAAAAATATCCCGTGTCACCCGCTTATCGTCTGGAATAACGAATGCATAAGTCTCCTGACTTTGAAATGTCCCCACGATCTGTGTATTCGCACGGCTGATAACACGTACGACTTCACCTTCCATGCGGCCGCCGGCCTGCCCCTTCGTGGTGATTCGTACAAAAATCATATCTCCGTTCATGGCCGTATTCATATCATTTGCGTGGATATACACGTCTGGGTGTTCCCGGTCATCCGGGATTAGAAAGCCAAATCCTTTGGCATGCGCCTGCAGTTTGCCCCGCAGTAAATTCATCCGTTCAGGCACACCGTACCGATCATTCCTTGTCCGCAGAATCAAACCTTCCTCTTCGAGGTGGTTGAGCACTTTCAAAAACTCTTTAAATTCCTCTGCGTTACCGATGCCAAAGTGCTTTTCAAGCTCCTGATAAGTCATCGGCTTGTACGCCGTCTCTTGCATAAAGCTTAAGATCTCTTTTTCCGATATCATCTACTTTTCACCTTCTTGTTGTTCATTAACAATCTTATTCTATTTCGCAGCCGCACCTGCCTCCTTTACTTCATAGTATTTCATCTGCAGCGACTGGATAAACGATGAAATATCTTCATAGACCTGCTCTTTTTCCTGATCTAGCAGCAGCCCATGGGAGGACTCTTCATAATAATGCAATTCTTTCAGCGGGGATTGGACATTCTGATGCAAGAATTCGGCGCTTTCTTGCAGTACGATCGTATCCCTCTTGCCTTGCCCGATCCAAATGGGCGCTTCAATCCGCGGCAGAATGACTTTGACCTGCTTTAATAGTTTACGCAAACTGATGACACAGCGAATCGGCGTTTTGGTATACGCACATGACTCATCTAACACAATCGGCGTATCTTTGGGCTTCTTCTCAACATAATCCATGAAATGCTGCATCACCGCAGCAAAGACGATCCTTCTCGTTGCCAAAAAGATAGGTGTCGCGATCGACACAATGCCTGACGTCTGGCGCTCTACTGAGAGCTTCAGGGCGAGCAGCCCGCCTAGCGAATAACCCATGACGACTACGTTCTTGCATACGCCTGCAAGCTTATCATAGCTCTCCAGCACATGCCCATACCAATCCGTCCATCCGGTGTGCATCATCTCCTCGGGGGTTGTACCGTGTCCAGGCAGCCTAACCGCATTCACGGTATAGCCCTGATCCTGCATTTTATACCCGATTCGTCTGAACTCCATTGGTGTTCCCGTAAATCCGTGAATCATTAAAATTCCCATATCCCGATTCGTTCCACTGCCAAGCCAAAAGAAAGGGTCGGTTGAATTGTACACACGCTCTTCGATGTCGTCCAACTCCTCACATGCGTGAATGGCTGAGTAAAATGAAAAAACAGCAGGAGTAGATTTCCCCTGCTGTTATCGTTTTATGTGTGTTAGCCTTTCACAATGTATGCGACGACAATCGACAGAATGAAAAATGCAGCCGCAAGCCCCATCGTGAAACGGGATAAAAACAATTCTAAACCGCGCGCTTTTTGCTTACCGAACAGGTGCTCGGCACCACCAGAGATCGCACCGGACAAGCCTGCACTCTTACCTTTTTGCAGCAAGACAACGCAAATCAATCCGATCGAAGCTATGATCAACAAAATTTTCACAAAAATTACCATGTTATTAGCACCTCAATTGCCTGTTCTTTGGTTATACAACTAGCATGAGTATTTTAGCATAGTTTGTCCCCAATTACAAGAAAAGGAGACCGCCCCTTCAAAATCGCCCACTAAACTACTCGCGTTTATATGGAACAGGTACTTGCTTGCCGCGCACCCGTGATCCTTTGTTGCGGCCAAGGAAGGCCTGCACGGCTTGCTTCGCACACCATAGCGCAAATAAAGTAAACACAACAGCCCACACGATGGCAGGAATTCCCGTGTAATTCGCCAAATTGCTGGCATCCCCTGCCTGACCGGCATTGCGGGACGCGTACAGAATCAACGAGAACGGTCCAAACACCGATTCCTCCAGACAAATGAACGCGACCAACAAGTAATAAAAGTCCCTCAGCCACTTAGGCGTCAACGCGAGCACAAGGATGGTCAGCACGATAAAGCCGATCAGCCACGTCACACCGAACGCATTGCGGACAAAAAGCACCAAGGACAGCACGGCCAGCACCGTCATCACCTGCAGGCCTAACCGCTGCTTACCTCGGGAATAAGCCGAGAAGAGGAACCAGGCGAATAAGGAAGCCGTGAAATAGCCGGCTAATGAGACAGGCAGGAACGCCCAGGACTTCGTCAAAGATGAGTAGGTCACCCCGCTATGATCAGCGTACAGGTTGATGTACATCACTTTCCCCGAAAGCGCCAGCGTGACGACCGCATGCCCAAACTCATGCACCATCGTATCTAGATTGCGAAAAAAAGAAGAGGGGATTAGCGGCAAATGGGTAAGCAGCGCTGATCCTATTATAAATAAAATAGTCTTCAACCAATTGCTCATGCCGGTAGTCCCCTCTCGGAATATTTAGTTATACAATACGCACGAAGCTTACTTGAAGTTTCTCAAGTTGTAAAAAGCTTTTTTGCCTGCGTATTGAGCTACGGAGTGCAGCTCGTCTTCGATGCGAAGCAATTGGTTGTACTTCGCTACGCGGTCTGTACGGGAAGGTGCACCTGTTTTGATTTGACCAGCGTTTGTTGCAACCGCGATGTCAGCGATTGTGCTGTCTTCGCTCTCACCGGAACGGTGGGAGATAACCGCTGTGTAGCCAGCGCGCTTCGCCATTTCGATCGCGTCAAATGTTTCAGTCAACGTACCGATTTGGTTCACTTTAACAAGGATGGAGTTACCGATACCTTGCTCGATACCTGTGGACAGACGGGATGTGTTCGTTACGAACAAGTCATCGCCAACGAGTTGAACTTTTTTGCCCAATTTCTCAGTCAGCAATTTCCAACCTTCCCAATCGTCTTCGGAGCAGCCGTCTTCGATAGTGATGATTGGGTATTTGTCGACCCAAGCAGCCAAGAAGTCTACGAACTCAGCAGGTGTGTAGGATTTGCCTTCGCCCTCAAGGTGGTATTTACCATCTTTAAAGAACTCAGTGGAAGCAACGTCCATACCCAGGAATACGTCTTCACCTGGTTTGTAACCAGCTTTTTCGATCGCTGTGATGATTGTGGAAAGAGCTTCTTCGTTGGAACCGAAGTTAGGCGCAAAACCGCCTTCGTCGCCAACAGCTGTGTTCAAGCCTTTTTCTTTAAGAACAGATTTCAAGCTGTGGAAAATCTCTGCGCCAATGCGAAGCGCTTCTTTGAACGAAGGTGCGCCAACTGGCAGAACCATGAACTCTTGAACGTCAACGTTGTTGTCCGCATGCGCGCCGCCGTTGATGATGTTCATCATAGGAACTGGCAATTGCTTCGCGTTGAATCCGCCAAGGTATACGTACAGAGGCACATCCAGAGCGTCAGCAGCTGCACGAGCAACCGCCATGGAAACAGCTAGGATCGCGTTAGCGCCCAATTTGCCTTTGTTTGGCGTGCCGTCGATTTCGATCATTTTGTTGTCGATGCCAACTTGATCCAAAGCATCCAAGCCAATGATTTCTGGAGCGATGATTTCGTTCACGTTCTCAACAGCTTTCAGAACGCCTTTACCCAGGTAACGGCCTTTGTCGCCGTCACGAAGCTCAACAGCCTCGTATGCGCCTGTGGAAGCGCCTGAAGGTACGATAGCGCGGCCGAATGCGCCGGATTCAAGATACACTTCAACCTCAACTGTAGGGTTACCGCGGGAGTCCAGTACTTCGCGTGCGTAAACATCAGAAATAATTGTCATCGTAGATTACACTCCTTTTAATAGTTAATAATTAGCGTTTAAGAATCGTTGCCCCAGTCATTTGCTCCGGTTGTTGAACACCCAAGAAATCAAGCATTGTCGGGGCAATATCTGCCAAAATTCCACCGTCTCTTAGTGTAACAGATTTGTCCGTCACAATAAAAGGCACGGGATTTGTCGTATGTGCGGTATTGCGCGTGCCGTCCGGGTTGGTGACAACGTCAGCATTTCCGTGATCGGCTGTAATGCAGACAACGCCGCCTTTAGCGATGATAGCGTCAACGACCTTGCCCAAGCACTCGTCTGTCGCTTCGATCGCTTTCACCGTTGGCTCCAGCAGACCGGAGTGACCTACCATGTCAGGGTTAGCAAAGTTCAAGATGATGACATCTTGACGCTCGGCTTCGATTTCCTTCACAGCTGCTTCTGCTACTTCGTATGCGCTCATTTCCGGCTGCAAGTCGTAAGTCGCTACCTTTGGCGAAGGAATGAGAATACGCGTCTCGCCAGGAAGCTCGACATCACGTCCGCCGCTAAAGAAGAACGTAACATGCGGGTATTTCTCTGTCTCGGCGATGCGCAGCTGTTTCAGATTATTCTGAGCGAGCACTTCGCCCAGCGTGTTATCCAGATCCTTAGGCTTGTATGCGACGAAGCCGTCTACGGACTCGCTGAACAGCGTCAGACATACGTAGTACAAGCTTTTTGGTGCCTTGTCGCCGCGATCGAATCCGCGGAAGTCTTCGTTCGTGAACACTTGCGAAAGCTGAATCGCACGGTCCGGACGGAAGTTGAAGAATACGACAGCGTCGCCGGATTCAACCAGACCGACAGGCTTGCCATCTTCGCCTGTAATGACCGTCGGCATGACGAACTCGTCATAGACCGACTTCTCGTAGGATTCAATGATCGCTTGCATCGGATCCGTGTAAGTTGGACCTTCGCCGTACACCATGGCGCGGTAGGATTTCTCCGTACGCTCCCAGCGCTTGTCGCGATCCATTGCGTAGTAGCGGCCTTGGACAGTCGCTACTTTGCCTACGCCGACTTCGGCGATTTTGTTCAGCAGCTCTTCCATGTACTTCTTCGCGGAGTCCGGCGCTACGTCGCGGCCGTCCAAGAACGCGTGGATGTACACTTCTTGCAGCTCTTCTTTTTTCGCCAAGTCGAGCAGTGCGAACAAGTGCTGAATGTGGCTGTGTACGCCGCCGTCGGAAAGCAGGCCGTATAAGTGCAGCTTCTTGCCGTTCGTTTTGGCATGGCGCACCGCGCCGAGCAGCGTTTCATTGTCGTAAAATTCGCCATCACGAATCGATTTCGAGATCCGGGTCAGGTCTTGGTACACGATACGGCCTGCGCCGATGTTCAAGTGCCCTACCTCAGAATTCCCCATCTGGCCTTCAGGCAAACCTACGGCTTCACCGCATGCCGTCAAGGTTGTATGTGGATAAGTCGACCAGTAACGGTCGTAGTTGGGCTTTTTCGCATGAGCAACCGCATTGCCCTGCTCGTCTGCTCGAAGCCCGAAGCCGTCCAGAATGATCAACGCTACCGGTTTCGGTCTGGACATATTACTTCGCCCCCTCGATGAGCTGAACGTAGGAAGCCGGCTCCAAGCTTGCTCCGCCTACAAGTGCGCCGTCAATGTCCGGCTGTGCCATGTACTCCGCGATGTTGTTCGGCTTCACGCTGCCGCCGTATTGGATGCGAACCGCTTCCGCTACGCCTGCGCCATACAAGCCGCTAACCAGCTCACGGATGTAACCGATAACGTCTTGTGCATCCGCTGCCGTCGAAGACTTACCTGTGCCAATCGCCCAGATCGGCTCGTAAGCGATAACCACTTGCGCCGCTTGCTCTGCGCTAAGGCCTTGGAAAGCCGCTTCTGTTTGCACTTTGCACACGTTCTTCGTTTCGCCGGCTTCACGCTCTTCCAGCTTCTCGCCCACGCACACAATCGGCGTCAAGCCGTGTTTGAATGCTGCCACTACTTTTTTGTTGACGATCTCGTCCGTTTCAGCGAAGTACGCTCTGCGCTCGGAATGCCCGATAATGACATATTCCACACCAAGCTCTTTCAGCATTACGCCGCTGATTTCGCCCGTGAACGCGCCGTTGTCTTCGAAATGAAGATTTTGCGCGCCAACATGCAGAGTCGTGCCTTTCACTGCTTCAACAAGCGCAGGAAGGTTTGTGTAAGGAGCGCAAATCACGCTCTCCACGCCGTCCACTTCCGCTTGGCCCTTCACTTCGTTCACGAAGCTGACCGCTTCGGAAACCGTTTTGAACATTTTCCAGTTACCTGCGATAATCGGTTTTCTGCTCATGTGTAACTCTCCTTAGCCCAAAAATTATTTGTCGTTCAGAGCCTCAACGCCCGGAAGTGCCTTGCCTTCCATGAATTCCAGGGAAGCACCGCCGCCTGTGGACATATGATCCATTTTCTCAGCCAAATGGAACTTTTCAGTCGCAGCAGCAGAGTCACCGCCGCCGATAACGGTATAGCCTTCAGTTGTTGCACAAGCTTGCGCTACCGCACGTGTACCGTGGGAGAATGGCTCGATTTCGAATACGCCCATTGGTCCGTTCCACACAACTAGCTTGGATTTAGCAATAACGTCAGCGTACAATTCACGTGTTTTTGGACCGATGTCGATGCCTTCCCAGTCAGCCGGGATGCCGTCGATGCCCACGATTTGCGTGTTCGCGTCTGCGCTGAATTTATCCGTTACCACGATGTCAACTGGAAGCAGGAAGTTTACGCCTTTTTCTTTCGCTTTCGCCATGAAGCTAAGCACAAGATCCAGCTTGGAGTCATCCAGCAAGGATTTGCCGATTTCGTAGCCTTGTGCTTTCAGGAATGTATAGGACAGACCGCCGCCGATCAAGACGTTGTCTGCAATGTTCAGAAGGTTTTCGATCACAGCGATTTTATCTTTAACTTTGGAACCGCCGACGATCGCAGTGAAAGGACGTGCAGGGTTGTTCAGCGCTTTGCCAAGAACGTCCAGCTCTTTTTCCATCAACAGACCGGATACAGCTGGCAGGTGGTGAGCAATGCCTTCAGTGGAAGCATGTGCACGGTGAGCCGCACCGAATGCGTCGTTAACGTACAGGTCAGCCAATTCAGCAAAAGCTTGCGCCAATTGCGGATCGTTGTTCTCTTCGCCTTCGTAGAAACGCACGTTTTCCAAAAGCAGAACATCGCCGTTTTGCAGGGCTGCAACTTGCGCTTTCACAGCTTCGCCAACTGCTTCGTCCGCTTTGGCAACAGGCTTGCCAAGCAACTCGGACAGTCTTGCAGCAACTGGCGTCAAGCGAAGCTCTTCCACAACTTGACCTTTCGGACGTCCAAGGTGGCTCGCCAGAATGACTTTCGCGCCGTTCTCAATCAAATACTTAATCGTTGGCAAAGTCTCTCTAATGCGCGTATCGTCCGTAATTTGACCATTTTCCAAAGGTACGTTGAAATCAACGCGGACAAATACTCTCTTACCTGCTAACTCACAATCGCGAACACTTTTCTTATTCATGAACAGACCTCCCGGGGCGGATTATGTACAAGCATTTATAGAGGAAATCAGACATAAAGAGGAGAATCGCTTCTCCTCTTTATGTGTTAGTGTGTGAAATATGAATTACAGGCCTTTGCTTGCGATGAAAGCTGCCAAGTCAACGACACGGTTGGAGTAGCCCCACTCGTTATCGTACCAGGAAACAACTTTCAGCAAGTTGTCGCCAACTACCATTGTCGACAAAGCGTCGATCGTGGAGGAAGCAGGATCGCCGTTGAAATCGCTGGATACCAATGGCTCGTTTGTGTAGTTCAAGATGCCTTTCAGGGAACCGTTAGCTGCTTTTTGCAAAGCTGCGTTAACTTCGTCAACAGTTACGTTTACTTTCGTTTCAACAACCAGGTCAGTTACGGAAACGTTAGGTGTAGGTACGCGCATTGCCATACCGTTCAGTTTGCCTTTCAGTTCTGGCAGAACCAAACCGATCGCTTTTGCTGCACCAGTGCTGGAAGGAATGATGTTCTCAGCAGCTGCACGAGCACGACGAAGGTCTTTGTGCGGCAGGTCAAGAACGGACTGGTCATTCGTGTAGGAGTGAACAGTAGTCATCATACCTTTAACGATACCGAAGTTATCGTTGATTACTTTTGCGAATGGCGCCAAGCAGTTTGTTGTGCAAGAAGCGTTGGAGATTACAGTGTGAGCTGCTGGATCGTATTTATCTTCGTTAACGCCAAGAACGATTGTGATATCTTCGTCAGTCGCTGGAGCGGAGATAATAACTTTCTTAGCGCCACCTTTCAAGTGAAGGGAAGCTTTCTCTTTCGCTGTGAAAATACCTGTGGACTCAACAACGATTTCTGCGCCTACAGAAGCCCAAGGCAGGTTTCCAGGGTCACGCTCAGCGAAAACTTTGATGGAACGACCGTTAACGATCAATTCGCCATCGCCAGCTTCAACTGTTGCATTCAACTTGCCGTGAGTTGTGTCATACTTCAACAGGTGAGCCAATGTTTTAACATCTGTCAAATCGTTAACAGCAACGATTTGAACTTCAGAGCTGTTCAAAGCTGCGCGAAACACGTTACGACCAATACGACCGAAACCGTTAATACCTACTTTTACCATAGCGAATTCCTCCTAGTAGTGAAAAAATAATTTATTTCAAGACTCGCACCCAATGCCGATGTGTATAAAGCGACGACAAGCTCGCAATACCTCAGTATTGAAACAGCAATAATGGACTTTATAGACACCTGGGTGTTCGTCATGATGTCACTTTTTGACGTGCTCCATAACTTCAATAGCCGCCGCCTCATCGATGACAAGCACATCTTCCTGCCCGTATCGAAGTACAGACGCGATGGCTTCTCCCTTGCTTTTGCCTCCGGCAACGCCGATAACGACTTCGACCCGCTGCAAATCTTCCAGCCTAAGCCCAACGGTAGGCATCTTGTGCACGACATTCCCCTGCCGGTCAAAATAATACCCGAAGGCTTCTGCCAGCGCACCGTCATTCTGCAGACTGCGTGTCGTCTCCGCATCAACCTTTCGTCTGCGTGCCATGACCATAGCATCTCCGATTCCGTGTACAACAATGCGACAACTGCGCACGGCTTCTACAACTTCCCGGATTTGCGAGTCCTGGATCAACGATTGGTAAGCTTCTTCGCCGAGATGATCAGGAACATGAAGCATTCTGTATTTCCCGCCGGTTTTCTTGGCCATGGTGGAGGCAATCGTGTTCGCTTGCATATCCACGCTTTCGCCAAGTCCACCGCGCGCCGGAACGAATAAACTTCCTTTCATCTTCGAGGAGATTGCCAGATTGTTAGCGATCTGCGCCATCGTCGAACCGCCGGTGACCGCAATGATGTCATCCTTGCCTACGTACTTGCGCAAGGCTGCTGCCCCCGCTCGTCCGAGCTCCTTCTTCGTGAAACTGGACTGATCCGAATCACCCGGAACGATAATGACCTGCGTCAGGTTGAACGCCTTGCGGATATTCTCCTCAAGGTCGGTCAGACCGAAGGCGACTTTCACAATCGGCTCCATCGCTTCAAGGAGCTGACGACCTGACTCACTGATCTTCATGCCTGTCGCATCAGTCTCCAGCAAGCCCTGCTCTTTGAGGAAATCGACTTCACCGCGCAGCACCCGCTCTGTCATATCCAAGGAGGAAGCTAATGTTCTTCGTCCGACAACGCCGGAAACAAGAATATGGTGCAGAATCGAGTACCGTTTCTTCATAATATCCATTAAATCCGGCAAGAGCTGTTTTTGAATGTCAAGTATCTCTCTCATAATGACCGCCGTCAACGCTCCTGCTCCATCAAATGGACGTTTTGTGTCCCGGGTATACATTTTACGTCCCACCCGGGCGAAAAAAAATCGCCTTACACCCTCATTATAACCAAATGATTCTCGATATACAACATTTGTTCAAACTTTTTAACGAATTTAGGCTGTAAGGGTTTACAGTCTTGCTTTTTTATTCAGCCTGTCATATAATAACCCTTGCTCCGGTAATTTCATAAGCATGCGCCCGTGGTCCAATGGATATGACGTAGGCCTCCGGAGCCTGAGATAGGGGTTCGATTCCCTTCGGGCGCGTCCATCAAGATGAATCAGTTGAAAAACTGATTTTTTTTGTTTTTAAGTTTGACCTTTATTGACCTTTACAGGTTTTTTCGTTATCATACTTGTAGATACTGTTAACAGTATGTACTAGCATGCATGATTTGAACCATGCACCTATCGAAGGAGGTAATTCCCATGAGTTTTATCCCTATGGTTGTCGAACAGGACGCGCGCGGCGAAAGAGGTTATGACATCTACTCCCGCTTGCTGAAGGACCGCATCATCTTCCTTGGCACTCCGGTGAACGATGTTGTCGCTAACTCCATTATCGCACAGCTGCTTTTCCTGGCCGCACAAGATCCTGATAAAGATATCAGCCTTTACATCAACAGCCCTGGTGGCTCGATCACAGCCGGTATGGCGATCTTTGACACCATGCAGTTCATTAAGCCGGATGTATCTACCATCTGCGTAGGTATGGCCGCATCCATGGGCGCATTCCTGCTCACAGCAGGCGCCAAAGGCAAGCGTTACGCCCTGCCTAACAGCGAAGTCATGATTCACCAGCCGCTCGGCGGCGCTGAAGGTCAAGCTTCCGACATCGAGATCCGCGCGAAGCGCATCTTGAAGATGAGAGACAACTTGAACAAAATTTTGGCCGAGCGTACCGGACAATCTTTCGAGCGCATTGAGAAAGATACAGATCGTGATAATTTCATGACTGCTGCAGAAGCCGCAGAATACGGACTTATCGACAAAGTTATCGAGCGCGTATAACCCTGTCATTGGCAATAAAAAAAACCAGCCGCATAACAGCTCTTATGAGCAGTTATCGGCTGTTTTTTTATTTTACTTTTTATCTTCCAACGGATAGAAAATCAAATCAATTGGGAACGCGGAGCCTGCCGGCGGCGTGAACTCGATATCAAGCGAGTCCTCCGTTCCGGTTGTACGCGCCAATACTTCCATTCCGTCGAAGGCTGTGATGACGCCTGAAGCCGGCACAGGAATAATTTCGCCGTTAATTTTGAACGGGCCTTTGAAAATGCCGCCTTTCGCCATAATCATCACGGCCATTTTACGCGGCTTGTCAGCATGAATTTTGTACACAACGCCGTAGTTGCCGCTGTTTTCCGCGTCTGACTTGCGCATCACGTCATATCCTTTAACGAACGGATCCGTCTTATTGTCACCAATGGTCAAGACAGACGTTTTGGTGAAAGAGGATGCATCGATCTTCCAATTGATTTCGGAAACCGGGAACGACCCGCGCACGTGGCCGTTAAACGCCAAGTAAGGCAGTTCCTGAACCGTTGTCGGTGTCAGCCTCTGATCAGTCACACCGAACGTCATTTGCAGCTCTCCGTCCGTTTCTACATCGTAGAACAGGTTAACGCCTTGCCCTGGGTAGAAATCAGGCAGCTTGGCATATACATACGTTTGGTGCGGTGGAACTGTCAGCTTTTGATCATAGACATTGTTCAGCAAGAAGTCTACAGAAGCTTCGCTGCCAATCAAGTTCGCATAAACCGAAGGGTACACTTCCCCTTTGTTCGTCGTTTGAATCGTTACCGGCTTGTCACTGTTATTCGTGGCGAAGATCGCCATCGTCATCTTTTGCTTCGTTCCATTCACATGGTCGGCGTACAGACGGGCCTTACCGTTGATCGTATCCTGGTACAGGATCCCTTTCTCCGTGAATTCCTCCGGACTGTCGCTGACGAGCAGCTTTCGGTCGGTGACTTGCGTCACTTGCTTAGCTATCGGCTCCATGTTGTTGAAATGAGACCAGATCGTGCCCCAATCCGATTTAATGAATCCGCCTACCGGTTTCATATAGATCGGATACTCAACTTCGCTCAAGTACGGTTCATCGACAACAGTCACGTAGCTTGTGTACACATCGCTCACATGTCCGTGACGATCGGAAACTTTCAAACTCACCGGATATTTGCCAGGCTTGAAGAAAGCCTCCTGGTTACCTGTCCAGTCATACGAAACAATGCCTTCCGCGTCCGGATCATAACTCAGATCCACATACTTCACAGGCTCTCCAAGACGGTATGTAGGCTTCGCTGTCGTAAACTTGGCCACCGGTCTGGAATTGCTGTCCTGATCGACATAGATCCCTTCTGCTGGCGGTGTATAGACGATCTCTACACGACGCAGCTCTTCATTGTACGTGTATTTCGCGCCCATATAATCGGCCAGCCAAGTCAGCTTCACGATCAGCTTCCCATTCACGATCGCTGCGACATCATCGAATGGTGTGTTGATGCCATTCGTCGTTACTGTCTTATGATCAACATCCAGCACGATCAAATTGCCTTGCGGCGACATTGTAATCGTACGGGTAGCGTCACTCCACTCTACATTGAAATTCATGGAATCACCCAGGAACTTCGCTGGAACAAAGGTGCTCCCTTTAATAATTGTTGCTGGAGCGTCCAAGTGAATTTGATCTTGATTCACAAAAGCTTCGGACTTATCGATATAAAGTAGGATAAAGGACGAACTTGCCGATACAGCCTGTGCGGCTGGGGCGGTAATTGTGCTGGCTAGAAAAACGAGGAACGCTAGCAGCACGGAACTTACTTTCCAATGCGATTTCATTACTCTAACTCCTTTTTCTGTTGATTAAATTGCGCCTGAGGTTAGATGGATATACATGCCGATAAGAACGGCAAATAGCCTTTTCCTTCTAGGACCACGTTTATATATAGACGCGTCACTGAGGAAAAGGTTGCTTACTTCCATGAATTGTTAACAAGCTCGCCATAAATTCCTACCGCTGAGTTGCAAAAAAGCTCCCTCGAAAGGAAGCTTCTTAAAAATTATTGGTTCTCCAACTCTTCTTTGCTTACCAATGTGACTAAAGCGTTTACAGCCTGCTCGGCGTCCGAACCTTCTGCGCTTATGAAGACTTCGGTCCCTGTGCTGATCGCAAGGCTCATAATTCCCATGATGCTCTTGGCATTCACTTTCTTCTCATCTTTTTCAACGAAGATCTCAGATGAAAACTTATTCGCCTCTTGAACAAACAATGCCGCAGGTCTGGCATGAAGTCCTGTTCTCAACTTCACAACGACTGGCCGTCTGGACATGGAACTAATTCCCCCTACTCGAGCTTATAGAAGCTACTACTGATAACAGTGCATAAAATCCTATGTTTTAACATTATACCATTATTCCCTCAAGTACACTAGTAAAATGAGAAAAACTTGCGTATGGCTGGTTCGAATGCTGCCAAACTCAAGAATTTCGCAGTTTTTCGGCTAATTCATCAATTTTTCGAAGTCGATGATTAACGCCGGATTTACTAACGTTGCCTTTGAGCATGTCGCCGACTTCCTTGAGGTTCATATCCGGATGCTGAAGCCTAATCTCGGCAACTTCCCTGAGTTTCTCCGGCAGGCTCTCCAAACCGACCTCCCGCTGCAGCAGACGAATGTTATCGATCTGTCTCACCGCCGCGCCGATCGTCTTGTTCAGATTTGCCGTCTCGCAGTTCACAATGCGATTCACCGAATTGCGCATATCCTTCATAATCCGGACATCTTCGAAGCGGAGCAGCGCCTGATGAGCGCCGATCAGGCTCAGGAATTCGATGATCTTCTCACCTTCCTTGATGTAGAACACGAAGCCTTTCTTCCGCTCGATGAACCGCGCATTCAGATCGAACTTATTCGCAAGCTGCGTCAGCGCACGGCAATGCTCCTCATAGATGGAAGCGATTTCCAAATGGTACGAAGAACCTTCCGGATTATTCACCGACCCCCCGGCCATAAAAGCGCCGCGCAAATAGGCGCGTTTACAGCAGCTGCCGCGAACGATCTCCTTCTCAATCCCTTCCGTAAACATAAAGCCTTCGGAAACGATTCTCAAATCGCTCAGCAGCTCCTGTACCTGCCCTGGAACCCGAACGATATATACATTATTCTTCTTCAAACGCATTTTTTTACGCACCAGCAATTCGGTATGCAATTTATACGTTTTCTTGATAAGCGTATATATTCTTCGCGCTATAGCTGCATTCTCGGTGGATATGTCAAGAATGACCCGACCGTTCGACAGCTGAACAGCACCATTCATCCGGATGAGGGCGGACAGCTCCGCCTTCTCGCAGCAAGCGTCCGTTTCGATCAGCGTTAATTCTTTTTTCGTTTGTGCCGCAAAGGACAAGGGTCTCACCTCTTCCTTAACAACCAGCTACTCACGAGCTGATAAATATGGTCACTCAGCTTCTCCGCATCGTGCCGCAAGTAAGTTCGGAACAACACCAGCCGGTCGGCGATGACCTGATATCCCCGCTTCGTTACTTCATCCAAATCCAAATGCACAGCTTTTGAACCTTGTTCCGCATATTTAGCTTGGACTTGGGGAGGTATTTCACCGTTGTTCACGATAACATAATCGAATAAATGATGGCCCAAGTGGTCATAGATTGCGTCCAAATGATCGCTGACCGAATAGTCATCTGTTTCTCCGGGCTGTGTCATCACATTACAAATAAAAATCTTCACTGCTTCGGACTTCATGATCTCTTGTGCGACTTGCGGAACAAGTAAATTCGGCAGCAAGCTGGTGTATAAGCTCCCTGGTCCGCACAAAATCGCATCCGCCTCGCGTATGGCATGGACGGCTTCGGCCAGCGGCGTGACGTTCGCAGGTTCAATGTACACGCGCTTGATCCTGCCTTCAGCCAGCGGAATCTTGGACTCGCCTGTCACCAGGGTCCCGTCTTCCATTTCCGCTTTCAGCACGATGGCGTGACTCGAGGCAGGCAGGACTCTGCCTTTCACCGCAAAGACACGGTTCATCTCCTGCACCGCAGTCACAAAGTCGCCAGTAATATCGGTTAAGGCTGCCAAAATTAGATTTCCCAGACTATGCCCGGCTAATCCCGTTCCCGCTTGAAACCTGTATTGTAAAATCATTGAAAGCAGCGGCTCGACATCAGCAAGCGCCGTCAGCACGTTGCGAATATCCCCAGGCGGCGGCATCTGCATCTCGTTTCGGAGAATGCCCGAGCTTCCGCCATCGTCCGCTACGGTTACGATCGCCGTGATGTCGACCGGCTTCTCCTTCAAGCCTCTGAGCATGACGGAGAGCCCCGTACCACCGCCGATCACGACAATGCGAGGGGTACGCTGCAAGTTATCATGATCCATCTGTCTTTCCCCCTCTTCATCGTGTTACTATCTATCCGCGATCCCGCTCCGAGTCCCGATGGCTTACACGTACCGCAGCCGTCTCACTGTTCCCCAGCGCCTTGCCAAGGTATTCCGTAATCGCCACCGACCGGTGCTTGCCGCCCGTACAGCCGATGCCTACCACGACCTGGCTCTTGCCTTCCTTCTTGTATTGCGGCATAAGAAAGTTCAGCATATCCAGCAGCTTCGTGAGGAACTCTTGCGTCTCGGTCCACTTCATGACGTAATCGTACACATCCGGATCCTGGCCCGTTAACGGCCGCAGCTGATCGACGTAGTGCGGGTTCGGCAAGAAGCGCACATCGAAGATCAAGTCAGCGTCAATCGGCACGCCATATTTAAATCCAAAGGAGATTACATTTATAGATATGCGGTTGGACTCTAAATTGGTAAAGCGGGAAATAATTCGTTCCTTGAGCTGCGCAGGCTTCAATGTGCTTGTATCAATGACTTGTGTAGCCAAGCCTTTGAGCTCCTCCAGCAGCTTGCGCTCCAGACCGATGCCTTCCAGCGGCACGCCGTTGGGTGCTAGCGGATGCCGGCGACGACTCTCTTTGTATCGCTGAACGAGGGCGGCATCCGTTGCATCCAAGAAGAGGATCTCATACGTAAGCGTATAGTTCTCTTTGATGTCCCGAAGCGATTCCTGAAGTGCCGTAAAAAATTCACGCCCCCGCAAGTCTATGACCAAGGCGACTTTGCCGATTTTGCCCATCGACTGCTCGATCAGCTCGGCAAACTTAGGGATGAGCACTGGCGGCAAATTATCTACACAGAAAAATCCGAGATCCTCAAGACTCTGTACCGCGATTGTCTTCCCGGCACCCGACATTCCTGTGATTATGACAAGCTTCGCTAAAGGGTGGATTTCTTCCATCGTTTGCACCTTCCTTTGCATGCGTGTGCCAGGCTATCGGGCTGTCAGGCCCGGTCCCTGCACGTACTTCAACCTGGACGGTTAGCGTAAGTTCAGACCGGCTGCACCCACGACACCTGCGTCATTACCCAGCGTAGCAGGAACAATTTCAACACCTTCTGCTGCTGCCTCCGGTGTGTATTTCTTAAATGTTTCTCGAATTGGACCAAACAGGATTTCTCCCGCCTTTGATACACCGCCGCCAATGATGAAACGCTTCGGATTGACAATCACAGCTAGGGTAGCCATGGAACGTCCGAGGTAATACGCAGCGCGGTTTACGATACGGAGAGCAACCTCATCGCCCGATTTCGCTGCATCGAACACATGTTTGGCTTCAATTTTCTCATGCAAAGCCAGGGACGTATGCTCTCCGCGTTCTACAGCCTCTTTGGCCATTCGCACGATGCCTGTGGCTGAAGAAACCGTCTCAAGGCAGCCTAATTGACCGCAGTTGCAATTGATCGCTTCGATATCCGGAACGATTGACATATGTCCAAGTTCACCGGCCATACCGGTTGAACCTTGATAAATTTTGCCGTTAATGATGATACCGCCGCCAACACCTGTTCCTAGTGTATAGCAAACGACATTGGGAATACCCGCTCCAGCTCCCGCCCAAGCCTCGCCCAGTGCAGCAACGTTAGCATCGTTATCGATTTTAACGGTTTTGCCGAGGAGCGCTTCCAGCGTTTTCTTCGCAGGGACGTTATGCCATAGCAAATTTGGAGAGAATTTGACGAAACCTTCAGGAATATCCATGAATCCTGCTAGCCCAGCACCGATGCCAGCCACTTGCTCCCACTCGAACGGAGAATCTTCGACAATCTGACGCACATACTGCGCGATGCGTTCAAGCACGGCTTCAGCGCCAAGTTCTGTACCTGTAGGTCCCTCAAATGTCTGGAGCAGCTTACCCTGCTCGTCGCAAATACCAACCTTAATATTGGTACCGCCTAAATCCACACCGATATAAATTTGATTTGACATTGCAAGGTCACCTCTACGAATAATCTTGATAATTTTCGGGCAAATGCTCCTGTTCCAACTATAAGTCAAGGTTGTATACAGGTCAAGGAGCAACTAAACGTCTACAACAATGAGAAAACGTGGAAAGCATAGCCCTCCACGTTCGGCAGTTATACAAGGTGTCGAAATTAAACAGTCTGGCTCCAATCGTGCACCATATGTCCTTCAAGGAACTTCTCGCATTCCAAGGCAGCGGCACATCCGCTTCCCGCAGCTGTAATCGCTTGGCGGTATTTGGTATCCTGCACATCACCGCAAGCAAATACGCCGGGAATGTTCGTTTCTGTCGTACCTGGCTTCACCACGATATATCCATGCTCGTCAGTTTGGATCTGACCGCCGAGGAACTTCGTATTCGGCGTATGGCCGATCGCCACGAAGATACCGTCAGTCTCAATGATCTCTTCTTCGCCGGTCGTGTTGTTTTTCACCTTAAGGCCAGTCACGCCTCTATCGCCGGAGATAACTTCAAGCGGCGTATTGTTCAGCGCCCATTTCACTTTCTCGTTGCCCCGGGCGCGGTCTTGCATGATTTTGGAAGCGCGGAGCTCATCACGGCGATGAACCAGGCGAACTTCCGATGCGAAGCGCGTCAAGAAGTTGGCTTCTTCCATCGCTGAGTCGCCACCGCCAATGACGATAATTTTTTTGCCGCGGAAGAAGAATCCGTCGCAAGTTGCACATGTGCTGACACCGCGTCCGATATTCTCTTTCTCGTTGCCAATGCCGAGCAGCTTAGCGGAAGCGCCTGTAGAGATGATCAGAGTTTCGGTCTCGATCTCGCCGAGGCCTTCAACTTGCAGCTTGAACGGGCGCTCTGTCAGCTCGACGGAGTTGACCCAGCCGGTTTTGAATTCCGCGCCGAAGCGTTCTGCTTGCTTGCGCATATTTTCCATTAATTCAGGGCCCATAATGCCTTCAGGAAACCCTGGAAAGTTCTCAACTTCGGTGGTCGTGGTCAATTGGCCGCCTGGTTCCGGACCTTCGATTACGAGCGGGCTCAAGTTGGCACGTGCCAGATAGATGGCCGCGGTCAAACCGGATGGCCCTGTTCCTACTACGACTGTTTTATACATATGGTTTCCCTCCTGAGTGGTTCATTTTATGTATGAAAGCAGGGCCTTTCCGAAGAGAAAGGGCCCGGCCGATATCATATACTAGTAAATTTAGGGAAGATCGCTTCCATCTTCTCACGCAAACCGCAGGCTTCATCGATCAGCTTCACATTGCGGCTAATCGTCGATACGGTCACACCGTAACGAGCCGAAACCTCCTGATACGAAATGGCGCGCCGATGCATCTTGGCAATCAAATACTCCAGTGCAGCCGCCCAGCCTTCCGACTTCTGAATTTTGGGCACGTTCGGGTACATCTTGGTCAGGAACTCGACCCACAGAATTTCCAAATCATACTGCTGGATCATATCGTATCGCTTATGCATATGTGACAAAGCTGTCTCCATCACATGCTGCCATCTGGCATCCCATACTGGCAATTGCGGCGAATACGGCGATGCTTCCACCATGATCTCCTCATTCTCGATAACAGCGGGCAGCGGATCGCGAACGCCCATGGAACGAAGGACGAAGATCGCGACTTTCTTCAAGTAGTCGTCTTCCTTCCGTTCCAAGATAAAGTCCTGCAGCGCGTCTCTGACTTCATTGTCCGCAATCAAGCCGAAAGCTTGAATGACCTGCAGCTTCGTCTCGATATCGCCATGGCGCAGCGCCCAGAAGAAGGACGAACGCACAAGCGGATCTTTCTTCATTTGCTCTGGAATGCCCTGCGCCGACTTCTCCAGCACACGGAACTGCTCTTCGAATGGCAGGTGGTAGTGGTAGCTCCAGGTCGGCGCCGTATCGCTCGTTTCGCGATTGCGCAGCTGCTCGAGATAGAACTTAGAGATGTCCGCACCCGGATCCAACTTCTCGACTTGCTTCCACTGCCGGTACGCTTCCGCGTAACGGCCAATATGGCAGGCCGCGACGGCCGCATAATGGTACAGGCAAGGATCCTCTGTGCCTTCGCCGGCTTTGAGCAGACGCTTGAACAGATGGTAAGCCTTCTCATGCTCGCCTAGTATCCCCATTGTTGTAGCTAGCTTAAACACATGATCGTGCTGGTACGGGAACGTTTTGCGCAGCAGCTGAATCAGCTCTGCCAGCTCCTCTTTGTTGCCGAAATGCTGGTGAAAAATAGCCAGGTTGCACAGCGCATGCAAGTTGCCCGGATCAATCTCCAGCACGCCTTGAACGGTTTCGAGCGCTTTCTCGAATCGGCCCATATAGTAGTACGCCAGGGCCAGATTATTGCGCGCCGCAGTGAAATCGGGATGTTTCTTGGCGATTTTCTCCAATTGCCGCACAGCTTCGGCGAACTTGCCTTCTTCCAGCAGAGCACGCGCTTTATCATGCTCGAAGAGCCCTTCTCGACTCTTAATGCTAGTGAGAGGGGCCGGGCGTTCGAGCTCATAGCTGAGCATATCCATCATTTCTTCGGCCTCGTCCATGAACTGGCCGGTAGGGTCATTCTCCAAGTAGCGAACTAACGATTGTTCCGCCGACTCATAATTCTCCATGTTGGCATAGTTATTCGCCATATAAAAGTAGCATTCCGTCATCGTCGGATCGATGTCATCCAGAATTTGCTGCAATATCCGGTTGGATTCTTCGTAATTGCCCATCTCGGAGAGCACTCCCGCAAGATTGCAATGGTTGACAGGGTTATCCTGTTCGAACTCCGCTGCGCGCCGGAAATATTTCAATGCCTTATCATAGTGAAACCGATCCAGGGATTGAACCGCTCTCTCGAAAAAGAAGGCGGCATCCATGTTCAGTGAAATGACTTTCGGTTTAGTAGTTGGGGACACGCGCTTAATCTTTTCCATATAGCAAGACACCTCCGGCGTTGTTGGTTATGATCAAATTATAGCATAGATCGCCCCGAAGCCAAAAACTTTATCCGAAGGTATACGTTGCCACATTTTAGAATAACAATTATTCCTTATACGCCGCCGTATTTGAATAGCGAGGACAAGGATCCGCCGTCATTAATAATTCGGATCGCATCCGAAAGCAGCGGAGCTACGGAAAGCACTCGGAACTTTTCGGAGTGATCTTCTGGAATCGCGATCGAATCCGTGATGATCACTTCCTTGATGTTCGGGTGATCCAAGCGCTGCAGCGCAGGACCGGAGAACACAGGGTGCGTCGCGCAGATGTACACGTCGTTCGCGCCTCTCTCTTTAAGTCCTTCGACAACATTAACAATCGTCGTACCTGTATCAATTAAGTCCTCGATAATAATCGGCGTACGGCCGGCAACATCACCAATCACGTGCGTGATAACGGCTTCATTATGGGCTGGGCGCTTCTTGATCATCATAGCGAAAGGCGCATCGAGAATGTTGGCCATTTTCTCAGCTGTTGTAGCGCGTCCTGCGTCAGGGGATACGATAATCGGATCCGGCAGGTTTTTCTTCTTAATGCAATCACTGATCAGATCCAATGCTGTCAGATGATCCACAGGAATATTAAAGAAACCTTGGATGGCAGGGGCATGCAAGTCAATCGTGACAACACGATGCGCACCCGCAGCGCTAAATAGGTCGGACACTAATTTCGCGGAAATTGGCTCACGCGGAGCAGCTTTACGCTCTTGACGGGAGTAACCGTAGTAAGGAATGACAAGGTTGATTGTTCTAGCCGATGCTCTCTTCGCCGCATCCATCATTACCAAAAGCTCCATCATATGCTCATTGATCGGATGAGAGAACGTTTGTACCAGGAATACGTCACAGTTACGAATCGTTTCTTCGTAGAGGCAGTAGATTTCTCCGCTCTTAAAACGGGATAATTTGATTTGTCCAAGCGGCTGGCCGAGTTCTTTACAAATACGTTCCGCGAGCTTCGGATTCGAAGATCCGGAAAATATTTTAACATTGTCGCTATACATGATTAACGGTTACCTCCGAGGATTATGAATTGATGATCTGACCTATTCATTATACATGATAGGTGTCGAATTTAAAAAGTAACAAGATGTCGTTTTCTCGCGGAAAATGTGGCTATTTCGTTAAATCCGATCATTTTCAAGAGGTTGCGGGCCTCGTCCAAATATTGGGATAGCCGTTCCGGCTGGTGGGCATCGGAGCCGATTGTCAGTGGAATTCCCACCTTATGGCAATATTCGAGCATGCGGCGGCTCGGGAACATTTCTTCACATGGCATCCGCAGACCGGACGCATTCAATTCGATGGCAAGCCCATAAGCTTTGACGGTGTCCAACGCTTCCTTTTCCAGCTCCCATGGATCGCGGTCGGGCTTAAAGCCAAAACGTTTGATCACATCGATATGGCCGATATAATCATAGAAGCCCGTGCGCACCGCTTTCTTCACTGCTTCGTAGTATTGCGTATATACGGCATAAATATCCTTACCTTCCCAACCGGCCACCTGTCTGAAATCGGAGATATCCCATTCACCCAAGAAATGGACGGAGCCGATTACATAATCCCATGGGTAAGCGTCGACAATTTGCTTGATTTGCGCCTCATAACCCTCGATATAGTCACCTTCCAAGCCGACACGGATATCGATCTGGTCTTTGTACTTCTCCTTCAGATAAAGGCATTCTTCCACATAGCGAGGAAGCTCTTCCATCGGCATGGCCATCTCGGGCCAATACGTCTGCGGGTCCACATGCAAAAGCGGCATATGATCGGACAGCCCCAGTTGCGTAAGCCCGATCTCAATGCCGCGTTTGACGTATGCCTCCAGTTCCCCGGAGGCGTGACCGCAGCGTACATGATGTGTATGATAATCAATCAACATCGTTGTATCACTCCAGGTCTGATTATTGTTTTTTTACATGCCGGTTCGCGAGTTCCTTCATAATATCATCCAACGGCAGCTTGCTGTTGCGCAGAAGCACCATGAGGTGGAAGATAAGGTCGCTTGCTTCGTAACGGAGCTCGTCATTATCTTTGTTTTTCGCAGCAATAATTACTTCTGCCGTCTCTTCCCCGACTTTCTTCAAAATCTTATCGACACCTTTTTCGAACAGGTAAGTCGTATAGGCGCCTTCAGGACGCTCCGCATCGCGTGAAGCGATGACAGCTTCCAGCTCGGACAGGATTGCAAAACGGTCCCCTGCCACCGCTGCAGCAGGCACTGAGGCACCCTCGACCGCGGCTACCGGAATATTCCCCGTAAAGCAAGTGTAAGTGCCATTATGGCATGCAGGCCCTGTTTGCTCCACGAGCACCAGCAGCGTATCGGCATCGCAATCGTAGCGCAGCGCTTTTACTTTTTGCGTGTGGCCGGAAGTTGCGCCTTTGTTCCACAGCTCGCCGCGTGAACGGCTCCAGAACCAGGTGTCGCCAGTCAGAATCGTCCGCTGCAGCGATTCGCTGTTCATGTACGCCAGCATCAACACTTCTTTACTAACCGCATCTTGCACAATCGCAGGCACAAGCCCTTGTGCGTCATATTTAATCGTATCGAATGCGAAAGTCATCGGATTTCAACTCCCTTGCTTTTGAGGTCGTCCTTAACCCCTTGAATTGTTAATTCTTTATAGTGAAAAATCGTGGCCGCCAGGCCCGCATCCGCTTTACCTTCGGTGAATACATCGTAGAAATGATCGGCGCGGCCCGCTCCGCCCGAGGCAATGACCGGGATCGTGAGCAGCTCGGAGACCGCCCGCGTCA
The DNA here is from genome assembly GCF_027789125.1 of Paenibacillus aestuarii. Classification (GTDB taxonomy): domain Bacteria; phylum Bacillota; class Bacilli; order Paenibacillales; family NBRC-103111; genus Paenibacillus_E; species Paenibacillus_E aestuarii. The sequence continues at coordinate 17,825 of NZ_JAQFVF010000022.1, read as the reverse complement.
GCTTCACATCGAAGCCATCCTTCGTGCCGTCGGCATCCATGCTGGTCAGCAGAATCTCGCCTGCGCCCAACTCTTCCATCCGCTTCGCCCACTCCAGCGTCTTGATGCCAGTGGCATTGCGTCCGCCGTGCGTGAACACTTCCCACTCGCCCCACTCAGGGTTAAACTTCGCGTCGATGGCGACAACCACACACTGTGAGCCGAACTTGCGGGCTCCGTCAGAGACCAGCTGCGGATTGCGAACCGCCGCCGTATTAATGCCAATCTTATCGGCTCCGGCCCGCAGCAGACGCTTCATGTCGTCCACGCTAGAGATCCCGCCGCCGACTGTAAAAGGAATCGTGATCTCGCCCGCCGTTTGCCGGACGACCTCCACCATTGTCGCACGGCCTTCAACAGAGGCCGAAATATCAAGGAATACGAGCTCATCAGCGCCCTCTTTATCATAAATGGCTGCCAGCTCCACAGGGTCACCGGCATCGCGCAAGTTGACGAAATTGACACCCTTGACGACCCGTCCGTCCTTGACGTCCAGGCAAGGGATAATTCTTTTGGCTAACATGATGGGCACTGCACCTCCATTGACCGGGCAAGGGGCAACCCATGCCGGCATGTTTATTTTGCGAAGCGCTTTACAGCTTCTTCCAGTTGAATGCTGCCGGTATACAGCGCTTTGCCGACGATGGCTCCGCCGACACCGTTGTCCGCCTGCTCGGCCAAACGCACGAGATCATCCATCTTGCTGACGCCGCCGGACGCGATAACGGTCTGCCCGGATACCTTAGCCAGCTGCGTGATCGCCTGCGTATTCGGTCCTTCCATCATGCCATCGCGGGAAATATCTGTGAAAATGAACGTTTTCGCACCGCGCTCGGCCAACTCGACAGCCAGATCCTCGGCTTTCACCTGCGACGTTTCCAACCAGCCGCGCGTGGCGACATAACCGTCGCGCGCGTCGAGACCGATCGCGATTTTCTCGCCATGCTTCGCCAGCAGATTGTACACGAACTCGCGATTCTCAATCGCCGCGGTTCCAATAATCACACGTGAGACACCTAAGGACAGCATGTGATCGACATCCTGCTCCGTCCGCAGACCGCCGCCGATTTGCACAGGCACCTTTACCGCCCGGGCGATCTGTCCGATCAGCTTATCGTTCACTGGATAGCCTGCTTTCGCACCGTCCAGATCGACCAGATGGATCCATTCCGCTCCTTGAGCTTCCCAAGCTTGTGCCACTTCCAAAGGGTTCGTATTATAGACAGTTTCTTGATTATAATCGCCTTGTACGAGACGCACGCACTTGCCGTCCCGAATATCAATAGCCGGATAAATGATAAAAGACATAATGCCGTAATCGCTCCCTTACTTGCACATTTTCAAAAAGTTATCGAGCAGGCGCATGCCGGTCTCCCCGCTCTTCTCCGGGTGGAACTGCATGCCGAATACGTTATCCCTGCCGACAATCGCCGTCACCGGCTGATAATAATCCGTCACAGCCAGCAGATCGCTTTCGCGCTCCGGCTTCGCATGGTAAGAATGCACGAAATAGACGTGCCCTTCTTCGATGCCTTGAAACAGCGGACTGCCGCTTTGCTTATAAGTCAGCTTGTTCCATCCCATATGCGGCACTTTATAATCGCCGCGAAAGCGCACGACCGCGCCTGGCAGCAGGCCCAGGCCTTCGTGGTCGCCATGCTCCTCGCTGCTGGCAAACAACAGCTGCATGCCGAGACAAATGCCGAGCAGCGGCTTGCCGGACTCCGCGTACTGAATGACCACGTCGCGCAGTCCCGACTCGCGCAGATGCTCCATCGCGTCGCCGAATGCGCCGACACCGGGAAGAATCGCGCCGTCTGCACGCAGAATATCGTCGGCATTCCCCGTCACGACCGCTTCATAACCGAGGCGCTCGACGGCTTTGCTCACGCTATGCAAGTTGCCCATGCCATAATCAATAATTGCAATCATTCTAGAGCACTCCCTTCGTCGAAGGAACCCCCTGCACGCGAGGATCAATCGATGTCGCTTCATCCAACGCGCGTCCCAGCGCTTTGAACACCGCTTCAATCATGTGATGCGTATTTTGGCCGTAGTGCACGATAACGTGCAGCGTAATTCGCGCTTCAAGTGCCAGCTTCCACAGAAACTCATGCACGAGCTGCGTATCGAAGCTGCCCACATTCTGGGAAGGATACTGTGCCCGGTATTCAAAATGCGGACGATTGCTGATATCAATCGCGACCTGCGCCAGCGCTTCATCCATCGGAATAAATACGTTGGCATACCGTTTAATCCCTCTTTTGTCCCCTAGCGCTTCACGCAGTGTTTGACCGAGGCAAATCCCGATATCTTCAACCGTATGGTGATCGTCGATTTCAATGTCGCCCTTAGCGTCAACTTTCAAATTGAATTGACCGTGCTTCGTGAACAAATCCAACATATGGTTCAAAAAAGGAACATCGGTTTGAATCTCCGAAACACCTGTTCCATCCACATCAAAAGATAAGGCGATATCCGTTTCGTTCGTCTTGCGGGCAATGCTTGCCGTACGAGCCCGCTGCACTTGCTCTTGCTCAGCCATCTATTTCAACTTCCCTTCCTTCATAAGTCGGATCTCAACCGCTCGGGCATGACCTTCCAGCCCTTCGTTGCGCGCCAGGGTCATAATCATTTCGGCATTGGCGAACAGCGCTTCCTTGCTATAATGAATCACGCTGGATTTCTTGATAAAATCGTCCACGTTCAGCGGCGACGAGAATCGTGCCGTGCCGTTCGTCGGCAGCACATGGTTCGGACCGGCGAAGTAATCGCCAACCGGCTCCGTGCTGTAAGCGCCAAGGAAAATCGCGCCGGCATTCTCGATGCGCGGCAGGAGGTTGAACGGCTCCTGTACGAGCAGCTCGCAATGCTCCGGTGCCAGGCGGTTCACCACGTCCACGCCTTCATCCAAGTTATCCACAAGGAGTATAGCCCCTTTAGTGGATGTGGATACGGCGGCGATCGCTTTTTTCGGCAGCCGGTCCAGCTGGCGCCATAGCTCCTGCTTTACGGACTCGGCCAGCTCTTGCGAAGGCGTCACCAGAATAGAAGGAGACATCTCGTCATGTTCCGCCTGCGCCAACAAATCGGCGGCAATGTATTCCGCATCGGCGTGCTCATCGGCCAGGACGACGATATCCGTCGGACCGGCGATCATGTCGATATCGACGACACCGTACACGTAGCGCTTCGCGAGCGCGACGTAGATGTTGCCCGGCCCGACGATTTTATCGACCGCCGGGATCGATGCTGTGCCGTAGGCCAGCGCGGCCACCGCCTGCGCCCCGCCTACGCGGTAGATCTCTTTCACACCCGCTTCGGCGGCAGCCACCAAAATATGCGGGTTAATGCCTGCCTCGCCCGCGGTGGCCGGAGGCGTCACCATCGCGATCTCCGGCACCCCCGCCACGATAGCGGGGATGGCGTTCATCAGCACGGAGGACGGGTACGCCGCCTTGCCTCCGGGCACATACAGGCCGACCCGCTTCAGCGGTCGGATGATTTGGCCCAGCAGGCTGCCGTCCGGCTGCAGGTCCATCCAGGACGTGCGTTTCTGCTTCTCATGAAACGCACGGATGTTGGCAGCGGCTTGGCGCAGCGCCGCTAGGAAGCCGGCGTCGACCTGGGCGTACGCCGCCTGAATCTCTTCGTCGCTGACACGCAGCTCCGCGACGCTGACGCGATCGAACTGCTGCGCCATCCGCCGCAGCGCTGCATCCCCGTCCTGCCGCACTTCCTCGATGATGCGGCGGACGGTTTCATTTTGCTCGGGAGAGCCGTATTCGACCTCACGTTTCAACTCAAATGCCGAGGCGGGAATAATCCGCATGTCCTTCATCCTCTCATGTTTTCCCTATTCGGTATGATCTATATCTTGCCGGCCACAGGCAGAACCGCCTGCAGCATATCACATAAGCGCTGAATCGAATCGTTTTTCAGCCGATAACTAACCCGATTGGCAATCAATCGGCTCGTAATTTGGAAAATCTCTTCCTGCTCCACAAGTCCGTTCTCCTTGAGCGTCTGCCCCGTCTCGACCATATCGACGATGCGGTCTGCCAAGCCAATCAACGGCGCAAGCTCAATCGATCCGTTGAGCTTAATCACCTCAACCTGCTGCCCCTTCTCGCGGAAATATTGCGACGCAACGTTCGGATATTTCGTCGCCACACGCGGATTGATGACCGGCTTCCAATCCGGCAGCCCGATGACGGACATGCGGCAGCGCGCAATGCCCAAGTCCAGCAGTTCGTAAACGTTACGGTTCTCTTCCATTAACACGTCTTTGCCGACGACGCCAATATCGGCGACGCCATACTCGACATAAGTCGGAACGTCGACGGGCTTAGCCAAAATAAACTCCATTTTCGCCTCTGGAACAGGAATAATTAATCGCCGTCCCTCTTCTAAATCTTCCGGAATCGGCAAGCCCGCCTTGTGGAACAGCTTGGCTGCTTGTTTATAAATACGGCCTTTCGGCATCGCTACTTTCAAAATGTCTTCCATCCCGCTAAACCTCCTCAACCTTCCGCAACGTTAGCCGCTTTGACCCGCTCGCTTTAGCGAATCAAGTTGATGACCTCCTGATATACAACCCCTTGAAGCTCATACTGTCCGTCATCCCGTTTATGTATGGCTTCGCTCCATGCCGCCTTATCCGTAATCAGCTGTGTAGTCACTACGGCGTTGCCGCTTTCGCGCGTGCTTTTGGCCCGTTTCAACGCTTCCTCCCGATGCTCAGCATCATAGGCAATGAGTATACGAGTCGGCCGATCAACGGCTACTTTGCCAATGACCTCAAGAATGCGATTCGTCTTCAAAGCAAATCCGGTTGCCGGTGCAGGACGCCCGAACTGGCTTAGCAGGTTGTCGTAACGACCGCCGCTGCATACAGGGAAGCCTAGTTCTGCGGCATATCCTTCAAAAGTCATTCCTGTATAATAAGAGAAGTCCCCAATCATCGTTAAATCAATGACAACATGTTCACTGACGCCATAAGCTTTCAGCACGTCCCATACTTCGCACAAGTGGCGAATCGCATCCTGGGCGATAGGGTGCTTGGAGACCATGCGAGCCTGTGCGCAAATTTCGTCGCCGCCGCGAAGACGGAGCACACCGATGAGCTCACGCTCCACTTCCTCCGGCAGCGCCAACGCTTGGATCGCTTCCCGATAGCCGACATAATCACGACTCAGCAAATGTTCCTTTAGCGTCTGTTGATCTTCCAGGCGGCCTTCCAGCGTTTCCTGGAACAGGCCGTTCAAGAAGCCGACATGGCCGAGCGCGATTTTAAACGTGCCCACACCAGCTGCTTGCAGCGAGGCGATCGCCAAAGCAACGACCTCCGCATCCGCTTCCGAAGAAGCGTCCCCGATCAATTCTACACCGGTCTGAAAAAACTCCGCATCCCTACCCGCTTCCTCCTCAATGGCGCGGAATACGTTAGAATGATAGGAGAGGCGCAGCGGAAATGCGTACTCTCTTAATAAAGACGAGGCCACACGGGCTATAGGCGCGGTCATCTCTGATCGCAAAACAAGCGTGCTCCCCTTGCGGTCCAGCAGCTTAAACAGCTTTTTATCCGCTGTGGAGCTGGCAACGCCAACCGTATCGTAAAATTCGAGTGTAGGCGTAATAATCTGGGTATACCCCCAGCGCTCCATACAGGCTAGTACGCAAAATTCAATGTTCCGCAGCTTCGTAACCGCCTCAGGCAGGTAATCCTTCACGCCGATCGGCTTTTCAAACACTTTTGGCTTTGACACCTGTCTCACCTCTATATCCGGAAATTCTTTCACCATCTATAACAGCTAAATTAAATCTTATATCGCAAAACGCTTTAGTACGCTACCATACTACCAAAATAAAGAATGATGCTATTTTAACACGGAACCCTATTACCGTCAATCAATAGAAGCATGTCCTCGCCTGACAGGACCGATAAATATAAAAAAAGAGCTGCACTCCTCGTACAGCTCTTAACTTTGACCCTTACCTTCCCGGATGACTTGAAGCGGATTGCCTGCTACAAAACTATGAGGCGCTACGTCTTTATGTACGACCGACCCTGCGCCTATCACAGCATGATCACCGATCGTCACTCCGGGCAATATCGTCGTATTCGCGCCAACCATCACGTTGGATCCAATATGTACCTCGCCCAACCGGTATTCTTTCGTCAAATACTCATGGGCGAGAATTGTTGAATTATAACCAATAATGGTGTTCGTCCCTATATGGATCTTTTCGGGAAAAAAAACATCCACCATGACCATGAGGGCAAAAGCGGTGTGTTCCCCGACCTTCATGCCCAGGACATTGCGGTAAATCCAATTTTTCATCCGCAGCGAAGGCGTATACCGGCTGATTTGGATAAAAATAAAGTTGCGGATCGCCTTCCACTTGCTTACGGTGTGGTAGATCTGCCATAACGCGTTAGGTCCTTCTACAGGAAACCTGTCCGTTTTTCTCAATCCGCCGACACATCCGATGTCAGCCCCACGATCGGCAGCAGCTCCATCGCATCGTCGATTAAGTAGTCCGGCTTATATGCTTCCAGATAGGAACGCCCTTTCCATGACCAGGACACGCCTACCGAGACGACGCCGGCATTTTTCGCCGCTTCGATGTCATAATGGCTGTCGCCCACCATCATCGTTTCTTCCTTGGAGCTGCCCAACGTTGCCAAAGCTGCCAGAATGCCTTCCGGACTCGGCTTCGGTTCCTTGACATCTTCGACGGTGACAATCGTGCTCACATACGGATCCAAACCGACCAGTTTTAATCCCATACCTGTGGTCAGCCGAATTTTGCTCGTAACGATTCCGATCTTAATACCATTCGCATGCAATTTCTGCATGGCGGTGCGCACATTCGGAAACTCTTTCACCAGCTCATCGTGTTTGGACACGTTGAACGTCCGGTACTTGTTAATGACGTCTTCCACTTCGTCTCTTCCGGTAAATAACTTCATTTGTTCGATTAGCGGTCTGCCCATGTTCGGAATGATGACCTCTCTCGTCAGAGGTTCAGGCGTTTGACCTTCTAAGCTGTGTAAAAAAGACTGCACAATCAGCTCATTTGTATCTACAATTGTTCCGTCTAAATCAAATAATACCGTGCGAATCATAGTTGGCTGTCGGCTCCTTTGGTGTCAAATTCTTCCTCAAGCCCGGCAGCTTTAGCTGCTGGCGCTTTCGTCGAAACGATCGGATCTGCGTAGTGCGCATTCGCGTAGCCTTTCTTTCTTCTTACGATAATAACGACGATAGCCGCGATAACGAGTAGAACGGCAAGCAGCTGCGAAATTCGCACATTGCCTCCATAAGTCATCACGCCTGGCTCAAAGACAAGCTTCATTGGAGACCAGAGCGCATTCATGAAGGCTGCTAGCCACGTTGGGCCTGTGAAATCCAGACTGTCTGTCCGCAAGCCTTCCACAAAGAAACGGCCAATGGAGTACCAGATCAGGTAGCTAAAAAACAGTTCTCCAGCCCGCAAGAACGGTCTGCGGCGCAGCCATAAGAGCAGGAGCAAGCCAACGACGTTCCATAGCGACTCATACAAAAATGTAGGATGATAGAACGTGCCTTCGATATTCATTTGCGTCACGATAAAATTCGGCAAGTGCAGTGTGTTGCGAAGAAACGATTCATCTACAGGACCGCCGTGTGCTTCCTGATTCATAAAGTTTCCCCAACGACCGATGGCTTGACCTACGATCAAACCTGGCGCACATATATCAACCAGTCTCCAGAACGGATACCCTTTTGCTCTAAAGTAAAAGTATCCGCCGATGATCGCTCCGATCAGCGCTCCGTAAATCGCGATACCGCCGTGCCAGATCATAAAGATTTCCGCTAAATTATTCTTATAGTCGGACCATTGGAAAGCCACGTAGTAAATGCGGGCTCCGATGATCGCGGACGGCACGCCAATCAATAATAAATCCATAAAGAAATCAGGTACGATGCCGAAGCGCTTCCCTTCTTGTATAGCAAGCAGCAGTCCGACCAAAGCAGCCGTACCTAAAATAATGCCGTACCAATGCACATCAATAGGTCCGATAGAAAATGCAATCTTGTTCAGCATAATGAACGTTATGCTCCCTTCTTCAATTCAGCATTAATCAAAATCTTCGTAATCCTCAGACAGCGATTCTGTCAGTTTGTTCGTAAACTGCAGCGCCGCGTTATACCCCATCTGCTTCAAGCGGTAGTTCATCGCAGCCACTTCCACAATAACCGCCAAGTTTCGCCCTGGCCTTACTGGTATCGTCACGAGCGGCAGCTTCGTATCAATAATTTGCGTCAGCTCTTCATCCAGCCCTAAGCGATCGTATTGCTTGTCCTGCTGCCAGTTCTCCAGCTTCACGACCACCGAAATCTTCTTCACATTACGAATCGCTCCCGCTCCGAACAAGGTCATCACGTTGATGATCCCTACGCCGCGGATTTCAAGCAAATGCCGGATCAGCTCAGGCGCGTTGCCTGTCAGCACCTTGTCGGCCGTTTGCCGGATCTCTACCGCATCATCGGCAATGAGACGATGGCCGCGCTTCACCAGCTCCAAAGCCGTCTCACTCTTCCCAATGCCGCTGCTGCCGGTAATGAGCATCCCAATCCCGTACACGTCGACGAGTACACCGTGTATGGTCGTGCTCGGCGCCAGCTTGTTCTCCAGGAAGCCTGTCAGCCGGCTTGCATAGATCGTGGTGCTCATCTGTGTTCGCAGCAGCGGCAGATCCCGTTTGCTCGCTTCCTCCAGCAATTCGTTCGGCACATCCAGCCCTCTCGTTACGATAATGCAGGGCGTTTCCTCCGGTGCACACAGCTGCTCAGCCCGATTACGGCGCACGCCTGTTGTCAGCATCTCCATAAAGGTGATTTCCGTCTTTCCGAGCATCTGAATACGTTCCCGGGGATGATAGTTGAAATATCCGGCCATCTCCAAGCCCGGACGGTATAGATCCGCCGTTTCAATCGGACGCTTAAGCCCCGCTTCCCCAGCAAGTACTTCCATATGGAATTGTTCCACCAATTCGGAAACTTTCAGTTTTTTGGCCATCCGCTATTCTCCTTCGGCATAATCTTCAGCAGATCGAATTAATCGCATGTTGTATGTATGATATAGGATCCAATGGTTTCATCGTAATGGAATCCCTATACAAAATCAACTAAAGTGTTGATGAAGCGCTCTGCACTTAAAAAACCATATAAAAAAGGCCAGCCGAATACGGCTGGCCCATCTATCTGAAACATTTATATTAGTTAGCCAAGATGGACAATGTGGACTCTTTGTCGAAGAAATGAACTTTGTTCATATCCAAAGCCAATTTCACATTTGTTCCTTCTTTGATGTTTGCGCGACCGTCAACGCGGGCAATTACAGTGCCACTGCCGATACCGTTGAGGTACAAGTACATTTCGTGACCAAGGTTCTCCGTCAACTCAACGTTTACGTTCACGATGGATTTTGGAGAAGCTTCCAGGAATACTGGCTCTTCGTGGATATCTTCTGGACGAACACCCAGAATTACTTCTTTACCTACATAGCCTTTATCTTTCAAGCTTTGTGCTTTGCCAGCTGGAACTTCAATGTTGAAGCCATTGGACTTGAAGTATACCGAACCGCCGTCAGCAGCAAGTGTACCGTTCAAGAAGTTCATGGAAGGAGATCCGATGAAGCCTGCAACGAACATATTCACTGGGTGGTTGTAAATTTCTTCAGGTGTAGCAGCTTGTTGAATGATACCTTTATCCATAACAACGATGCGATCGCCCATTGTCATAGCTTCTGTTTGGTCATGCGTTACGTAGATTGTCGTAACGCCAAGACGCTTAGTCAATTTCGTGATCTCTGCGCGCATTTGTACGCGAAGTTTCGCATCCAAGTTGGAAAGCGGTTCGTCCATCAAGAAGACTTGCGGCTCACGCACGATCGCACGACCCAAGGCAACACGTTGACGCTGACCACCGGAAAGAGCTTTTGGCTTACGATCCAGCAAGTGAACGATATCCAGAATTTTCGCTGCTTCGCGAACGCGTGCGTCGATATCTGCTTTTTTGAATTTACGAAGTTTCAAACCGAACGCCATGTTTTGATAAACTGTCATATGCGGATAAAGGGCATAGGATTGGAATACCATCGCGATGTCGCGATCTTTAGGAGCTACGTCGTTAACAAGGCGGTCGCCGATGTAAAGTTCACCTTCTGTGATTTCTTCCAATCCAGCGATCATACGAAGTGTAGTGGATTTTCCGCAACCGGAAGCACCGACCAATACGACGAACTCTTTATCTTGGATTTCAAGATGAAAATCTTTTACAGTGGATTCTTCTGCACCGGAATATTTTTTAACGATATGGTTTAAACGTACGCCTGCCATGGTTTCATTCCCCCTACGATTTATCGAGAATTCGTTTATCAAAAATTAACTATCCTCATCTTACCCTACAAGCTCACAACTGACTATGCACAATCCTCACAAAAAAATCACTTTCTTTTCGTTACTTTGTACAATAATAAGGCCAACCTTACCAAAACGGCATGATTGAAGGTGCGGACATCCAGCCCGGTCTCCTGCTTGAACTTGTCCAAGCGGTATAAAAGCGTATTCCGGTGAATATAAAGCTTCTTCGCCGTCTCGCTGACATTGCAGTCCAGCGCGAAGAAATGCTCCAGGGTGGTCACCGTCTCCGCATCTAGCGCATGGTCCGTGCCGCGGAGCACCTGCTCCATGAATTCCGCCTTCTCCTCTTCCTGCACCAGATGCAGCAGCTTTTCCAGACGGAGCTCCCAAGGCAGGTGCATATTGCTGCTGACGTGGAACGACCGGCCCAGCATGATCGTCTCGCGCAGCTGAAGAATCGCCGTGAGCAGCGATTTGGCCGGCTTGACCGGGTAGTTAATCGCCAGGTGACACTCGCCGATCCATTCATTGGCCAGCATCTCGTACAGCCCTGAACCAAGCGCGTCCAGCGTCTGTTCAATGCTTTCCTCCTCATCCAAATCCCGCTCTTCACTGCCGCTTGTGAGCAGCCCTTCCGGGGCTAGAATCAGCCATTCCTTGTCCAGCAATGGAATCAGCGTGATCTCCGCTTCAAAGAAAGATTCCAGCAGCTTTTTCAGCTCGGTGTAGGATACGCTTTGATTTTGCGAATAATCGCCGTAGAGCAAGAGCGGGATCTTCGTCGAATACAGCGAAGATTGCGATGCCAGCGTATCCGGCAGCTCCGCGTGCGTTAAGCCGCGTTCCATCTGATGCAGCAGCCATTCTCGCAATTGATGGGCCTTTCTCTCATCCTCGGATAAATAAGAGCCCCACACTTTCCGCTCCTGCGTCTGTTTGGATTCCAGCATTAACTCTACGAGTTGGCGCTCAGAGGATGACAATGGAACCTCAGAAACCTGCAGAATGCGAATTTCCTTGTTTTCTTTTGCTAAATAAAACAGTACATCCTGGCCACGAATCACACTTCGGCTGAAGCTTCCTTGACCTTCATGCTGTTCTCCCGCCAAACGGTTCCATTCCGCTTCGGGTAACAAATAAATGTGCATAGGTGCCTGTAAAACCGCTTCCAAACGCTCTTTGATTCGTTCCCAATCCATGAGTTCCTCTCTCCCAGTAATTAATGTGTATCTCTATATCTATCTTTTTATTGTAACATATGCGGGCGCCGAAATGGGAAAGAACCCTCCACACCTGCTGCAGAAGGGTTCTCGCTTTATCTATTTCAAAATGCGACGAGCCGTTACATAATGGTCCGCCCACCATGCTTTGTTGATCGAAGTAAATTTCACGCCGCCTTCGCCGTACGTATGAATCATCATACCATCGCCGATGTAAATGCCTACGTGACCAATATTTTTACCTGAATCCGGGGTTGTAAAAAAGACTAGATCCCCTGTTTGCAGATTGCTTTTGCTCACATAAGTACCCTCTTTTGCTTGGTCGCGGGAAACGCGCGGCAGGGTGATGTCATATTGGGCAAACACCGTTTTTACAAAAGAGGAGCAGTCCATCGTTTTCGTCTGGCCATATTTGGCGCCGAATTCGTAAGGAACTCCTAAGTATTTTTGAGCGGTCAGGACTAGTGCAGCCTTCGTTTGATCATTGGCTGAAAGCACTCTTTTCCCACTGATAAACTTGGATGTATAATCGCTCACATTGCGTGTAATGACTTCGTCTTTACTTTGGGAAGACATCACCATTTTACCTTGTCCCACATAAATCCCTGCAAAATCCGGCTGCTTGCCGCTGCCGAAAAATAAAACATCGCCTGGCTCCGCTTTGGAAATGCTAGTTACCGAAGGCTTGTTCATTTTCAACTGCTCGGCCAGCGTTCTAGGCACTGTATAATCCAATGTTTGAAATACGTAATAAATGAAACCGGAAGAATCAAAACCTGCAGATGGGGACTCGGCGCCTCGGGAATAATCGACACCGATCATCTTTTTAGCCAAAGAAACTGCATCCATGTCATCATTAGCCGCAAATGCGGATACACTGGTAGTTGCTGTTAGTGCAATTGTCACTGCGGCGGTAATACCTAACGCTCGTTTTGCCAGATTCCTCACCATAATTATTTCCTCCGTTGCATGATTAGTTGTATTAATGGGAAAGTTCACACTCACTAGTAACAGGTTACCATGGCAAATAAATGACTTTCATTCCTAAAATGTTTCCTCTGTATCTAGCTAGCTGGTAGCCCCCCCAGATTAACCTATGGAATCTCTACCATTCCTTACATGCTTACCCTGTAAAAGATCAGCTCTGCTCATAATATCCAGTTACTTGGAAATAACTAGATGTAGATAATTGGTAAGGGAGGTCACCTTATTTACACGTTACCTTATGGGCAAGGGAGCGTTCAGCTGACGCTTCCTCATGCTGCGGCGGATTCCATCGTCTATCAGCGCCCGGTTCTTTCCTCTCCTCCTTGCATGGATCATGTTCTGGACCATCCGATCGACAGTTTACGCATCCAGGAGGCTGCAAAAGGCTGCCAAAGCGCTGTCATCCTGATTAGCGATTCAACGCGCTTATGCCCCAGCCACCTATTTCTGGGCTCCGTCATTCATCGCTTAAATCTCGCAGGCATACCGGATCAGCAAATCCGAATCATTGTGGCACTTGGCATCCATCGCAAACAAAGCGAGGACGAACTCATACAGCTTGTCGGCCCTGAGATCTATCGACGTGTGACGGTCATGAATCATTCATCCCTATCCGAGGACTGCATCCTGCTTGGGCATACGTCTCTCGGAACGCCTGTTGAGATCAACAAGTCCGTGGTGGCCGCTGAATTTCGAATCGCCACGGGCAATATCGAGCCGCACGCGTTAGTCGGCATCTCCGGCGGGGCCAAAGCCTTGTTCCCCGGTACGGCGTCGGCGAGAGCGATTGAACATAACCACAGCTTGTCTCAACGGTATACTGCGGCGCTTGGAGACCCGAATAATGCGATCCGTGCAGACCTTGAAGAGGTTCTGCAACTTGTCCCCATTCACTTCATGCTGAACGTGATTGTGGATCATGAACGCCAGCTGCTGGGTGCGGTTGCCGGCGACATCATCGCCGCTCATCGCGCAGGCTTAGAGCTAGTTCGGCAAATCTTCTTCGTCAATGTGCCGCAACGCTATGATTGGGTGATCGTCTCTCCCGGCGGACACCCCAAGGACGCTCAGCTTTATCAATCTGTAAAAGCCTTAAAAAACGCCGCCGCCATCACAAAGCCTGGCGGTTCCATTGTCCTCGTTGCACGCTGCGAAGAACATTACGGCAACGGCACCTTGCAGACCTGGATCGAAACCATTCAGGATCGTGCTGTGATGACGCAAAAGCTCAAGCAAACATTTGTTCTGGGCGCGCACAAAGTCGAACATATCGATCATGTGCTGAAACAACATGACGTTTATATGTATTCAGAGATGCCGCCTGCTGCCGTTCAGCTCATCGGCATGCATCCCATTGCCAAACTGGACGCTTTTCTGGCCGAGCACCTGGCGGATTCATCGCTGGAGATTGCGATTATGCCTTACGGGGGAATGACGTTCCCACAAGTGAAGCCACCCCATGCGCAGAAGCTGCTTTAAGCGGAGCCCGATGGGCCGGGAGGCGTGCAATGATTTTTTTTCAACTGGGACTTATAGCTGTCAATGGAGAGTGAATTTACTATGGAACATCGTTCACACTACCCCGCTTACGACGTTACAACCGAGCAGGAGCACTGGGATGCACATACCCGCTCGATTGTGAATGCCCGAATGGTTCGTGAACATCATTATCATTTTCTGAATCATTTGGAGGCTGAGACGCTGCGCGTGTGGTGCTCCCTGCTAATGGATGACAAGCGCGGAGAGGTCATTCAGTTCGTCCTTTGCCATATCGATCAAAGCTTATCGGATCACAAAGGTGAAAGTCAGCGTAAGACCGGTGTACCAGCTGCTAAGATTTTACTGCGAGAAGGGCTAAAAGCCATTGATCAGACAGGCTGGTCAGCGAATAGCTGCCCTTTTTTCGAGCTGGATGAGAATTCGCAGCGGCAGATTATGCAGCAAATCAGTGAGAATGTCTATCCGCAGAGCGAAACTTGGGACGGAATCCCACAGAAAGAGCTATTCCAAAAAATTCTTACGCTTACCGTAGAGGCTTATTATTCTCACCCTCTGGTGTGGTCAGAGATCGGTTTTGGCGGCCCTGCCTATCCGCGGGGCTACGTTAGAGCCGCAATCGGCCAGCACGATCCTTGGGAGGCGACAAAGCCATGAAATGGAGACACGAAAAAGATGAGGTTGATGCCGTCATCGTGGGGGCTGGTGCCGCAGGCGGCGTGCTCGCGAAGGAACTGAGCGAAGCCGGTTTGAAGGTCGTCGTACTGGAAGCAGGACCTTGGCGTGACCCGCAAAAAGATTTTGCCAGCGACGAGCTGGCGATGAAATGCCTGGCCTGGGAGGATACCCGGTTCGTTGATGGCGCAGATCCCATGACCATGGGGCACAACAATTCAGGTAGAGGTATAGGCGGGGGAACCCAGCATTTTACGGGGGTTTTCTTACGGTTTCACGAGTCTGACTTCAAATCCAAATCTATCGACGGCGTCGGCGAGAACTGGCCGATCCATTATAAGGACCTTGAGCCCTACTATGCCAAAATCGAAAAGGAAATCGCTGTATCTGGACCGAAGCATTTTCCTTGGGGCAACTTCAACGGGCCTTATCCGTACCCGGAACGGAATCCTTTAAGCCCTAACGCTTATTTGTTTCAAAAAGGCTGTGAAACGCTTGGTATCCAATCTTGTACGACACCGTTAGCGATTCTATCCGCACCTTTTGAAGACCGTCCGCCCTGCATCAACAGGGGCTTCTGCAATCAGGGCTGCATGCCGAATGCCAAATTCAGCACGCTCATCGTGCATATCCCGAAAGCGGTTAAAGCAGGTGCAGAAGTGCTCCCAGACTGTATGGTGACGCAAATCGAAGTAAATGAATACGGAAAAGCGACCGGCGTCCTCTTCGTCCACGAGGGAGCGACATACCGCCAACGGGCAAAAGTCGTCATTTTATGCGCCAACGTCGTAGAAACACCACGTCTGCTGTTCCACTCTGCGAACGCTCAATTCCCTGACGGTCTTGCCAACAGCAGCGGCTGGGTAGGGCGCGCGATTATGCCGCACAGCAGCCACGATGTATATGCCAAGTTTGAACAGGAAGTCCGTATGTACAAAGGCTCCCCTGTATTAGCCTCCACGCAGGACTTCTATGAAACCGACCAGCGACGTGGCTTTGCCCGCGGCTATACGATTCATGCCCACGGCTCCAGACCTGTCGCCATGGCGAACGGCATTAGCAAATCGCTTGAAGGCCCGATCTGGGGCGAAAAGCTGCGGCAAGTGATGCTGAACTATAACTTTTATGGGCGGCTCACCATGGTTGGCGAGGTTCTCCCGAACCGGGACAATCATGTGACGCTTTCCGATGAAAAAGATGATAACGGCATGCCGCGGGCCAAGGTCACTTTCAGCTATGGCGACAATGACCGCAAGCTGATCGATCATGCCATCGATAACATGAAGCTGATCCTGAAGGCAGCTGGTGGTCAAATCGAATATGTCGTCCCGGATACCGCTCATATCATGGGCGGCTGCCGCATGGGCAATGACCCGTCAAGCTCTGTTGTTAATGCATATGGGCAATGCCACGACATTCCCAATCTGTACATCAGCGATGCCAGCACGTTTGTTACATCAAGCGGAGGCAATCCTACCAATACGGTCATGGCCCTGGCGGCCCGAACCGCTGATGCGATCATCGAATTGGCTGCCTCATGGAGCTGAATGTATGTTAACCTTGCAAAAATTGCGCTAGCGTTGTCAACTCATCTACAATAAAAGAAAACCACTTTCATCAACCAAGGAGATGAGTTATCCAATGGCAATTGCCGAATTTACAATCATCCCGATCGGCACAGCAACGACCAGTCTCAGTGCTTATGTAGCTGATCTGCATAAAGAGCTCGAAAAGCACACTGACATAAAATTCGAAATGACGCCTATGGGCACCATTCTGGAAGGTCCGTTGGATCGTTTGTTTGAGGTTGTGCGTGCCGTGCATGAAGTGCCTTTCCTGCAAGGCGCACAGCGCGTATCCACATCGATCAAAATCGATGACCGCCGCGACAAGCAAGCATCTATGGCGCAAAAAATGCATTCCGTCGCAGAGCGATTAAACTAAAAAAGCATCCTTTATTAGGATGCTTTTTCTTTGCAGCAAAAAAGACCCTTGCGGGTCTTCAGTTGTTCATTTGAAAGTGAGCCATGTAGGACTCGAACCTACGACACCCTGATTAAAAGTCAGGTGCTCTACCAACTGAGCTAATGGCTCTTAGGGAAAATGGAGGCTGATGGATTCGAACCACCGAACTCGGAGAGAGCAGATTTACAGTCTGCCGTGTTTAGCCACTTCACTAAGCCTCCAGATCAGAGATGACTATGCCACGCTATCGTAACACAACCATCTCAATGGCTCGGGACGGAATCGAACCGCCGACACGAGGATTTTCAGTCCTCTGCTCTACCGACTGAGCTACCGAGCCTTATGTATGTATCTATAGTTTGTCCCATTTGGGCAAAAAAATAATAAGTGGCGGAGCCGACGGGATTCGAACCCGCGGTCTCCTGCGTGACAGGCAGGCATGTTAGGCCTCTACACCACGGCTCCGCGCTTGGTATAAATGGTGCCGTCGAGAGGACTTGAACCCCCAACCTACTGATTACAAGTCAGTTGCTCTACCAGTTGAGCTACAACGGCATATGATGGTGGAGGCTGACGGGATCGAACCGCCGACCCTCTGCTTGTAAGGCAGATGCTCTCCCAGCTGAGCTAAGCCTCCATCTGGGTAATCATTATGGTAGCGGCGGAGGGGCTCGAACCCCCGACCTTACGGGTATGAACCGTACGCTCTAGCCAGCTGAGCTACGCCGCCATACAAAATTGATATATATTTGGAATACTGGCGGAGAGAGAGGGATTCGAACCCTCGCACCACTTACGCAGTCTAACCCCTTAGCAGAGGGTCCCCTTATAGCCACTTGGGTATCTCTCCAAGATATATATCGCAGGTACTATTATTCCCTGAAAACTAGATACGAAACTTGGCGTAAAGTGTGTTGCTTCTTTATTAAGAAACTTTTGGTTAAGCCCTCGACCGATTAGTATTCGTCAGCTCCATACATTGCTGCACTTCCACCTCGAACCTATCAACCTCGTCGTCTACAAGGGGT
>NZ_JAQFVF010000021.1 GCF_027789125.1 Paenibacillus aestuarii | reverse complement strand
GAGGCCACTGAAAAACTTGTGATTTTTACGGAACAACTGAAGAACATAAAATAAAAGACGACCATAATTCCCAGTTTTTGGGTATTGGGGCCGTCTTTTACTGTCTAGGAAAGCCTTTATAGCTGGTTGCTCACTTCATCAGTTTCAATATTCTCTTTAAGTTAACGGTAAATATCGTCATCGCCCCCTGTAACTCCATGCCAACCAGACCCGAAGATGACGCAACGTCATATCCGTGTCTATGTTTTAGTTCACTGTTCTTCGCCTCTATTTTGTAGCGTTCCTTCGCCTTTTCTTTGAAGTACTCACTTTCCTGAAAGGCGATGTGTTCAGTATGCTCGCTAGACTTAATACTCACCGAGTAGGTCTTGCTTTTTGCTCCTTCGGTGTAGCATCCCTCTTTGAACGGGCACCTCTTACACACTTCTATATTGAAGTAGTAGGTATTCTTTTGGTTATCGTTTACTCCCTTTTTCCCTGTCCGTGCCTTCTGAGTCGCCATATGGCCAGCCTTGCACACATACATGCCTGCATCTTTATTAAATTGAAATTCATCTTCTTTCTTACGCGCCCCTTGTGTAATAAGCGGATTTAGTTTTGCAATAAGTTCAATATTATTGGTTTTCGCATAAACGATATTGTCTTTTTCAGAGTAAGCTGTATCTCCGATGACGGACTTGATTTCCATGCCTGTTGCCTTGCTTTTTTCGATGAGTAATTGCAGTTGCTTTCCATCATTCTTTTCACCCGTCGTGACAATGGCAGCTGTTATGATTCGTTCCTCGGTCATGGCAAGATGGGTCTTATAGCCAAAGAACGAAGAGTCCGCGCTTTTGTGACCGACCTTTGCATCCTGATCTTCTGAAATCCGTAATTGTTGCAGGTCATCGGCAACTGTTTCTTTCAAGAAATTCAATGGTTCTTTAATTTTTGGTAATTCGCAAATACCACCTTCAGCTTCAAGAACAGCTATGAGTTTTTGACAATAGTCGATCTCGTCTTCAAGTACATTACTGGTATTCTTAACTGGGAACTTGGCTTTCAGCGACTCATCAGCTTTATAGACCGCTCTTCTTAACTTGCGTGAACGATCCAGCAAGATTTCCCGCGGGGATTTTTGGTTGTAACGGGCTTTGGTATGAGTAGCATCGACAATGATGGCTTTGCTTTTAATAATGCCCTTCTCCAATGCAATTTCAACTGTTTTACCCACGAGCATGTCAAGTAAATTCGAGTCTTTCAGTCGCAGCGTCCGAAACTTGGTTAAGGAACTAGCGTCAATCACTGGATCTTCAGGTGCCATATCAAGAAAATATTTAAACGACATGTCGTACTTCGAACGTTCGACGATGTCGTTGTCGGACAGTTCAAAAATGGCCTTCAATAGCAAGTACTTGAACATTCGGATGGGGTCGATCGCATTTCGGCCGTTGTCTAGACAGTAACGTTCCTTCAGTTCTTCATATACAAAAGAGAAGTCAACTAGTTCGTTGATTTGCCGTAACATATTGTCTTTCGGTACCACCAAGTTATAAAGTTCCAAATAAGGGCTAAAAGTCATAGATTGTTGTTTTTGAATCATTTTTTCACCTACTTGGTTTAATACCTTAATTATACAGAGAAAAGACACACCATCCTCACAAAAACTTGAGCAGGGTGTGTCTTTATCATACGAAGGACTTTTTCAGTGGCCTCGTATTGCACAGGGGTCATCTTTTTTAATCCCCATTGGTATCGATTATTGTTGTAGTAGCGGATATAACTGTCAATCTTACGTTGTAGTTCTGCTAAGGTTCGGCAGCTACGATGGTCAACATGATCTTTCATATGACCGTAAAATGACTCCTGTGGCGCATTGTCCCAGCAATTTCCTCGTCTAGACATCGATTGACCTAGTCCCTTTTGCTTCAAAAGTTTTTGGTATGTGGGACTCGTATAATGACTTCCTTGATCCGAATGGATGAATGCTTCTTTGTGCAACTTCAATTTTCTTTGCTTCATGAGTGCCTCGATTGTTTCTGTAGCAATGTCTAACGAAAGGCTGTTGGATAGGTTGTAAGAAAGGATCTCTCCCGTTGAAGCATCTAGTATAGTCGACAAATAAGCCGTCTCTGAGCGGCCGTATGGAAGGTAAGTGATGTCGGTGAGCAACGCAAGCCCAGGAACACCTTTTTTAAAATCACGATCTAATCTGTTGGGAAGCGTTCGATGTTCTTGAGTCGCCTTTCCTATACGTTTGTAAGGATTGGGTTTTCTATGAGGACAGACGAGGTCGAATTTCTTCATAAGCCTGCGGATTTTCTTCAAGTTGTAAATCACGCCAAACTCGTTTTCAAGCGTCATCTTTATTGAACGAGAGCCCTTTTTAAAGCCTTTTTTATTGAAGGCTTTTTTGATCAGTTCTCCAGCTTTGGCATCCGAAAGAGACCGCTCTTTACGGGCTTCTACAGCCTGGATGTAGTTGTAATAGCCTGAGCGAGATACATGTAATAAATCGCAGAGGTAGCGCGTTGTACGTCCCAAACCCTGACCTACAGTCTCTTTAATTAGCTCAAATAACTTACTTTTACTTAGGTTCTTTCCCTTTGCTACCAGCAACCTTTCTTTCGTGTCTAGCTTTTTTAACAAATCCACCTGGGACTCAAGGAGTCTAATTCTTGCTTCCTGTCTTTCAATTACTTCATCCTTCGTTAGTTCACGCTTCAGCGGACGTCCAGAAGATTCCTTACGAGAGTCAGCTAATCCAATAATTCCGTCTTCTCCATATGCTTTTCTCCAACGCTTGGCAGACTCATTTACACGTTGAATTCCAATTACGTTTACGTCAAACCCGTTAGCTTCAAAGATTTCTCTAGGGAGCTTACCTGCCATATATTGATCGATGAACAACTGCTTAAATTCATCCGCATAGGTTATTGCTTTATCGCTAATCCTGATCACGTATTTATTCTTTGATAAGCTTATTTGATCTTTTTCGCTAAAGATTTTCTTAGACATGATGTAATCCCCTCCGGTGCTTACTCTAGTATACAAAAAAAGTACCCATGGTCTGAACACTTTTTCAAAGTGTCCAGACCATGGGTACCAGTGTACTCGTGTTGTGGTTTTTTTGTCCCCTTTGTGCAAGGAAATAATTCATGCTGACCACAGACATATCTAGTCCATTCAGACAATATAGTTGAATATGTCAAATTTGAGGAGGGCGTACATATGGGGGTATTACAAGGTAAAGGATGGACAACTGTGCTTGCCGGCGTCATGATGATGGGAACGTTGGCAGGGTGCAGCGGAAGCGGCACCGAGAGCAGTGGAACGGCAGCGCCGACTGGCGGGAGTTCGGCGGCGCCAGCGGCGAGCGCGAAAGCTTCAGAGGCTCCGGCGGCCAAACAAGTCACCTTGCACATGATCGAAAGCTTGACGAGTCCGGAACGTACGAAGCTGCTGCAAGACGCCATCGGCAGGTTTCAGCAGGATAACCCGAACATCAAGGTGGAGCTCATCTCCCCGCCGTTCGACCAGGCAGACAACAAAATCCGCACGATGCTGGCGGCGAAGCAGGATCTGGACATTCTCGAAGTGCGCGATCTGAACATCGCCGAGTATGTCAATAACGGCTACTTGGAGCCGCTGGATACGTACGCTGGCGGATGGGCCGACAGCAAAACGCTTTCCGCTACCTCCAAAATCGTCGGTTCGACTGGAGGTAAGCTGTATTTTATTGCCAATGCGCTGTATCAGCGGCAAATGTTTTACCGCAAAGACTGGTTCGACGCGAAAGGGCTGGCGGCTCCGAAAACGTGGCAGGAGCTGGTCGACTCGGCGATCAAGCTGACAGATCCGAAGCAGAACCGATATGGCTTCTCTTTCCGCGGCGGAGCGGGGGCGAATGGCAACTTTGACCATATGATCTATGATTTTAATGACAATGTGATCAATATTGATGATGCGCCATTTACAAAAGATGGAAAAACCATCTATAGCACACCTGAAGCGAAGCAGGCACTCGAGCTGTACAAGAAGCTGTACAAAGAGGCGTCGCCGCCGGACTCGATCAACTGGGGCTTCCAAGATCAGGTGCAAGCGTTCACTTCCGGGGTAACGGGCATTCTGCTTCAAGACCCGGACGTCATCAAGGTGCTGCAGGATAAAATGGATCCGAAGACGCTGGAAACCGCGCCGATGCCGCTCGGTCCTAACGGCAAGTCGCTGGTCAGTACCGGAGCGGCTGGCTGGGGCATTACGGCAAATTCCAAGAACAAAGAAGAGGCCTGGAAGTTGATCGCGTTCCTGTCGAGTCCGAAGGAAAATACGGTGTTCTCCAAAGAAATCGGCACCATTCCGATTCATACTTCGGCGACGGCGGATACGTTCTTCCAGACCGGCCCGTACAAGACGCTGCTGGATATGACGGCTAAAGCGGACACCTTTGTCAACTATACGCCGCCGTTCAAATATCCAGGCAACGGAAGCTGGGGAGAAACAAGCATGAAAGGGCAGCAATCGTACTTGTTGGATAAGAAGTCGGCTGACGACCTGCTGAAGGAATGGGATAAGTTCTGGCTTGATCAAAAAGCGGGGATGAAATAAAAAGCGTGAAGAATGCGGCGGCGGGCGAGTATCGCCTGCTGCCATTTTCTTACCAAGGAGGTGCCTGTACAGTGAGTGCCCGGCAAAGATTTATTTTATCGAGCTTGCTGCCCGCTCTGCTGCTTGTGCTCGTATTTACCTACTATCCCTTCCTCAAAGGGGTGGTGATGGCTTTTCAGAACTATAAGCTGTTCAATCTCAAGCAGGTGCATTTTGTCGGCATGCAAAACTTCGTTGACGCGTTCGCAGACCATCAATTTCTTGCCGCACTGAAAAACAGCGCCTATTGGGTGTTTTTTTCGCTAATATTTCAATTTGTGCTGGGGTTCATCCTTGCGCTCTTCCTGAATAAAAAGTTTTGGGGGCGCGGCGTATATCAAGGGTTTATTTTTTATCCATGGGCGCTGTCGGGCTTTCTGATCGGTCTGATCTGGAAATGGATGTTCAATTCGCAAATCGGTGTAATTAACGATCTCTTGCTGCGGTTCGGCTTGATCGATGATCGGATCGGGTTTCTGTCGGACCCCAAGTGGGCGATGGCTTCCGTCATTGTTGCCAATGTGTGGTATGGGATCGCCTTCTTCACCATCATGCTGCTCGCATCGCTGCAATCTATTCCCTCCGAGCTGTACGAAGCGGCGAGCATTGACGGGGCAAACGGCTTCCGCAAGCTGATCTATGTGACGATCCCGTACATCATGCCGACGATCATCGCCACGACGCTGCTGCGGGTCATCTGGATTTTCAACGATCCAACGCTGATTTACGGCATGACTAACGGCGGGCCGGGCGGAGCGACCCATATTTTATCCTCCTTGATGCTCAATAAAATTATTTATGACGGCGATTATGGGGCTGCATCGGCCGTTGGCGTCATCATGATCGTCATGTTGCTCCTGTACACGTTGTTTTACTTGATGGTGACCAAGTCTGAAAAGGTGGGTGACTTCTAGATGAAACGAAATTATGGGTATCGCATCATCAAGGTTGCCTTTCTGGCTCTGCACTTGATCATCATGGTGTTCCCGCTGTATTGGATTGTCATTACTTCGTTAAAGCCGCAAAAAGAAATTTTTAGCTATCCGGTTCATTACTGGCCTGAACAGCTCACTTTCCAGAATTATGTCAACATTTTTAAAGTATCCAAATTTAACATCTATATGGCCAACAGTTTGCTCGTGTCGGTGTCCTCCGCTTTGATCGTCATCGTGATCGCCGTGTGCAGCGCCTATGTGCTGGCGAGATTCCGCTTCCGTGGGCACAAGCAGATTATGCTCGGCTTCTTCGTGACGCAGATGCTCCCCGGCTTCATTGCACTAGCTCCGCTTTATATGATGATGTCGAATATGCATCTGCTGAATCATCGCATCGCGCTGATTCTGATGTACACGGTCAGCTTGATTCCGTTCTCCACGATTATGCTGCGCGGTTTCTTCCAGCGCATTCCTTCCAATCTGGAGGAAGCGGCGTTGATTGACGGCTGCTCGCAGCTGTCTGCACTCATCCGGGTTATTATTCCGATCATGCTGCCGGGCATTTCTTCGATGTTTATATTCGCTTTTGTGCAAAATTGGAATGAGCTTTTCCTGGCTGTGATGTTCATCGATAATGAAGCGCTTAAGACACTGCCGGTGGCGATGAATTCATTTGTGCTCAAGTTTAATGTCGATTGGGGCTCGATGTCCGCCGGAACGGTGCTTTCGGTGCTGCCGACGATCATCCTGTTCGCCCTTGCACAGCGTTTTATTGTTGAGGGATTAACTCAAGGGGCGGTGAAAGGATAATGCATGCCAAAGAGAAGCAGCATTCACTCGTTGCTCATGACGGGCATGATGATCGCCACCATGGCGCGATCAGTGTGCCGATTTATCAGACGAGTTTATTTTCGTTCGATACGTATGAGCAGTTCAACTTGGCAAGAAAGGATGAGCAGGAAAATTTTGTTTACTCGCGGGGCAACAATCCTACGGTGCGCTATCTGGAAGACAAGCTCGCCGAGCTGGAGCAGGGTGAGCGGGCCAAATGCTTCGCATCCGGCATGGCGGCGATATCGTCGGCGATCCTGTCCATTGTGGGGCAAGGGGACCATGTGATTTGCACCGATCAGGCGTATGGGCCGACCCGCGACTTCCTGGGCAACTATTTGCAAAAATTCGGCGTAGAGACGACCTTCGTTGATGGCAGCTCACTGGATAACTGGGTGCAGGCCGTGCGCCCGAATACCAAACTGCTGTATTTGGAAAGTCCGACCAGCATGATGTTCGAGCTGCAGGACATTAAGGCGTGCACAGAGCTGGCGCGCACCATCGGTGCAGAGACGATCCTCGACAATTCGTGGGCGACGCCTTGTCATCAAAACCCGCTCGCCATGGGGGTAGGGCTCGTCGTTCACTCCATCACCAAGTATATTTCCGGGCATAGCGATTGTGTCGGGGGCGTCGTCGTGGGGACCAAGCGTTTGATGGACCCGCTTATGAACAGGGAATACATGCTGTTCGGTGGTCTGATGACCCCGCAGACAGCAGGCTTGGTGACGCGCGGGCTGCGGACGCTGCCGCTGCGGATGCAGCGCCATGAAGCGAGCGGGCTGAAAGTCGCCGAATTCATCAGCCGGCAATCGTATGTGAGCAGGGTGAATCATCCGGGGCTGGCCAGTCACCCGCAGCATGCATTGGCACACTGCCAAATGTCAGGATTCAGCAGTTTGTTTTCGTTCGAATCGCCGGAGCCTGCTGAACGGTTCAGAGCTTTGGCGGATCGACTGCAATATTTTCGCATCGGTCCCAGCTGGGGCGGGTTTGAAAGCTTGATCACCGTCGGCGAGCTGCACCGGGAGAATCAGCCAGTAGCCTCGCTGGTCAGGCTGTATATCGGTACTGAGGATCCGGACGATTTGATTAGGGATTTGGAGGAAGCATGGCGCTTTGTCGCGCCGGGCGACCCTGCTGAGGGGGAGTTCCATGAGCAGAATGCGGGTTTCACCCAAAACGGATGAACGGCAACCGTTATATTTACAAATACAAGAGCATTTCAAACGGCTCATCTGTGCAGGGGAGATCGGGGAAAATGACAAGTTTCCGACCGAGAAGCAGTTGATGGAACAATTCGGCGTGAGCCGAATGACAGTGTCCAATGCGCTCACTAAGCTGGCGCAGGAAGGCTGGATCTACCGCATTCCGGGTAGAGGCAGCTTCGTGAACCCAGGCATTTTGGCCGAACTGGCTGAAGGCAGGGAGCAGGCGGAGACTATGCCGCCGGACGCCGGGAGAATGCGAGGGCAGGGCGAGTCAGCCTCTACACGCAAAATGGTCGGTCTGGTCATGCCTTTGCTAGAGGACTTTTTTGCGATTCGATTGCTGCGGGGCATTTATGGGGCGTTAAAGGACACCGGCTATTATGTGTCGATTGTGCTCTCGCACAATTGCAAGGAGCGGGAGAAGGAAGCAATTCAAGAGCTGATCCAGCAAGGGGCGGCTGGACTGTTCATTTTCCCGATCGATGCGGAGACGTATAATGAAGAAATTCTGCTTTTAAAAATACGAGAATATCCGTTCGTGCTCATCGACCGCTATTTGCCTGGCTTCGAAACGCACTCCGTTTGTTCGGATAATTGGATGAGCGCGCAGCTGGCTGTCAACCATCTGTGGGGGCTCGGACATCGGGATATCGCCATCTGCTCGGATATTCCCAGCAGCACGATTACGGTTGATGAGCGGATTCGGGGTTATATGGAAGCGCTCAAACAGAAGGGCGCAATGATTAATCCGGCGCTGATGCTGACCGACTTTCAGGTGGACACTTCCAGTCCTCCCGAGCTGCACCCGTTATACCACCATATCCGCAGCCGTTCTGCGACCGCATATATTACTTTGAATTTAAGGCTGGGCATGTTTGTTGCTGATGTGATCAAAAAATTGGGCTTGCGCGCCCCGCAGGACATCTCGGTTATTACGTACGATAACCCTTCTTCGTCGGTCGA
This sequence comes from Paenibacillus aestuarii, assembly GCF_027789125.1. Classification (GTDB taxonomy): domain Bacteria; phylum Bacillota; class Bacilli; order Paenibacillales; family NBRC-103111; genus Paenibacillus_E; species Paenibacillus_E aestuarii. The sequence goes on along the minus strand of NZ_JAQFVF010000021.1, from coordinate 175,250 downwards.
CTTGCTTCCGGCTTTCACCCACATTGACCAGCATGAAGAGGCGATCGGCGCCAGAGCGGCTGAGCAATTGCTGAAGCTGCTGGCCCATCAGGAGAAGAAACTGCCTGAGCCGTTTAAGCAGATCGTGAAATCGGCTTTAGTCGTCGGGGAGTCGACAGGGGCACTTATGGTAAACAAATAATTAGCGTCTGAACATATGAAGGAGGGAAAAATGTGATGAACGCGATATCCAGTCCTGGCGAGTTTACCGAGCTTGACAGGTTTATGTTTGAGTCGTGGGGGTATCTGGTGATTCCGGGGGTACTCACGGATGCGGAAATCAGCGAATGTTTGGCTGCCTCGATCCGTCTGCATGAAGCGGCAGGCACGACGGGCTGGGCGCAAATCGGTCGGGGCTTCGAAACCGAACCCGCCTTGGAGCGGTTGATCGACCATCCGGCGGTGCTGCCGAAAGTCAGGGCGCTGTACGGCGACCGCTTCATATTGCAGTCCGCCTGGTGCACGAAGCAGCCTGCTTTGGGCGGCATGGGCGGCTGGCATCAGGACGGCTCGGGCGCGTACGACTTTAAAAAGCTCGGTTATCCGATTCCGCTGCTGCAGCTGCGCGCTTCATTCTTGCTGACGGATCAGTCTCTGCCCCGTACAGGGAACATGGAGATGATCCCGGGCAGCCACAGGAGCCAGGTTGAGCTCCCTGGCGCTATTCGCGCAGCCAAGGAGGATGTCCCTGTCGGTCATGTGATCTGTGCGCCAGCGGGATCGGTCCTGTTCTTCCATAATGCCGTGTGGCACCGGACTTTCGCGCATGACGGCGATTATGACCGCTACACGATGCATTACATTTATAGCCCGCCATGGGTCCGCTGCTCGGATCGGTTCGAGAACAATCCGGAGTTTCTCGACCGCACGACACCGACCCGCCGTTATCTGATGGGCCCATTCGCACGGCCAGACGCCCCTTTCGGCGCCGGATACCCGGTGGAGTTTGGGGAGGGGTGAGGTCAGGGGGCTGCGCAGGGATCGGAACCGAACACCATGAGGTGTTCGGTTCTTTCGCATACCTTCATGCAGATAAAGGAATTACGGGCTCGGCATGGAAAGAATAAGGAGAAGAGTTTCCGTACTCGACGAGACAGGGGGGAGCCGATTGATCAGCCTCGTTCAGGTTGCCTTTTCCAACTTCAAATTCCGAAGCTTATTTTTTCGAATATTGTTCCTGCTTATTGTGCTCGTGGTGATCACGGTCTTGATTGTAGGCTTTTTTGCGAACCGTTACAGCCAGAATGTCGTCAGGAGCGAGGTCAAGCAGTCCAGCTTCCAAATGCTGGAACAGACGCGACGCCTCATGGATACGCTGTTGAATGACGTCGATCAGATTACGATCCGGCTGGCGCAAAACCGTGCTTTTTCGGAAGCGCTGGAAGCGGGGGCTGAAGGTCCTTCCCCATCCGATGTGGACGAGATCCACAACTATTTGCTGGATTCCTATATTACTTCTCCATACATGGAATCGATCTATGTCTACTACGCAGCCAGCGACCTAGTACAATCTGCGTTGATCGGGCCAACCAAGTCGAAGGATATGGACGATGCCGCATGGCTGCCTGATTACCACAGCATGCAGCGTACGGAATCAAGATGGTTTGTCCGTGAATATCCTGATAATAAAAACTTATCACAAACCCAGGTGACCTTGATCCGCACGACACCGTGGACAGGCTCTCCGATTCAAGGCGCCATTGTCGTCAATATGAATCAACAGGCCTTGTTCCAAATTCCGTCGTTCCGGCTTATGCGGCAAGGGGAAGAAATTTGGATGGTCAGCCCTGACGCTAAGCTGGCCTTCAACAGCAATACGGGACGTGAAGTGCCCGTCGAGGAATTCGCTGTTGTTCGGGATAAGATTGGCAGTGATATATCCGCTTTTACAGGCGCATTCCGGGGCAGCGAATTTACGTTCACCGCCGTGTCCTCCCCTTATACGGGCTGGAAGTATGTCGACCTCATTCCAACAAGCTCCTTATACAAAAGCAGCACGGAAATTCAGAGTTTCATGCTGATCCTCATGGCTTTTAGCATATTGGCTGCTGTACTTGTAGCCTTTTATATTACACTGCGAATTTACAGTCCTATTCATTCTTTGGTGCAAATGGTGAATAACAAAAAAGACGATTGGCGGTCGGCGACGCCGATTCGTGAGCAGAGCGAGCTGGCGATGCTGTTCTCGGCCTTTATTTCGATGAAAGAGCAGGGCGCAGAGATGGAAAGCCAGTTGAAAGACAATTGGCCGGTGCTGCAGCAAAGCTTTCTCCAGCAATTGATTCATGAGCGGTCGAAGCTGCATGAAGAGCGCTTTGCCAAATTTGCGTATTACCAGCTGCCGGTGACGCCAAATGGATTTTTTGTATGTGTGATCCGCATCGATGATTATCATACGTATGTTGAGAAATACGGAAGCTTTGACCAAAGCTTGATCCGCTATTTTATCGCCAAGCTCGCCGGTGAGCTGAGCGGTCATTTATACAGAAGCTACCCGCTGCACATGGAGAGCCGGGATGTCATTCTCGTCTGCAATCTGGAGGCGAGTATGACGGCTGAAGCGTTCTGCCAAGACGTGGTAGAGACGGCTGAGCGGATGCGCGCAGCGATTCGGGAATATTTGCATTTGACTGTGAGCACTGGGATCGGCCAGCTCCATATGCAGGCAGGCGACATTAGCGAGTCGTACCGGGAAGCTGTCGATGCCCTGGAAAGCCGGGCGTTCAAAGGTTACGGGCTGATTGCCCCAAGCTGGCTGAACCGTGAAAAAAATCCCGGCGACCACCTGCTCATCCGCAAGCTGGCGGAATTGAAGCGGGAGATTCTTTTAATGTTTCGCGAGGAGCCTTCGCAGAGCTTCGAAGATGAGCTTTATAAGCTGAGCGAAGCGGCTGAAGGCGCAGAGGGGCTGCCGTTCCCGCTGATCCAGCATGCGTATTTTCAACTGATTGTCGAAGTGTTCCAGCGTTCCACCGAGCTCGGACTGCCGGCGCATGCGGACAATGAGCTTGCTGATCTGCTGGAGAAGCTGCTTCGTTTGGAAACGGTGGATGATGTCGTACATTTCGCTCAGGCTTACATCCGCCAGACGAATTTGCGCTTCCACGCCGAGAAGAAGACGGAACCGGAATCGGTTGCCCAGCAAATCCTGGACTATATTCAGGTTAATTTTGATAAGGAGATTTCACTTGGGGGCATTGCTGACCAATTGCAGCTGGACCCGTCCTATGTCAGCCGTTTGTTCCGTCAGGAAATCAGCATTACATTCATGGACTATGTTATCTCGCTGCGGTTGGAGAAAGCGAAGGAGCTTCTGCGGATGAGTGAACTGACGGTCAAAGATATCGGCGCCTCGGTTGGCTATGCCAATCAGCGCAGCTTTAACCGCATCTTCAAAAAGTATGAAGGCATGACGCCCGGTGAATTCAGGGACATTCACGCGCCGAAGAAGCTCCATCGGGACGAAATTTATTGATGTTCCAGCCTTGGTGAACGATATCAGAAAAGGTCCATAGCAGAATTTGAGGTGCTTCCTTGGCCCAAGTGACAAAGTTCGGAAATGGTCTCTTTACGCAGATCTCATGCAGTGACTATGATCGGTGTTGTAGATGTGCGTGTCTACAACACCATTTTTATTAAGGAGGAAATTCCAATGAAGTGGGGTACTAGAAAAACGACTGCGGTTGCAATCACCACATTGGCTTTATTCGCAGGTGTCCTCAGCGGATGCAGCGATTCCACACCGCAAGCGCAAACTAAGGTGGATAACAAGGCAGGGACGACAGAGACAGCCAAGCCTGCTGAACCAGCAAAAAAAGGTGAAACGGTCATTTATCATCTCGGCGAAACGGTGAATCCAGAGCAAGTAACCAATTTCAACCCGTTCCTTGCTACCGGCAATTGGCCGGCATTCTTCGATTACGTATTCGATCCTTTGTACTATTTTAATCCAGTAAAAGGGCAGCTCGTTCCGCGCTTGGCCGCAGGTGACGGAACTTGGACAGACGACAACAAAACGTACACCGTCAAGCTGAATATGAAAGCGAAATGGCAGGACGGTAAACCTTTTACGGTTGATGATGTGCTTTATTCCTTTAATACTTTAAAAAATAACAAAGTGCTGGACCGCTACCAGCTGTGGGGTGACGGCAGGCTGCAGGACGTTAGCGCACAAGGCAGTGATACCGTTGTATTTAAATTGAGCAAGCAATTCCCATCCTTGCCATTTTATTTATCAACCGTTTACATCGTACCGAAGCAGCAGTTTGAGAAAGAAGATGCCTCGCAATTTTTGAATAAAACGCCGATTGGCACAGGACCTTTCAAATTTAAAAGTATAAATGAAAGCGCTATAGTGCTGGATAAGAACCCGGACTATTTCCTCGGGGCTCCAAATATCGATCAACTATTCATCGACCGCTTCAATAACTCCTCGACGCTCACGCTTGCGCTGGAAAAAGGTGACGTGCAAGGCTCGACGGGCACCGTCGCGATGCCAAGTGTACCGAAGCTATTGGAAAATCCGGTGAATAAACTGCAAGTGTTTCCGGGACTGAGTACGTATTCCGTCATTATGAACAACGAAAAACCGGGGTTGTCGGATAACAATGTACGCCGGGCGATCCAAATTGCGCTCGACCGTAAGTCGCTTATTGAAAAAGGCGAGTCTAACGGCGTGTTCCCGGCGAATCCAGGGTTCTTGTCCTCCGTCTTTGGCGAAATGGTGGATAGCAAACTGCTCGATAACCAAGCCTATGGCTTTAACGTCAATGAAGCGATCAAATTATTGGAATCCGCCGGTTATAAGAAAAACGCCAAGGGTATCTTTGAGAAGGACGGCAAGCCGCTTTCGTTCACGTATCACATGGCAGCTAATGCGCCGGCACAAAATAAAGAAGGAGCCATGATCACGGACTGGCTGAAAAATGTCGGTATCGAAACGACGGTGAAGCTGGTCACTTGGCCGGAATTGACGAAGCTGCTGATGGCTGGGGATTATGAGCTGCTGCAGAATGGGATTACAACGCCGCCGGACCCACAAGCTCAGTTGGAAATTTTCCACAGTAAAATGACAGCACCGACCAAAACGAATGCGCCAGGCCTCAACTACATGCGTTTCCGTGATGAGGACGTCGATAAATGGCTGGACGAAGCTTCTTCCGCCGACAGCAGCAAACGCAAAGAGCTCTATCAACAAGTGCAGAACCGGATTGCGGAAAAAGCGCCAGTAGCCGTCATGTACAATGTCGGCGGACATATTCCTTACCGTGTCGACCAGTTCACTAACTATAACGAGGATCTGCCGGTCACCTCCGCACTCTCGCTGCTGCAAGTGAAGAAGAAGTAATCAAGCTAAGGGAAGAGGAGGCGCGTTCGATGCGTTACAATTCCGTATATTTGTTGAAAAGAATCGGCTTTGCCCTCATCACGTTATATGTCGCCGCAACGCTCAACTTCCTGCTCCCCCGGTTAATGGGGGGAGATCCGGCGAGCGCGCTGGCTTCGGAAAAGGCGCTGGGCTCGCAAGAGGTCGCTAACGCGCTGAAAATACAATTCGGGCTGGATAACCCCAGCCTCTGGCATCAATATGTGCAGTACTTGAAGCAGCTCTTACATGGCAACCTTGGCGTCTCGTACGCCAACTTTCCTTCACCGGTTGCCGACGTCATGCTGAAAGCACTCCCTTGGACATTCGGGACCGTGCTCACTGCCACGCTGCTCAGTTATCTGGTCGGATGGCTGATCGGGATTCGGGGCGCGTGGAAAGCGGGATCGCTCTTCGACAACACGACTTTATTCTCGGCCTTTTTTCTGAACTCCGTGCCTTTTTTTTGGATTGCGATTATTTTCATTATGATTTTCTCCTTCTATTTGGGATGGTTTCCGCTAGGTCAGGCGGTTGATCCTGCCTTCGACAGCTTCACGGCGTGGGAAAAAGGGAGATCGGTTTTGTATCATGCCTTTTTGCCCGTATTCACTTTAATTATCGCTACACTGGCTGGCCATATCTTGGTGCTGCGCAACAACTTAATGCGCGTGCTGTCCGAGGATTACATGCTGCTGGCCAAGGCTAAGGGGATTCGCACAAGCCGCAGGAAGTATATGTACGGCGCACGTAACGCGCTGCTTCCTTCTTTCACCGGTTTAATGACCTCGTTGGGCCACGTTATTGGAGGCGCGATCACGACCGAGATCGTCTTCTCCTACCCCGGTGTGGGGCTGGTCACTTTCAATGCGATTCTAAATCATGACTACCCGCTTATCCAGGGGGCATTCTTGAGCATCGCCATTTCGGTTATCGTCTGCAATTTGATTGCCGATCTCGTCTATCCGCTGATTGATCCGCGCGTGGCGCTCAATTAACCGGTCAAGGAGGCTAACATGCCAATCATAAAACAATTCCTGAAAGCAAGCTGGTCCGCCTTTCCGGGAACGAAAGGGAAGATGGGGCTTATCATTTTGTTGATTTTCACCGTTATTGCACTGTTCGGTTCCTGGTTTGCCCCCTATCCGAAAAATTTCATCGGCTTCGATTCCTGGCTGCCGCCATCATTTAGCCACTGGTTGGGCACCGACAGCTACGGCCAGGATGTGTTGAGCCAAATGATCTACGGAACACGGACTTCCTTCTGGGTCGGCATTCTTGCCGGACTAATTACAACGGTGATCGGGGTCACAGTCGGCGTTGTTTCCGGATTTAAAGGCGGCTGGATCGAGGAGTCGCTGATGCGCATCGTCGATCTGTTTCTCATCATTCCGACACTTGCGCTGATGATTATTTTGGCCTCATTTCTCCCTTCGATGGGGACGCTGAGCACGATTCTCATTATCGGTTCATTGAGCTGGCTTTACATGGGCCGAAGCATCCGCAGCCAGACGATGAGCGAACGGCAAAGCGGGTATGTGGAAGCTGCGCGGATGGTGGGGATGAAGGATACGGAAATTATGTTCCGTGAAATACTGCCGAATATCGTGCCGGTTATTCTCGCGAACTTGGTTCTGGTGACGACGCAAGCTGTGCTGGCGGAAGCGGGATTAAGCTTCCTCGGGCTTGGCGATCCCACGAATGTAAGCTGGGGGACGATTCTGGCGCTGGCCAATGCCAATAATGCCGTTCTGTTTCATGCCTGGTGGTGGATTCTTCCGCCGGGGCTGGCGATCGCTTTCTTCTGCTTCGGCTTTATCCTGATCGGCAACGGCATTCTGGAGAAGTATCGGGCGAACCGTGGGAATGCGGCCTTGTAGATTAAGTATCAGAAGGAGGAATCGATGTGGCGGATTTGCTGCGGGTCCATAATCTGAGTATAGAATACGCTTCACCCCGAGGTGTCGTCAAAGCGGTCGATGAGGTCAGTTTCTCGATCGGAAAAGGGGAGATTTTCGGGCTGGCCGGTGAGTCCGGATGCGGAAAATCGACGACGGCCTTCGGCATATCCCGCTTGCTGCGCCACCCGGCTAAGCTTACCGGCGGCAGCGTGCTGCTCGATGGCACAGAATTGACGGCGCTGAGCGATGAGGAGTTCGACCGGCTGCGCTGGTCCAAGTTGTCCATCGTGCTGCAGAGCGCCATGAACAATCTGAATCCGGTGCTCAAAATCCGCGATCAGCTTGTCGACGCCATTGTGGCGCACGAGCCTGAGGCCAGGAGGGAAGCCCTGCAGCGAGCGGCCCACCTGATGAAGCTGGTGGATCTTCCGGCAGACCGCTTGGACAGCTACCCGCACGAGTTGTCAGGCGGTATGCGGCAGCGGGTGGTCATCGCTATGGCGATGGCGCTTAAGCCCAGTCTCGTGATCATGGACGAGCCGACGACGGCGCTTGATGTCGTTGTTCAAAACGGGATCATCCGAAAAATTCTCGAGCTGCAAAAAGAATTTGGCTTTTCCATCCTGTTTATTACGCATGATCTTCCTTTAATGCTGGAAATGTGCGATAGAATCGGCATCATGTATGCCGGCAAGCTGGTCGAAGTGTCGGCTAGGGAGGAGATTTTGCGGGGGGCGCGCCATCCTTATACGCAGGGGCTGCTGGGCTCATTTCCTGCGCTGTCGGGTCCGAAACAGAGACTGGCCGGCATTCCAGGCAACCCGCCGGATCTGATTCGGCCGCCTGCCGGCTGCCGGTTCTTCCCACGCTGCAGTCAAGCCGTCGCCAAATGCCAAACGCTGCAGCCTGCCTTGAAGCAGGATAATTGGGGGCAGATTGCCTGCCATCTTTATACCGAGGAGGGATTATCCCGTGAGCAAGCCTCTGCTGCACGTGAATGAGCTCGGCAAAATGTTCAGCACCCGCACGATGTTTCGCAAGAAACAATTTCGAGCGGTTCATGATGTCAGTTTTAAGTTAGAAGCGGGTGAAGTGCTGGCCATTGTCGGCGAATCCGGAAGCGGCAAAAGCACGATCGCCCGCATGCTGACCAATTTGATCCCCGCCACATCCGGCGACATCGTCTATAACGGGGAATCACTTGCGAGCAGCAAGCAGCTGCGGAAAAATTTGCCTACGTTTGTGCAAATGATCTTTCAGGACCCTTTCGCTGCGCTCAATCCTCATCACACCATCGGCTACATCATCGGCCGCCCGCTGCAGGTGCAGCGCAATTGGGATGGCGATATCCGGGAGCGGGTGCTGGAACTGCTGCAGAAGGTTGGACTGATGCCGGCGGAAGATTTCATCGATAAGTATCCCTATCAATTATCTGGCGGGCAGAAGCAGCGCGTCGTGATCGCCAAGGTGCTGGGGTTGACGCCGAAGGTCATTGTCGCCGATGAGCCGACATCGATGCTGGATGTTTCCATCGGCGTCGATATTATGAATTTGCTGCTCGATTTGAAAGATAAAGAAAATTTGGCGATGATCCTGATCACCCATAATCTAGGAAGCGCTAGGTATATGGCTGACCGCATCATGGTCATGTATGCAGGGCAAATGATGGAGTGCGGACCGGCTGAGGAGCTGATTCAGAATCCGCAGCATCCCTATACGAAATTGCTGCTTTATTCGTCACCTGATCCATGGCGAGAGCAGGCGGAAGCTTTAGAAGTGATCGATCCGCAGGGACGGGATATCCCTGTGACGGGCTGCAGCTTCCAGCATCGCTGCCCCTATGTCACCGATACTTGCAGAACGGCGCCGGTTGCTGCTGTGCAAATTGCCGACGGACATCAAGTGCGCTGTCATCTCTTTGGATAAGCGGAGGAATAGCAAATGAAACGACCGAATGTAATCATTTTTTATTGTGATGATCTGGGGTATGGCGATCTCGGCTGTTATGGCTCGGATGCGATGAAAACGCCGCATCTCGACCAGCTGGCCGGCGAAGGCGTGCGGTTCACGAATTGGTATTCCAATTCACCGGTTTGCTCGCCGTCTCGGGCATCGCTGCTGACGGGCAAATATCCGGCAAGAGCGGGAATCAGCCACATCCTTGGCGGTAAAAGAGGAACGAAAGGGCTGTCCCTCGGGCAGACGACCTTGGCTGCAGCCTTGAAAACGCAAGGGTATCAGACGGCTGTATTCGGCAAGTGGCACTTGGGCGCATCGGCGGAGCATGGACCGAATGCTCACGGTTTTGACCAGTTTTATGGCTTTCGTGCAGGCTGCATAGACTATTACTCGCATATTTTTTACTGGGAGCAGGCTGGCGGCGTGAATCCCGTTCACGATTTGTGGCATAACGAGACGGAAGTATGGGAGAACGGCGAATATATGACCGAAGTGATTACGAGAGAGGCCGTGTCCTACATCGAGGCTGCTGCGGAGCAAGAGCCCTATTTCCTCTATGTGGCCTACAATGCACCGCATTACCCGATGCACGCGCCGAAGGCGTACATAGACCGCTTCTCGGATCTGCCGCCGGATCGGCGAATTATGGCTGCGATGATTGCGGCCGTTGACGACGGGGTCGGGGAAATCGTAGCGGCGTTGAAAAACAAAGGCGTGTACGAGGACACGATTATTTTCTTCTCCAGCGATAACGGTCCGTCGACAGAGTCGCGTAATTGGCTGGACGGCACAGAGGATCTGTATTACGGCGGCAGCGCCGGAAAGTTCCGTGGCCATAAGGCCAGCTTATTCGATGGAGGCATTCGCGAACCGGCGATATTGAGTTACCCGGCGGGCTTCGCTGGAAGCCAAGGGCAAGTAAATGACGAAGTGTGCGCGATGATGGATATGTTCCCGACGGTGCTGGAGCTGACTGGCACGGATCAGAAAGGCTATGATGTAGACGGTTACAGCTTATGCGCGACCATTCGCGGAACGGCGCCAAGCCCACACCCGCAGCTGTTCTGGGAATATGGGGACCAACTGGCGGTTCGCGAAGGCAAATGGAAGCTGGTGCTGAACGGCAAGCTGGACTTCAGTAGGACGGCGGTTGATGCCGTGCATTTATCCGATCTGGAGCAGGACGCCGGCGAGCGGGTCAATCTTGCGGAACAATTCCCGGATGTGGCCCGCAGGCTGGAGGAAGACGTAAGACGGTGGTACCGATCCTTACACGAGGAGGCGCAAACGCATTGAAAGCGATTGTAGTCATGTTTGATTCCTTGAACCGGCATATGCTTCCGCCTTATGGCGGCGATTGGACGCATGCCCCGAATTTTAGTCGGTTGGCGGAGCACACGGTTACGTTTGACAATAACTGGGTGGGCAGCATGCCCTGTATGCCTGCCCGGCGCGATATGTTGACCGGTCGGTACAATTTCTTGCATCGCAGCTGGGGGCCGTTGGAGCCTTTTGATGATTCCATGCCAGCGCTGCTGAGAGCGAATCAGGTGTACTCACATTTGGTTAGCGACCATTACCATTACTGGGAGCCGGGTGGCGCCACCTACCACAGCCAATATACCACTTGGGACTTCGTTCGTGGGCAGGAGGGGGATCCCTGGAAGGGGGAGGTTGCGGAGCCGGAAATACCCGAGCATGTCGGCAGCTTCGATGGCTACCGCAGCCAGCTTTTTCGCCAAGACTGGATTAACCGCAAATACATGAAAGAAGAGCGTTTGCATCCCCAGTCGGAAACCTTTTCCAGAGGGATTGAATTTATCCGCACAAATCATAGCGAAGACCGCTGGCTGCTGCAAATCGAAGCTTTTGATCCGCATGAGCCGTTTTTTTCACCGCAAGCGTATAAAGATATGTATCCGCACGATTACACGGGGAAGCACTTTGACTGGCCGGGATACCAGCCTGTGAAGGAGACGCGCGAGGAAATCGAGCACTGCAAATATGAGTATGCTGCGCTGCTTAGCATGTGCGACGCCTACCTGGGCAAAGTGCTGGATGCCATGGATGAATACGATCTGTGGCAGGATACGATGCTGATCGTGACGACGGATCATGGTTTTCTGCTTGGCGAGCATGATTGGTGGGCTAAGAACATCATGCCGTTTTACAATGAAATTGCCCGCACGCCACTCTTTGTCTGGGATCCACGCGATAAACGGAACAACGAGCGCTGTGCTGGTTTAACGCAATTGATCGATTTATCGCCGACTTTATTGGAATTTTTTGGTGTTGATGTGCCTGCGGACATGCAAGGTATTCCTTTGCGCGACGCAAGCGGGGCGTCACAGCGTGAAGCCGTGCTGTTCGGCATTCATGGCGGGCATGTCAATTGCACGGATGGACGGTATGTTTATATGCGCGCGCCTATTCGACCTGACAATACGCCGTTATATAACTACACGCTGATGCCGACGCATATGGCTTCGCTATTTAGCGTGCAGGAGCTGCAGGAGCTGGAGCTGGCGGATCCGTTCTCTTTTACGAAAGGAGTACGTACGCTCAAAATCCCGGCATCCTCGTATATTCCGGCGCATCGCTTCGGCACGCTGATGTATGATTTGCATATCGATCCGGAGCAAAAGCAGCCCATTCAGGACGCCGCCGTCGAAAAGCGGATGATTGATCACATGATTCGCATCATGAAATCGCATGACGCTCCACCCGAGCAGTACATTAGATTGGGAATTTAAAAATAGATATGTATATTTGAATCAGGAACGGGATATACTAGTTTCTATTGCGTAAGTACAGATAAGGAAAATAACCTGTTTACCGGATAAAATTCGTATCTAAACATGTATCCCAAGTGGAATTGAATATAAAAATGAAGTATCGCCTGCAATTGGTGAATATTCCCTTCAGTAACAACGCAAGTAAAAAGAAGCCGGATCTTCGGATCCAGGCTTCTTTTTTGTTTCTTATTTGGGATCTGCTTGCTGCTGATGATGGTGCATGTGCCCTGTATGATGGTGCGGGTGCTGCATGTGCGGATGTTGCATGTGATGGTGCTGCATGTGATGGTGCATGGCATGATGCGGATGATGCACCATGTGGTGGTACGGATGGTAAGCCAAGACATGATAGGGGTGGTATACAGGATGGTGCATAACGTGATGCATAGGGTGATGAGCGGCATGGTGTACTGGATGATAAGCGTGGTGTACGGCATGGTGAACAGGGTGATGAACAGCATGGTGATAAGGCTGAGCTGGGATCACACCGCCAGCAATAGGAGCGGAATAAGGTGTTGGTACAGGAGCGGGCAGCGGCACTGGCATTTGATGGATCGGCATGTTGGCATCTGTCCATGTAGCTGGACCTTGCTGAATAGGTTGCATAGGTTGGGCAGGTAGCATAGGCTGGGCAGGGAGCGGTTGCACGATAGGTTGAATAGGCAGTTTTTCAGTTCTTCCGGCATGCAATGGCAGGTTTTCCTCAGACATAATCTCAGTTCTCATGATCGTTCTCCTCTCGGATTTAGCAATACCTTATCGTATGCAGGTGGTGCTGAATCGGGCACATGACTATATAATTCGGGCTCATCCCCCGGCGTATGTCATGGACCCTATGAGTGCAATCAGGGCGGGTTCCTGAATAGCGCTTTGATATTTGGAAAAATATGAGAAATCAGGATGGATGAAAGGCGGTGTCAAATGTGCCGACTTCGAATAATAAGGCTTGCGAAACCGGTTGAGGACGGTGATAACCTCTTGCGCTGTCACGATGCCGACGCCATGTCCATGTCCGTAATACAAGTTATGGTCTAATTTGATGACATTTTGTCCCCGCCACCATGGAGTTGAAGAGGAAAAGTCAGGGTTGTCGAAATAGAGCACGTCGCCAATGACCGCTTCTTCCACATTTGAACGCTCGATTAGGTGCAAGTACCTGTTGTATTCCCAATCAAATAAGAGCAGATCCGGGAACAGGCGGTCAAAATGCCGGGGGCCGATGGATTTTGATAAGGCTTGGTACAGGACCACGATGACAGCCGTGGAACATTCAAACGCATACATATGTCCATGGACAAAAATATCGTTGATCGCTTTGCGCGCAGACTCCCCTTTTTTGAGCCGAAAACGCCCATTGGGAGTGCGCTCCCAGTACATGTCGTTGCATTTGGAATCGTTGAAACCTGCAAAATGAATCCCGCTTTTGCTGAGCGCCAGCGAGGTTTCGAGTAGATGCCTGCGAAATCGCAGCTCAAACAGCAGGTCGTCTGCGGAATCATACAGATACTCGACAGCGCTCATCATCTTTTGCTCATAAATGCTCTTCTCCAACTCGGACAGCGGGCTTGCGTCGAAAGGTAATGATCGGTTAGCGGTAAATACAATCATGGACGCTCCTCATTCGGTACGGGAATATTTCCAATGTATGGGCGGGATGGGCATTAGGTGCAGGATAGCGAGTAAAGAAGAGACGGCAGTTTGATAGAAGTGGCGGGAGCGGAGCAGGAGGCGGGGGAATGGCAGGATGACTACGCAAGATTAACTGGGCGGAGGCTTATCCTGCACAAAGTGTAGGATAAATTGCGCTAATGGCAGAATCGGCGGATTATCACGCAAAAGTAGCATGATAATCCCTTCAGTGGAGTGTAGTGAGAGCGCGGAGTTGAAATGCTTAGGAGAACGATTTAGTGTAACGATTTACTATTGACAATAACGCGTGGACTGGTTTAAGATTTAAATAGGAAATCGATAAACTAAATCGATTAACCAAACGTTCACCTCAAGACTACTCAACTCAATTCTTCGTTTCTGCTGTATATACACTCATCTCCTCCACACAGGCACTTCATGAACACGTTGCTTCTAAGTATGATCTAAGCTATTTCAAGCTGCCGGCTGCAAGGCGATACAGCGTTAGCGCACGGCTGTATGCTTTTAGGCTCAGCGCTTGTGCCCAGTTCGTAGTGAGCCACAGGTTCAGCGCCGCCACGGTCCGCTCGCAGCGCGAACTGGCGCTCTCAGCGAGCGGCATGGCCCGCGCCGCCGAGCCAGCGCCATCTGTGGCTAGCCGCCGACTGAGGCATGCTGCTTACGCCGCACTGACCCGTCGCTCTGGCCCGTCGCTCTGGCCCGTCGCACTAGCCCCGCCCACTGCAATTGCAGCACAAGAAATAGTATGGATAAACGCGTTAATCCACTAAAGGAGGGTATTACATGAAGAAAATGAAAGCGCTTTTATTGATGTCGCTAATCTCATCTATGGGATTGTCCGCCTGCAGCACCGGCGGATCCGCACCAGCAGCCTCCACCTCAACGGCTGCTCCGTCAGCAGCTGCAGCATCGGCCGCACCCGTAGCCAAGAAAGAAGACAATATATCGATCCGCTTCGCCTGGTGGGGAGACGGAAAGCGGCATGAGAAGTACAATGCCATCGCCGACATGTACGAGAAGCAGCACCCCAACGTAAAAATCGTCAGAGAGTTCGGCTCCTTTAACGATTATTGGGATAAAATGGCTACCCAAACCGCAGGCGGTAATATGCCTGACGTAGTCGGCATGCATGCTACATACGTTGCGGATTATGCCAGACGGAACACACTGCTCGATCTTGGCAGCTTCGTCCAGGACGGCACCATTAACTTAAAGGACTTCCCTCCAGCCGTGCAGGAAGCAGGCAAAGTCAATGGAAAAACGGTCATGGTCGCGCAAGGTGTCACGATGACAGGCTGGGAATTTAACACGGCCATGTTTGATAAACTGGGCGTCAAGTACCCGGATTACAACTGGACATGGGACGATTTTACCGCCAAAGCTCTGGAATTGCAGAAAGCGATCAAAGAGAACGGCGTCTGGGCTGCCGGCGACAACAGTGGTGATATTACCGGCGTTCAAGTATTTGCCCGTCAGCGTGGTAAGGAATTGTTTACTGCAGAGGGCAAATTAGGCGTGGGCAAAGACGACATGGTCGCCTGGTTCTCTATCTGGGATCAACTGCGCAAAGCCAAAGCGATTCCGGATGCGGCAACGACGGAGCAATATGCAACCGTATCCTTGGATCAAGGCTTGTTCGTAAAAAATAAAGTGATGTTGACCGTCTTCCCGTTCAATCAAATTCCTCTGTATCAAAACTACATCAAAGATGGTGAAGTTCGCGCGCTGCGCAGACCGCTGGATCCGAAGGGCAAAGAAGGCGAGTTCGTCGAAGGCGCTTACTTAGCGGTATCAGCCAACTCCAAACAGGCGAAAACGGCCGCAGATTTCATTAATTTCTTCGTGAACAATGAAGAAGCGGAGAAAGTCTTCAAGCTTGAGCAGGGAGCGCTCGGTTCGACGAAAGGCAACGAAACTATCAAACCGTTGCTGTCACCGGCGGAGCAAAGAACGACGGATGCGATCCAAACGAGCCTGAAAACAGCCGGTCAGCTTCCGCTGCCGCCAGCAGGGCAAGGGGCTGTACGCACATTGCTCACGGAGACGGCGCAGTCGATTGCGTTCGGCAAAAGAACGGTAGATCAAGGTGCGCAGGATTTCGTCGATAAAGCAGCAGCAATTCTTAACAAATAAGCAATTGGCTCGGCGCGATACCAACATTTATGCGGCCGGCGGGAGCGATCCCGTACGGCTGCCCCACTGGGGTGAAACTATGCAGGCCATAAAAACATTCTGGAAAAATAATTGGATCGGCTATTTTTTCTTGACACCATGGCTCATTGGTTTGATTGTGCTCAGTGCATTTCCAATGGGATTTTCACTGTACTTGGCATTTACCCGTTATGACCTGTTCTCCGCTCCCAAATGGATCGGGCTCGGCAATTTCATCGAGATGTTCCATGACGATAAATATTTGAACAGCATCAAAGTGACTTTGCATTATGTCCTTTTTTCGGTTCCGCTTTCCTTAGCTTTTGCCTTGGCCGTGGCCCTGCTCCTAAACAGGGGCATCCGGGGGCTGCGCGTGTATCGGGCCATTTACTATGTGCCTTCGTTATTTGGCGGCAGTGTAGCTATCGCTTTATTATGGCGGCAGTTATTTGGCGGCGAAGGGCTGATGAACAGTATCCTGCATCTCTTCGGCGTCGAAGGGATGAACTGGATCGCAACCCCAAGCACAGCGATTTACACGCTGATCGTCCTGTCTACATGGCAGTTCGGCTCGGCGATGGTCATTTTCCTGGCAGGTTTAAAGCAGATCCCCACGGATCTCTATGAATCCGCCAAAATCGATGGCGCAGGAGCTGTGAAGCAATTTGGCCATATCACTTTTCCGATGCTGACGCCGATCCTCTTTTTTAATCTCGTGATGCAAATCATTCATGCTTTCCAAGCTTTTACACCTGCCTTTATCGTCAGCGGAGGAAACGGCGGACCGCTCAACTCAACTTTATTTTACACCTTGTATTTATATCAAAAAGGCTTCGCTCAATTCGAAATGGGCTATGCGGCTGCGATGGCCTGGATGCTGCTGCTCACCGTTGCGCTCGTTACGTCGCTGCTCTTCGTCACATCAAGAAACTGGGTCTATTATCAAGAATAGAGGTGATCCCTGTGGTCATGAGCAAAGCATCCCGATATCTCCTCCATGCCTTTATTATCGCCGGGTGTGTGATCATGCTGTATCCGCTTCTCTGGATGTTCGTCAGTTCATTCAAAGAAAATACGGAGATTTTCACCAATACTTCATTAATTCCTCATAAATTCACCTTCGAAAATTACAAGCAGGGATGGGCAGGGCTTTCAGGTGTCACCTTTGGGACCTTTTTTCTAAATACGTTTTTTCTGGTCGCGCTTTGCATCATCGGCAACTTGATCTCATGCTCCATGGCTGCCTATGCGTTCGGCCGGCTAAAGTTTTTTCTGCGCCAAGCCTTTTTCGCCATCATGCTCTCGACGTTAATGCTGCCATTTCATGTCACTGTGATTCCGCAGTATATTATGTTCAATAAATTCGGCTGGATTAATACGTACCTGCCACTTGTCATGCCGAAATTTCTCGGCGTCGAAGCATTTTTCGTCTTTTTAATCGTGCAGTTCATCCGTTCGCTTCCGCGCGAATTGGACCAAGCAGCGGAAATCGACGGCTGCGGACCGATCAAAATGTACTTGCATATCATTCTTCCGCTCACTTTACCGGCCTTGATGACGACCTCGATTTTTACGTTTATTTGGACTTGGAACGATTTTTTCAGCCAGCTGCTCTACATCAGCAATATTGAGCGATTTCCGATCGCGCTGGCGCTCCGCATGTTCACTGATTCCATGGGGGATAATTCGTGGGGCGCGCTGTTTGCCATGTCGATTCTTTCCCTCGTACCGGTATTTGCGATGTTCATTTTCTTCCAGCGTTACTTAATCGAAGGTATTTCTACCGGAGGACTCAAAGGCTGACTACGAGAAGTGCGCAATTTACGCGACTGGCAGTTCAACCACCATAACAGCAGATTTTTGTTCCTTAAAGGCGTGGGCACCCCGTGTTTTTAGGGATAAAAATATAAAAAAAAGCTTGAGGGAGTGAGCCAATGGGCAAATTGAACATGTCCCAAGATGAAAGACAGGAATTGTTAAGGCTGTATAAAGACCTGCGAGTAGCCGATGTCAGAGATGGCATGGACTGGAACATGATGCATCATTACGGCACCGTCCATCACGAAATCCGTCCACTTTACCGGACGCGAGCTGTCGGCATTGCACAAACGTCGCGCTACGTCCCGTACCAAGGAACTGTGCCGAAGCTGTCTCCTGATGAATACACAGAATGGGTGAAATGGTACTACGCCAATGTGACGCAAAATCCCGGTATGAAAGCTTCGCAGCCTGGCGATTTCGTCGTCGTCGATCAGAGCGGTGTGGACGTGGGCATTCTCGGATCGAACAATTCGCTGCAATACTATTCGCAAGGCGCAGTAGGCTTTATTACGAATGGCGGCGTTCGCGATACGGATGAATTGATTTTGCAGGAAGTCCCGGTTTGGTCCAAGTTTATTTCGCAAAAGATGAATCAAGGACGCATCCAGTTCGACGCTAATGATGTGCCAGTCAATATCGGCGGGGTCGTTATTCATCCAGGTGATGTCATCGTTGCCGACGGAGACGGCGTCATTGCTGTTCCTCGCCAAATCGCAGTCGAAGTCGCGAAGTACGCGCATCAAGAACTCAAGAACGATAAAGCCGGAAGACGCCGCATCTATGAAGCGATGAATCGGGAATTGGATCAAACTGTTATTTAACCATACATAGAGGAAGGGAAGCGTGAGTGTAAATGGACGATAGAGAGAAGATTTTGGAGTTATACAAAGATTTGCGGGTAGCTGATGTTCGTGATGGCATGGATTGGAACATGATGCATCATTACGGCTCCGTGCACTATGAAATCCGCCCGCTTTACCGGACGCGCGTTGTCGGGATCGCCAGAACGGCGAGATATGTGCCTTATGAGGAAGCTGTACCCAAAATGACTTCGGAAGAGTACACACAATGGGTGAAATGGTATTACAGTGAAGTGTGCTATGACCCATGGCATAAGAGCATCACGAAAGGTGACTTCATGGTGATCGACCAAAGCGGCGTCGATGTCGGCATTTTGGGCTCCAATAACACGCTCGGCGGAATGAAAGACGGCATTGTGGGCTATTTGACGAACGGCGGTGTCAGGGATACGGACGAGTGCATTTTGCAAGGAGTGCCAGTCTGGTCCAAATTTATTTCGCAAAAAATGGATCAAGGCCGCATCCGCTTTGAGGCGCTGGACGTTCCTGTGAATATCGGCGGCGTTGTCGTTCGTACGGGTGACGTTGTCGTTGCTGATGGCGACGGTGTTATCGTCGTTCCGCGTAAAATTGCCTATGAGGTTGCGAAATACGCCCATCAAGAGCTCAAGGGTGATAAAGCGGGGCGCAAAAGAATTTATGAAGCGATGGGCAGGGAGCTGGATCATACAGTTCTTTAATCGTGAACGGAACGGATATTTACTGTCGGCCTGATTGCGGGCAGTGAGTATCCGTTTTTCTTTTTATTGGCAGCTGCGGTGACGAAATCACGAGGAATACGTAGATTGACGGTGGATTCTGCTTTCTGTTATATTAAGTTCAAATTCAATTGAGGTGCTGTAAAAGCGTTTACACCGGTATGAAATGAGGAATTTCATTGAGAGTGACCATTGATGATGTGGCTAAAATGGCCGGAGTGTCCAAGACGACGGTTTCACGAATCCTGAACGGAAACTATTCGCAGGCAACGGAAGAAACGAAGGAAAAGGTTTTGAAAATCATCCGTGAATTGAACTATCGTCCGAATCCGATGGCACGTGGTCTTAAGCAGATGAGGACGAATATTATCGGTATCATTCTTTCCAACCTGAGCAACCCCTTTTGGTCCCGGGTTTTGGAAGGCGTCGAGGATACGTGCCGTCAGTCAGGGTATAGCCTCATGGTGTGCAACTCGAATGAAGATTCCAGTCGTGAAGCGGAATTAATCGAAGGGTTGCAAATGCGTCAGGTTGACGGGATCATCGTGAATCCGACGGTCAATAATCAAGCGATATTCGAGGAGATTGTGGAGAAAAAATACCCTCTGATCGTCATCAATCGCCGCCTTCAAAGTTTGGACGTGGATGACGTTGTCATGGATAATATTCAAGGTGCCCGGCTGGCCGTCGAGCATTTCATCGAAAGCGGCCGGCGCCGTCCGGTGTGCTTCGTCTACCGTTCTGCAGGCGTCAGCACGTGGGAGGAGCGGATTCTAGGCTTCCGGGAAGCTCTGCAAGCAGGCGGGCTTGAAGTGACGGACCGAAGTGTCGTTGAAGTTGATTACGCAAGCGGAAAGGCGAAGGAAGCCGTGCTGGCTTATTTTAAGCGTAACCCCGCTTCTGAAGTGGATGCTCTATTTTCCACGAATAACATGATGACGTTGGAAATTTTGGAGGGGCTGGGTGAGCTTGGACTTCGCGTCCCGGATGATATCGCGCTGATCGGTTATGACGAAACCGTTTGGGCCAAGCACCTGAACCCGCCGTTAACGACAGTGCGCCAACCTGCTTACGAAATGGGGCGAATTGCTGCTAAAAATCTGATTCAAAAAATCAGCACCAAAACGGTGCGCAAACCGAAGCACGTCGTTCTCCAGCCTGACCTGGTCGTAAGAAGGTCGAGTGGGGGAGAGAAGTAGAGTTTTGCGGATGAATAAATGCGCAGTCGATGATCGACTGGCGCATTTTTTTGTTTGGGACGGGGCGTTATGGCACGATGCCATTCTTGCCTGGACCGAATGGTAGGCTAGCCGTCCAGCGGTTTGCGGCTAGTGAAGACGTCGGCGATGCAGCAGCAAGACTTGGGGAAGCCCAGCAGCGAGAGATCAGGCGCTGTTGGGCTTTTTAAGTGTGCGAAGGTGCTGTAGTCCGGATTTGCCCAACTAGAGAGTGGATGAGAGTGGGAATGGGGGCTGTAGTTCGGATTTGCCTGATTGGGGCGGGGGATTCGTACGTTCGGCTGCTTTTTCGTGCTTGTAGTTGGGCAAAATCGGACTAGAACAGTGTGAGAGCGGGGAGCAGCGTCTGCAATTGGGGAAAGTCGGACTGCTTGCGTGGGGAAGTGTGAGCGGGACTCGTTCAAACAGCTAATGTCTTCACAATTGCTCCAGCCTTGCCTTGGGTCCGCGAGCGTTTTTTTTATTGAAATCGCTTGCTGAAACGCAGCAAACATGTTAAATTTTACTTGTAAATCGATTTCCTAAATCGATTTACAAGATCAAAGCAGCAATCCGGTCCGAGATTCACTAGGACCGACAACCCATATGAAGGAGAGTGCCGTGATGCCCAACCTAGGTTTCCGAATCGTGCAGCGAACTGAACGCCCGGACCGCACATTGCTTCATCAATTCCAAGATGTGGTGACGCCGCACATTAGTGACAATTTAAACCGCATGCATGCGGTGTGCGCAGGACTCCGTCCCTATCACCAGGCAGGCAAGCTGGTCGGCGCAGCGCTGACTGTAAAAACAAGACCCGGCGACAACTTGATGGTGCATAAAGCCATTGATATGGCGGAGCCAGGAGACGTGATTGTTGTTGACGCCGGCGGCGATTTGACCAATGCAATCGTCGGCGAGATCATGCTGAGGCTCGCCCAGAAGCGGCAAATCGCCGGCTTTGTGATCGATGGCGCTATTCGCGATACGGCGGCTTTCACGGCAGACACGTTCCCGGTTTATGCCCGGGGCGTGACCCATCGTGGACCGTACAAAGACGGTCCCGGGGAAATTAATGTGCCGGTCTCCATCGGCGGGCTCGTCGTCGAACCGGGCGACATCATCGTCGGTGATGAAGACGGTCTCGCTGTTGTGCCTCTCCAAGAGGCGCAAGGGGTGCTGCAGCTAGTTCGCGAACAACAGGAGCGGGAACGGCAGATTTTGCAATCGATCGAGGATGGCACGGTCAGTCGGGATTGGGTCGATCAGCTACTTAAGCAGAAGGGCTGTGAGGGATTATGAGTTCACAGAGTTTACCGCTTTTATACGATTGGGAGAAGCTGCAGTCTTTTTGCTGTGATGTGTTCACCCGTGCAGGCGTGCCTGTAACTGATGCGTCCATCGTGGCGGAGTCGCTCGTGCAAGCCGATCTGCGTGGGGTAGAATCGCATGGCGTCGTACGTACCGGGATCTACTTGAAGCGTGTCGAGCAAGGCATGATGGATCCGCAAGCCAAGCCGTCCGTCGTCTCGGAGTACGGCAACGTAGCTCTTGTTGACGGGAACAACAACTTTGGATCGGTAGTGGGCAGCTATGCATTGGACCTGGCGATGGAGCGCGCCAAGCTGCACGGGGCGGGCATTGTGGGGGTCAAAGGCTCCAACCATTTTGGCACCGGAGCCTACTATGCGTTAAAAGCGATTCAGCAAAATCTCATCTTGCTGGTGATGTCCAACGCCTCGCAGACGATGCCGCCGACAGGTGGTGTGCGGCCGTTCATCGGCACGAATCCGCTATGTATCGGTGTACCGGCCGGGGAGGAAAATCCTTTTATTTTGGACATGGCTACAAGTGTTGTCGCCAGAGGCAAAATTATCGTGGCAGCGCAAAAAGGCGAAAAGATTCCGCTGGGCTGGGCGATCGATAAGGATGGGAATCCGACGACGGATGCGGAAGCGGCGCTGGAAGGGTCCGTATTGCCGATCGGTGGGCCGAAAGGCTACGCGATCTCGATGTTCATTGATATTTTGTCCGGCGTTTTGACAGGAGCAGGTTACGGGCGATACGTGAATAACATGTACGAGAATTGGCAGGAGCCGCAGAATGTCGGCCACTTTTTCCTGGCAATTGATATTAGCCGGTTCATGCCGATTGAGATGTTTAAGCAGCGGGTCGATCAGTATATGCGTCAAATTAAAAATGAACCGAAAGCGCCCGGCGTCAGCGAGATTCTGGTTCCCGGGGAGATCGAATACCGGCAGACAGAAGCCCGCAAGCAAGGCGGCATTCAGCTTCCGCCTAAGGTTGTAGAGGAGCTTCATGAAATCGGCTTAAAATACGGGTTGCAGCTGAGCGATGCAGCGTTCCAGCATCATCCGGTTATCGGGGAGACCCAGGGTTTGACGGGATAAAAGAGGAGGAACAGCATGCTGGATCATATCATATTGCTGAAATTTCATGAGCATACGACCGATGAACAGCTGCAGGCTGTGATTGATTGCTTTAAGTCATTAAGGCAGCATCTATGGGGCGTGCTGGACCTGCAGGCCGGCTTTAATTTTTCGGATCGCAATCAGGGCTACCAGCTCGTGCTGACGGTGCGGTTCGAGAGCCGGGAAGCGCTGGCTGCCTATGAAAGCAATGCAGAGCATCATGCTTGCTCCGCATTGATTCGAGAATCAGGAAGATTAGACGGTATTGTCGTGGATATTGAGGTTAGCTGATAAAAAGCTAAACAAAGCCCACATAATCCAAACAGCGCCTCCTAACAATCTTGTCCAGGCTCCGTTACAATAAGGATGTAAGCGGTACCGAACAAGAGATGAAGGGTGGCCAAACAATGAAGAGCAAGTGGCTTACATTATCCGTAGCAGCGATGCTTGCCATGACGACTGCCGGATGCGGCAGCGGGGATCAGGCTTCGTCAAGCGGCAAAGGAACAGGTAATTCGGCAGCGTCCGGAGTTTCGACGTCACCGGTTAAAGCAAAGCCTGAACTGAAAGGCAAAATCCGCATCGGTTACGTCGGATTGAACGATCAGACTGCACCGGATCCGTTGACTGGCGAGATGGTCTATGGAGCTGACGAGCTGAAAAAGCGGCTAAAGCAGGATTATCCGAATATTGATTTTGAGGTTGTCACGTATCCTTATAAGGATCATCAAGCGAAGGCGAAAGCGCTCGTGGAGTCGCGCCAAATTGATGTCTCGATTGAATCAGACAGCAAGTTCATGTGGAACCAGGGCTTAAGCGAAGATTTGACGCCTTTTGAAGAGAAAGACAAAGAGTGGAGCAAGGATTTGTATTTATCGCCTACTTTGCTCACCGGTCCGCTGGAAGTGGATCAGAACGGCAAAACAGTAAATAATGCACTGCCGATCGCCGTAGACGGTTCTGGCATTTACTATGACAAGACGATTTTCGCCGATTATGGTGTCGAGGCGCTTTCCGAGAATCCGACCTGGGATGAAGTGCTGGAGAAAGCGAAGAAACTGACTGGCAAAAATCCGAAAACAGGGGAACAGACTTACGGTCTGTACACGCGTATCCCTGGTGATCAAGCCGGCTATGCGGTCTCCATCATTGCCAATACATTCGGTGCAGACATGGGAAAAATGGGTTACAAAGAATATTTGAACCAAGTCACGCTGAATAGCGACGGCATGGTGAAAGCCACGGATATTTACAAGTCGCTCATTCCGTTCACGCCACCTGGCATGGTCCAGGGTCAAGGTGCAGAGAAGTGGTCCACGCCGAAAAACAATATCGCCATGTACGTGAATTTGCCGGCAATTCAATTGCAGAAGTTCAAGTCCCTGAAAATGCTGGACCGTTACGATGTGGCGATGATTCCGAAAGGTCCGCAAGGTACAGGCGGTTTCCTCGGCGGCGTGCGCGTGCAAATGGTGAAAAATACGCAGGATAAAGATCTCGCTTGGGAAATTGTCAAGTGGATGTCCGTCGGCAACGGTCAGCGCTTCCTCTGGGAAACGAAGAATACGATGCCGGTTTCGACGAAAGCACTCGGTACGGATTACAAGCCGGATGCAACCGACGAAAAAATGTTCAAGATGGTCAGTCAAGCGCAATACATGTCTCCGATTTGGTTTACTACCGCAAAATTCGCGCTCACACGCGCTTTGGAAAAAGTGCTTTTGAAAGACACTCCGTCTAAGGAAGCGCTGGATACCGCTCAAAAAGAAGTGATGGATGAGTTCGCCAAAAATAAGGCGGCCGATCAAAAGTAACGTCAGTATGCGTATGCTTGGCAAAGGAGGATTTCAACATGAAACCGACGACATATGCGAATACGGTTGCTGAGGCCCATCCGGCGACTCCGGTGATCATCCGGCACGCTTCAGGCAGAAGAAATCTCCTGAAGGAGCTGAGCTGGTACCTCTATCTGCTGCCGACTGTCGGCGTACTTATCTTCATTAGTTACTACCCCATGATCAAAACCTTACTTCTCAGCTTCTACGTCTCCAGCAACGGAAGTTTGGAAAAGTTCGCAGGCTGGTTTAATTACACACATCTGCTGACAGATCCGAATTTTTACTACGCCATCTATAACACCTTGTACATCGGATTGTTCGGATTGCTGCTCGGGCTGCCGCTTTCGTTCCTTCTGGCGGCCCTGATCAACCGGGCGATGTACGGCAAAAGTGTGCTCAAGGTGATCTACTTTTTGCCTAATGTGACCTCAGCCGTAGCGGTTGTACTCGTGTTCAAAGTCCTGTTTTTCCCTGACCATTCCGGAACCGTAAACTATGTGCTCTCGTGGCTGGGGATCGGCCCGAAGGAATGGGTGAGTGATCCGTCGCTGATCAAGTGGGTGGTTATCTTCTTGGCGCTGTGGCAGTCGACGGGTTTCAACATCCTCATCTGGATGGCGGGGCTGCAATCGATTCCCAAAGATTATTATGAAGCCGCACGCGTAGATGGCGCCTCACGCTTCGATGAGCTGCTGCATATCACCTTGCCGGGCGTACGCCCGATCCTCTGGTTCCTGCTCATTACCGGTGTCATCGGCGCCTTCCAGCGCTTTGATGATGTATACACATTCGGGGGAGCTTCAGGAAGCCCGCTGCGCTCCTTGCAAACCATCGTGCTTTTCTTCTATGAGGAAACGATGGAGAAGTCGCAGTATGGCTATGGTTCGGCCGCCTCGATCGCACTGTTCCTGATGATTCTCCTGATTACGGTGATTAATCTGAAAATCAGCCGCAGAGCGGAACGATGAAAGGAGGCGGTTCGAATGACAAGACGCAATCACATGGTGGAACTGGTCCGATTAATCGTTCTTGCACTACTGGCTGTCGTGTTCCTCTACCCCTTTGTGCTTATGATCGGCATTAGTTTGGACAACAACGCCAATTTCGGACTTAGCTTTCCGCCTCGCATTGTGCCTGAACAATTCGGGTGGAAAAACTTCTCGCTCGTTTTTAGATCGCTGCCGATCGGCACTTATTACATGAACTCGCTCATCATTGTCGCCGGCTCCGTATTTTGCCATATCGTAGGCGCTGCACTGGCAGGATATGCGCTGTCCAAAGGAGAGTTCAGGGGCAAAAAGCTGTGGCTCCTCATCATCCTCAGCGCCATGATGGTGCCCGATCAAGTCATCGTGTTTACGAGATTTCTCATTTTTAACCAGATTGGCCTCATCAACACGTTCGTTGGCGTTATTCTGCCGACGCTGGCCTATCCGTTCGGCGTCTTCCTGGTGAAGCAATTCATGGATTCCTTGCCGAACGAACTGGGAGAAGCAGCCAAAATGGACGGTGCCCATCATTTTCGCATCTTCCTCAAGATCTACCTGCCCTTGACGGCGCCGATCATGGCAACGCTATCGATCATTACTGTGATGCAGAAGTGGAACGAACTGCTGTGGCCGCTTTTGATTTTATCCAAAAGCAGCATGTATACGGTTTCAATCGGCGTCGCTAATTATACGTTGGGACCGAACGGCACGTACATCGGAAGCAGCCTTGCACTTGCAACACTTACCATTATCCCGATGGTTGCGTTGTTCCTCATCCTGCAGCGATATGTGATTCAAAGTGTGGCATCGAGCGGTTTGAAGCTGTAGCCCGGATCGCTCTTCGTAAATAAACTTGCCAAAGCAGCACCCCAAACTAATAAAGAGGTGAATGGTCATGGTCGAATTGACAAAAGAGGAAAAGCAAAAATTAATGGAAGTTTATCGCAAGCTGCGCGTTGCTGATGTTCGCGATGGTATGGATTGGAACATGATGCACTTTATGGGAAGCATTTATACGGACGAGATTAAGCCATTGTTCCGCACCAACTTTTGCGGATTTGCCAAAACGGTCCAGTTCGTTCCAACGAACCGCACGATTCCGACGATGGATCCGGAAAGCTACACGAAGTTCTCGAACCACTGGTATGGCAACGTTGCTACTTATCACTGGGGCAAAGAGATCGGCGAAGACGATGTGCTCGTGCTTGACGCCAGCAATACAAATGTCGGCATTATCGGCTCTAACAACGGTTTGGAGTATAAAAGCCAAGGCTGCAGAGGCATCATCACCAATGGCGGTGCGCGTGATACCGATGAGCTGATTCTGAATCAAGTTCCTATATTCTCGCGTTACGTTTCTCAAACCATGGTGCAAGGACGCGTGGAGTACCAAGCGCATAATATTCCTGTCAATATTAACGGCCAGTTGGTACGCCCGAATGACATCATTGTCGCCGACGGTGACGGCATCGTTGTCGTGCCGCTCGAGAAAGCTTGGGATGTGGCCAAATACGCAACGCAAGAGATGGAGGCTGATAAGAAGAGCCGCCGGAAGCTGTACGATAAAATGGGCATGACGGTCGATGCGTCCGTAGCTGGCTATTAAGTGAGAAAATCCCGGTTCTACCGGGGTTTTTCCTTATTCGATAAACGAATGCACATGGGGGGGGAAATCCAAATGAATCTACTCGATATGCGGCAGGTTGCATTTCTCGGTTTGGGGGCCATGGGTTTGCCGATGGCGAGAAATCTGACGAAAGCAGGATTCAAGCTGCATGTGACGGTCCACAGGGACCCGGCGCCGGCAGAGGAGCTGCGCAGCTTGGGGGCAGAAGTGCACGCATCCGCTGCGTCTGCCATCGCCTCTGCCGGCGTCATTGTGAGCATCCTGCCGGAAGATAAGCAAATGCGGGAGGTGCTGTTGGCCGAAGCCGTACTCGCTGCAGTAAAGCCTGGGCAGCTGCTGCTGGAGATGACTTCAGGCACGCCGGGGGCGATGAAGGAGGTAGCCCAGGCCTATGCGTCCAAAGGGGCTGCTGTCCTGGATGCGCCTGTCAGCGGAGGCACGATCGGCGCCGAGAAAGGAACGCTGACCGTGATGGCGGGAGGCAGTGAAGAAGCGTTGCAGCAGGTGCAGCCTATTTTGGAAGCGATCGCGCAGACCGTTCATAAGGTCGGCGAGATCGGTGCTGGCAAAGCGGTAAAAGCGATTAACCAAATGATGGCCGCCGTGCACATGTTGGCCGCTTCTGAGGCGATAGCCTTATCTGAGCGGCTCGGCGTCGACTTGGATGCTTTGCAGAAAGTGATTGGTAGCAGCTCCGGTGGTTCCTGGATGTTTGCCAACAAAGCGCAGGCGATTGCAGAAAGAAGTTTCCAACCCGGCTTTAAGCTCAATTTGATGAAGAAAGACATCGGCATTGCCCTGCAGGAAGGGCTGGGCCAACCGCTGCCGGTGACGGCGCTGGCGCTGCAGCTCTTTGAAATGGCGGCGAAGGAAAATGGGGAGCTGGATTTTGCTGCGGTCAGCCGGGTCATCCGAGGTTAATTGTTGAGGTCTGATGAGAGGGGAAAGCGCCTGTTTCAGCGAATTCAATAGGTAGCAAGAAGATCGTCTGAATATACCGCTGCAGGAGGGAACAAGTGCATGTTGACAGCATTAATCGTAGATGATGAGCCGTTGATGCGGATGGGTATCCAGAGGGCGATTGATTGGAGCAGCTATGGAATTCAGGAGATGCAGGCAGCCCCTAATGGCCGAATTGCGCTGCAGATGATCGAGCAGAAGCAGCCGGATGTTCTGCTGACTGATGTACGAATGCCCGGACTTGACGGGTTGGAGCTTTCGCGCATCGTGAAAGAACGCTGGCCGTCCATCAAAATTGTTATTATTTCAGGCTATGATGATTTCAGTTATGCCAAAAAATCGATTTCTTACGGGGTCACCGATTATTTACTAAAGCCGATTGACAATAAATCGTTGTCGCAAGCGGTAGAGAAAGTTACGCAGGAGATTGCCGAGGAACGGGGAAAGCTGCGCGAGCAGGAGCAGATGACACATCTGCTGCAGCAATCCGTGGGCATCGCCAGACAGAAGGTGCTCAAGGAGCTGCTGTTTGGCGAGGCTGGGGAAAAACAATGGAAGCGCTATGAGCACGTGCTCGGCTTACAGGAATCGCTGGCTGGAATGAAGGCTGTCGTGCTGGTCAAAATCAATGCGTTTAAAGAGAAGAGCACCTTGTTTCGCGATGGCGCCTTGCTGCATTTTGCCGTTCAGAACATATTGGAAGAACTGGTAAGAATCGAAGGCAGCGGTGAGCTTGTGGACCTGCGTCCAGGGAGCCTTTGCCTGGTGCTGACGCAGCAGGAAGGCAAGCACGAGCAGTTAATGAGCTTGGCCCACCACGCACAATCGGCGATTCTTGATTATTTGCGCATCCCGACAACATGGGCGATCGGTTCGATGACGAGCAGCCTGCAAGGGCTTCGCCAGTCGTATCAGGAGGCGGATCGCGCGCTCAAAGCCAGATGGCTGAACCCGGCCAAGCGCGTGTGGATGACCGGCCAAGAGGCGGTCGGAGCGCCGTTGGCGGCCGGAGAGGCTGCACTTACGGCGGTTCAGGCTCTGCAGCTCGGCAGCAGCAAGCCACTGCTCGATGAACTGAGCAAGCTGCGGGAACGGCTGGCGCAGCCGCCGGCGTATGATCCGGTTAGCATCGAAGCGTATTACTTGAAGCTAGCGGAGGCTGTCGAGGCGGTGTTGATGGAGCGCTGCAAAGAGCAGCCTGCCGAATTCAGGGAGCGGGTACGCGAAGCGCTGTATTTGTCCGATACGTTGCTGGACGCTGTAGACAGTGTTCATGCTTTGTTTCAGGAAGCGACGCATGTCCTTCATCAGCATTTGCCGAAGCCGTATAGCAAAGTTATTCGCGAAGTCATCGACTATGTCAATCAGCATTACGGCGAGGAGATTTCTTTGGCCGATGCAGCGAACCGGGTTTTCCTCAACCGCAGCTATCTGAGCTATTTATTTGTACAGGAGACCGGCAGCAACTTCTCCGACTTTCTCGCTGATTTGCGGCTGGAGAAAGCGAAAGAGCTGCTGGCGGCAGGCGGCATGAAAAACTATGAGGTCGCTGAAGCCGTAGGCTACAAAGACTTTCGCCATTTTGGCCAAATGTTCAAGAAGCATACGGGAATGACACCGAGCGAGTTTCGGAAGTTGGCGCCATGAAGAAGGTCCGGTTCAATCTGTTTGCCAAACTGATGTTCTCCTTCCTGAGCTTGGTCGTTCTCCCACTGACGGTCCTAAGTTATATCGCCTACAGCGTAGCTACGCACATTATTAACAACAACCTCAGCCGTTCCCTGCAGCAGACGGTCCATCAGCTCTCGCTGAACTCGGAAGTCGTGCTGGAAGAAGCGGAGAAAGCCGTGCATACGGCGTTCTATGATTCATTCAACTTGCCAAATCCGATCAAAAAGCAAATCGAAGATTACCCGACCGCCTCGGATTATGAGAAAAGCCAGATCAGCCGCAGCGTGGAAGACGAAATGAACAAATATACGATTTACCGTAACGATATTAACGGCATGTACTTCATCGATACAGCTGGCAATTATTTCTCTTCGGCCAATCAGCTGCGGGAAAAGCCTAATTTTACAAGCTTCTCATGGTTCCAGGCGTTTCGCAATTCCGCTGCGCAAGAAGCACTATGGTCGTCATCGCACAAAGTAGGCGGTTATACCACAAGCTCGAATGCGAACGTCGTCACGTTTATCAAAAAAATTAGCAACCCTTACGGCCGCCAAATCGGGATTTTGTGGATGGATTTAAATGAGCGGTCCCTGGAAAATATTTACACATCAGGCCGCATAGCTCCGAATGGGTATACGCTAATTCTTGACGAGGCGAATACGGTCATTTCGGCCAGCGATAAAACAATCGTCACGGAAAAGCTGGAGCAGGAAAAGGTGACACTGTTTCAGCAAGCTTTTCATGAGGATAACGGCTACTATTTTACGGAAGAACAGGGGATACGCAAGTTGGTTGCATTTGCAACCATCCATACGACGGGATGGAAAATGGTTACAGTCGTTCCTGCCGGCGATCTGTTTATGGATGCCTCCAGAGTGAAGAACATCATTGTGCTGCTCGCGCTGATTATGATCGTGATGAGCACTGTAATTGCTTACTATTTAAGCCGCCGTATTTCCCGGCCGATTCACAATCTGATTCGGTTGATGGAAAAAGTTGCCGAAGGCAACATGACCGTCCGGGCGCGCGTGAGCCAATCCGATGAAATCGGGAAGCTGAACAAACATTTTAATATCATGATCAGCGATATTCAGAATTTGATCTCCACGGTATTCGTCTCGAACCTCAAGCAAAAAGAAGCGGAGCTCGCCTCGCTCGAAGCGCAGATTAACCCGCATTTTCTATACAACACCTTGCAATCGATCAAATGGTTATCCGATATCCATCAAGCCCCGGATATTGGAGATATGGCGATCAGCCTGGCCAAAATTTTCCGCTTCAGCATCAAAGGTGCGCCAATCGTCAGCTTTTACGAAGAGATCCAGCATGTGAAGGATTATATCAGTATTCAAAAATTCCGCTACGGCGATCGTTTCGAGCTTGTGATGAAAATTCCAGAGGAGACGCTTCGCTGTCAGATTCCGAAGCTGATTATTCAACCGCTAGTGGAGAATGCCATTTTTCACGGGATTGAAACCAAGGAAGACCAAGGGACGATCAAGATTTGGGCGGCGGTGGATGAGCACTCCCTGCATATCGGTGTGGAAGACGACGGGGCGGAGCTGAGTGAAGAAAAAATTACAGCGATCCGAAGCGTCTTAAATTCGGCGGGTCCGCCGCATAGCCACAAACCGAGTAGTCTTGGACTCCGGAATATTCATGAACGTCTGCAATTGCTGTATGGCAACGATTACGGTCTGCAAGTCGATCGAAGAGCTGAACGTGGCTTCATTGTGATTGCGTCACTGCCTAATAAAATGGAGTAACCGTGCGTCACAGCGGGCTGGGTGTTGAGCTCATGACAAAAGGAGGTATTACGATGGTGAATCGGATTTTTCGCTATGAACTGCCGACAACGATTGAATTCGGCAACGGGGCTGTACAAACATTGCCGCAGCACGTTAGGGCGCTGGGAGGTACTAAGGTATTGATTGTCAGTGATCCTGGCGTCTTGAGAGCCGGCGTGGTTGATCGTTTGACTGCGCCTTTGCAGGAGAACCAGCTGCCATTTGTCATTTTTTCCGAAATTGAACCGGACCCGAACATTGATTCCGTCGATACAGCAACGGTCCTAGCCAAAAGCGAAGGCTGCGACCTTATCGTCGGCGTAGGCGGCGGCAGCTCGTTGGATACGGCGAAAGCCGTCGGACTGATGCTTGCCAATGAAGGCAACATCCGCGATTATGTCGGCATTAACAAAGTGCCTCGCAGGGGTGCGCCGGTTATTGCGGTTCCGACG
The DNA here is from genome assembly GCF_027789125.1 of Paenibacillus aestuarii. Classification (GTDB taxonomy): domain Bacteria; phylum Bacillota; class Bacilli; order Paenibacillales; family NBRC-103111; genus Paenibacillus_E; species Paenibacillus_E aestuarii. Next base: position 143,038 of record NZ_JAQFVF010000021.1, on the reverse strand, counting down.
ACGGCTGGCACAGGCAGCGAATTGACGATCTGGTCCGTGCTTTCCGATAAAAAAGCAAAAGCGAAGCTGAGCGTAGGATCCGCTTATAATTGCCCGACACTCGCTTTGTGCGACCCTGAGTTGACGGTATCCTTGCCTGCGCCAATCACAGCCGCTACAGGGATGGACGCTTTGACACACGCCTTGGAATCTTATGTCAACAAAGCGACGCAGCCGATCTCTGAAGGCATGTCTTTGCAAGCGATGAAAATGATTGCCCGCAACCTGCGCACCGCCGTCGTTCAAGGGGAGAACTTAGCTGCGCGTCACGATATGCTGCTGGCGAGCTTAATCGCTGCCATGGCTTTCAACCCGACACGGCTGGGGCTTGCTCATGCTCTCGCGATGCCGCTCGGCGCACAGTTCAAAATTCCTCACGGCACCGTCAACGCGATTCTACTGCCGGAAGTGATGGCGTTCAATCTCGTTGGTAATTTGGAGAAGTTTAAAGAAATCGCCGGTATTTTTGGGGAGAAGACCGACCATCTTTCCTTGCGTGAAGCAGCGGAACGGTCCGTCTCGGCCATCCGACAGCTGAAGGCGGATATCGGCATCACCCAGACGCTGTCCGATTACGGAGTGACGGAGAACGATCTGGATGCGATTGTGGAAGAAGCGATGCTCTCCGGCAACGTGCCTGTGAATCCGGTGAAGCCGACGCTTGAGGATTTGAAGCAAATCTGCCGTGCGGCGATGTCTGCAAGCAGCGCTTTAGCCAATTAATGAGGGGAGCGGGGGTTACTATGTCTGAGCATGAAATGGTAAAATGGCTTCAGGAAGCTTGCGGCGAAAGTTATGGCAACTATGTGGGCGGTGCATGGAAGCCGGCGGCTTCCGGCCGCACGTTCAGCATCGTTCATGCGGCGGAGCAGCATCGTGTGCTCGGTCATTTTGCCGACTCTGATGCAGCGGATGTGGACAGTGCAGTAGCCGCAGCGGAAGCCGCCTTTGCCGCTTGGTCGGAAGTGCCGGGACCGGAACGTGGGGCGATTCTGCTGCGCTTTGCGGATCTGCTGGAGCTTGACCGCGATGAGCTGGCTTTCCGCCTGTCGGCGGAGCAGGGCAAAACGGTCGCTGAGTCCCGGGGCGAGATCGCCCGTGCGGCGAAGGAAGCGCGCTATGCGGCAGGGGAGGCAGCGCGTATCGTAGGTGAGACGGTACCGAGCGAGCGCCGGAACGTCTCGAACGCGGTCGTCCGCTACCCGATCGGCGTCGTTGCCGCTATTGCGCCGTGGAACTTCCCTGTCGTGACGCCCGTGCGCAAAATCGCGCCCGCACTCGCCTACGGCTGTACGGTCGTGTTCAAGCCGGCCTCGGCAACGCCATGGGCATCCGCCCGGCTGATGGAGCTGTTCACGGAAGCCGGCGTGCCGCATGGTGTCGTGAACATGGTCACGGGCAGCGGAAGCCGGGTCGGCGATCCGCTCACGAAGCATTCGCGCGTCAAAGGGATCAGCTTCACCGGTTCGACCGGCCTCGGACTGCGTATTCAGCACACAGCGGCTGAGCGGCTGGCGAGGACGCAGCTGGAGCTTGGCGGCAAAAATGCGGCGGTCGTCCTGGATTATGCGGATCTGGCTGGCGCTGCGAAGCAGATCGTGGCGGCCGCTTTTGCCTGCAGCGGCCAACGCTGCACGTCGATCAGCCGCGTCGTGGTCTTGAAGGAATACGCTGCCCGGCTGACGGAGGCGCTGCTGCAAGAAATCCGCCAGCTGCGCGTAGGGCCTGCGTGGGAAGAAGGCGTGAATATGGGGCCTCTGGTCAATCCGGAGCAATTGGCTTCCGTGCAGCGCTATGTGCGCTTGGGCAAAGAGGAGGGCGCCGAGCTCTTGATCGGCGGTGAACCGCTTAGCGGCGGCAACTATGACAACGGCGCTTATATGGCACCGGCCCTATTTGCCAAAGTGACTGAAGGTATGACGATTGCGCGCGAGGAAATTTTCGGTCCGGTTTTGACGGTGATGGAAGCGCATACGAAAGAAGATGCGCTGCGCATCGCCAACGGAACCGAATACGGTTTGGCGGCATCGGTATTCACGGATCGCTTAAGCGATGCGAACTGGTTCGCCGCCCGTCTGGAAACCGGCATGGTCCATATAAACCATGGCACAGCCAGTGAGGCGCACATGCCGTTCGGCGGGGTGAAGCGCTCGGGCTTTGGCGCATTTTCTATCGGCAGCAGTAATCAGCAATTTTATACGGAAACGAAAGTGATTTATACGCAATATTGATATGAGGTGAATGTATGCAAATCGTCGTGCTCGACGGCTATACGCTGAACCCCGGGGATTTGAGCTGGGCGGAGCTTGAGCAGCTTGGCCGCGTTACGGTTTATGACCGGACGCCGGCTGAGCAGATCCGGGAACGGATCGAGGAGGCGGACATCGTTTTGACGAACAAAACGCCACTTTCGCGGGAAACGCTGTCGGGTCTTCCCCGCTTGCGCTACATTGGCGTTTTGGCTACTGGCTACAATGTTGTCGATGTGCACGCAGCCGCCGATTTGGGCATTGCCGTTACGAATGTGCCGACTTATGGCACAGATTCGGTGGGGCAATTCGTCTTCGCGCTGCTGCTGGAATTATGCCACCGTGTCGGCATGCACAGCGAGAGCGTGCGGAGCGGCGGCTGGGCGTCTTCGCCGGATTTTTGCTATACGCTGAGCCCGCAGATGGCTCTGGCCGGCAAAACGATGGGCATCGTCGGCTACGGCCGCATCGGCCAGCAAGTCGGCCGGCTGGCGCAAGCCTTCGGCATGCGCGTGCTCGTCGCGGGCAGAACGAGCTTGGCTCGGCCGGGGGGAGCTGCGGCGGGCTCTGAGGAAGCGCAGGCCGAGCGGGTGCCGCTTGCGCAATTGCTCGCCGAATCCGATGTGGTCAGCCTTCATTGTCCGCTGACGCCTGAGACGGAAAGGCTGATCAATCATGAGCGGCTTGCGCTGATGAAGCGGGGCGCCTTTCTGATCAACACGGCCCGTGGCGGCCTGCTGCAGGAGCGCGATGTGGCGGCTGCGCTTCATGAAGGGCGGCTTGGAGGCGCAGCGCTGGATGTTCTCTCGGTCGAGCCTCCAGGGGATGACAATCCGCTGCTGCAGGCGAAGAACTGCATCATTACGCCGCATATTGCCTGGGCGACTCATGAGGCAAGGAGTAAGCTGATGTGCATTGCTGTGGGCAATGTGGCCGCTTTTTTACAAGGCAATCCGACGAATATGGTAAATGAGGTGCGTTCCCTTTGAAAGTTGTGATAGCTCCCGATTCGTTTAAAGGAAGTTTGCGTGCAGCGGATGTTGCGCTAGCGATTGAAGCAGGGGTGAAGCGTTGTCTGCCTAAGGCGGAGACTGTGCTTCTTCCCGCTGCTGACGGCGGCGAAGGCACGCTGGACAGCTTGACCCGGTTCGGCGGGACGAAGGTTCCTGTCACGGTAACAGGTCCACTCGGTACCCCCGTTGCCGCCGAGTTCGGCATCCTGCGGACAGGCACGGATGCTGTCATTGAGCTGGCCAGCGCTTCCGGGCTGGAGCTCGTTCCGCCGGACGGCAGGGATCCGCTGCGCGCGACCACCTACGGAACCGGCGAACTGATCCGCCATGCGCTGGATGCAGGCTGCCGCAAGTTTATTATCGCGATCGGTGGAAGCGCGACCAATGATGGCGGAGCCGGGCTTCTTCAAGCTTTAGGCATTCGCCTGCTGGATAAGGAAGGTGCCGAAATCGGTTACGGCGGCGGAGAGCTGCACAGGATTGCGGAGATTGATGACCGGAAGGCGGATCCGCGTTTGCGGGAAGCGGTCTTCACGATTGCTGCCGATGTGCAGAATCCGCTGCTCGGCGTGAGCGGCGCAACGGCGGTATATGGACCGCAAAAAGGCGTTACGCCTGAGATGGCGGAGGAGCTTGAAGCGGGGATGCGCAACTGGGCGGACCGGATCGCGGAGCAGACGGGTATTCGGGTTCACGATTTGCCGGGAGCCGGAGCGGCGGGGGGCGTCGGCGGGGCTTTGTTTGCTTTTTTCCGAGCTGAGATGAAACGTGGGATTGACATCGTGATCGCGGAATCCGGGCTGCTTGCTCATCTGGCGGATGCCGATATGGTGATCACAGGGGAAGGCCGAGTCGATTCGCAAACAGCCTCAGGCAAAACGGCGCTGGGTATCGCCCAGGAAGCACGGCGATTCGGCGTGCCGGTCATTGCGCTGGCCGGCTCGGTGGGCCCCGGCATCGATGTGCTGTATGCTGCGGGGATCACCGGCGTGCACAGCATCGTCGATGGCCCGATGACGCTTGCGGAGGCGATGTCGCGCACACACGAGCTGCTTGAGCATGCTGCGGAGCGCGTGATGCGGACGTTTGCTGCGGGGCGCGCGGGGCGATAAGTGCACCGCCAGGCGCAGCGAACGCGCGCAAGGCCGATAGCGGAAGAGGCTTTCCGCTATCGGCCTATTTTCATCTGTGAAGGCTGAATTTTTATGTGCAACTTTTAAACCATAAGTAACGTCTAGAATGTATACATAAAAGTCAGGCTATTCATAATTTTGAGGTGAAAAGGTTGAAAGCGCGCATTTTAGTTATCGAAGAAGATGAGATTACTAGAGAAGTTATTGAACAAAACCTGTCTTCGCAAGAGTACCACGTAACGACCGCGTCAGACGATAAGGAAGGGCTTCGGCTGTGGCGCCAGGGAAACTACGATTTAATCATTTCCGGTATTCAAATTCCTGGTTTCACCGGGTATGAGCTTGCCCGTACGCTGAGACAAGAATCGAGTGTCCCTATTATCCTGCTTTCTCCATTGTCAGAGGAACATTTCATTCTGGAAGTTTTTAATAGTGGTGCGGATGATTATATGGTCAAGCCTTTTTCCGTTCAAATTCTGGTCAAAAGGGTCGAAGTGCTTTTGCGCCGTTCGCGCGCTATGGCAGATCCGGACAACAGCCGCGTGAAATTTAACGAGCTGCGATTGGATGTGAACGCTTTTAAAGTATTTGTTGGTGAGACCGCTGTCGAATTGACAAGCAAAGAATTCGAAATTCTGAAGCTGTTGGTCGGGCAAGCTGGACATGTGGTGACGCGCGAGCAGATTCTCGACAAGCTCTGGGGCTACGAGTACTACGGAAACGCGAGAATTATAGACTCGCACTTGAAAAATATTCGCAGAAAAACACGGATCCCTTATATCAAAACGATAAAAGGAATTGGCTACAAGCTGGAGCTTTAAGCAGGCGGACGGTGTGGGAGAAGCGGATTTTGCGGATTTACTGCTGCCAATTCATGTCGATTCATGGACTTTATTGTGAAAATTTCACGAAAAGGTCATCTCAACTCCACACAAAATCCAGATTCGTGCTGTAGACTGACAATGTAATATATAATGCACATTCGAGGACGAAGGAGATGACATGATGATCGCACGAAAATCAAAGCTGCTGCTGCTGCCATTTTTACTTATTTTCGCTTTCATAAGCAGCTTTGGAAGCACCGCACTGGCGGCGGACGAAATATCGCGGCTTGTGCTCAACAAGAACGAACTGACGATGGAAGTCGGGGATACGCTCGCGATGACGGCAACTGCGGTCTACGAGAGCGGATCGACGGAGACCGTCACGGTGAAGACGGATTGGAATTCAAGCGCCAATGACGTTGCTGCTGTGTATGCGGGTTCAGTCACAGCGAAGAAGGCGGGTACCGCCGTGATTACGGCCACGTATTCGGACAAAACCGTTATCGTCAATGTTACGGTTAACAAGCATGTCCGCTCGCTAATCAAAGATAAGCAAAGCGTTGATTTGCGTTTGGGACAATCGGATCAGATCACACTGACGGCTTATTATGATGACGGCACGAATGAAGATGTTACGCAGAAAGCGGAATGGAGCTTTGATAAGGACGCGATTGCTACCGTAGTGAATGGCAAGATTACAGGCCTTAGCTCGGGTACTGCGACTTTGACGGCTCAATATAACAATCGTTCCGTGACGATTCCTGTCAATGTGGAGATCGTCAAGCGTCTGGAGCCGGATCAATCCCAGCTTTCCCTCCTGCTTCATGATTCGCAAACGATCAAATTGACAGCTACTTTCCCGGACGGCTCCGTAGAAGATGTGACCGATAAAGCGGAATGGGAATCCGATCATCCGGATATTGCCGATGTCTTGAAAGGCAAGATTACCGGATACGGTCCGGGACAAGCGATGATCACAGCGACTTACGGCACACAATCCGTTGAAATCAAGACGGATGTTGATAAAGCGATCAAGCTGGATCTTGATCAGCAGCAAGTGTACATGAAGAAGAACAGTACGACACAGCTTCAGTTGACAGCCTCTTATGCGGACGGTTCTACGAATAACATCGCAGACCGTGCAGACTGGTCATCTTCCGATGAAAGCGTTGTGTACGTGGATAAAGGCAAGCTCGTTGCCAATGCGACAGGCGAGGCGACGATCACAGCCAAATACGGCGAGCGTTCGGTTACAGCTACCGTTGATGTCGATGTGGCTAAGCGGCTTACCATCAGCCAAGAGAGCCTTTCAATGAAAACGACGGATACACCTGCTTTGACACTGTCGGCTGCTTTCAACGATGGTACGACGGCAGATGTGACGAATCAGGCAACTTGGAAAGTTAGTGATGATAACATTCTCGACGTCACGAATGGTAAAATTACGGCTTTCAAAGCCGGAGAAGCGACGATTACAGCAAGCTTCGGCGGCAAAAGCGTAAGTTCCAAAATCTATGTCGATATCCCTACGTATATCAAGGCCAGCAAGAAAAACCTTGATTTCCAGGTTGGCAGCTACGAGCAGATCGGTCTTACAGCGGTATATAGCGGCAGTTCAGAGGCTGACGTAACGAACAAAGCGGAGTGGACAACCAGTGATTCCTCGGTTGCTGAAGTCAGTAACGGCTTGATTACAGCTGTCGGCAAAGGTTCGGCTACCGTGACAGCCAAATATGGAACAAGAACGGTTACGGTTCAAGTATCCGTCGGCATTTTGAAAAGCTTAACCAGCGATAAAGATTCGATTTCCAACATCGTTCTGAAAAAGGGCGACAGCCAAGCCGTTGCGGTGACGGCTACATATACGGATGGCACGACAGCTGAAGTCAGCAAAGACGCTGTCTGGACAAGCTCGAATACAAAAGCGGTAACAGTGAGTGAAGGCGTGCTTAAAGCTGTGGCTGCCGGAGAAACGGTCATCACCGCTGAATACGGCGGCAAGAGCCTGACGCTGAATGTCCAGGTCGATATGGCCAGCACGTTGGCGCCGAACGTGACATCCATTGCCATCGATATCGGTGAAACGAAAGCTATCGTCATCACAGCCACGGATGTGAACGGCAATACGAGCGATGTGACAAGCCAGGCGCAATGGACATCAAGCACTCCTGCGGTGGCTACAGTTGCCGCCGGTACTGTAACAGCCGTAGCGAATGGCAAAACGACAGTGACTGCAACTTACGGCGGGAAAACCGTTACCATTCCTGTGGAAGTCGGTGCGGTGCAGACGGTTGATACGGACAAGAAGTTCATCTCCATGAAAACCGGAGATTCCGTTCAGGTAAATCTTACGGCTATGCTGGCTAACGGCAGCAAGAAAGATGTGAGCACTTCCGGGACTTGGAAATCTTCGAACTACAAAGTGGTATCTGTGGATAACGGTCTGGTTACAGCTGTAGGGTCGGGTAAAGCGAACATTTCGGGTACGTACAACGGAAAGACGATCTCGATCCCTGTAGAAGTGGACACGTTGAAATATTTGAAGACAGATATCGTCAATGTGGAAATGAAGCTAGGCGCTACTTACAACGTGAAAGCGACGGCAACCTATGCGGATCAAAGTGAACAAGATGTGACGTTGCCAGCATTATGGAAAAGCAACAACATCCGCATCGCCGATGTGAAAGACGGTGTCATTCAAGCGAACGGCAAAGGTAAAGCGGTGATCAGCGTCACTTTTGGCAACATGAAGACAACGGTCTATGTAACGATTAAAGAATAGCTCAATACAAGGCAAGGCGTCTTTCCGTCTTAGACGGGGGGGCGCCTTTTGCATGCCTGCTGGATTATTTTTATCCAAAGTTCATGCCAGGCAGGGGAATTGTTCGTAAATGTAGAAACAATTGGGAAGCACCTTTATTTGAAATCTGTACCCTTGGGATGTGTGTGAACGCGCATGTTAATCGAAAAATTGTTTCTCAACATATTGATCGTTCTCGCACCGACTTTGGTACTCACAGCCATCGGGGATCGATGGCCTTTTGTAAGATCTACTTTCGGAATTGGATTGCTGCAGGGCCTGTCTTCCATGCTTTGCCTCATTTTCTCGTATGAAGCGTTGAATCTGTATTGGGACCTTCGCTATGTACCTCTTGTGATATCTACCATTTATGGGGGGCCAATCGCCGGCGCCGTTAATTATTTGATTATCATCGCGACACGTACCTATTTAGGTGGCAGCGCACTGCTGTTCGGTTACATCAGCATTACCTTTACATTTTTATTGCTGCTGTTTCCTTCCTGGAAAATGAAAGGGACATCGGGCAAATATCGCATTCGTGGAACGCTCCTGATTTCCGTGCTGCCTTCGCTGGTGATGCTGGCGGTCTTAGTCTCGTTTACGATGCTGAAGGATATTTCGATTCAACTTGAGCATAATCCGGCTGTCACGGTGCTGCTATTCGGATTTTTCCAAAGCACGGCTGCTTGTATCTCGGCCATGCTGCAGGAGGTTTGTCACGAAAGAATTGTCATGAAGCAGGAAATCCAGCATAACGAGAAAATGAAAACGTTAGGTCAGCTCGCAGCTTCTATCGCCCATGAAGTCCGCAATCCTTTAACGGTGGTCAAAGGTTTTTTGCAGATGATGCGTCCTCATGAGCAAGGGAAGAACGCGCAGTATTTGGAGATCGCCCTGGGTGAGCTGGAGCGGACGGAAGCGATCATTAATGATTACTTGTATTTTGCCAAGCCGAAGCTGACGAAGATTGAATCTTTTTCCTTATCGGACATGCTGCAAAACGTCACCACCTTGTTTATGCCCATGGCGACCAACAATGGTGTCTTATTGAGCTCGAACCTGCAAGGAGATATCATGATTCACACTGACCGCGGGCAATTGCAGCAAGCTTTGTTTAATATTATTAAAAATGCGGTGGAAGCGACGCCGTCGGATGGAGAAGTTTTGCTGCACCTTACCGGCCATGACCAGCATGCGCAAATTGTCGTGATGGACAACGGGAAGGGCATGACCAAGGAGCAGGTCTCGCGCATCGGCACCTTATTTTTCACAACGAAGGAAGTGGGAACTGGTATTGGAACGGCACTGGCGGTTCGAATTATTCAAAGCATGAACGGTGTGATCACTTATGAAAGTGAACCCGGGGCTGGGACTAAAGTCACGATCAAGGTCCCCTATCAAGTTGTGGCTTGAGTATTAAATTATAAAGTCATCTTTACCCCCGTTCGATTCTCTAGTATAATAAGAACTAACGTTCTGGCAATGGAGTGAAGACATAATGACTGGACAACGTGAAAATAACAAAATTGCAAAAGTGATGTCAGAGGCGCTGTTAAGTCAACAGTTTGTATTAGTGAAGATCTATAATGAAGCTGGCGACCAGCAGATGACAGGTCTCATCACGAAGATCGATCAGGAATCACGTAAAGTGAAATTATCGCACGATCAAGGCATTGATTGGATACCTATTGGTGATATTTTAGTGATGGAATTGATATCAGAGTAGTACATAATAGCCAATATTGAAAACACAAATGAGTGCGCTCATTTGTGTTTTTTTGTGTTTATTGGTAGGCATACGCAGCCGCCGATTTGCCGTGAAGCCCGGTGCAAAGCCTGGAGCAATGCGGTTTTGCAACGAACTGCAAGCGCGCAAAAAAGTGTTAGGCCCACCACTTCGCTCATGCAAGAATGTGTGCTTGCCGGGAAGCGTCCGGGGGAATAAGGTTAAGCTACAAATTTTTCAATGAGGAGGGAGCCGAATGGACTGGCAGCAATTCCGAAGTCCCGGGGCTGCATATAGCATTCATCCGTTTTGGTTTTGGAACGGAGATATGGAAGAACAGGAGATTATTAGACAGATTGAGGAGATGGCCGACAAGGGCGTACGCGGATTTTTCATCTGTGCACGTCAAGGCATGCAGATCTCCTACTTGTCGAAAACTTGGTTTGATAAAGTCAGCTTTGCGATCAAGGCGGCGAAGGAAAGGAATATGCAAGTCTGGCTTTATGACGAGTATCCGTATCCAAGCGGAATTGCCGGCGGGGAAGTGACACTGCTGCATCCGGACGCCAAGCATCAGACACTTGCTGTAACCGAACACAGCGTCGCTGGCGGCAGTCAGATTCAGTTGGAGCTTCCATGGGCGCGCATTCTAGCAGCCAAAGCTGTGCCGGTGAAACCGACTGGGGAGAAAGATTGGGAGCACGCCGTGGATCTGTCGGCTGCGATCGGTAATTTCCAAGCGGATCCCGTGTTTCAAAAAACGGGGCTGACGACATATAACCAAAAGCGCTTCTTCACCTATCGCACCGTGTATCGTTTGGATTGGGAGGCGCCTGCAGGCGAATGGTTAGTCCTGATCTTCCAGGAAAAGGAAATTGAAAATTTCAAATATTACGGCACGTTCGTCGATCCATGTCACCGGGAAGCGATGCAATCGTTCATCCGGCTGACCCATGATCGCTATGAAGCATATATCGGCGAGGATTTCGGCGAGACGGTCAAAGGCATGTTCACGGATGAGATCGGCTTGCTTGGGAAAAATCCGTGGTCACCGCAGCTGGAGGCCTACTTCTTGAAGCGCAACGGATATTCGCTGAAAGATCACCTCCAGGCTCTGGTGTGCAGCGATTATCCGAATGCGCCGAAGATCCGCTACGACTATTATCAATCGCTGCATCTTTTGCTTTGTGAATCGTACCATGAGCAGATTCACGATTGGTGTGAGGAGCGCAGCCTGCAATATGTGGCTGAGGTGCCTTCCATGCGGATGACGACGCAGCGCTACAGCCATGTGCCTGGTGGTGACAGCGCGCATGAGAAGCTGGGACGTTCGCTCGACTGGATTTTGCGCAGATATGCGCTCAGCTTCCGAGACAATCCGAAGATGACCAGCTCGATCGCACGCCAATTGGGACGAGAGCGGGTGCTCAACGAATCGTTCCACAGCGTCGGCTGGTCGATGAATTTGCAGGATGCGAAGTGGATGATTGACCGGCTTGCGGCACTGGGCACGAACTTTTACAACTTCCATGCCTTCTTCTATACGATTGATGGTATGACGCAGCATGATGCACCGCCTTCCCAGTTTTATCAAAATCCATATTGGCGCCATTTCCGCCAGCTAGGCGATTATACCGCCAGAATGAGCTACTTGATGAGTAAAGGAACGGCTGATATCCGCATTGCCGTGCTCGATCCGACGACAACGCTGTGGAGCCATATGGCGAATCCGATGCATCATTTCGAATATGCGGGATACGATGCTCAGGAGAAGAAGCGGCTTGATCAGCTCAAAGGTGATTGGCAATCGATTCATGTCCATCTGCTGAAAAGCCGGCGCGACTTCGACCATCTCGATCCCGAGCTGCTTGCTGAAGCGGAATTGACGGAAGAGGGAACGATCCGCATCGGCAAGGCGAGCTACAGCGTGCTGATCCTACCGCCGATGGCGAATCTGGAACAGCGGGCTTGGAGCCAGGTGAAGGCGTTCTTGCAAGCCGGCGGCACAGTCATCGCCTATGGCTTGCTGCCTTACGAGGCGATTGAGGCGGAGGGCACGGCCCATCTGGAAGCGGTGCAGACATTCGGGGTGCCGGCGTCACCGCATCTCCTATATTGGCGCAGCATGCAGGCGAAGGATGAGCAGGAGGCGTGTGAGGGGCTAGAAGCGATAGAGCTACAGCTACTCGCCCAAGGGCAAGGGGCCGCCTATTTCATCCCACGCAGCGGTGGGGAGCCTGCGGATCACGCGCTCAAGCAGCTGAGCCAGCTGCTTGACGAGCTGCTTCCGAGGCCGGTGACTTTGGACTTCGGGCGCGAGGCAGACGGCTTCCTGATGCAGAGCCGTTATCTGGACGATCAGGACTATGCCGTGTTCGTCAGCAATCAGGAATCGGCGGTGTGGGATACTCGGCTGACTATAGATCCTGGTCAAATTTGGCCGGAACTGAAGTCGCCGTATACGATAGATGCCGAGCTCGTGGATGTAGAATCGGGGGCACATACCCCGTTGCAAATCAATTTTTTGGCGGAAGGCCTGTGCACCATTCCGCTTACCTTCGATGCGTATCAGTCGAGACTAATACGCATAACGACTAGTGCAAGCGCAAGCGCACCGCAAGAAGCAGACGTGTGGCGCTGGAATCTTGACGCCGATGCTGGCGATTGGCGGCAATCGGCGCTCAGCCCGAATGCGCTTCGCTTTGATAAGTTCCGCTTAAGCGTCGGCGAATCGGCGGAAGCGCAGGAAGCGGTTTGGGTGCAAGCCAAAACCTTTATTGACCAATGCGCAGATTTGGCGCAGCAGCAGAATCTGCCGATATCATTCAGCCAAGTGTTCGGCGTACCGATGAAGACGAAGATTGCTTATCCGCTTGCCTGCCGATACTCGGTCTCCTTCTATATCGAGCAGCTGCCAACGTCGTGCAGCTTGCTGATGGACCAATCGGCGATCGCAGGCGAATGGACGCTCCATCTGAACGATGTGGCTGTCACGAAAGCAGATTTCACCAGCCAGCTCGTTTACGATCATGCCAATTGCCTGTGCAGTATTGGGCATGCGCTTCGTCAAGGCTGGAATAACATGCACATCGACGTGCATGTGGAGCAGGATTGGCACGGCATCGTCGATGCGCTTTACTTATACGGCGACTTCGGCGTACGCTTCGACGAGACGTCTCGCCCTGTCGTGACCCGCGCTCCGGAGAACGCCGAGTCCCTGCGCGCAGGCCGATACTATGCCGGATATCCGTACTACGCCGGCGACATGTCATTTAAGCGCGCTATGAGCCTAAGCTCGCTGCCATCGGCTGCAATGTTCGAAGTGATGTTTCCAGGCTGGGACGTTCATGACAGTGTCGAAGTGCTGGTGAACGGACAGTCGCTGGGCTTACGCCCATGGTCGCCTTACGTATGGAGCGGACAATCAGCGATTCTCCGTGAAGGCGAGAACGAGATCGAGGTGCGGGTGACCGGCACATTGATCGGGCTGCTTGAGGGGAAATATTTTGATTATGAACAGCATCGGGTCATCGATATCTAACATTGTAAAATTCGGAGAGGAGTACAGCGGATATGGAACAATTACAATCGCCTCCGACGCTTGTCGCCCAAGGAGCCCAAAAGGCTCCCACGGCCACGAGGGGGAGATTAGGAAGATTATGGAAGGATATCGTAAAAAGCAAATATTTGTACCTGCTTGCCTTGCCGGGGATTATTTTCTTTCTTATTTTCAAATATATCCCGATGTTCGGAGTCGTCGTCGCCTTCCAAAACTACTCGCCCATCCGGGGCATTGCCAACAGTCCATGGGTCGGTTTCCAGCATTTCGAGCGTTTTTTCTCGAATCCGGACTTTCTGATTCTGTTTCGCAATACGATGGGCATCAGCTTAATGAACCTAGTGTTTTTCTTCCCGCTGCCGATTATCGTCTCGCTCTTTCTCAATGAGCTGCGCAGTGATAAGTATAAGAAAACAATTCAAACCATTGTCTACATGCCGCACTTCATGTCTTGGGTTATTATCTCAGGGCTGACGTTCCTGATGTTTGCTACAGGTGAGGGGCTTTTCAATAAAATTTTGGCTTCCTTCGGCGCAGATAAAGTCGATGTCTTGTCCAATCCGCATCTATTCTGGATCATGCTGACGATCCAATCGATCTGGAAGGAAGCCGGTTGGGGCACGATCATCTTCCTGGCAGCGATTGCCAGCGTTGACCCGCAGCTGTACGAAGCGGCCAGAATGGACGGCGCTGGGCGTTTCCGTCAAATGTGGCATGTTACGCTGCCGGCGATTCGCAGCACCATTGTCGTCCTGTTGATTTTGCGTCTCGGTCATATCATGGATGTCGGTTTTGAACAAATTTTGCTTATGTATAATGGCGCTGTTTCTAGTGTTGCCGAAGTGTTCGATACGTATGTTTACCGTGTCGGTGTTCAGCAGGCGCAATTCAGCTACAGTACGGCAGCAGGGCTTTTCAAATCGGTCATCGGTTTAGTTCTCGTTATCGTGGCCAACAAATTGGCCAAAAAATTTGGCGAAGAAGGCGTATATTAGGAGGTGCCGTATGAAAAAGACGCTCAGTGACCGCATATTCGACGTGTTTAACGTGCTGCTGCTCGGATTGATCGCCATGCTAACGATATTCCCGTTGTACTACGTATTTGTCGTTTCATTCACGGACCCGGTCGAATACTTAAAAAGCAGCTTTATTTTGTTCCCGCATCAATGGTCGCTCGCCTCTTACAGCTACTTGCTGGCAACAAAGGCGTTCGTTCACTCGCTCGGCAACAGCGCCTTTCTGACGATCGTCGGTACGGCTTGCAGCTTGGTCGTCACTGCAGCGCTTGCGTATGCCTTGTCGCGTAAGCGGTTGCCTGGACGCAGATTGCTGCTGCTGCTCATTCTGATCACGATTTTGTTCAGCCCGGGCATCATCCCGAATTACTTGATCGTCCGCAATCTGCATCTGATCAACAGCGTCTGGGCGCTTATTCTGCCCGTGCTGGCCAGCGGGTGGAACGTCATTCTGATGAAAAACTTCTTCGACGGCATCCCTGTGGAGCTGGAAGAGTCGGCAGCGATCGACGGCTGCAACGATATCACAACGTTCATTCGCATCATTCTGCCGTTGTCTCTGCCTTCATTGGCAGCCTTCGGGTTGTTCTATGCGGTCGGCTATTGGAACACCTTCTTCAATGCGCTGCTCTATTTGACAGATGCTTCCAAGTGGCCGATTCAGGTGCTGCTGCAAAACATCCTGCTCAATTCGCAAAACAGCGAGCTCGGCATGTCCGCCTACGTGGAGGCGCCGCCATCCGAAACGCTGAAGATGGCAGCCGTAATCGTGGCGACGATTCCGATTCTGATTGTATACCCTTTCTTGCAGAAGCATTTTGCCAAAGGGGCTATGGTCGGTTCGGTGAAGGGGTAATGAATCATTCCGTAACATGCAAGATGGAAGCCGGTTCTTGGAGCGCTGCTCAGAGCCGGCGATTTTTGCGTATGCTGGTCTGTTTTTTTCGTCGATATCGGGAGCGGGATGATTTATAATAAATGAAATCAGGCCGCTTCTGCCTGTGTACTTGCTACGAAAAGCTGGAAGGTGATGCTTATGCTTAAGAACAAACAGAAAGGGAACTTCTACCGCAAAAGCTTGATCCTCATTTTGCTGATTGCTTCGATTCCCGGACTCGTCACGGGACTTGCTATTTATGGCATCGTGACCGGAAAAGTAGAGGGCGAACTGCAGCGCCTTCATTACAATAAAATCGTGCAGCAGGAAAAGAATGTCGAGGATCAATTCGCCAATCTGGAGCTTACATTCTCGCATTGGGCTTATGATCCCAATCTGGGCAATAAGCTGAAGGATATCGACTTTGTCGAGAAGTATGATCAGGTTCAGGAGCTTTATCGGACTTTGTTGATTATTGAAGGCTCTAGCCCGATGCTGGGCCATGTTGAGCTGTACTTAGCGGTTCCCCAGCCGGTCGTTATTACGAAAGAGGGCTACACGTTTCTGACGGATCCAGCCTTGATTGCGAAATACAACGCCATGCTGCAGCAGAAGAAGTCGATGTTCTGGACAGACGGGAGTGGAACGCCGGACGTCCCTGAGAACGCTAACACAGCTGCCGCCAGCTCGACGCTGACGCTAGTTAATAAGCTGCCAGGCGTGCCTGCCGAGCCTTTCGGATTGTTAATTTCGTCACTCGATCCGGTGAAGCTGAAGGAACAATTGAATTCGCTTAATCCTTATGAGGAAGGGACGACGCTCATGATTGCCGGCGACGGCAAATGGCGCTTCTCTTCCAGCGGGCGCTTAACAGAGCTTGATACAACGTTGGAAGCGAAATATGCGAAGCAGGCTGCGGAAGGCAGCTCGTTTCTGTTCGACTTCCAGAAAGCGACTTATTCCGTCTCGACGAGCAAATTTAACCGCTTAGGCACGGGTTGGACTTTTTTGTCGGCTGTCCCTTTATCCAGTATTACGGCTCCGGTGCTGCTCGTTTCCAAGATTATTGTGCTTATCAGCTTCGGCGGCTTGCTGCTTGCTTTGGTGCTATCGTGGCTGGCATCGACCCGCATGTTCTCACCATTCGAGAGGGTGCTGCAGCGGTTGTTCGGCAATCCGGATCTGCGGCTAAACGCCAGCAGTTTCGAATGGATCGAGAGCAAATGGGACTCCATGTCCAGGGAGAGTCAGAACCTGCGGGGGCAATTGAATCTTCATCTTCCGCTGCTTCGCGAAGGCTTCTTGATGCAGCTCGTTCAGGGGTATTTATTCCCGCTATCGGAGAACGAGATTCATGAAAGGCTTGGCCAATTGGGCCTCACCATCGAAGGCAAGCAATTCGCTGCGATGGTCGTGCAATTGAGTGGGCTGCATGTCGAGGAGACGCGCTTCCAATCCGGGGATGAGGAACTGGTGACGTTCGCAGCGGGCAATATTGCCCAAGAGCTGGCCAGCAGCAAAGGCATTTCCTGTGAAACGCTCAACTATCATGATTTGTCGCTCGGTTTGTTCCTAATTTTCCCAGGCGATTACACGAGTGAGCAGTGCCGGGCGTTGATGCGCGAGTACGGGGAGGCCTACGTACAGATCATCCACAGCATGATGAAGCTGCAATCCGTCGTCGTTCTCGGCCATATGACGAATCAGCTCGGACATATTTCGTATATGTTTGAAGAAGCGCGTCAGGCGCTCAGCTATGTGGACAGGAACGACAAGAACAGGCTGATTGACGTCGACCAGCTCAACAAGTCCATGGCGCAGCGTGAATTTAATTACAACTTCTCGCTGGAGAAGGAGATTATCCATTCTTTGCGCCTCGGGGGCGAAGAAGAAGCGGTGAAGCTGATCCGGCAGTTTATGGCAGACCTTACGCAAGAAGGGTATAAGAAATTAATCGTACAGCAGGGGATGACCCAGCTCTTGGGCAGTATGCAGCATGCGATGCTGCAGTCGGGCATGAATCCGATTGTTTTGTTTGCAGGCGCGAATTTATATGAAGAGTTCCACCAACTGCAAGAGCCGGAGGAAATGCTGAACTGGTTCCAGCATCGTGTCGTCGGCACCTTCGTACAGGAGCTGATCAGTAAGCAAGATTTTCATCTTAAGCAGGTCGTCGAGAAAGTGATGTCTTATATCAAGGAAAAGTATATGACCGATTTGTCGCTGGAAGCTTGTGCGGATCAATTCGGGACGAGCCCCTATACGTTAAGCCGGGCGTTTAAACAGTTGACCGGCATTAATTTTATCGATTATTTGACGAATCTCCGCATTGGGACAGCCAAAGATCTGTTAAGAGAAACGAATTTGAAAATTATTGAGATCGCCGAGAAAGTCGGCTACCAGCAGACGTATTTTAACCGTATTTTCAAAAAAGTCGAAGGTGTAACTCCGAGCCAATATCGCGATATGATCCAGAAAGAACGGAAATAGCCTTGCATTAGATCTGAGCTGGAATCCTGCAAGATTAGCCTGCTTTGCAATAAAGGATAAAGTGCGAATTCGGACCTTCTGCAAAAAAGTTTAGTTGTCGGGAATGTTCATTCCGCTTAAGTTGATGTTAGCGGTTTCAAACCGAAACAAGTAGAAGGGGTTGATCACTTTGAAAATCAACAGAAAAATCATTCTTGGTGTAAGCGCTACGATGTTGGCAGCATCTTTGCTTTCCGCTTGCGGTGCCAAGAACGGCGGCACAGCTGCGGGCCAAGCAGGCCAGTCGGCGACGGAGAGCGGACCGCTGAAGGTCAGCATCATGTCGATTCTGCTCAGCGCAACACCGCCAGCGGATGATAACGCGATTAAGAAGCTGATTGAGAAGGCAACGAATTCCGAAATGAAGGTTCAATGGGTATCCGCCAACAGCTATAACGATAAATTAAACGTATCGCTGGCTTCCGGCGATATTCCGGATATCATCTATATCCCGCCAGAATTAATGCAGACTACATTCCGTACGGCTGTTCAACAAGGCGTCTTCTGGGATGTGACGAATTACATCAAAGATTATCCGAATTTATCGAGCAAAATTTCCAAGACAGCTTGGGATTTGTCAAAAATGGATGACGGCAAAAACTACAGCATCCCGCGTCCCCGCCCGTCCGAAGCCGATGCCTTCTATGTGATCCGCAAAGACTGGTTGGATAACCTGGGGCTGAAAGTACCAACGACGACTGAAGAGTTTTACAACGTCCTGAAAGCCTTTACGGAAAAAGATCCCGATAAGAACGGCAAGCAAGATACGATCGGACTTGCAGCGAACGTTACGCCTCCGGATAAAATGGAAGGCCTCGGCCAGCTGGAGTACGCTTTCGCTGGCGCGAACGGTCCGTGGAAATTTGCAGATAACAAATTGGAATACACGGCATTCCTGCCTGAAGAGCATAAAGCGCTGGAATACTTAGCAAACCTTTATAAAGAGAAGCTTATTCCGGAAGATTTTGCTTCGATGAAAGCGTCGCAAGTCAAAGACATGGTGAAAGCCGGCAAGGCAGGCGTCATGTGGGAGAAAGCGGGATCAGTCACAGAGTACGTGAATGAACTGAAAAAGACGAACCCGAATATTAAAGAGTCCGATTTCGTTCCGGTGACGAACTTGAACGGCTACAATCCGAAAGGTCCTGGATTTGCCGGTGTACTGGCGATTCCTAAGACTGTGGACGAAGCGAAAATGAAGCGCATCCTGAAAATGATTGACACTTGGATGAATGACGATGTGTTCAACATTCAGCAGTACGGTGTGGAAGGCGTAGACCATACGGTGAAAGACGGCGTTAAAGTCGTTGATGCCAAAAAACTGCAAGAAGACGGCGGACCGGACTTCAACCAGATCGTCTATGTTGCTGACCCTTACGCGAGCTCGATCAAAAACTACTTCCCGAAAGATGTGCAGGATTCGTATCGTCAAATTCAAGACGAGCGTGCGAAAACAAGCTCCGCAGACATCAGCTTCGGTCTGTACTCGGCGACGGCGCAGCAATTTATGCCTGAATTCCAGAAGAAAATTCAAGATGAGAAAATTAAAGTGATCATGGGCCGTGAGTCGCTGGCTGCTTGGGACGATTTTGTCACGAAGATGAAAGCGGATCCGAGCTTTGCCAAAGTGAGCCAGGAATTAACGGACGCTTACAAGAAGCGCGCAGGCGCGAAGTCATAGCAGGGTACCCCGACTCCCGTACACAGGTGCGGGAGTTGCTTTATGTGGATCAGAAGAGAGGAGCGGTTGGCGATGAGCTATTTTGGGCAAGAGGAATCTATTTTCAGCCAATATGGAACAAATGTGGAGCAGACGCTTGCAACGATTGCTGAGCGATATATCGGGGCGAATCCGAGCCACCCGTTTGTGTACCGGCTTTTTAACCGGGAGGGGTTCACACGGCTTCACGACTATCGGTACGATATGGATTTGGCGAAAAAGTGGCCGGATATGCGCAATGGACAGGTCGTTTACACTTGGGCGAAGCTGTGGATGGACCAGCCTGCTGAGCTGAACTTCGGCATGAGCTGCTACGGTCCGGCGAAGGTGTACGTTAACGGCAAGCTCGCTTACGCCTCGAACATTTCCGACGATGTGGCCCCGGAGCGGAAGAATGTGTTCCGTGCGATGCTGAACAAGGGTTGGAATCCGGTTGTCGTGCAGTATTTGAAGACAGCCTCTGGCTGCGGCGGGCAATTCGGCACGGGCTCTTACAAAAATTTTCCGCTGCATTTCATGAATCCGACGCCTGAACGGGAGGGCTGGGAAGGATGGATTTACTCGGAGCCGACCGAGCGGGATCTGCTTCCGCTGCTTGCGGACGGCTTGTTTGAGCAGGATAACGCTCTGCGTTGGTATCCTTCTGCGCAGTGGAGCGAAACAGAGCTTGCTCAGGGCACGTTTGGCCGACAGTTCGGCACCGTGGCGGGACGATCCGCATTGGCGTGGACGAAGGTGGAGAGCTTGCTGCCGGGCACGCAGGCCATATCATGGCGGGGAAGCCACGAGGGCTCAATTGCGCTCTATATCAACGGGGAGCTGGCTTATTCGGCACCGGCAAGCGGGGAGTTCTGTGTGGATGCGGAACTGCTGTTCGGGCTGAATAATGTGGTTGTCGTGTCCGAGTGCCTGGGAAGTCGGTGGGGGTTCAGACTGCAAGGTGCAGAAGTTAGCGGCGACGTGGCATGGCTGCAGCCAGTTCCTGTAAAGGGATTGGCGGATCACTGGCTCTATCTTGGCACGTTTGCACAGGAGAAGGTTCCGGCCATTCATGAATTGGGGGAGATGCACCACGTCTATGACGACGGCGGGGAGGGGACCTATTGGCGGGCAGATCATCCGGAGACGTGGGTACGCCCTTATTTGGAGAACCCGCTGTTCGGCAAATGGAATTATCCGCTGGGCGTGACGCTGTACGGCCTCATGCAGACCGGGGCGGCGCTGGGCAGACAGGATTACGTTGACTATGTGCTCAAGCACATTGAGCAGTGTACGTCTGTCGATGCGTATTCGCTGTGGGATGCAGCCCGCTATGGAGCGCCTGGTGTCAACAATCAGCTGGCGCTTATGGACAGCCTCGATGATTGCGGCTCGTTCGGGGCTACAATGCTGACGGCAGCGCGTTTCCACGAGCCGGAAGGAGCGAGAGCGGTTGCCGGCCGGATCGCACATTATATCACGCAAGTGCAGGACCGCCTTCAGGACGGCGTGCTGTATCGGGTGCGTGGCAGTGTTGATTTCATGAAAGATACGCTTTGGTGCGACGACTTGTACATGAGCGTGCCGTTCATGTGCCGTTATTTTGAATTCACGCAGGATGCGAGTATTTTGGACGATGCGGTGAAGCAAATTTTGCTGTATAAAAAATACCTCTACATGCCTGAGCTGCAAATTATGTCTCATGTATATGATTTTAAATTCAACAAACAAACGGAAGTGCCGTGGGGCCGTGGCAACGGTTGGGTGCTGTTCTCACTGGCTGAACTGCTGCTGACCTTGCCGGAAAATCACGTGCAGCGCGATGAGCTGCTCGCCTTCTTCCGCGAATTATGCGCAGGGTACCTGCGCCTGCAAGGAACGAACGGGCTTTGGCATCAAGTGCTGACCGATCCGGAATCGTATGAGGAAACATCCTGCACATCGATGTTCTTATATGCGTTCGCCCGTGGTATCCGACTCGGCTGGCTGACTGATGCGCAGCCGTATGTGCGAGCTGTGCGCAAAGGCTGGGAAGGCCTGACCCGTATCAGCATCGACAAGCACGGCCATATTTATGGCGTGTGCCGGGGCTCCGGCTACTCTTTTGCGGCACGCTATTACAAAGATGAATTGTCATGGCTGCTCAACGACACCCACGGGATCGGCATCGTTATGCTCGCCGGGGTTGAGGTGCGCAGTATGATTCGGGATTTGCAGTCGAAATAGGAATGGATCGGACTAGTAAGGAGGTGCTGATGTGGCTGATGGAGCTTTGTTAGCTCTGCTGAATCCGAGCTACAGTTACGCGCAGCTGCCGGATAGCTGGTCGGGTGAGGTTCCGGCGCATTGGAAGGTGATGGCAGAGTCGGTACATCCACCGGAGCGGGGCATTCCCGAATTTCGCGACATCGAGTTTTCGCATGTGACGGTCACTGTCACTGGAGATCTCGACTACCCGCAGAACCGTTCGCGAGCTTTTGAAGTGAAAGCTTACCCAGAGAAGCCGATGCGGGATATTCGCTGGTCGCGTGTGCGGATGACGGTACATGAGGCTGGGTATATTGCTCATGCGCAGGAATGGCAGACGGACGATGTGGTGATCCGCACCTTGGAACCTTCTCTGCTTCGTATGGAAAATCCTGCAAATGTAGAATTGCCAGTTTTCGAGAGTTTAGAAGGCAGTGACGGTAGGGAGGGGGCGGAGTGATGAAAAGAATGATCTATCGCGCCCAATTGCAGCCAGGGCTGGAGGAAGCCGGACTGTCGGCGATGCGGGAAGGTCAGGCAGCCTTGACATTGGTGAACGAGGGCAAGCTGATGACGGCTGCGGGGTTTGCATGGGAAGGCAATCTGTTTCTATATTACGAGTGCATCGGAGATCATGTCCTGCCGGAGGAGATTGCGGGGGCTGTCGAGCCATTTTTGGTGAATTGGCCGGGTCAGGCGAAGCTGCGAAAATGGGTGCCGATGGTAGACGTGTTCCATTTCAATGAACCGGCAAGCTATGAGCATTGGCTGCGCAAAGCTTCCGTCGAGCGGCGTGCCGGGCGTGTCGCCCATTTGAAGCCCGAGATGATGAGCAGCTACATCTACTACCACTATCAGCTGCAGGAGGAGCGGGCCTTCTTGGGCGATAAGTATGAGATTATCGCGATGCACGAAAATTTGCTGTTTGGCTACCAGGAATTCCCAAAGGTTATCGAAGAGCCGATTACGCCGAAAAAGCTAGCTACACACGGCACGCCGGTCAATTGGGAAGACTCACGCATGGATCTGCACTTCCAGGCGTGGCCGGACGGGCATTTGTATTTTAAACCTATCGAGCAGTTGTTTGCCTATTATTGTGAGGATGAGCAGTTCTAGCCCGTAGTCGCGCTGCAGGGCAGCGGGGAGCCGCTCGCCTCGCAGGCTAACGCACAAAAAAGCCTTCACCGAACTTTACAGTTCGGATAAGGCTTTTTTGCGTTTGTTCCCGGCAGGCCGGTGCCGATAGCGCAGCTACTCAGCCGCAGGCTCGAGATTTTTGAACTGATTGGAAAACATCCGGAAGTACGTGCCTTCCTGCCGCATCAAAGCAGCATGATTGCCTTGCTCGGCAATCTCGCCATGGTCCACGACCATGATCGTATCGGCGTCACGGATCGTGTTCAGGCGGTGGGCGATGATAAAGCTGGTTCGCCCTTTCATAATAGAGAGCAAGGCCTCCTGGATATGCAGCTCCGTGCGCGTATCGATGCTGCTTGTCGCCTCGTCCAATATAAGGATGGAAGGATCAGCCAAGATCACGCGCGCGATCGCAAGCAGCTGGCGCTGGCCTTGGCTTAAATTGCCGCCGTTCTCGGACAGCAGCGTGTCGTACCGCAAGGGCAGCCGGTTAATGAACGAATCTGCGTTGGCCATTTTGGCTGCGGCTTCAACTTCGGCGTCGGTCGCATCCGGCTTGGCGTACTTGATGTTATCTTTGATCGTACCTGTGAACAAGTACGTATCCTGCAGCACGATGCCAAAGCAGCGGCGCAAGCTGTCACGCGTGTAAGATTTGATATCGCGCCCATCAATCTCGATCGTTCCACTTGTTGTGTCATAAAAGCGGGTGACAAGATTGACAACTGTCGTTTTGCCTGCTCCCGTTGGCCCGACAAGGGCGAGACTGCTGCCTGCCGGCACCTCAAAACTGACCTGCTTCAAAATCGGAACGTCCTCGCGATAGCCAAAGGTGACATCTTTGAACACCACGTGACCGCGCGGCTTGCGCAGTTCCACGGCGCCTGGCTCATCCGCCGGTTCCTCGGCTTCGTCCAGCACCTCAAAGGCGCGCTCCGCCCCGGCAACACCCGATTGCAAAATATTATACGTATTGGCAATATCATTCAGCGGTCGGACAAATTGGCGCGAATAGCTCAAAAAGCTGGCAATGACGCCGACAGTAATGGAACCTTTGACCGCCAGTACGCCCCCCACAATGGCCACGGCAGCAAATCCAAGGTTATTGATGACACCGAGCAACGGCATCATGAAACCGGACCAGATTTGCGCTTTTAATCCCACCTCGTACAAACGTTCATTGACAGCGTTGAATTCCTCGATCGCTTTGCTCTCGCGGTTGAACGCTTTGACGACCAGAAGTCCCGAGACCGTCTCCTCGATATGCCCGTTCAGCCGTCCCAGCTGCGCCTGCTGATCTTTGAACAGCTTACTTGTCCGCTTGGTGACCGTTCTCGCCAGCAAATACACAAGCGGAACCGTGATCAGACTCGCCAGTGTCAGCGTTGGGCTCAAGATCAGCATCATGATGAACGAGCCGATAATGGCAATCGATCCGCTCATCAGCTGGGTGGTCGATTGAGAGATCGAATTGCTGACATTGTCGATATCATTGGACAGCCTGCTCATGATATCACCGTGCGAACGTCCATCGAAGAAAGCCAATGGCAGCTTCTGCAGCTTGGCGAACATCGTTTGCCGCAGCCGCATGACGACGCGTTGGGCAAGGCCGGCCATGATCCAGCTTTGCAGAAACGTCAGGCCGCCGTCGGCAACATAGGTGCTGAGCAGGGCGATCATCGTCACATTGAGCACGCTATAATTGACCGTTCCGCCTGCCATCGCATCGACGGCCACACCGATCAAATACGGACCGGCAAGCGTCAAGATGGAATCGGCTAAAATAAAGAGGAAAACAATGGTCAGCCATTTTCGCTCATGGCCCAAGTAAGACCAGAGGCGCTGTAAGGTGCCTTTAAAATTTTTCGGCTTAACGACCGGCGCGCGTCCTCCCCGGGGCATCGGACCGGTCAGCATCGGCGGGGCAGGCGCTTGAGGCTGCGGTTGGCTATTGCTTTCATTCGGCTTCGGCATGTAGCGGCAGCTCCTTTCCAAACTGGGATTGGAAAATTTCCACATAAACCCGGCAGCTTCTCATCAACGTCTCATGCGTGCCGACACCGACAATTTCGCCTTCATTCATGACGACAATTTTATCTGCATCCATGACAGAAGTAATCCGCTGGGCGATAATCAGACACGTGACGCCGCTGGCATATTGCTTCAGCGACTCCTTGATATTCGCTTCGGTTGCCACGTCCACAGCGCTGGTGCAGTCATCGAGGATCAAAATGTCTGGTTTGCGGATGAGGGCGCGGGCGATGGATAACCGCTGCTTTTGGCCGCCGGATAAGTTGATGCCTCGTTGTCCGAGCCGTGTTTCATAGCCTTCGGGAAACTCGGAGATGAAGGGATGCGCTTCCGCCATACGAGCGGCCAGCTCAATTTCCTCGCGGCTGGCATCTGCTTTGCCCCAGCGCAAGTTCTCTACGATGGTCCCGCTGAATAAAATCGTAGTTTGCGGCACGATGGCGATTCGCTTGCGCAGCTGGGCGGGATCGAGCAGGCGGATATCGACGCCGTCGACTTTAATGGTTCCTTGGACCGTGTCGTAGAACCGGGGAACGAGCCCGACAAGGGTACTTTTGCCGGAGCCGGTGGAGCCGATAATGCCTACAGTTTCCCCGGGCAGGCATGTAAATGTGACATTTTTCAATACAGGATCTCCCGCCGCTCCTTCATAAGCAAAAGATACGTTGTCAAACTCAATCCGGCCTGCCGGTTGAACCGTGGGCATCAGCTGGGCGGAGTCCCAGGCCATGCGGTTCACTTCGGCGAACACTTCGCCGATCCGGCTGGCGGAAGCTTTGGCACGAACGAACATATTGAAAACCATGGAAATGGTCATGAGTGCGAACAAAATTTGGGTCATATAGTTGACAAAAGCTACGATATGGCCTACCTGCATCTGGTGATGATTGACCCGCCAAGCGCCGAGCCACAGCACGCCTGCGATCCCGAAGTTGACGGTGAGGAGGATCAATGGGTTGAAGATGGAAAGCGTTCTTGTGACTTGAATCGATTTGTTCTGATAGTCGGTGTTCGACTGCTGGAACTTGGCCGTTTCGTGGTCGAAACGGTTGAACGCTTTGACGACGCGCACACCTGACAAATATTCGCGGATGACCCGGTTGACGCCGTCTAGCGCTTTCTGAACGAGGACGAACCGGGAAAAGCCGATTTTCAAGTTCAAGGCGACAAGCAAGCCGACGATCGGGACGACGATCAGCAGCACGACCGAGAGCTGCGGGTTAAGGCGCACCGCCATGATCAGGGAGCCGATACAGAGCAGCGGCGCTTTCACGAAGATGCGCATCAGTCCGTTGACGAAGTTCTGCACCTGGGTGACATCGTTGGTCAAACGAGTAATTAACGAGGCCCTCTCGAAGCGGTCGATATTGCTAAAATCAAGCGATTGAATCTTTTGGAACAAATCGCTGCGAAGCTCGGTGCCGAACTTTTGGGATACGCGGCTCGCCACGATGTTACGCATCGACGCGGCCAACGCGCCGCCTGCCGTAACGAGCAGCATAAGCCCGCCTAGCCGCAGCACATAATCGAGCCGTCCTGCTGCGACGCCAAAGTCCAGAATGTGGGACATAATCGTCGGCTGCAGCAAATCCGCGACCGACTCCAGCGTAACGAAAAATACCGCGACTAGAAATAGCCTCCAATGCTTGTCTACATACTTCTTCATAAAACCCATGCCGCACACTCCCTGTCCCGTGTGAATCTCTCTAATTGAAAGATACTCCCATTTTGGACAAATGTCATCCTCTACGTCTTGAATCTTTTCCATCCACGAAAAAAAGCATATAGCTAGTGAAAATTCACGGGCCATATGCCTTTCATTAAACGTTTTTCAATAGATGGTCGCACCAATCCAAATAAAGCCGTTCGTAGCGCACGCCAAAGTCAACGACCGATATGGTAGAGGCAAGCGGATCGTGGGGGTTGGACGGATCCACCCTCGGAGTCAGCTCGGCAATTTTCGCCGTATATTCGGCTAGCCGCTCCTCATGTTGTTTGCGGATGGCTTCAACTTGCGCTTTCATCTGATCCGGTTCAATCAGCCAGGAATTGAAAGCTTTCAATAGAAAGTCATCGCGGACATTTTCCACACCCGCCGGCTCTAACGTCCACTGTACAAGCACATCGCGTCCAGATGGTGTAATCTCGTACAATTTCTTCGCAGGACGGTACGTAAGCTGCTCCACGCCTTGCAGCTTGACCAAGCCTTCTGCTTCCATTTTCGATAACTCGGGATAAACTTGATTGCTGCCTACTTTCCAAAAAGGGCCCAAACGGCCGTTCATTTGCAGTTTGATATCGTAGCCGCTCAGCGGTTCACGGGCCAGCAAAGTAAGCAATGCGTAGCGAATAGAGCTCATAACCATGTCTCCTTGTCCAAGATGTGGGAAGATCATTTGTTTTATAGGTTCATTTTAATCTATAGATGTGCATTCTGCAATGTTTATTTATAGGTTAAAGTTAACTTGTATTTTTGTTGACTCATCATTTTTCATAAGTTATATTGAACCTATATCTAAGTTAACACAAAACAAAAGAGGAGATGGAGAAGAAATGAAACATACAGTAATCAAGTATGTCAAAAAACCGCAAACGATCGTTGCGGTAGTGGTGGCCTTGATGGCGCAAATTATTTTTTGTGTGGTATGGATGACGGCTTATGATGGGGTGCTGGATCGCGTCAATCATCTTAAGGTTGCGATTGTGAATCAAGATGGGGCAGCGGGCGAAGCTCTCGCGAAGCAGCTGGAGAGCGATCTCCCTTTTGAAATAACGGAGCTGGATCAAAAGCAAGCCGCGGATCGGCTGATCCAGCGTGATGTTCATCTTATTGTGACGATTCCGGAGAAGTTCGGGCAGATGCTGCAGACATCGGGTACGCAGGCCGAGCTGACGTACACGCTCAATGAATCAAACCCGCAAATGACGAAAAGCATGATGCAAACTGTCGTCACGCAAGTCACCAATGAGATGAACCGAAATGCTGCGCTTCAAGGTACACAAGTGGTGCTCCAGCAGCTGAAGCTTCCGGCTGATCAAGCGTCGCACACCGCCCAAAGCTTAATGAATAAAGTGCATGCGCAAGTTCAAAATTTGAATAAAGTCGATGGCATGGATAATCAAATGGTGCCGATGATGCTCGTGCTCGCTTCCTATGTTGGTGCCATGCTGATGGCGATGAACATTCACCAGGTTGCGCAAACGATTGGCTCTGCGTGTTCCACAAGACAGCATTTTGCAGTTCGCGCGCTTATTATATTAGCGGCTGCAGCGATCATTTCCATCGCCGGTTCCTCGTTGATCGCCGCGCTTGGCGGACAAATGGCGAGCGGCTTCGCGGCATTCTGGCTCTTCCATTTCCTTACACTTGTCACATTCATGTTCTTTGCTCAAATGTTTCTCGTCGTATTCGGCATGGCGGGCATGTTCTTGAACATGATGGTGCTGTCGTTGTCACTTGTCACCTCAGGAACGATTGTGCCGAAACAGCTGCTAAGCAGCTTTTATCAATCGCTCGGCCAGTTCCTGCCGGCAACGTATTCGGTTGAAGGCATCATGAACTTGCAGTTCGGCGGGGCGCATACGGAGAAGGATGTATGGATGCTGATGGTTACGATGGTTTGCAGCGCTGCCATTACAGCGGGGGCGGCTGCCATCAAAGGGCGGGGTAAGCGTGTGCAAGCCGCCGCCGCTGATCGTCCCGATGCTGCTAACGTTGCGGAACTTTCCGCGCATTAAGGTCCGAAAACCGGTGCTAACTTGGATGCGGGGCGCTGCTCGCTCAATCCGAAATATTCACAGAAATTCATGATCATCGGGTTCCATTTCGCTGGGTCGACATAATGGGGATGACCTTCCATGAGCAGACTATCTTTGATATGAACTTTATCGATCCGCACTTCCATTGCGACCAGCGAGCTGGGCTCCTCGAATGGATGCACCTTAACTAGCGTCGCTTCGAGGTGTATGGGGCACTCTTGGACGCGTGGCGGCCGTACCGTCTGTGAGGCAAGCGGAGTTAGTTCCGCCACGCCGAATTTGTCAGGTTCATACTGATAACTAAGCGCAGCTTTGGTTTCCGGCACGGGACTGCGCCCGGTTAGCAGTGTCAGCCGATCCACCGCTTCAGTTAAATTGCTGGCAGGCAGGTTGATTACGCATTCTTGTTCGCGGATGATATTCTGGACGGTCTGCGATTTACTGCTCATGCCGAGCATGCAAGATTGATTTAACCACCAAGCTGAAGACATCGGGGCGAGATTGGGCGTACTGTCTGGATTCATCGTGCTGATCAGAACGACTGAGGTGCCGAAGTAAAGAATTTTCGGTTTAATTACGGTGTGCATAAGTGCTGATCTCCTTTTTGTGGAAGCAATTTTTGATAACTATATCACAGGCTTATGGCGGTAAAAAGGAATCTGGAATATGACAGCAAGATCGCAAAAGTCGTATCTCACTTAGCAGGAAATGAGCTGCTTCCCACAGGGGAGTGGCTTTATTTTTGAGGAAAAAATGATAGGACACGCTTGGTCTTAATGGTATGCTTTAAATTAGGAGATTTACTCAAAATCAAGGAGGACCTATGGCTGCTAAACAGATCAAGTTACGTGCTTTTGAGACGCATGATATTCATGAGCTTCATCGTTGGTCCAACGATCCCGATGCAATCCGCACGGTCGGCCGAATTCCGCAAACTTTGGAACAAATTGAAAAGTTGGTTGAGAAGAAGAGAAGCCGCGGCGATCTTTGTTTGGCTGCCGAAGATGGTGCGGGCCGGCTAATTGGCTGGGTTTTTCTAAAAGATATTGAGCACGATCACGGCAGGGCGGCGATTGGGATTCTGCTTGCGCCTGAAGCCAGAGGTCAAGGGTATGGGCAGATCGTGATGGAACAAATGATCGACATCGGTTTTCAGCAGCTTCGCTTGAACCGAATTTACTTAACGACAAGAGGCTTCAATGATCGTGCCATTCGGCTTTATGAAAAAATCGGCTTTGTCATTGAGGGCAAACTGAGACAGCATGCTTTTATGGATGGCGTGTATACGGATACGTACCTAATGGGGCTTTTAGCCTCGGAGTGGAAGCAAAAATAAGTAACTTATCATCGTTGTAATGAAGTGAAAGCGCCTTGCTGCTAGTAAAGTAAAGGCGCTTTTTTTGGATCGTAAAAAAAGACATACG
The DNA here is from genome assembly GCF_027789125.1 of Paenibacillus aestuarii. Classification (GTDB taxonomy): domain Bacteria; phylum Bacillota; class Bacilli; order Paenibacillales; family NBRC-103111; genus Paenibacillus_E; species Paenibacillus_E aestuarii. Next base: position 112,976 of record NZ_JAQFVF010000021.1, on the reverse strand, counting down.
AGTATAAGTTGTGAACATGCGGAAGCTTCTTTTCAATAGTAAGATGAAATTCTAGTTGAGCGGGATATGAGGATTTCCTGGGAAATGGACGTGAGGATGAAGGAGGAGGATGGGGTCAATGTTCCACAAATTACTGACAGCGCCTGTGAATGGCGGGTTTCGCATGGAAGATTATTGGGTTTGGTGCGGTTCGGCCGTTCAGGGGGAGGATAGCAAGTTTCATTTATTTGCTTCCAGGTGGCCGAAGTGGCTTCCGATGCATCCGGGCTGGCTCGTGATGTCCGAAATTGTGCGCGCTGTAGCGGATGCACCAGAGGGGCCATATGTCTTCGAAGAAGTCGTATTGCCCGCGCGGGGAGCCGAGTATTGGGATGGGCGCAGTACGCATAATCCGCATATTGTTAAGCATAAAGGGAAATATTTGCTTTTTTATATGGGATCGACACATCCGCTGCCTGAACCTGAACCAGGTGACGGTTACGATCTGTTGGATCCGAGATGTATCGTCGCCAGGGCGTGCAAGCGTATCGGGTTAGCGGTAGCGGACAGCGTGCAAGGGCCTTGGAAAAGGCTGGATGCGCCTATCGTCTCAACGAGGCCCGGTAAGTTCGATAGCTTTTTGACCTCTAACCCTGCGCCATGCGTGGAAGAGGATGGATCTGTGCTGCTGATTTATAAAGCAAGGCAATATGAGGGCAACGTCCATGGCACAATGACGCTAGGCGTCGCGCGCGCCCCTCACTATGAGGGGCCCTATCAAGTGATGAGCGAGCATCCGTTGTTTCCCGCCGACGTGCATTTGGAGGACCCTTTTGTGTGGCGCGGCGAGAATGGCTATGAAATGATTGCCAAAGACATGGAAGGCGACTGGAGCGGAGAAAAATACGGCGGCGTCCGTGCTTATTCGCCGGATGGCCTGAATTGGAAGCTGCATGAGGAGCCGTTCGCTTATTCTCGGACCATCCAGTGGGACGATGGCGTTACGCGGCAAATGGGCAATTTGGAACGGCCATTCCTTTTGTTTCAGGACGGCAAGCCGACGCATCTGTTTGCAGCGACTTCCGATGGCACGCGTGGGTTCCACGATGCTACTTGCACGTGGAACATGGTGATCCCGCTAGCGCCATAGGGAGCGGCGGGAGTGTGTGGCTGCGCGGCGAGTTAGCGTTGTTTTATAACGCTAAGACGCGCCATGCGGTCGCCCGAGCGGAGTTAGCGCTGTAAAACGCGCTAAACCGCGGCCACGCTCCCATTGATTTCCCGCTGCGGATGGTCTTGACTGCAATCGCTTTCGTATTCTACACTGTGAGCAATTGAGACGACACATGGTGAGGAGCAGCGAGGAAAGTGAAAGAAGCAGACGCATTGGGAGCGATTCCCAGCTGGAAGAGATTGGGGTTATTCGCCGTCACATGGCCGATTTTTGTGGATTCTGTACTTCGGATGATGTTAGGCACCGCCGACGTATTTATGCTAAGCCGCTTGTCGGACCAAGTGACTGGAGCAGTAGGCCTGGCCAACGAAATCATTATTTTTTGTATCTTAATGTTCGGTTTTGTCGGCATCGGCACGAGTGTCGCTGTCACGCAGTATCTCGGCGCAGGGCGGCCGCAAGAAGCGAGCAAGATCTCGGCGCTGGCGATTACCATTAACTTAATTTTTGGTATCATCATCAGTATGGTGCTTGTTATTTTCGGCGAATCCCTTATGAAGCTAATGAATTTGCCGGCGGATCAAGTCGGGATTGCCAGTGTTTACTTAAAAATCATCGGCTCCTTTATTTGGACCGAGGCGTTGTCCTATGCCATTTCTTCGGTTATTCGTTCGAATGGCTATACACGAGATGTCATGTTTGTCACATTAGGGGTCAACCTCATTCATGTGGCAGGTAATTTTACACTTATTTTCGGCCATTTCGGATTTCCGGAGCTAGGCGTGACAGGCGCAGCCATATCTACGGTGGGTAGTCGTATCCTCGGCTTAATCGTGCTGCTGATTATTTTGTATCGCCGCCTGCCGGTGCCGATCCGTTTGAAAGATTATTTGAAATTTGATGCCCGGTATGTGAAGCAAATTCTTGGAGTCGGCTTGCCTGCTGCAGGTGAGCACCTGTCGTGGCAATCCCAGCACATGATGATCGTAAGCTTCATCAATATTATTGGCGCTTCTGCACTCAGCGCGCATGTCTATGTGATGAATATAACGAACTATTTTATGGCCTTAGGCATGGCGATCGGAGCGGGAACAGAAATTATTATCGGCCATATGGTGGGTGCCGGCGAGGTAAAAGCCGCTTACCACAGGCTGTTGAAAAGTATGCGAATTACCTTCTTGACTACGCTGCTCGTCGTCGGAACGGTAACTTGGTTCCGTAAAGACCTCCTCGGGTTGTTCACGGATAATCCGGATATCATTGCAATGGGCTCGAGCATTTTGCTGCTTTCGGTGATTTTAGAACCCGGACGAACGTTTAATTTGGTCGTTATCAACTCCTTAAGAGCCGCCGGCGATGCCAAATTCCCTGTCATGATGGGGGTCGTGTCCATGTGGGGCGTGGCCGTCCCTTTAGCCTATTGGCTTGGCGTGCACTCGGGTATGGGCTTGCTCGGCATTTGGATCGCCTTTACGGTGGATGAATGGCTGCGGGGCTTGATGATGATGCTTCGCTGGAAGAGCCGCGCATGGGTTGGCAAGGCTTTAGTAAAACCGCACAATTCAACCAACGCTGCAGCTATATAAAATGCAACAAAGAACGGCCTCAGATCTTGAATCTGGGGCCGTTTTTATTTTGCTGCGGCACTACGCACCAATTGCGATCTGGGTGAATATCCTGCTTTTGCTTATGTGCAAAGGAGGATTAGCTATGGTTCCGATGTATCCTTATTACAGTTACGAGACCCGGTGTCGTCAGACGCCGATTACGTTCCCGGCGCAGCATCAGAATGTGCAGCCTGGGCTGGAGTATCTCATGTATCCGACGCCTATTTCTGACAATCCCGCCTATAAAGGCAGCGGCAAACTGCAGGGGAAGGTTGCCATCATCACGGGAGGTGATAGCGGCATAGGGCGCGCAGTTGCCATCGGTTTTGCCAAAGAAGGGGCCGACGTGGCGATCGTCTACTTATATGAACGCAAGGATGCCGACGCGACCAGACAAATGGTGGAAAACTACGGCGGCCGCTGCCTGCTCATTGAAGGCGACTTGAGGCAGCCTGCATTTTCAGCGGAAGTAGTTCGCCAAACTTTGGACTGCTATGGAAAGCTTGATATTCTTGTCTTGAATCAAGGAGTCCAGTTTCCGCAGGTCGATATTATGAACATTTCGGATGAACAGCTTGAAGATACGTACCGCACGAATATTTTTCCGCTTTTTTATATGACCAAAGCGGCACTGCCTTACTTAAAACCGGGCAGCGCCATCGTTTCAACCGCGTCTGTGACGGCTTATGCCGGCGCCCCTTTGCTGGTCGATTATTCTTCGACTAAAGGTGCGATCGTTTCTTTCACCCGATCGCTTTCGCTGCAATTGGTCTCGCGGGGCATCCGCGTCAATGCGGTTGCGCCGGGACCGATTTGGACACCGCTTATCGTGTCCAGCTACTCCGCCGATTACGTGAAGACGTTCGGCCTGGAAACGCCGATGAAACGTGCGGGGCAGCCGTTCGAGCTGGCGCCGACGTATATTTATTTGGCGTCGGATGATTCATCATTCGTGACAGGCCAGGTGCTGCACGTTAACGGCGGCGTGATGACGGAGACTTGAGTCCTGGCATCCTTGCAAAGGAAGCTGTAGTCGGGATTTGCCCACTTGCAGCATATCATGATCCGCGCCAAGCTGCTGTAGTCCGACTTTGCCCACTTGCAGCATACTTTTTAGCGCAGGCGAGCGAAAAAGCACGCTGTAGTCCGGCATAACCGGACTACAGTGCACAACCCCATGCCTGTGGCGTCAGCAATTGGGCTTTTTCGGACTGCGGCGGAGGAGTCCCCGCGCTCCTTTTCACCCCGGCACTGCGGGTCAAGCCGCCGCCGCTGCCGTATTCTTTTTACTCTGCCGCTTGCGGGCACGTGCTTTCAATCGCCACATGGCCACGCCCGTAATCATCAGCACAAGCGGCATCATGCCGAATAAGAAGTAGATCAGCTTCGTCGTTTCACCGCCCCAAGTGGCAAAATGCAGCCCTTTTCGCCAAGTGTTGTAAATGTTAATGGCGAGATTCGGATTCGTTTTGTAAATCACTTCTCCGCTGGATGCGTCCATATACACCGTACTATTGCTGGCGCTGGAAGCCCCAAAACTTTCTCTCAGCCCGATCTGGTATGTTTGGCCTACTTTTGCGGGCAGCTGAATTTTGATCAATTGGCTGTCCGGATACTTGGTATGGACCAGCTCGGCGACTTTGTCGACCGGAAGGATCGGTTGATCTTTGCTTTTGGATTGCATGGCCGAAGCCGGCACTTCCTCCTTGGCTTTAAACCCGATCCATGCCGGGATCGATTTCTCGTAGGCATTGATAACCCCTGTCAGCGTGATCACCAGCAGGACGGGGATGGAGACGATCCCGATCGTTTTGTGCAGACTCATGTGGTGCGCCAGCTTGCCGCGGTTGCGGATGATGCGGAAGCCGAGCGCCCATTTTTTGATGCCTGGCCACCACATATAAATACCCGTCAGCAAAATGACCATCATCCCTGCGCCCAAGAAACCGACAAAAGAAGCGGCAGGCGCTTTACCGATCATGTTGGTCAGTAAAAAGTACCGGTGCAAATCATAAATGGTGGCAAAAGGCTCCATCCGCGCTTCTTGCACCTGGCCGAACACTTCGCCCGTTCCAGGATCGCCGTACACCAGGCGGCCGCCTTTGCCGCCTTCTTTGGCTATATGCACATGGTAAAAGCCATCCTGAGCCGGCAGCTCAATGCGGTCCGTTTTCAGATCCGGGCTCAAGGCATCCGCCTGCTGCTTGATGGTCAAAATACCGACATCACCGGAGCTTGGCTTGTGCCCGATGGGGTGCATCCAGCGTTCAACCTCGGGTTCGATCAAAAGGAGGCTGCCTGTCGTACACGTCGTGACAATGAACAGCCCTAGCATCAAGCTAAAAAACAGGTGAATGGATAACACAGTTTTTCGCAAATAAATTCCCTCCATGTAAATAATAATGATAATCATTATCACAATAACGAATGATAATCATTATCAATCGAGTTGTCAATCCATAAAATTCCATGAACCGATGGTGAACAAGTGGACAAGTCGTTTCTGCAACGATTTCTGAAAAAATGAATTGACAGATTGTTGAAAGAGAGTAAAATAAACAACGTGCACAACACATGATAATGATTATCAATATTAATTGCGGAGGATCATTCTCTTCCCTTACATAAAAATGAAGTTTTGGAGGGTCTACCTGATGAACAAACGTAACCAACTGATTATTTTAACAGCAGCGATCGCACTCGTAGCGGCAGGCTGCAGCAAAGCAGCGGCTCCGGTGACAACAACAAGCGCTGCGCCTGTTGCAAGTCCGACCCCGAACGTAACGAAGGTTCCGGCGAAGGAAGGTGCGGCCGCTTTTCTGAAAAGCGTCGATGGGTTGAAAGGGCAGCTGAATCAGCAAAAAGTGGATGATCCGAAGAAGTTTTCCGCGACTTTGGAAGGCGAATGGGCAAGCTTTGAGGATGAGATCAAGCCTAAATATCCGGAGCTCTATGTTAAGGTTGAGAAGTTCTTAACGCCTCTGATGGCAGGTTTGACGCAAGAGAAGCTTGACTTTACATTGCTCGGGCAATTAAATGACGGCTTGAAAGGCGCATTGACTGAGCTCAGCACGTCGCTGGCGGATAACAAAGGCGCTGTCAATGCAACTGCAATTGCAGGCTCGCAGCCGCTGCAGGAAGCGACGAAAGCGTATAATAAATACGTGCAGGATCAAGGCAACCAGTTGGTTACGCTTCTGGATCAGTTGAATGCGGCTGTGAAGAGCGGTGATTTGAAAAAGGCACAGGAAGCCTATGTCGCTGCCCGGATGCCCTATGAGAGAATCGAACCTGTTATTGAGAGATTCAGTGAGCTTGACGGCGTGATGGATGCGCGTGTGGATGACTTCAAGGATGAGAACGATCCGGAATTTACGGGTTATCACCGCATTGAGCAACTCTTGTTCGTGAAGAAGTCGATCAAAGAGGCGGAGCCGTTCGCAGCGCGCTTGCTGGATGATGGCAAGAAGATGCAGCAAAGCATTGCCGCCACGAATATCGAAGCAGCCGACTTCGTAACCGGTGTGGGCGAGCTGATGGAAGAGGCGCAAACGAAGAAGATCACTGGGGAAGAAGAGCGTTGGAGCGGAGCTACAGTTCCTGTTATCCGCGCGAACGTTGAAGGCGCTCAGGCAATCTATGATCTGGTCAAAGGCGAGCTGAAGCAGAAAGATGCGGCGCTTGACGATAAGATCAGCAAAAGCTTGACGGCCGTTCTCGATGCGATGAACACGTTGTCGCCGGCTGGGGCAACCTGGAACGACTTCAACAAGCTGGAGCAATCCAAACAAGTCGATTTGAAAAACAAATTGGAAGCTTTGGCGGAACCGCTTGTGAAAATGCCGGGAACGCTTGGTCAATAAGTAAAGCCATACAGCCGTCAGATGACGGAAAGCAGCCGGGGGACGCAAGTCCCCCGGTTTTTTATTTATTGGTACGTAAATTTCAGCTAGTCATGCCTCTTTTATCCAGAATGAGGAAGACAAAAATGCTGAAACAAAGGAGGAAAGACCTAAATAAGTGTCGAATATACTCGAAATAAGGTACTTTTTAACTAATTCCTAAGTTCTTAAGTACTATACGCAATAGCCAATAGAAAGTAGGAATTTCATCGTGAAAAGAGATTTGTGGAAACGAGTTCTGCCCGCACCAAGTAAGGCTAGCGCTCTAACGCTCGGCGCTTTACTGGCGTTACAGCCGTTGGTAGGCACCGTGCATGCAGATTCCAATGGAAATTTGATTGTTGCGCCGGTCAAAAATGTAGACATCAATTGGATTCAGAAAAATGGGAACGACACTGGCAAAGCGTCTGTCGTTGTGAGCGGATCGACCTTGACGATCGATCTCAGTCAACATCCGTCACTGCAAATGAACGCCAATTTAACAATGACGGCCGTCTCCAAAAGTGCTGCCGTTGCTTCGGCCAGCGTGGAAGGAAGTCTGTTGAACGTGAATGTCATTTCAGCCGGCGTCGGCCTGGTGGAGATTCATGCTGAGCAGGATGGTGTCGTATCGGTCATCGACACGCTGCAATTTAATATCAGCAGACTTGGGGACACCAACGGGGATGGCATGATTACTTCGTCAGATGCTCTATATATAACGAAGCTCGTGAATGACGGGACGGTTCCGACAGAGGAAGAGCTCAATCGACTGGACATTAACCGCAACGGACAACTCGATAAAGGAGACGCCTCTACGCTGCTCAGTAAGTATGTCGGTAAAGGCGGATCGGCCGCAAGCTCTTATGTGGTCAACATGAAGGAAGTAAATGATGCTCCAATTACTTATCATACACAAGTTACAGGCACACCAGCCGTTGGTCAAATACTGACCGGCTCATACTCCTATTACGATGTTGAGGGAGATGCGGAGGGAGCTTCCCAACTTCAGTGGTACCGTGGGAAACATGCAGATGGCTCGGATCAGGTCGCCATTGATGGCGCCACTTCTTCCAGCTACACCGTACAAAGTGAAGATGAGTCTTACTACTTGTTCTTTAAAGTCGTTCCGTCAGCTAGTGCCGGCGTCGCAAGCGGCAAGGCGAGCATGGGGAGCACGGCCTTGCCGGTACCGGATACGAAACCGCCTGAAGTCGTTTCTATGGCGCCGGTTAGCGGATCTACAGCAACGATTGCAGCGGTAAGTGCGCCTTTTCAAATTGTGTTTAACGAACCAGTCAAGGCAGGAAGCGGCAAAATTACACTGCATCAAGGTGCGACCGAAGTGGATTGCACGGCGACCTTCACTGGAAATACGGTCAACATTGATCATCCTCCGCTCGACGATGTAACGAATTACTACATCACCGTGCAGCCTGGGGCGATTCAGGATTTGGCAGGCAATGCTTTTGCCGGGCTGTCCGGCACAACCGCATGGAGCTTTACAACTCCAGACAAGACCCCGCCGGTCGTGAGCGCGTTGAATCCGGTTAATGGTGATTTACATGTGCGCAGCGGGGCGGATTTTATTTTGAATTTTAACGAAAATGTAACAGCGGTCAGCGGGAAAAAGGTGTCTATCTATAAGGCGGATCAGACGCTCGTAGCTTCCTATGACGCGACTGACACGCAGCATATCAGCATCGCGTCGTCGTCTGTCACTTTGACGCATACCCAGCTGGATGAGTCGCAAAGTTACTATGTCACTGTTGACCCGGGTGCGTTCACCGATGCATACGGTAATCCTTTCGCCGGATTCACGTCTCCGACTGACTGGGCCGTTACTGTTCCTGATATTACGAAACCAACAATTGCATCGACAGCGCCTGCTCATCAAGCGGTTGATGTCAGCCCGACCGGTGATTTGAGCATAACCTTCAGCGAAGCGGTTGTGCCCGTGAGCGGGCAAACGATTACGATTTATGACGCGGCGACGAATGTGGCTGCGGCGGTCTACGCTGTTGACAACAGCGGACAGGTCGAAGTTAACGGACAAGTCGTGACACTCAAGCATCTGAATCTTTTGGATAACGCCAGCTATTACGTGGATATTCCAGCAGGCGCGTTTAAAGACCTTGCGGGCAATGAAGCACCTGCCTTGAGCGGGCTTGCCAACTGGTCCTTCAGCACACCGGATACAATTGTTCCTTCGCTTGCTTCGCTAAGTCCGCTGACAAACGGTACGATTGCCAGCAAATCGACCGACCTGACCATGACTTTCAGCGAGAATGTTGCGGCTGTCGCAGGTAAGAAAATTGAGCTTTATAAAGTAAGTGGTTCGACAACCGTCCTTAAAGCTACTTACGAGGCTGACGATACGGCGAATGTGACCGTTAACGGCAAAGTTGTCACGATACGACATAGCGATCTGGAAGAAAACTCCATTTATGAAGTGAAAGTGGAGCCAGGAGCTTTCGAAGATAAATCCCACAATCCTTTCGAAGGTTTGACTCAATCGTCGGATTGGACGTTTACGGTTCCGGATGTGACGGCGCCGACGGCTACGACATTCTTGCCAATGAACGGTGCCTCCAACGTCAGTTTGTCGGACGATTTTACATTAACATTTAGCGAAAATGTGGTTGCTGCACCTAACAAGATGATCTATATTCGCAAGCACTCGGATCAAAGTTCAGTAGCTGCATATAACGCTAACGATACGTCTCATGTTACAGTTAATGGTTCTACGGTTACGATTCATAACCCGGGACTGCAGGATGAGAACAAGTATGATGTTGAAGTGGAAAACGGCGCCTTCGTAGACGGTTCCGGCAATCCGTTCGGCGGCTTGAGCGGTTCTACGGAATGGAGCTTCAACACACCGGATACGAATCCGCCTGCAATTATCCAGACATCGCCAGTGAACGATGCTGTTGCTGTAAGCCCGCAAACGGACTGGACCGTTACCTTCCATGAACCGGTAAGCCTGGTCAACGGCAAACATATTACCATAACTAAAATAACCGACTCCGGTTCCAGTGAAGTTGCGAGTTATCGTGTCGAGGATGCGGCTCATGTTCAGGTGAACGGTGCTGTCGTGACAATTAAGCACGATGAGCTCGAACCGAATACCAAATATGCGGTTGATATTGAGGCAGGAGCCTTTACGGATGGTGTCGGCAATCCATTTGCGGGACTCGTCGGGCCCGGCTCGTGGACGTTTACGTCGAACGTTAACCGGACAATTGCAGTTGCCAATACGGAGCCAGGCCCGCTAACGGAGAAACAGCTCAATATGGACAAAGGTGCTTATCTGGATATTACAATTACGGGAGATAAGTTCGCGGAGACACTTGGGGCAGCCGACTTCCAACTGAACAATGCGCCAGCAGGCGTTACAATTCTGGATGCCACTTGGATCAGTGAAACGGAAGTGTATTTGGCGCTTGATTTCGATGGCACGGATATGGATGCCAATGTTGACAATTTTAACGTTACTGTGAAAGCAACCGCTCTGGAGAGCAATTCCGCTCTTACCTCGGACAACTTGCCGATTACAGCGACGGTGGAAACCGAAGCGCCGGTATTTCTGTCAGAGTACTTGAATGGCGGCGGCAGCCAAGTCGGTATTGAAATGTATAATACGGGGGCAGCGGATTCCGGCTACACATTGAAGGTATACCAGTTTTACTCCGGAGCTATCCAAGTGACGACGAGCAGTTTAGGTAACGGTGTTAATCAACCATTTGTGTTCGATACCAACGTTCCTGCTTTGGCTATCGATCCAACGTTCTACGAGCTTCAGGACGTATCCAATAAGTACTATTATATGGGGAAAAACGAAGGCGATCCTGATGCTGTGCCGTATTACAACTTCGAGGTGCCGATCAAGACAGGAGCTCCTATTACAGCGATTGAGCTTATTAATAAGAACGGCATCGTAGTTGACAGGATCGGAGACCCAAGTTCAACTAATACGAACCCGGTTTTGGCTGCAGGGAATACAATGCGGCGCAAAGCGGCAATTCATCAATCCAGTTCGATGTATAAGCCGCTGCAATGGGATTATTATTCCAAAACGGATCTGATCAATGAGAAGTTTTATCAAGGTCTGGCTCGGCATACAGTAACCCCCTAGAACCTGATCAGCGTTCAAGTTTAAGCATACAAAGGAGACACACCATGGCCCAACGTTTTTTTCAATTAACACCATTTAAAGGGGCGGCGGCGCTGCTTGCGCTTGCGGCATGCATCCAGGCTAGTCCGATACAGGCTCAAACAACGAACCTCACACCGCAAGTCAAGCTGACGATTCCGGCGAGCATGGTCAATATCGGCCAAACGACAGTCATTCCCGTCGTCGTCAAGCCGGAGGAAGGAATCGCTTCCTATAATTTGGAGCTTCATTTTGATCCGAATGCGCTCGAGATTGTTGCGATCACACCCAAGTACGGAAATGCGGATACGGCGGCCTGTAAGGATGCTGCGGAAGGCTGCTTCCAATCCGGATTCGATAATACGGAAGGTTGGCTGCGGGCGATCTGGGTCGATATGTCAAGCGGCAATCATCTGATTGCCGCGGAGCAGACCTTATTCGAAGTAACGGTTAGAGCGAAGAGTACATCCACGATCGGTGATCAGTCACTCACGCTGGACGAATCCAACCCAGAGCAATTAACGTTCACGAATGCCGTCTTCCAAGGTAACGCCACGCAGACGTTATCCGTATCCAAAACGATCGGCACGCTGACCGTAAGTCGCAATGATAAATCGCGTTCCGAGCAAAGTACAGCAGCATTGGGCGGCGCAGCAACGGCAACTCCGGGCGGAATTGCCGTCTATCTGGACGGTAAAGAGCAGCCGCAATCGGCTACAGCTGTCACCAGCAAAGCTAACAACCAAACGGTTACCACCGTGAGTGTGGATAATGACAAGGTTGCCGAGCAAGTGGAAAAGAACGGCATGCACACGCTGCTGCTGCCCGTGAACAGCGAAGGATCCGATGCGGTTGTTGCCGTACTGAACGGCAAGCTGGTGAAAGCGATGGAAGGCAAGGATGCCATCATTCAAATTCAGACTGGCAAAGTCACTTATACGCTGCCTGCATCGGAAATTCGGATTGACGCAGTCTCCCAAGCGATGGGGCACAATGTCTCTTTGGAAGACATCAAAATCAATATGAAGATCACCGACACTGCGGCGGAAGTGGTGCAAGCGGCCGAACATAAAGCGGCTGACGGGCAGATGAACATCATCGCCAAACCAGTCGATTTCGACTTGGAAGCGACGTACGGGGATCATAAGGAGATCATCCGCGAGTTTAATCGGTATATTGAGCGTTCCATTGCACTGCCGGATGATGTAGATCCTTCGAAAATCACGACCGGTGTTACGATCGGCAGCGATGGAAGCCTCATTCACGTACCGACGAAGGTGCACGTTGAGAATGGCAAATATTACGCTGATATCAACTCGTTGACGAACAGTTCCTATACGGTCATTTGGAACCCTAAGACGTTCAAGGATGTTGAGAATCATTGGAGTCGCAAAGACGTGAACGATCTTGCTTCGCGCCTTATCGTGCAGGGCACGTCCGACGATCAATTTACGCCTGACCGTTCGGTGACGCGGGCCGAATTTACAGCGATGGTGCTGCGGGCGCTCGGCCTGCACCAGCCAGCTGCGGGCAGCCAGGCAAGCTTCCGCGACGTGGCGAGCGGAGACTGGTTTAAGGAAGCTATTGATACCGGCTTATCGTATCAATTGATCAGCGGCTATGAAGATGGAACGTTCCAGCCGAATGCCACAATCACCCGCGAGGAAGCGATGAATGTGATCGCGCGGGCGATGAAGCTGGCGCAGATTTCCACATACGTCAACGCGGCTGACATGGAGACGCTGCTTGGCGGTTACTCCGATCGTGATCAGCTGGACGAATGGGCGAAGCAAGCTGCCGCCTCGGCTTTGAAGCAAGGCATTGTGGAGGGCAGCGATGGTCAACTGACCCCTAATGCACCGGTCACGAGAGCACAGACTGCGGCCATGCTGCACCGCCTGCTAGTCAAAGCGGATTTGATTAATCCGTAAATGTAATCAGCAAGCCATAACAGCACGACGGCAAGCAGCCGGGGGAATTAAGTCCCCCGGCTTTTTTCGTTTTGAAGGCCATCCCAGTTATGGCGGCGATACGCGCTGGGGGTCATGCCGGTCATTTGCTTGAACATCCGGGCAAAATGAAATGAGGTTTTGAACCCGCAGCGGGCGGCAACGTCGCCGATCGGCAAGCCTGTTTGGGCCAGCAGCTCGTTCGCTTTCAGCATGCGGTAATGCCACAAATATTTGACCGGTGTCACGTTCTCGTATTTCCGGAACAAGCGCACCAGGTGCTCTGGCGACAGGCTGACGCACCTGGCAATCTGCTCCAGCGTAAGCTCTTCCGGGTAGTGCTGCTCGATGTAGGCGACCGCTTGGCTGACGGAAGGGTGCGTGTCCTGGGGACGGCTCCCGGACATTTCGCTGGCATAAAGCTGAATCGCCGCAAGTCCCAGGCTGCATATGACCTCCGCCGTATCGGGCTGGCTGTGACGCAGGGAGAGCATGAGGTCTGTCAGGCGGTTCATATTTTCCGAGATGGGAATGGAGAAGGGCAATTGCTGGAGATGAGCAAGCTGCTCCGCCGTAAGCTTCTGCATATGTACGGCGATCCAGCGGTGCCACGTTTCCTGCGCTTTGGCAAAAAAGAATTGCTCCATATGCCCCGGCTTGAGCAGCACGACATGCCCGGGCTGCGCTTCATGCGGGACGTCATCGATGTAGACTGTCATTTGGCCCGTGTGCAGCAGCACCAATTGAATATCCGGCTGTGTGCGCGGACCGAACCGGCCTCCAGGCGGATAGATGACCGTTCCTGCGGTCGCATGGAGAATGTCAGGGATACGCAAAAAATCGCTCATCATCGCGCCTCTTTTTAGTAAATTTGAAAGATTCTAAATATCAATCACAGATACAAAGCGGTCAAACACAACCATGTTCGTACGAGTGGATTCCCCGTATGCTAAGTATATAACAAGAGTCAGATTTGGGAAGGGGAGACGGCTATGCAGGCAAAAACTAGTGAGCGAACGACGCCGCTGCAGGCGGATGATCTCGATTTTTTTCATGAACACGGATACTTCTTATTGAAAAAGGGTTGCAGCTCTGATCTGATCGATGCCTTTAACGGACACATTCACAGCATTCGTTCCTCCAGTGAAATGCCGGAGTGGGCGCTGCCGAAGAAGGGAAATCTTGCCGTCGATGACAAGGACAGGTTCTCTGTCCGCTTGTTCAATCCCCACAAGCATGACAGCTTCTCCCGTCAACTGATGAAACTGCCCGTCATCCGGGGAGCTTTGGCGCAAATGATGGGTGATGAGGCGGTTTGTGTGCAAAGCATGTATTTTTACAAGGAGCCCGGCTCGCCCGGACAAGCGCCGCATCAGGATTATTACTACATTAAAGACGATCCGAAATCGATGATTGCTGCATGGATCGCGATGGAAGAGGTCGTGGACGTAGAGAACGGCTGTCTGTGGGTGATTCCAGGCACGCATAAGCTGGGACTTTTACCGCACGGCAAGGTGAGGAATCTGGAGGAGCATGAAGCGTGGACCGACGAGACGGAAGGGGTCGATCTGACGAATGAAATTCCCGTCGTGATGGAAAAGGGAGATATTCTCTTTTTCCACGAGCTGCTTATCCACTCTTCCTATAAAAACAAAAGCAAAGACCGCTGGCGGCGTTCCTATGTTTGCCATTACATCCGCCAGGACTCCACGGTTTTGCATCGTGAGGATTTGCGTGTCAAATATCCTTTATATTGATAGTGGCTACACACTCCCGGTTGTGAACTGAACCAGTAAGCTGACGACAGACACGACGATCCAGACGAGAAGTCCGAGCAGGATCGGTTTGAAGCCGGTTGTGGCAATGCTGCGCAGATCTGCGTTCAGGCCGATAGCGGTCAGGGCCATGACAATCATGAATTTGCCGGCCTGGCCAATCAGCGGTTCGATGCCGGGCGGGATGACGCCGATGGAATGGAGGAAAGAGGCGACCAAGAACCAGAGGATGAACCACGGGAAAATGGTGCGCAGCCGCGCGAGGAACGGTTCACCGCTGCCGGCTGCCTCCCGTTTTTTACGGAAGGCCATCAAGGCTGTGAACAAGAGGGAGATGGGGATGATCATCGTTGTTCGAGCTAGCTTGACGATGGTGGCGTAAGCGCCGGCCTCATTGCCATAAATATAGCCTGCAGCGACAACGGAAGATGTGTCGTTGACGGCCGTTCCAGCCCATAGCCCAAAGCCATGCTGGGTCAAGCCAAGCCAGTGGCCGAATGCGGGAAATAAGAGCACAGCCAGCACATTGAACAAAAAGATCGTCGAGATTGAATACGCGATCTCATCATCTTTGGCTTCGAGAATGGGCGAGACGGCAGCGATGGCGGATCCGCCGCAAATCGCAGTGCCGACGCCGATTAAGCTCTGCAGCTTCAGCGGGACTCGCAGCAGCTTGCCGAAGCCGTATGCCGCAGCAAAAGCGGCTGCAAGCGAGATCAGCATCACAGCCAGCGATTCCTGGCCGGTCTGCCAAACTTGCGATAAGCTGAGCCCGGCGCCGAGTGCGATGATCGCCCATTGCAGGATCTTTTTGGACGCGAACAAAATGCCTTTCTGTGTATGTGCAGGTTTCCCATAGGTATGATTCATGATAATGCCAAGCACGATGCCGAAGACTGGACCGCCGATCAGCGGCACCAGGGTACCCAGAACATGAGCGATCGCAGCCAAGACGGCAACAAGAAGCAGCCCGGGACCGAAAGTTCGAAGCCAATTCATAGCGTGTGCATCTCCTTAGCTGTAAATGATAAGCACACTCATCATATCGGAGGGCTTGCCTATTGGGCAAATCACAAATTCTTATTGTGTATATAACGGAAGATTATATGGAAGAAACGCAAAAAAACCGGTTTCCCGGTTTAGAGATCGTTTCGTTTTTATTTGTAGTCTCTCATATACAGGAACGCGGCCAGGGCTAATCCGATCACACAAGGGACAATATGATGCAGGGCGACGGTAAGCGCGACACCTGCCAGAACGGTCCCTGCATATTTGAAGGTGCGCCCTGTCTTCGAGGCGCTCCAGTAGGTGAGGGCTTCCAGCTGTGTGCCGTTCGGCTGAAGCTCCAGACCGCACTGATCGCAAATAAACTGTCGGGGCTGCGCTTCCGTATGGCATTGCGGGCAACGCTTGAGCATAGACGTATCCGCACCTTTCAACTTAATCTTAGTAAACAGGTAGGAATATATACGATTATCATAATCAATTCTTGACGGTTTGACAATAGGGGAGCTAGGTAAGACAAAAGGGCTGTTCCAAACGTAGCGGCATACTACGTCCGGGACAGCCCTTTTGTTTATTTTACGGCGAGCCGCAATCTGTAGCTGAACAGAAGCTCCAGTGTACTGCCGCCGAAATGTTCTTCGACAAGTCTGCGGAACGCATCCACCTCGGCGTTCAGCTCCGTGGAACCCATTTTGAATACCGTCTGCAATCCGCCTTGGCTCAGCACTAGACCCATATAACGGTCCGCGTTGCACAGTTCCATGTTATGAAACACGATCTCACGCGTAAAGCGGAACAGACCGCTTTGTGTCATATTGTGCAAATGCCGGTCTTTGCGCCACTTGTTCGCGGTCTGCTCCGCTGGGGTCGTCTGGGCGATAATCGCGTCTCCATGATCAATGAGTTGATTGTACGCAGTCTCCAGGCGCCAGCCGAGAACCGGCGGCCAATCGCAGTCATAGGCGGCAAAGACGCCGCCACTGCGCAGAACACGGGCGATTTCTTGGAGCGTGCTCATCGGTTCCATCCAATGAAACGATTGCGAGCAAGTTATCGCATCGGCGGAGTCGGCTTCCAGCGGCAGCTGATTGGAATAGCCGGCAAGGAAAGAGATGGAGGCCGGCGCCCCGAGCTGCTGCCATTTTTTTTGGGCTTCAGCCCGCATGTCCGGGTTCGGTTCGATGCCGATGATTTGCTCGGCGGCGTCCGCCCAGATGAAGGTGGACAGCCCGGTACCGCAGCCGATATCGATCACACGGGACGGCTTGGTCCCAAGGTAGGTGTTGATGATCTCAATGACTTGCTTCGGAGCTTCCGGGCGGTGCTGGTCATAGAGCTCCCCAAAACCTAAAAATCGGTCTACATTGCTTTGCAAATTGCCTTCCGGTATCATGTGTGTTCCCTCCCCAAAAAATGATTGAAGTATGATTGTCGGAAACTTGGAATCTTTTCCATTGTATCATTGTTTGAACAAAGCGGACGGTCTTTTCCCACGATACTTTAAAAATTGCCGGCTAAAAAAGGAGATGTCGCTGTAGCCAAGCGCTTCGGCCACCTCGGAAACATTCATGCCGTTGTACCGCAATAGATTCTCGGCTCGTTCAAGCCGCATGCGGACGCAGTAGTGCTCCAACGTTTCTCCCATAACCTGTTTGAACTTGATCGACAGGTAGCGTGGCGACATATGCACTTGTTCCGCTAATTGCGCAAGGGAGTGAGGGGCAGCGGGCGATTGTCGCACAAGTTCCGCTACGTGCTGAATCGCTGACAATTGCTGGCGGCCTTGGGAAGTTGGCCATACGTCCGCTTGCCGCAGTTTGAGCATCATCAGCTTAAGCAGCAGCTGCGCTTCGACGAGGTTGAGTGGCTGGAGCCTTTGCAGTGTGGAGGTAAGCTGCGTTAATAACGTTTCAAAAAATAGCGGTTCATGCAAAAGACGGTACCGATCTGGAAAGTTATCGCAGATGTCCGCTGGCGGATCGGTCAGGCTGAAGTGGATGAACGTCACCGTCAGCGGGCGATCAGGATGATGAACGGCGAATGTCCGGTCGCCAGGCCGCAGCAAAAAGCAAGTGCCACGCTGGATGGCGATAGCCGGATCATCATTGATGCGCATCTCGCCCGCGCCGTCCCAGGCATACCACAGGTCATAATCAGGCAAAGGATTATGCCTTGTATCCCATTTCCAGTTTCGCTCACAGACAACCTTTCCGTAATTATCAGACATTGTCGGCTGCCAGTCGATCATTTGTCACGTTTCACCTCTGCTGCATATGTAGTTTAGTGCCAATTACTATGAGATTGAATACCTTCATTTTACTCAATATTCGTTCTACGATAAAGGTAAGCGAGTACTTATTGTGCATAAGACTAGGGGGGATCCATATGCTTCATCCTTTTATGGGCATTGAGGATTGGGAACGGGTGGGCATGTCCGTTGAACAGTCTGCGCGAAAGCTGCAGCGAATCGGATACGTCGACCGGCAGCTGATGCGGATTGAAGCCGGCCATATGGCGGCTCGGCCTGAATATGAAGTAAAGGGCGCGCTCGCGCGGCTGGCTTGGCAGGATGCCGATCATCATGATCAGATTCGCAAGCGGATCAAGCAGCTGCGCATGAGCACGGTCGCTTTTGACAAGTGCCCGGATGCCGCATTGGAGGCGCTTACGGTGCGTGTGCTGGACTCGGAAACGACGCTCAACTTGCTCACAGCGCTGTTCGAGGTCGTCAAGCCGGCGCAGATCGCCGTGATCCGGACCTATATGCAGCAGGCGCAGCCGCTCGTCGACGAGCCGACGCTGCACATGCTAAAGCACCAGCTCATCGATCGCGAGGAGCAGCTGGTGTGGGGGCGGCAGGCGTTGGCGCACTTCGCCGGCATAGCCACAGCATCGGAGCAGGCTGACGCGAGCCGCTGGAAAACGTATCTGCAGGCGCTGCTGGCTGCAGCCGGCGGCATTGACGGGTCCGCGGAGCGGGTGCCGCTTGACCCGGCATTTGTCGTGGAAGCGCGGCCTTTTGCGCTGCCCTTCGTAAGTACGCGAGATAGCCGCTTCCGCTCGCAGGTTGTTAAGTTTCAGGATCTTCCTTTTGAAGATAATGATGAAGGGAGATTTCTGCAAATGATGTTGTCTCGGTATTTTGAAATGTCGCCGGCAGAAGGTATCGCGTATGTCCATTTTGCTACTGAAGGGAAGCCATGGGACTTTTATCTCGATACGGCCAGGCATATGTGGGACGAAGTGCGCCACAGCTGGTTCGGCGAAGCGGCGCTCCGGGCCAAAGGCTACGATGTGTACCAATTTGCCAATTGGACGGGGTGGTACGATATGACGGCGCAGCTGTATGAGGGGAGCGAGGCGTACTCGCATCTGACGATCGCGATTGAGAAGGCGGCGATGAAATATCCGCCGGGAAAGCGCGAAGAGTGGGAGTTTTGCCGGGATCGGGCGAAGGATCCGCTGATGACGACGTTTCAGGATTTTGACTGGGCGGACGAAGTTGTCCATGCCGGATTCGGACAGCGCTGGCTGATCGACGACGTGCATGGCGGCGATGTGCGTGCGGCGCAAGAGGAAGCGGAGCGGACGGTGCAGAAGCGGGCTGCGTATATGGCGGCGCATGCGCGTGGCGAGCAAGGCGCGGGTGAGTACGGCGGGCGTGGGGAAAGATCTCTTCCCGGCGGCTTTGCGGGGAATTATTGAAGAGGAAGGGCCTGCGGCGGTAGCTGCGGGCTTTTTCGATTTGTGAGGTAGCTTGCCGTGCCAATACCGGAAACGATGTTCCGTATCCCGCATTTCCCCACCATCCCCCCAAAACCGCTGTCAAGCAGCTGATACCCCCGAAAAAAGGCGCTGCAGCGAAGAACCTTCCCGCTAAACCGCCTAAAACGGCCGAGGAAGGAGCTCGTCTGCTCATTAAAATTTCTATTATTTCCCCATTGATGATAAACTTGCCTTATCACTGAGGTTGTCGGATGTATGCGCATTCATTCATCTAAATAGAGCTGAAGGGAGCACTAGCATGGAATTTTCATGGAAACGCAATTTGGTTACCCTGTGGATTGGCGTATTTTTTTGTGGAACGGCGTATACGATTTCCATTCCGTTTTTGCCGATATTCCTCCATACCGAGCTAGGGATCGATTCGGGGCTGGAAGCGTGGTCAGGGATTACTTTTGGCATCACGTTCTTGGCAAGCGCCCTCATCTCGCCCTATTGGGGATCGCTTGCCGACAAATACGGTCGCAAGCCGATGCTGATACGTTCGGGATTTAGTTTAAGCGCACTTTATTTTGCCACATTCTTCGTGCATGATCCTTACTTGTTTCTCGGCGTACGTATTCTCCAAGGGCTGCTCGCCGGCTTCGTTCCGGCCTCAATCGCGCTGGTGGCGACGAATACGCCGGAGAAAGAAGTCGGCTACGCGCTCGGCGTCATGTCCACCGCAGGTGCCGCCGGCAGTGTAATCGGGCCGCTCGTTGGCGGCTTTGTCAGCCACTGGGTAGGGAACCGTGAGTCGTTCCTCGTCTCCGGCTTCGTGGTGCTGGTTGCCGCCTTCATCGGCTTATTCGGAGCCAAAGAGAAAAACTTCAACCGCTCCGCCGCACGCTCCGGTGTGAAGGAAGATTTGAAGCTGGCCATGCAAAACAAGCCGTTTATGATGCTGCTCGGCATTATGCTGCTGGTGCAGACTTCCGTCATGATCATCGAGCCGCTGCTCACGATCTATGTGCTGCAATTAGGAGGCAGCCAAAACTCCGCCTCGCTCAGCTCCGGCATCATTTTCTCCGCCGTCGGGATCGCCACCGTGCTGGCAGCGCCGAGATGGGGCAAGCTGGGGCAAAAAATCAGCTACTCCCGTACGCTGTTTATCGGCTTACTCGGCGGGGGCATCGGCAGTTTGCTGCAGCTCGGCATCCATCATCTTATCGGATTCGGCGCGCTGCGCTTCGGCTACGGACTCTTTTTTGCAGCTGTATACCCAGGGATTAATGCACTCATTGTAAAATTTACGGATGCCAGCTTCCGAGGCCGGGCGTTCAGCCTGAACCAATCGTTCACTCAATTGGGGACGATGATCGGCCCAGTGCTAGGCGGATTTCTCGGCGGATGGATCGGGATTCCGATGGTTTTTGCCATTAACGGCTTGGCGCTCATAGGCGTAGCCTTTTACTTCAAATATCGCGAACCGAAAATGGCGGTTCAGGCGGAAGCTGCGGCGCAGCCTCTGGCCAAATCATAGTCAAATGGTAAGGTCCTCCGATGGTCAAACCGCCGTCGGGCGGCCTTTTTTGTTTTTGCTCATTGCATTGGCGAAATCGTCAATCGCGCCGCCCCCTCACCACACCTTTTCCATGCAAAAATAAGGCGCCTTACGGAACGGAAACTGAATTTCGCCCTTATGCGTGTACCCGTAGCGTTCATACATGCTGACCGCGCTCGGATTGGCGGAATAGACGTCCAATCTTACACTGGTATAGCCTTTGTTGCGGGCATGGCTTTCCGCAAATTCGAGCAGCTGCTTGCCGATGCCCTTGCCTTGGGCGGAAGGGTGAACGGCCAGCCGGTGAATAATGGCAGGATTGCCCTGCACATCGCTCCAGTGAATGCCAGCATACTTGTCACTCTGCTGGCGGTTCACGGCGACCGCGGCAATAATCCGGCCCTGACCGCGAAGGCCGTATAAGCAGCCATGGGCGATATCCTGTTTGATAACGAACCGGTTCGGATAATAACGGTCCCATTGATGGATGCCTTGCTGACGCAGGCGGTCGGTGACAGTCCGGTATAAGTCGAGCGCCTCAGGCAGATGCTCCGGCCGGAGGACAACGATGTCGCCAATTGACTCCTCTGCCGCGCGTAATTTGATCGCTGCTAGCCGCTTCGCAGATCTCCTCCGGTACCACACCGTCCACAAGATAGCCGCGCCGATAAATCCATACAAGACGACATTAGAGACCGCAAGGAATTGAGCTGTCGACAATTGGAACACGAGGTAGACGCGAACGACGGATTCACTTAAGAGAATCAACCCCCATCCTAAACTCATAAGCCGCAGCACAGTGAGGAAATAGGGGTAGTTGAGATTGTCCTCGAAAGCCGTACCCGGCACAAATCTTTGGGCGAGATAGAACATCAAAGGCCGGCGAAACAGCAGCGATCCGAGAAAAATCAGCCCGACGGAACCCGTAATCAGCGACTCCCTGATCAGCAAAAGCTTTTCGCTGCCGCCCAGCATGGCGAGTATGAGCGTCAGCACGAAAGTGAACAGCATGAGCGAGCCTAGGGCATCAAGCTTCCGATGCTTCCATAAATGAACTAGATTATCGGCCAGTGGGACGAGTGTCGCGATGGTTAGCGCAAGGATGCTGGTCATAAAATGAGCTAAAACTACGTACAAAAGCCAGGGGATTATTCCGTTAATCAGGAGACTGAACACAATATAGCGTTTAGCGGACATGATACTTGCACCTCTTTTAGCGACCGACGGTCGGTATGTTTAATTTCAGTATATGATCCACATCGCATGCTGTCAATAAACGTGAGTGAATTTTCCCCTAAAATTTTCCTCCATAACGAAACATCCGCACGTATTGTCAAAACTTTTTACGAAAGGGTCAATATATTTTCTTACTTTTTCATCTGAAGGAAGGTAGACTATAGAAAACTACTTCATGGGGTGAAGTTCATGTCACAAAAAGCTCAAACGCTAACCAACGTTGAACCAAATGCAGCCTATAAACGCCGCAAGCGCTCTACACAATGGAAAGAGGATTTGGCCGGATATACGTTTGTCGGTCCCATGGTGATCGGGCTTTTCGTCTTTACCTTATTTCCGATCCTGGCTTCTTTCTTCCTAAGCTTCACGAACTGGAATTTCGTAGCGGGCTTCTCTAAGACGAAGTTTGTGGGATTCGATAATTTTGCCCGGCTGCTGCATGATGATATCTTTATCAAATCGATTGGCAATAACCTCATCTTAATTATTGTCGTACCGATTACGCTCATTTTGTCGCTACTCTTGGCTGTTGTCATCGATAAGAAGATTTATTTTAAAAGTGTGTTTAAAGTCATTTACTTTATTCCTTATATCTCGAGTATCGTCGCTGTAGCGATCGTGTTCCAAGTGTTGTTTCATCCAAGCTACGGTCCGATTAACCAGACGCTGCAAGCGCTTGGCATGGCGAACCCGCCGAAATGGATTGCCGATCCGGACGTTGCCTTGTACTGCGTGATGGGGCTGATGGTGTGGGTCAGCATCGGTTATAACATGATTATTTTCATGGCTGGCTTGCAGTCGATCCCTAAGGATTTATATGAAGCCGCGGATATTGACGGCGCTTCGAAGTGGAAGCAGCTCGTGTCGATTACAATTCCGCTCTTGTCGCCAACAACGTTCTTCCTGCTAGTTACCGGCATCATCGGAACGTTCAAAGTATTTGATATTATCGCTGTTCTTACCGGCGGCGGTCCGGCGAACTCGACAACTGTCGTTGTGTACAGGCTGTACGAAACCGCATTCGTGAACCTCGATTCCGGTTACGCTTCCTCAATGTCGATCGTCCTGTTGTTCTTCGTACTCCTCGTTACGCTGGTTCAATGGTTCGGCCAACGCAAATGGGTTACTTACTAAGAAAACGATCAGGAGGCTTGAACGATGGATAAGTGGAATGGTTTGAAAAAGACGATTTTAACGGTAATTATGCTGGTCATTGGTCTGCTCTTCATGTCACCGTTTATATGGATGATCTCGGCTTCCATGAAGCCGGAAGTGGATGTCTTTAATTATCCGATCGAATGGATCCCGAAGCACTGGAACGCCATTGAGAACTATACAACGGTTTGGACGACAACGAAATTTCCATTGTTCTACTGGAACTCCATTAAAGTTACGCTGCTGACAACGGGGCTTTCCGTGCTGCTGTCCTCGATGGCGGCTTACGCTTTCGCCAAAGTGAAATTCCGCGGCCGCAACGTGTTGTTCATTATCGTGCTTGCTATTTATATGATTCCCGGACAAGCTATTCTTGTTCCACAATTTTTGCTGCTTCGCTCCATGGGCTTGTACGATACGCATTTAGGCTTGATTCTGCTGGGGTCCTTCAGTGTACTCGGAACGTTCATGCTGCGCCAATTTTATATGGGGATCCACGATGAGTACATCGAATCCGCCAAAATCGACGGCGCCGGCTACTTCCGTATTTTCTTCACGATCTGTACACCGCTTGTAAAACCGGCGATTGCCACTTATGCGATTCTGCGGTTTATCTGGACGTGGAACGATTATCAGAATCCGCTGATCTTCTTGCGGACGAAAGACTTATTCACGATTCAATTGGGCATCCGCTCTTTTGCCACGCTGAACGGCGATCTGTACGCGCTGATCATGGCTGGCTCCGTGCTTGCGATTGTGCCGCTGCTGATCATCTTCATTATCGGTCAGAAGCAAGTTATCGAAGGGATTTCGATGGGCGGCGTAAAAGGCTAAGAAAGACGCATTTTGCAGCAAAAAGTCAAAATTTGATTCAAGCAAGTCAAAATAATTGCTCTATTCCTTAGTCATAATTTGCTATCATCGGGAATGTAAAGGGTTTCAGAAATTTCAGAAACGAACACTTACAACTAGTATACGGAGGGGTTCACATGAAAAAGAGTTTGCTTATCGTTTTGACCGCGGCTTCCCTGGCTGGCTGCAGCAGCAATTCCGGTTCCGCACCGGCTGCGAGTGGAGGAGCAGCAGCAACGGCTGGATCTAAAGAGCCGATTACGATTAAGGTACAAGGCTGGTATACAGAAGCTCAAGGTAACTGGAATAAAACCGTTGAGGCTTACAACAAAACGCATCCAAACGTGAAAGTCGTTTACGAAGGCATGTCCGAGAAGGGCGATTCCCAAGAAGGCATGAAAAAGTTAGACTTGCTCGCAGCTTCCGGAGAGCAAATGGACGTTGTTATGTACTCCAGCCCGGCTGACTTCGCACAGCGTGTAGGCGCAGGCATTTTGGAGCCGCTGGATGACTATTTGAAAAAAGATGGCGTCGTTGTGAAGGATGAGTACAAAGTCGACCAATCCGTCAACGGCAAAAACTACTCTCTGCCAGGTAAAACGGCGCAATGGTTCGTCATGCTGAACAAAGATAAGCTGGACGAAGCGAAACTGCCTGTACCGACAGACTGGACTTGGAACGACTACGCGGAATATGCGAAAAAGCTGACCAAAGGCGAAGGCGCTAACAAAACATACGGCTCCTACTTCCACAACTGGAAAGAATACGGCCTGCTGGCGCTGATGAACGATAAGGATAACCCTTACTTGGCAACACCGGACGGAACGCCTAACATCAATAACGACAAAGTCAAGTTCTCCCTTGACCTGCGTAACAAAATGGAAAATGTAGATAAAACGTCCGTTCCATACTTCGATGTCGTTTCGCAAAAAATGGCTTACCGCGACGTCTTCTATGCGGGTAAAACAGCGATGCTTGCTACTGGCGACTGGATGATCGGCGAGCTCGTGCTGAACGGTAAATTTAAAACGGCATTTGCGCCTTATCCAAAATACGATGCAAAAGACGAAAACGGCTACACATCCGCCGGTTCTGACTTCATCGGTGTTGCAGCCTCTTCCAAGCATAAGCAAGAAGCTTATGACTTCGTAAGATGGTATACAACAGAAGGTATCATGACACAAGGTCTGTTCATGTCCGGTTGGAAGAAAGCCGACATCAACGCGAACATCGAAGCGATCCTCAAAGCGGGCAAACCGGAAGTTACGGCGCTGATCGATAAAGATTCCTTGCTGGCTACAGAAAAAGTAAACAAAGCAGCGAAAATGATCGTACCTCCAACTTACGCTCTGCAACAAGAAAAAGCGTACCTGGATCAAGTGGAGCTGTTCTTGACAGGCAAGCAAGACTTGAACAAAACGATCACTACAGCGACAACGAAGATGGAAGACATCAAGAAGTCCGGCAAATAAGTTTGAGCATTCGCTTGAAGGCTTGCTATAATGAAAAGAGGGGGCTGCGGTCCTCCTCTTTTTTTCATTCGAGATGGGAAGGCGGCGGCATCCGTGCCAGGCTGGATTAAAGGATTATCGCTTCGCAATAAACTGGTGCTGACGATTTTGGTATGTCTCGTTTTGCCATCATTCGTATCGATGAATGTTTCGAGCTTGCTGACGCGGGATGCGGTTCGCGCCCAAGTGACGGAGAGCTCGCAGGAAGCGATGCGGATCGTGAACCAATACGTAGCAGGCCAAATCAAAAATATGGTGTACATCATGAACTTCGTCCAGTTCGATGAAGATTTGCAGCTGTCCATTCGGGAGCTGGGGAAACTTGGGGACTCGGCGAGTCCAGGCGATGTGCTGACCTACCGGAATGTCATATCCAAACGGCTGGACACGGTGATTAATTCGTTAGGGCACTATTATGTGACCGTGCTGCTGCCGAATAAGCAGTATGTGGCGTCGTATACGACGTTTGCTTTTGATCCGACCAGTTTTTTCCAAAAGCCGTGGTTCCCGGACTTGGATAAAGTTGCGGGGTATAATATCAAGTGGGTCGGAGCGGAACCCAATTACGACCAAGCGCTGCTGGGCAAGCCTTACTTGTTGACGTCGGCCAAACCGCTGCGCACGAACTCGGCGACCTACGGCTATGTCGTGGTCAGCTTGGAAATGGACGCGATTCAGGAGCTGTTTGATTTGTACAAAGCGAATGAATCGATGGTGATTATCGATCGTGAAGGCCGCATCCTGGTGGATAAGGATTATTCGACGGTCGGTCAAATATTTCCTTATCACGACCAGCTGCCGCAGGATAACGGTGTCTCATTTCAGAAAGTGCAGGGCGAGGAATACATCGTGCTCAGCGATTCGATTACGCCGGAGTGGCGCCTTGTCAGCATGAGCCCGTATAAGAAGGCCGCGCAAAAAATCAATTCTTTCCGGCAGACGGAGTTTTACATTCATCTGCTGTTCCTGATCTTGTTCGCGGTCATTTTGATGTATATGGTGCGAACGCTTACCAAACCGATCGCGAAGCTTGTCCAGACCGTGGTGCGCATTGAGTCCGGGCAGCTCAGCGAGCGTTCCAATCTGAGCGGGAACGATGAGGTCGGGCGGCTCGGATATGTGTTTGACCGGATGATCGAGCGGATTCAGGAAATGCTGGCCGAGAACCGCCGTGAGCAGGAGCTGAAGCGCAAAGCGGAATTGGCGATGCTGCAGGCGCAAATCAACCCGCATTTTTTATTCAATGTGCTCAATTCGATCCGGCTCAAGATCATGATGAAAGGCGATAAGGACAACGCTGAGTTGATCAGTTCGCTGTCTTCGCTGCTGCGAATGACGATTAATCGCAACAATGAATTTATCACGCTTCATGAAGAGTGCGGCATTTTGGAGCATTATGTGCGGTTATTAAACTCGCGTCACGGCGATAGAGTGCTGTTGCAAATTCAGGCCGCCTCCGATACGTTGTTGATGGAGGTGCCGCGCTTCGTCCTGCAGCCGTTGATTGAGAATGCCTATATTCACGGCTTAAAAAGCAAATCCGGCGAGATTACGATCTCCTCGCGCCGTCTCGAAGACGGCCGTCTGCAGATTGTCATCCGCGACAATGGCGTCGGCATGTCCCACGAGCGGCTGGAACAATTGCTGGCGCATCTCGAGCAGACGACCGGCAAACCTTCCGCAACCGAAAGCGGTGCCTTATCGGGGATCGGGATCCATAATGTGTTTGAGCGGCTGCGCTTAATATATGGAATAAACTTTGATTACATGATAGAAAGTTGGCCAGATCAAGGGACACAGATTGTGCTGCGTTTCCCTGGGAAGGCTGGAAAGGCGGAACAAGATGTATAGCGTCGTTATAGTGGATGATGATTTACCGGTGCTTGAATTTTTGTCCGCTGCCATTCGTTGGGAGGAACTGGGTTTCCAATTGGCGGGTGCCTATCAAGATCCGCTTGAAGCGCTCGCCGCTGCACAGCAGATGAACGCGGATGTGCTGATCACCGATATCGGCATGCCGGGTATGAACGGGATCGATTTGATCCGCGGCGTCATGAAGGAGCATCCGAAGATGAAGGCGGTCATCCTTTCCTGCCATGACGATTTCCAATATGCGCAGGCAGCTGTGAAGCTGGCGGTGAGCGAGTATTTGTTGAAGGAGACGATGGATGCTTCGAACATTTCGGAGATCCTTGCCCGTTTGAAGGAGCAGCTGGATTCAGAGGCTGGGGCTGTGTCCAAAAGCCGTATGCTGGAGCGCGAAGTGGCTAAAAACCGCAGCACGACGAAGCGGCAGTTTATCCGCAGCACGGTCAGCGAGCCTCTGCTCGATCAGGCCGAATGGAACCGCAAGGCGGAGGCGTTCGGCATTCAGCTCGGCAAGCAGGCGGTTCTGCCGGCGTTCGGCTATGCCAATCGCGGCAAGGAGGCTGCAAATCGCTTCCAGACGAAGGACCTTTTTATGTACACGATCGAAAATATTTTGGAAGAGCTGTTCGCCGGCCTCAAGGAGCCGGAGCTGTTTACTTTTGATGCCGGAGAAATTGTGCTGTTGTTCCCGCACTATTCGCAGCTTCATATGAACAACAGCCAGAAAGTCGAGCAGACGCTGCGGCAAGTTCAGGATTGCCTATCACGCTATGCCAAGGTGTCGTTCTCCTTTATTATGGGGGCTCCGGCCAAAGATGCGCGAGCGCTGAAAGACCAATTAATCCGCCTGACAGAGTCGCGTGATGAACGCTTTTACTTGCCGGAGTTGTCCGTGACGAAGCTGGAGTATATGCGGGCCGAATTCGGCGATGGCGACTTGCTGCTGGCGCAATATATGACGGCCTTGGAGGACTTCCGCCGCACCGTCTTTGAAGAGCGCGAGGACAGTATCGATGCCTTCGTATCCCGCTGGATCGACTTCATTCAATACCACCGCTTCCGTCCGATTGAAGTGAAGGAATGGCTGCTGAAAATGATTCTCGATGTGCGCCTGCGCCTGAAGTCTCTGCAGCATTATCAATCGACCTTTTCCTCGGAGCTGCTGCATCACGATGTGTTGGAGCTGACGTCCTTGCGCGAGCTGGAGCTTTGGTGGAAAGCGTATCTCAAGCAGGCGATTCAGTGGACGGGACAAGTGTACAGGGAGTCCCATAACCGCGAGATTATGGAATGCCAGCGCTATGTGTACAACCACTTGGACCGCAAAATTTCGCTGGAAGATGCAGCCGCTCACCTGCACCTGAATCCAAGCTATTTAAGCCGGCTGTTCAAGCGGGAAACGGGTGAGAACTTCATTGAATATGTCACCCGGATGAAGATGGAGAAGGCGAAGGAGCTGCTCGAGATCAGCGATAGGACGATTGAGGAGATTGCGGAAATGCTCGGGTACGACAATAAGAACTATTTTAGCAAGCTGTTCAAAACGTATACAGGCAGCGTGCCAACGGCTTTTCGTTCGACGACCAAAGGGTAATGAAAAAGGGCTTTGCTTGAGAAATGATTCTCAAAACAAGCCCTTTTTTACGTTGGGATTTTGGGTTGGTTTAGACGATTTGCGCGGTCAAGTGAACGGACAGATCCAGCTCATACGGGGATGCCAACGTCTCCTGTCCGGCATTCTCAATGATGCGGAGCAGCGGGCGGAGCGGGTTCGTCGGGTTCACCTGGGAGACGACGCCTCTTTCACCGGACGACAGCTGAACGGTCGCTCCAATCGGATAAGGGGACATATGTTTGCAGAACAGTTTGACTAGATCGTAGTTAAAATGTCTGCCGCCGTTCCCCATAATGTATTCGACAGCTTCATGCGGGGGAAGCGCCGGTTTATAGGAGCGCTGCGCTGTCAAAGCTTCATAGACATCAGCGATTGCAGCAATTTTCCCGTACAAATGCATCTGATCTCCCACCAGCTGGCGGGGGTAGCCGCTGCCGTCCTCTTTTTCGTGATGCTGCAAGGCAACATGCGCGGAAAGCAGGGAAATATCATCACTTTTGCGTAAAATATCGAAGCCCAGCATCGGATGCTGCAGCATCAGCTCCCATTCCTCCGGCGTCAGCTTGCCGGGTTTATTCAGAATCGATAAGGGAATACTGACCTTCCCGATATCATGCAGAATAGCGCCGATGCCGAGATCAATGAGCTGCGGTTTATTCAGGCCAAGCGATATGCCCATCGTAATGCAGGTAATCGCTACATTCACCGAGTGATGATATAAGTACGAATCTTTGGAAAAAATATTGGATAAACTTAACATCGCCAGCGAATTGCCGTTCAGTTCATCCAGGATCATCTGGATAATATCTTTAAACTGTTTGCTTAGTTGATAGGGGAAGATGGCCTGCTTGTTGCTCCTTCTCGTATCACTCATCATTTTGGTCATCGTATCGTAGACCGTCGTGATGGCAAAATTTCGTGTTCGCTCCGTGATGACATCCTCAGGCTGAATGCCTTCCGTAGCCCTGTCTTCTATGTATAGATGGACGATTCCGTAGCCTCTCAGCCGCTCGATCATCCGATCCGTCAATGCAACCCCACGTCCCAACAGCACACTGCCATTCTCATTATAAACGGGCCGGGCCACGACGAGTCCGGATCGAAGTTGACTGGTATGTACAAGCCTCATTGATGACAACAACCTCTCTCTTGTTCCGCGTACTCAAATGTTCAGAACGGCTCAAGCCTGAGCATTTGAACTCTTATTCGCAGCTTTCTACATTCTACAACAAAATCAACCAAAAAGGGATGCGTACTCTCTTGGAAAATGTTTGATTTTTGTGTGCTCGCGCGCGCTGCGGCGCCAATAGCGGAAGCCGCCTACCGCTAATCGCCGCAATCACGCCCTCGCCGAGCCATTAACGGAACTCCAGTTCCGTTAATGCGGCCCTGGCGGGTGCTATCCGTGCGGTGCCCCTCCCAAGCGGGGGTTGCCATAAAAAATCACAGCCTCGCCAGAAGTTTTGCCATACCGCTCCCGGACCTCGCTCCTTATACTGAAAGGGACTTTGACTGGAGGAGGGGCCTTATGAAGTTTGCGAATGGGAAAGTGAGCGAAGTCCAAATTGCTTACATTGGCGGCGGCTCCATGTACTGGGCCAAAAATCTGATCGCTGATTTAGCCTTGGACGAGGAGCTGTCTGGAACGGTTCGCCTTTATGATGTTGATTATGCGAAGGCAAAAATGAATGAGAAGCTGGGTAACTCCGTCTCGGATTACGCCGAAACGAAGTCCCGATGGACGTATCACGCCTACGAGACACTGCAGGAAGCGCTGACGGGCTGCGACTTTGTGTTTATCTCCATCTTGCCCGGCACGTTTGCCGAGATGCACATTGACGTGCATGAGCCGGAGCAATACGGCATCTACCAGCCGGTGGGAGATACGACCGGACCGGGAGGGCTCGTGCGGGCGCTCCGCAGCATCCCGATGTACGTGGAATTCGCTGAAGCGATTGAACGCTGGGCGCCGGATGCGTGGGTGTTCAATTACACGAATCCGATGACCTTGTGCACGAGAACGCTGTACGAAATTTTCCCAAAAATCAAAGCATTCGGCTGCTGCCACGAAATTTTTGGCACACAGAACTTGCTGATTCGCATGCTACGCGACATGGAAGGCATTGAGGGCGTGCAGCGTGACGATATACGCGTCAATGTGCTGGGGATCAATCATTTTACATGGCTGAACCAAGCGACCTACCAAAATATGGATTTATTTCCGCTATACCGTCGTTTTGTTGACAAATACTACGAAGAAGGCTTTGAGCACAATAAAGATGCTTGGAAAACCAATACATACACAGCCGCCAACCGTGTGAAATTTGACCTTTTCCGCCGATACGGACTGATCGCTGCCGCCGGAGACCGGCACTTGGCAGAATTCATGCCGCCATGGTATGTGAAAGACCCGGAAACGGTGCAAGCGTGGAAGTTTGGGCTGACAACTGTCCCCAGCAGGGTCGCCAAACAAGCGGATGCTGAGTCGTTCTACCGCAAACTCGTCAGTGGCCAGACCAAGCTGCCTTTGAAAGCTTCCGGCGAGGAGGAAGTGAGGCAGCTTAAAGGATTGATCGGCTTACAAACTTTCGTCACCAACGTGAACTTGCCGAACGTCGGCCAGATGCAAGGCGTGCCGCTCGGCGCCGTCGTCGAGACGAACGCCGTCTTCTCCGGGAACAGCCTGCGCCCTGTACATGCCGGCGCGCTTCCCGTCGATGTCAACAACCTTGTGCTTCGACATGTGTTGAATCAAGAGACGATTTTGCAGGCGGCGCTCAACCGTGACAAATCGCTGGCGTTCCGCGCGTTTGTGCAGGATCCGCTAGTAGCCATCGACGTGAATGAGGCTGAAGCGTTGTTCGCAAGCATGCTGAGCAAAACGAAAACGTATTTGAAAGGATGGGACATCTGATGGTTTACTCAGCAAGCGAGCAACGGTATGATTCGATGCCATACAACAAAACCGGCCGCAGCGGTTTGAAGCTGCCGGCAATTTCGCTAGGCCTGTGGCACAACTTTGGCGGCGTAGATACTTTCGAGCAAGGTGCCCGCATGGTGCGCAGAGCGTTCGATCAGGGCATCACGCACTTCGATCTGGCCAATAATTACGGCCCCCCGCCAGGGTCGGCGGAGGAAACATTTGGCCGTATTTTGCGTACAGACCTTGCTCCATACCGGGATGAGTTGATCATTTCGACCAAAGCGGGCTATCGCATGGGACCGGGGCCGTATGGTGAGCGTGGCTCGCGCAAAAGCATGCTGGCCAGCCTTGACCAAAGCTTGAAAAGACTGGGGCTGGAATATGTCGATATCTTTTACTCGCATCGCTACGATAGCGACACGCCCTTAGAGGAGACGATGGGAGCGCTGGACCAAGCCGTCCGGCAGGGAAAGGCTTTATATGTAGGCATCTCGAACTATGGGCCGGAGCAGAGTAGGGAAGCGATTACGATTTTACAACGATTAGGAACGCCTTGCCTCATTCATCAAGTCCATTATTCAATGTACGAAAGACGGTTGGAGCAAGGGCTTCAGCAAGTGCTGGAAGAGGAAGGCGTTGGGTCTATCGCCTACAGTCCTTTGGCTAGAGGGCTGCTTTCCGACAGGTATCTGGAGTCCATTCCGGCGGATTCCCGGGCGGCGGGCACCAGCGTTTTTCTCAATCGTGAAGATATTACGGAAGCAAAGCTTGCAAAATCCCGTCAGCTCAACCAGTTGGCCAAGGAGCGCGGGCAAAGTCTTGCGCAAATGGCGGTTGCGTGGGTGCTGCGCCAAGGGCGCGTGACGTCGGCCTTGATCGGCGTCAGCAAGGAGCAGCAACTTGACGATATTATCGGTGCAACGAAGCAGCTTGATTTCACGCAGGAAGAGCTTGCTGCGATTGAGCGAATTTTGAGCTAGCTGATCTGAGGAGGATCAAGATGATGATTCAATATGATGCTGTTAACCAGCTTTTTCATCTGCAAACGAAATCCGCCAGCTACGTCATTCAGCTTGTCCAAGGAAAATATGCTGCGCATGTCCACTGGGGCCGCCGAGTAAGAGGAACGGGGCTGTCTGATACGCTGGCATTGCGACGCCGGTGCTCGTTCTCGCCATCAACAGAGCCGGATGAGTTGTCGCTGTCGCTGGACACGCTTCCGCAAGAGATGCCTGCCTATGGCAGCAGCGATTTTCGCGTCCCGGCGTATCAAGTGCAGCTGGACAACGGTTCCACCGTGAGTGAGCCGGTCTATGAGTCCCATCGGATTTACCCGGGCAAATCCAGGCTAGAAGGCTTGCCTTCCACCTATGCGGAAGCGGAGGACGAGGCGGAGAGTCTCGATATTGTCCTCCACGATCCGTTGATTGGTCTGAAAGTGGTGCTGACCTATACCGTTTTTCGCGACTTCGATGCGGTCGCCAGATCCGTGCGCTATGTGAATGCAAGCGGACAGCCGATGCGGCTGCTGCGCGCATTAAGCATGGGCATCGACCTTCCGCATGCGAAGTTCGATGCTCTGCATCTCTCTGGCAGTTGGGCCAGAGAGCGCTATGTGGAACGCCGCCCGTTGACAACTGGCGGGTCGGTCATCGAAAGCCGCCGAGGGGCCAGCAGCCATTCATTGAACCCGTTCTTGGCGCTGCTGTCCCCAGATGCCGATGAAGAGCATGGCGAGGCGTATGGCTTCAGCCTCGTGTACAGCGGTAATTTTATCGCCCAAGCGGAAATCGATCCTTATGGCACAACGCGTGTTGTGATGGGCATCAACCCGTTTGACTTTGCTTGGCTGCTGGAAGCCGGCGAGTCGTTTCAAGCGCCGGAGGCCGTGCTCGTGTATGCCTCGGAAGGCATCGGACAGATGTCGCGTACCTATCATCGCTTATACCGCACGCGCCTGTGCCGGGGCAGCTATCGCGACCAATCGCGACCGATTCTCATTAACAATTGGGAAGCGACGTATTTCCAATTCACGGCCGATCGAATCGAGGACATCGCCCAAGCGGGGCAGGCGCTCGGCTTGGAGCTATTCGTGCTCGATGACGGCTGGTTCGGCCGGCGGGACAACGATCGCAGCTCGCTTGGCGACTGGTTCGTGGACCGAAAGAAGCTGCCGTTAGGGCTGCCTGATTTGGCGGAACGCGTGCGCAAGCTCGGGCTGCAATTCGGGCTGTGGTTCGAGCCGGAGATGGTGTCGCCGGACAGTGATCTATACCGCAAGCATCCCGATTGGTGTTTGCATGTGCCGGATCGCCGCCGTACGCTCGCCAGGCATCAGCTTGTGCTCGACTTTTCCCGGCAGGACGTGCGCGATTATATCGTCACCGTGATGAGCGAGATATTGAGCAGCTGCCCGATCTCCTACGTGAAGTGGGACATGAACCGCAATATGACGGAGATCGGCTCGGCGGGCCTGACCCGGGACAGGCAGCGGGAAACAGCCCACCGCTACATGCTGGGGTTGTACGAGGTGCTGGAGCGGATCACGTCGGCATTCCCGGACGTGCTGTTCGAGAGCTGCTCCGGCGGTGGCGGGCGGTTCGATCCGGGCATGCTTTACTACATGCCGCAGACATGGACCAGCGATAATACGGATGCGGTGGAGCGTCTAAAGATCCAATACGGCACAAGCCTTGTATATCCAATCAGCTCCATGGGCGCGCATGTATCAGCCGTGCCGAACCATCAAGTGCACCGCACAACGTCGCTCGCGATGCGGGGGCATGTGGCGATGTCGGGCAATTTGGGCTATGAGCTCGATTTAACGAGCTTTACCGATCAGGAGCGCGAACTTGTTAAACAGCAGATTACGCTCTATAAAGAGCTGCGCAGCCTGATCCAATTTGGCGATCTCTATCGGCTGCTTAGCCCGTTCGAAGGGAATGAGACGGCATGGATGTTCCTCTCACAGGACCGCTCGGAGGCGTTGGTCGCCTATTTTCAAGTGCTGGCTGAGCCGAATCCTCCGCTGCGAAAGCTGCGGTTACGAGGTCTGGATGAGACCGCCGACTATCAGGTGTGGGATGCGGATGCGGAAGAGGCATCCAAAGTTTGTGGCGGTGACGAACTAATGGGAATCGGGCTGCAACTGCCGGTGTGGAAGGGCGATTTTAAGAGCGTATTCATGCGTTTGAAAAAAGAGGGAGTGAGCCGATGAAAAAGCTGCGTATCAGTGAATTGCCGGATACAACGAAGGGACACTTTCTGGGGGCTTGGCTGCCTGGAGCGAATTTGACGACTGGCGGACTTGCCTTTGCTAAGCCAGGTGAGCGCAGTCATACGAACGATGGGCCCGATGGACGGGATTATCATGTGCATACGGATTGTGAAGCATTTGTCATTTTGCAAGGAACAGGAACGATGCAAATAAATGGAGAACACCATCCGGTTACGGTGGGCGACATTATTATAGTAGAGCCGGGGGAAGACCATCATTTGAATTCCAACGCCAATGATCCAGTCGTGACCTTGTGGCTGCATGGCGGGGATCACCGTCATAAAAATCAACAGCCAAGCTGAAGGGAGCCCGCCTATGAAAAGCATGACGGTTACAACCGAGTCGCATCTGTTTACATTAACCGTACCGGATGAGCGCTTTCAGGTTGCTTTGACAGCAGAGCAGAAGCAGCCCGGCGTCGCGCTGATTCACATTGCGCTTAAAGCGGAGACTGCGCAGGAGCCGCCGCATGTGACGCTGCAATTTGTGCATCCGGCGGCAGATATTCACGCCAGTTGGCATCCGGCTCATGATCGCAATAAAAGCTTTAAGGCGGATTGGATGCGTACACTGCGCGCCAACGCAGCGAGTTCAGCGCCGGTGTACGCGCTATTCAATGCGCTTTCCCGTAACCGCCTGACCTTTGCGTTCTCGGATGCGCTGAATACCGTGCATTATGCCGGAGGGATTCGCGAGGAAACGGCGGAGTTTCATTGCCGTCTGGAGCTCTTCAAGGAGGAGTTGGCTCCACTAACAGTATACAATGGTACACTATTGGTGGACACCCGGGACGTTCCATATTATGAAGCTTTGCAAGGCGTGCAAGCTTGGTGGAATGCGCTGCCGCACTATGCGGCAGCGTATGTGCCGGAAGCGGCTCTGAGCCCGATGTATTCGACTTGGTACAATATGCATCAAAATGTGACGTCGGCGCTCATCGAAGAGGAGTGCCGCCTCGCCAAGTCGCTAGGCATGGAGGCGGTCATCATTGATGACGGCTGGCAGACAGCGGATAACCGCAGAGGTTATGCCTACACCGGCGACTGGGAGCCTGAGCCTGGGAAATTTCCCGACATGCGCTCGCATGTCGAGACGATTCACGAGCTTGGCATGAAAGTGATGCTGTGGTATTCCGTGCCGCATATCGGGAAACATAGCCAAGCCTGGAAGCGGTTTGCCGATAAGCTGCTGCGCTTTAATGAAGGCCACGGTGCCGGTATACTGGACCCGAGATATCCGGAAGTCAGAGACTATATCATTGGAAAATATGAGCAAGCGGTAAA
Source organism: Paenibacillus aestuarii (assembly GCF_027789125.1). Classification (GTDB taxonomy): domain Bacteria; phylum Bacillota; class Bacilli; order Paenibacillales; family NBRC-103111; genus Paenibacillus_E; species Paenibacillus_E aestuarii. The sequence goes on along the minus strand of NZ_JAQFVF010000021.1, from coordinate 76,463 downwards.
GGAATGGAACCTCGACGGGTTTAAGCTTGATTTTATCGATACGTTCTATTCGCCTGAACTGCAAACGTCATCGACTACGCCTGGACGTGATCTAGCTTCGATCCCTGAGGCGGTTGACCGCCTCATGACGGATTCAATCCTGCGTCTGCGTGCCATCAAGCCGGACATTCTCGTCGAATTCCGCCAGCCGTACATTGGCCCGGCCATGCGTAAATACGGCAACATGTTCCGCGCATCCGACTGTCCGAACGACAGCATCCAGAATCGCGTACGTATACTGGATATCCGCTTGATCTGCGGACAGACGGCAGCGCATTCGGACATGATGATGTGGCATGAGTCGGATCCGCTGGAGAGTGCGGCTTTGCAGCTGATCAACTCGCTGTTCGGCGTCCCGCAAATATCCGTTCTGCTCGCCAAGCTGCCTCAGGAACAATTGCGCATGCTGCGGTATTGGCTGGCGTTTTGGCGCGACAACCGGGATATTTTGCTGGCAGGCGAACTTGCGCCGGCGAACCCAGAGCTGCTCTATCCGCTCGTTCGCGCCTCCCTGGGCAGCCGGGTGCTCATCGCGGTCTACTACGATACGGTTGTTCCGCTGCACGCATCCAGCGAGGCCGAGGAGTGGACGCTCGTCAACGGACGCTTGCAAAGCGGGCTGGTGATCGAGGTTGCCGAGCCGCTCGGCATGGTGGAGATTGCGTACAAGACATGCTGTGGTGATCCCGTCAGCCAATCCGTCATTGAGCTGAAAGCAGGCTTGCATAAGCTGCCCATTCCTGCAGCAGGCACAGCTCATCTTCGGCGGATGCCGTAACCTATCGGCCCCGTTAAGCTAGGAGGTACCGCTGTTTCCCTCTGTGCTTGACGGGGCTTTTTCGATGATACCCGATCGTAAAAAACCACAACGATATGAAAGTTAAGCCATGGAACGATCCAGCGAAGCGAGATAACATCTAACTATACGCAGATAATGACTTATGGAGGGATATTGACATGCTGGATACTACGTTCAACAAGCAAAGCTGTCAGGAAAGGGACTCTTTTCTTGAACAAATCATGCAGCTGCCTGTTCTGGACACACATACGCATCTCGTCGGGGAGCGGCTTTGTGCCCGGAATTTTTGGGAAATTGCCGATTATTTTTGGCTGAATCGTGAATTGCAAACCGGGGGGTACCCCGCCAAGGCGTCCGAGCTGCCTGAGGAGGAGCGGATTAACGCCTTCTTGGAAGCCTACCACGGGACGCGGAACACGCTGATGAATATCGTATTTACGCAAATGATGCAGGAGCTGTTCGGCGTTGAAATTACCGATGCTGCCTCCATCCGTAGGGCAGACGCTTTGGTGCAAAGTGCTTGCCAAACGCCCTCACGGGCGCAGGACATTGCAGATCGGCTGAACGTCAAGCGCTTTGTAGTCAATTATGCCGAGCATGCCGACTTTCAGGGCACCCGGGAGCGCGCCATTCTGATGCCTCGCATAGACGGCAAGTTGGGCGGCTGGGTGAACGAGCTTGTCGCCTCGGCGCATCCGATGAAGCGCTTGCAGGAGCTGGCGCTCGTGATCGAGGAGCTGCTCGGCGGCTATCAAGCGCAGGGCTGCCCCGGCGTTATGACGACGCTGCCCCGCTACGAGTCCAGCGCCAATCGGCGGGTGCAACTGGCCCCTGGCTGCTCCAAAGACGATGCGCTAATGGAGTTGCTGCATGCCGTTGGTGCCGCTGCTGAGAAGCATGGGCTGCTCGTCCAGTTTTTCTTAGGCGTGGAACGTTCCTGGTGCGGTGAAGCTTTTCCGGCGAACGATCCAGCGCGCGTGCTGAAGCTTACGGCTTTATTTGAGACGTACGCCTGCCCGTTCGAGCTCGTTGTCGCCTCGGAGCTCAACAATTTGGATGTCGTCCAGGCGGCCTGGAATTTCCCCAACGTCTCTGTTGGCGGGATGTGGTGGTTTAACTTCCGTGCAAGCACCTATCGCGATTCGATGCAGTACCGGATCGAAGCCATCTCGGCAATGAAGAGCTCGCTCGTCGTGTCGGATGCCCGCTGCATGGAATGGAGTTACGGGAAAATTTGGGTGATCAAAAAGTTGCTCGGCCAATTTCTGTGGGATCAGCTGGCAGCTGGCTGGATCGATCGCGATGTAGCGCTCCAAGTCGCCGAGGATTGGCTATACCGCAGCTCTGCGAAGCGATACGGTCTTTTATCGTCGAATCGCACGCCACAATCCGCTGTCGCTATCATAAAAAAACACAGCTTCGGGTAAGTTTCGCCATGTTGAGCGAGCCGCAGCCCGTGTAAGATGAAGAAGAACAAGCTGAAGGCAAAGAAGGGGAGGAATTGCATGGCCGCAAAAATTCAGCCATCCGATCATACACTGGTGTACCAGTTCGCGACACAACGACAAAAATGGGCGTTTATACGCAAATATTGGCCAATATATCTCATATCCATCCCAGGCATCATCTACTTTGTCATATTTAAATACATCCCATTATTTGGCTCGGTCATCGCTTTTCAGAACTATAACATTTTCAAAGGGATTACTGGCAGTCCTTGGGTGGGCTTAGACAATTTTAAACGGATTTTTCAATATGCGGAGTTTATTCCGATTTTAAAAAATACGATCTTGATCGGTCTCTACGATCTGGTTTTCGCCTTCCCGGTTCCGATCATTTTGGCACTGCTGTTGAACGAATTGCGTGTCATGGCGTACAAACGGATCGTACAGACCGTCGTTTATATGCCGCATTTTCTTTCCTGGGTCATCGTTGGCGGGATCGTCGTTGGCGTGCTGTCGCCCTCTACAGGGCTTGTCAATAAAATCATCGGCTTGTTCGGTGTCGATCCGATTTATTTCCTTGGCGAAAACACCTACATTCGGTCCATTCTGATCAGTTCAGGGGTTTGGAAAGACAGCGGTTGGGGGACAATTATTTACCTAGCCGCCATTGCCGGCATCAACCCTGACTTATATGAAGCCGCACAGATGGATGGTGCCAGCCGGTTCCGGCAGGTGTGGTCGATCACCATTCCGAGCATTTTGCCGACCATCGTTATTTTGTTCCTGCTGCACATCGGCAACTTCCTCGACTTTGGCTTTGAACGGGTGTTCGTGTTCCTAAATCCACTGAACAGCGAGAATGGCGAGATCATCGATACGTACGTGTACAGGGCGGGTCTAGTCGATCGGCAGTACAGCTATACGACGGCAATCGGGCTGTTCAAGTCAGTGGTCGGCTTGATTTTGATTATGACCAGCAATATGTTCAGTAAAAAAGTGACCGGTCAAGGACTGTACTAACATCATGGCCCGGAGGTGAAGCGACAAATGATTATGTCAAGAGGTCATAAAATATTCAATCTGCTCAATGTGATCGTTCTGGGCCTCATAGGGCTCAGCATGATACTTCCGCTCATCCATATTATCGCGCAATCGTTCAGCAATAACGTCGCCATCAATACGGGGAACGTTTCATTCTGGCCGGTGGGATTTACAGTGGGCAGCTATAAAATCATTCTAATGGATCCAACGATCTGGATCGGATTCCGCAATAGTGTGATTATCACCGTATTCGGTACGCTAATTAATCTGTTCATGACGTCCACTTTGGCTTATGCTTTATCTAGACCGGAATATCTATTCCGCAAAACAATTCTGATCTTCATCATGTTCACGCTAATCTTCAGCGCACCATTGATCCCTAACTATTTGCTGATCAAACAGCTTGGCTTACTCGACACCCTTTGGGCGCTAATGCTGCCGATGGCGATCAGTGCGTTCAACTTGTTCGTGATGCGCTCCTTCTTTTTGAATTTGCCAGTCGAACTGATGGATTCGGGGAAAATCGACGGCTGCGGTGAGTTCCGCCTCATGTGGAGCATCGTGCTTCCGCTTACGAAACCGGCGATGGCGACGATGGGCATTATTTACGCGGTTGCGCATTGGAACCGGTATTCAGAAGCCGTCTTCTACATCAATCACCGGGAATGGATTCCGCTCCAGGTGCGGCTGCGGGAGATTGTGTTTACCGATCAGTTCGGGCAATCCGACGTATCATCGGAGCTGATGATGTTTCTTTCACCGGAAGGGATCAAAATGGCTGTCATCGTCGTGGCGACGCTGCCGATCATGCTCGTGTATCCGTTCTTGCAGAAACATTTTATTCAAGGTATGATGGTCGGATCTATTAAATCCTAGTAAGGAAAGAAGGGTTTTCTTTGAAAAAAACGCTTGGCTTCACGCTACCAATCGTGCTTGCCTTCGGAATGCTCGCCGGATGTTCGGGTGCAGATAAGCAGGCGCCAACCACTCCGCAGGATGAGGCCGTATCGCCTTCTTCAAAGAAAGCGCCTACAAAGTTCTCGATCTCATTTCCGACAACGTCAACGACTGGGTATCACACGCGCGTTGATGTCAATAAGGATAGAACGACGTTGAAATTAGAAGAGCTGACGAACACCGATCTTGATATTCGGGTTATTGAAGAGTCCAAAATGAGTGTCATGTTCGCCAGCAACGATTTGCCTGACGTTGTCGGGAGCCTCGGTACGGCGACGAGCAAAGCGATGTCCGGTTCCGTAGAGGCGGGGCTGTTCATGCCCCTGGACGATCTGCTGAAGCAGTATGCGCCGAATTTGATGAAGCAGGTGCCGAAGGAAGCATGGGCCGCTGTCTCCTATAACGGTAAAATTTACGGTATACCGAATTGGTTGAATAACCCGTCGCGCCGTGCGACGTTCATTCGGAGCGATCTGCTTGAGAAGGCGGGGCTGCAGCCGCCGAAGACAATCGACGAATTTCTGAATGTGCTGCGCAAGTTCAAAGCGATGGGCGTCAAGCAGCCTTACGCTAGCCGGGAAAATCTGAAGTATGCCGATACGGTGCTTGGCGCCTATGACGTGCTGCCATACAAAGAGCAGTTCGAGTTGGTGAATGGGCAAGTAGTGCCCAAATTTTTTGATGTGGCGAACATGACCAAAGCGCTGACCGTCCTGAAAACGATGTACGATGAAGGGCTGATGGCCAAGGATTTTGCTACGGTGTCCTCGAGCGACTGGCTGAAAAACATCCGCTCCGGCGACGCCGGCATCTGGTCGTCCAACCTGATCAGCCTGAACGATTTTCGCACGAACCTTCCGAATGCGGTGCCAGGGGCCAAAGTCGACGTGATCGCTTCGCCGAAAGGACCGGACGGACAGAGCGGTTACCTGATGTATTTGCCGGTGACGAGCGCGCATTACATTAATGCTAAGGTGAAGCCGGAAACAGCGATCGCGATTGTCAAATATTTTGACTGGATGACCAGCGATGAAGCGTTGAAATTTTTCACCTACGGCATTGAAGGCGTTCATTATACGGTGGAGAATGGGCAGATCAAGTACAAGGAGCCGACGAACAAAGAGGAACAAGAGGAGCAGGATTTCCGGGGTACACTGTATGCTTCACATGAAAGCACGGTAAATCGCCTGAAGTTGCAGACCGACCCTAATGGTCCGTATATTTTAAACGCCTTTGACACGATTTTGGCGAACGAAGGCCTGCCTGGCATCGGTTTTGCGCCGGATCTGGCCGCATTCTCCAAATATCCGGACGCCGCCTCGCCGGCTTCGGATGCCGCACCCAAAATCATCATGGATCACATGATCAAAATGATTTACGGTAAAGAGCCGATTTCCGACTGGCCGAAGGTGATCGAGGAGTATAAGATGAAGGGCGGCAACGATATTATTAAAGAGGCGACGGATCGGTATAACCGTAAAGATGGCGTATTGTTTTTAGGTAAAAAATCATAGGTATGAGGAGACCCTTGTTCGAAGATGATCTTCGGGGCACGGGTCTTTTTTACTGTATTTGCTGTTTTTATCTGAATCTACCATATAAAATCACATAGCACCATAAATGAAGACATACAGAATGTGCGGAATGTTCCTTATGATAAGAGTAGAACAAAGGTTAAACGCTTACAAAGTTTGATGGTCCCACATATTTTGATATCAGAAGGCAGGGGTGCTCATGAAAAAATTCAAATTGACGAGCTTCAGTCTGGTCGTCGCCTTGACGGCAACGTCTGTGGTTGGGTGCAGCAGCGCTAGTGGCGGCAGCAAGAGCGCAGGATCGACAGACACACCGAAAGCTGCAGCGCAAACGGATGCGGCGAAAAAGGAACCGGCGAAGTTCTCGATCGTTTATCCAACGACGGTAAGCACAGGATATCATACCCGGGTTCCGGATTTAAATAAGGACAAGTGGGTGCTGAAACTAGAGCAGCTGACAAATACGGATATGAATATTTCCGTCATGGAAGATTCCAAATACGGGGTGATGTTCGCCAGTAATTCCATTCCGGATGTGGTCGGCAGCATCGGCGGTCCAGGCAGCAAATCGATGTCCGGGTCGGTTGAGAATGGTGTGTTTATGCCGCTGGACGATCTGCTGAAGCAGTATGGGCCGAATTTGCTGAAAAGCATCCCGAAATCCGCATGGGATACCGTCTCTTACAACGGTAAAATCTACGGCATTCCCGAATTTTTGAGCAACCCGTCGCGCCGGGCGACTTTCATCCGAACGGACCTGCTGGAAAAGACCGGTTTGCCGGTTCCCAAAACCGTGGATGACTTCCTCAACGTGCTGCGTGCGTTTAAGAAGATAGGCGTTGAGACGCCGTATCAAATGCGTGAGAATTTCAAGTATGCTGATGTGATTTTGGGCGCTTACGATGTGCTTCCGTATAAAGACCAGTTTGAGCTGGTGAATGGTCAGGTAGTGCCTAAGTTTTTTGATGTCGAAAATATGGAAAAAGCACTGACGACGTATAAAACGATGTACGACGAGGGTCTTATCTCCAAAGAATTCGCCACGATTTCTTCGACGGACTATACGAAAAGTATCGATGCTGCGAAACCGGGCATCTGGTCGCAGAACGCTTCCGGTCTGCCAGGCTTCCGCACAAAGGCGGCACAGGCGGTTCCGGGCGCGAAGATCGATATTATCGCGTCGCCGAAAGGACCGGAGGGCAAAGGTGGGTACTTCTACTATTCGCCGGTTATCCGAACATTCTTTATCAATAATAGTGTCAAGCCAGATACGGCTGCGGGCATTGTGAAGTTTTTTGACTGGATGTTGACGCCGGAAGCGGAGACGTTCTTCACCTTCGGAATCGAAGGCGACAACTATACGAAGGATGCTGCAGGCAAAATCAACTACAAATTCCCGGTTACCAAAGAGGATATTGAAGAAGAGGGCTTCCGAAGCGGGACGCTGTGGGCAGTGCATGACTCGACGTATAACAAGCCGCGTTTGGAGTTGAACGATGACGGGAAAGCGACCTTGAAGGCGTTCGACGACGTTCTGGCTAACGAAGGATTGTCGGGCATCGGCTTCTATCCGGATTTGAGCACGTTCAGCAAATACCCGGATTTGGCAGCGCCACAGCCGGATGTCGGCCCGAAATTGATCGTTGATCATATGATCAAAATGATCTATGGCAAGGAGCCGATCTCCGACTGGCCGAAAGTGATCGAAGAGTACAAGGCTAAGGGCGGCAACGAGATCATCAAAGAGGCGACGGATCGCTGGAATCAAAAGCAAGGCGCGATTATGATTGATAAGAAGTAGCTTAGCGGCGAATAGCGGAAGTGGTCTACCGCTATTGGCGCCGAAGTGCGCGTAGCACATGACAAAAAGCAATAACGGAATCACAATTCCATTATTGCTTTTTCCATTTCGACATTAACTGCTTGGCACTCATACTTCATATTTTCCATTCCATCAACCCAATCATAAAAAAACACATTATCAACACAAACGAGGCAAATGCATTTTGGTTATCAAATGCTCGATAATAGATCACAAACAGTGCAAAGTGGTAGGTTGAGTGGACGTCAAAGTTTTTGCTTAGCTGAAATGAGAATGAGTTGGAACTGTGGAAATGGCTGGGCACTGTGCAATAGATGACAAGTATACGGAGGAGAATAAAAATGAAAGCAATTCTAGTCGGATTAGGCTCGGCAGGCTTTAGCTGGTATAAGCGTCTTCGGCAGCAGGACTTGTTGGCGGCGGTTGTGGAGACGAATGCTGCAATGAAAGCGAAGATGGAGGATGATCCGTATCCTTTTTATACGTCTTTGGACGATGCGCTTGCGGAGGTTAAAGCTGATTTTATCGTCAACGTGACGACGCCGATGGCGCATACGCGTGTGAATCACGCTGCTTTTGACCACAAGCTTCCGGTGTTGTGTGAAAAGCCGATTTCATTTGACTATAACGAATCCCTGGAGGTGGTGGCGCGTGCGATCCGGGAGGAGATCCCGTTCATGATCGCCGAGAATTACCGCAGGCACCCCTATATCCGCAAAATGAAGCAGCTGCTGGACAGCGGGATCATCGGTGCCATTTCAACGATTGATGTTACGTTTTACCGATTTCACCAAGTGGAACGGCGGTACACGGTTAGCATTTTAGATGATATTGGCGTGCATCATATGGATTTGTTGCGGTATTTTACAGGCTGTGAAGGAAAAAGTGTGCAAGCAAGGCTCTACAATCCGCTTGGCGGTTGGCAGGAGGAAGGCGCTGTGCTAAACGCCTATGCTCTGATCGACATGGACGGCGGTATTGCCGTCAATTACGCCTCTTCGATTGCAGCCAGAGGCCGTGAAACAGCGTGGAGCGGCAATTGGCGGATTGAAGGCGATCGGGGGGCGATAGAGCTGATCGACAAAGAGATTTATGTGACCTCCGGCGAAGACGGCGTTACCCGGCATATAGACGATTTCAGCGGAATCGACACATCGGACACGCTGGCAGAATTTCTCGCTTCGCTGCAGGAGAAGCGGGAGTCCGAAACGAGCGGGCGCGATTACTTGCGGACGCAGGCGCTCGTGCATTATACGAAGCTCGCGAGCGCGTCGGGAAGCACAGTATCGATCATTATGCCTGAGGAGCGTGAGCGTGCATGATGCTATGGAAAGAAACGGCGCCAGGCGTATGGAAAGCGTCAATAGGCGATGTGGCTGAGGAGCAGCAGCAAGGGCTTACCCCGCTCAAGTGTATCGGCGCTTCGCCGCAAGTCGAAGCGATGGAGAAGCTGCCGCATGCGGCGCTGCCTCTAGAGCTGGCGTCGATTGTGATTCACGAGTCGGCTGGCCGCCGCATTGTATCCGTGCCCCTACAGCAGGCTGAAAAGCTGTACGGTATGGGACTTCAGTTCATGCGTATGAACCAGCGAGGCAGAACCCGGTATTTGCGCGTGAACAGCGATCCCAAGCAGGATACCGGGGAGACGCATGCTCCGGTCCCTTTTTACATCAGCGATAGCGGTTATGGTTTGCTGGTTGATTCATCCCGGATCATCACGATCCACGCAGGTTCCACACTCAGGCAGGAGGATACCGCTGCAATAGCTGTGCGTGACCGCAACACAGATAAGGCGTGGCAGGCAACGCTTACCGCATCGAGAATCGAAATCGTGCTCCCTGCGGAAGGAGCCGATGTGTATGTGTTTGCTGGTCCGGCGCCAGCAGACGTCGTGCGGAGGTATAATTTGTTTTGCGGAGGCGGCATACTGCCGCCCAAATGGGGGCTCGGCTTCTGGCATCGCGTGCCGAAAATGTTCCACGCAACGGAGGCGCTGGACGAAGCGCTGGCCTTTCGCCATCGCGATTTCCCGTGCGATTGCATTGGACTTGAACCGGGCTGGCACAGCAAAAGCTACCCGGTCACGAACGAATGGTCGGAAGAACGGTTCCCTGATCCGGCGCAGTTCGTGAGCGCGATGCAGGAGGAAGGCTTCCGGGTCAATCTATGGGAGCATCCGTATATATCGCCGGACAGCCGTATTTATCTGCAGCTGAAGGCGCTGTCCGGCAGCCATACGGTTTGGGGCGGCATCGCGCCGGACTACTCGCTGCCTGATGCGCGCGCGCTTTACATGCAGCAGCATCAGCAAGAGCATGTGGATATCGGCATCGCAGGTTATAAGCTGGATGAATGTGATGGCAGCGAGCTCACGAACCATTCATGGATGTTTCCGGCGCACGCGACCTTCCCATCAGGTATGGACGGAGAGCAGATGCGACAGTTGTACGGCCTAATGTTTCAAAAAATGACAGCAGATCTCTACCGGAATACCGGCCTCCGAACGTATGGACTTGTGCGTGCTTCGAATGCAGCTGCATCTTCCATGCCCTATGTGCTGTATTCTGATCTGTATGATCATAAGCAGTTTATACGTGCTATTTCCAATGCGTCGTTCTGTGGGCTGCTGTGGACCCCGGAGGTAAGAAAAGCGCAAAACGCAGAGGATTGGGTGCGCAGAATGCAATCCGTGTGTTTCTCTCCGATGGCGATGCTGAACGCTTGGGGGGATGGCACGAAGCCCTGGTCCTATCCGGAAGTCGAACCGATCGTCCGGCATTACATCAAGCTGAGGATGAGGCTGCTGCCTTATTTCTATACAGCTTTTGCTTTATACCGGGAAGAAGGAACGCCGCCGTTTCGGGCGATGCCGCTGGTCATGACGGCTGCTGAAATCACCCAAGCAGAAGCGCATAGCCAGCAGGCGCAGACTGTCGGCGAAATTCTCAATACATCAGACGCCGCCTATGGCAAGCGTACGATCCGAGAATGGGACGATCAATATATGATCGGAGATTCTTTGCTTGCAGCGCCGATGGTCGCCGGCGAGAGCGAGCGGGAAGTCCTGCTGCCAAGCGGTATTTGGTACGGTTTTGAAACAGGGGAGCGCTATACGGGCGGTCAAGTGATACGTGTGAAGCCCGGCCTGGAGCGGATTCCACTGTTTGTAAGAGAAGGGGAGATCATTCCGCTCATGGCGGAACGTTCGCATATGCCTAAGTGTGGCGAACGCGTGCAGCTGGAGTTGGTACATTTTGGACCAGTTCCTGGCACAGGCCGGCTTTATGATGATGATGGCGAGACGTTTGACTATGAAAAAGGTGAAGCGATTTGGTGCAATCTTGCCGTGACGCAGCAGGCTGAAGGCGCGTGGTGCGGGGAGATCTCGGCGGCTGCACGGCAAACCGAGCTTTATATGTATGATGACATTCGCTGGCGTTTCGCGCAGGTACATATCTGACGATAAGCAGATCCCGATTGTGCTTTAGCGGGTTGCCAAGTATGATGAAAGTATACATATTGCCATTTTTCGCAGAGGGAGCGTACAGATATGCAGCTATTAGTCGTTGATGACGAACCTGTCATTCGTAGAGGGCTTGTGAAGATGGCCGAGCAGTACACACCGTCTCTAACCAAAATCCAGACAGCAGAGAACGGTTTAGCCGCACTGGAGCGGATTCGGGTGTCGGAGCCAGATGTCGTGATGACGGACATTCGCATGCCCAAGATGGATGGTCTGGAATTATGCCGAATTTTGCATGAACAGTATCCGCACATCATGAAGGTAGTGATATCCGGCTACAACGATTTTGAATATGCGCAAAAATGTATGGCTTTCGGCGTCAAACATTATATGCTTAAGCCGGTGACCAAACCTGACGTGCATGAGGTACTGGATCAGCTCGTCAAACATGTACGAGGCTATATCCCGCCTTCTCGGTTCGTGGAATGGATCGACTTGATGGAGCAGCATATTTGGGCGCTGAATTTGGTGGAGCTCGATTCGCTGTATGCACGTTGGAGAGAGGATTGTCTCACGGCGAATTTAACTTTGGCGCAATTGAAAGAGCTTCAGCAGGACAGCATGACCCTGTTAGCCAAGCGGCTGCAGAACCGCAATTTTTCTCCTGTGCAAACTTCTGCCTACGTGCAGGCCGTGAGCGTCAAGGAAGCGCTGGACGGTTTCGAGCAGTCGCTGCGCGCTGTTGCGGAAGCGCTAACATCGATGCGTAGCGGAAATTTCCGCGATCCGATGGAAGAAGCCAAAGCTTACATCGACACGAAGCTGTCGCAGGAAATCTCTCTGGACCAAGTGGCGTCCATGGTTGGACTTACGCCGACGTATTTCAGCTCTCTTTTTAAAAAGATGACGAATGAAACGTTCGTGCAATATCGCATCAATAAACGGATGGACAAAGCGAAGGAGCTGCTCGCCGTGCCGCATATCCGGATTGTGGATGTGGCAGCGGAGGTCGGCTATGACGACTACCCACATTTTACGAAAACGTTCAAAAAAATCGTCGGCGTGACGCCGTCTGACTTTCGAACGGGGTTAGGCATCAAATGAGGATTCGTAGCTTGTCGCATAGGATGCTTTTATATTTTCTTATTATCATCGTGATTTCGCTATCTTCATTAGGCTTCTTCTCCTATACATCAGCTTCGCGGGAGCTCGATGCCATGGCCGAGAAGCAGCTAGCTCAAATTACAGGCAATGCCGTGCATCATACGGACCTGTACCTGAAAGATTATGAGCGGGCGATCATCTCGCTGCTCAGCAACCGGCAGGTGAAGGAATTCGTCGATTTGCCGAGCACGCGCGAGGAGTACGATTATTATATGTACAAAAAGCTGATCCGGGAGATCGGCGTCGATCCTTTATTTATTCAATCGCCGCAAATTGCCTCGATCTATGTGATCAGCGATAAAGGCAACGCGGTTTATTATTATAACGGCGTTAATGAGCAGTCATTCACAGCGGAGGATATCGAGGCGCAGCGTCGTTATTTTCTTGCGAATACGAGCCCTAGCGGGGAGCTCAGTATTTTGAACTACAGCATTCTTACCGGAGTTGACAGCCAAATGTTGACACTCGTTCGCCGCATTCGCGGACTTACGTCGCCGGAGCTGAACGGTCTGCTGGCCATTCAGATGAAGGCGGCTGATCTGTCCGCCCTCTGGAAAGGAATTGATCTGGGCGAGTACGGGTATATGTTCATCACTGACAAAAACGGAAAGTATGTCTACCATCCAGATACGGACAAAGTCGGCAAGGACTTACCTGACGGCTTCCGCAGCAAGCTAGAGGCGGCGGGGGACACGGCTTTTTTTGATCAGGATGAGCAGGGGGTCGACCGGATGTATATGTCCCGAACATCGGATTATTCGGGGTGGCGCTTGGTGGTCTCCATGCCTTTGCGCGAGCTGCGCAAGCCGATCATGAATATTCGCACGACAACGCTTATCGTCGGCTCGTTCACCCTCGTCCTGGCGGCTGTACTTGCCGCCCGTTTCGGCAGAGCGATCACGAAGCCAATCCAGGTGTTGAAGTCCGGTATGCGGGAGACGGAGAAGGGGAATTGGGAGCCGATCCCGCTGCCACGCAGGCGGGATGAAATCGCGGAACTGATGATGCGCTATAATGTCATGGTGAAGCGGTTGTCGGATGCCGTTGACCGGGTCGTGCAGGTGGAACTGAAAAATCAGGAAATCCAGATGGAACGGCAGCGCGCCCAGTTCCAATCGCTGCAGCTGCAAATTAACCCCCATTTTATGTACAACACGCTCGAAACGATCGTTTGCTATGCGGCTGTCCAGGATTCGGAAGAAATTTCCGATATTGTCAAGGCGATGGCTTATATGCTGAGGTATTCCGTGCAAACGAGTTTGGAAGAAATTACCGTAGCTAATGAGCTTAAGCATGTGATGAATTATATGGTCATTTTGCAGCATCGCATTGATTTTCCATTTGAAATCGATGTCGCTATGGATGCCAAATATTTGCTGCATGCGATGGTCCGGTTAACGCTGCAGCCTTTGGTTGAAAATGTGTTCCAGCATGCCTTCCCGGACGGTGTGGAAGATTTTCACTTCATCCGCATGGATGGCGGGGAAGAGGATGGCTGTTTCTGGGTCAGCGTGGAAGATAACGGCTGCGGCATCGCTCCAGCCAAACTGCTTGAGCTGCAGAAGAAGCTGAGCATGAACCGGCTGGCCGACGGCGAGCTGAACGAGACGGGGCAAAAAGGCGGCATCGGCCTCCTCAACGTGCATCGGCGTATCCAAATGGTATTCGGTGATGAGTACGGATTGCGGATCGAAAGCGAGGAGCATCGGGGCACGAAGATGAAGATGGTTATGCCGGTTTCGTAGCCGGGGGAGCGCTAGAGGGCTGATTCGAAGTCATTGCAGATGACTTTGGGCGGCCTTTTTTGTGCGTGTGAGCAGTCGGGTGCGGCTGCGGGGCGGCTTTAGCGTTGTTTTTGGGATTCGCGTCTGCGCAGCCCCTCTTCGGCCACTCACATTTTTTCAATTGACCTCAATCGACACAGAGTGCATAATCTACTTAATATTTAGAGCTGGAGGACTATTCGCCATGTGGTTTCGCAACGTCATCGAGACATACCGGCATATGAAAATCAAGAACAAGCTCTCACTTTTAATCACGTTGGTGATTGTCATCTCGCTTGCGTTTACGGTCTTGGTCCAGCAGTACGCGTTCTCCATCTATGACGGGCAAATTTACGACAAGTCGTCGCACGTGCTGAACCTGTCCTCGACCGCGATCGAAACGGAACTCAAGCGCTTACAACAGCTTTCCTACAAAATCATTGCCGACGAGCAAGTACAGGACTGGCTGACGTCGCTCAAAGCCAATACGTCGGACTATGACTCGCTGCTTGCCAGCCAATTTTTGTTGGACCGCCTGATCAGCTATTCCGGGGAGGAGCCGTATCTCTACTCGATACAAATCATCGACGCGTGGGGCAAGGAGCACGAAGGCGGCAACGTCATTCAGCAGGATCCGCTGAAAAAGAAAAAGGTTTTGGAGACGGCCTCCGAGGCCTCGGGCGAGAATCGCTGGATCTATCCGGACGGCAAGGATTCGGCGCTCATTGTGACACGGGAAATCCGTTCGTTTCACAGAACGAACTTCGATCTGGACGATTTAGGAACTCTGGTCATCCGCATCAATATTGACAAAATCGTCCGCGACCTCGCTCCTGAAGAAGGCGACATGATGATTTATTCCGGCCAGAACGTGATATTTCCGCGGAAGCCGGCATTTGCGCCAGATCAAATTGTCAGCAGCAGCAGTGCGAATACCAAAGGCTATGAGATTAAGCATATCGCAGGGGAAGAATACTTTATTTCGCAAATTCAATCCCGGAATACAGGCTGGACTTATTCGAACATCACGCCGTTTAATCAAATCTTCCAACAGATCACATTGATTAAAGAAATCGTGGTCGTCGTCTTTTTCGTTATTTTAGCCGTCGTGATGCTGCTGGTCATTCGTTTCTCCTACAGTCTCACCCGGCCGATCGACGATTTGATGGCGCGCATGAAACTGGCGGAAAAAGGGAATTTCGAGGAAGCCAATTTGTTTGCGCCCGGCGGGCAGGTGGCGATGAATGAAATCGGGCTGCTCCAACGCAGCTTCCGGTTTATGATCGAACGCATCAATATGCTCATTCAAGAAAACTATGCCAATCGTCTGCTGATTAAGGAAACGGAATTCAAAGCGCTGCAGTCGCAGATCAACCCGCATTTTCTATATAACACGCTGGAATCGATCAATTGGATGGCGAAAATCAATCGGCAGTCGAAAATTTCCGAGATGGTGGAAGCGCTTGCCTTCCTGCTGCGCAATTCCGTTGATCTGAAGGAACCGATCATCACCGTTGGCGAAGAGATCGATATTGTGAGAAGTTATGTCACCATTCAAAAAATCCGCTTCGAAGAACGGCTCATCTTTCATCTCGACGTGCCGGTGGAGCTGCTGGGCCGTCGGATTCCAAAGCTGACATTACAGCCTCTGCTAGAGAATGCGATCCATTACGCGCTCGAGCCGACGATTGAGCCTTGTGAGCTTTCGATTCGCGGCTGGGAAAATGAGGAAGGGCTCTTCTTATGCGTGGAGGACACCGGTCCCGGTATGAAGAGCGACATGCTGGACAAGCTGCGATCCGGGGAGCAGCGGACCAAAGGCACAGGGATCGGGCTTTTGAACATTGATGAGCGGATCAAGATCGCTTTTGGCGAAGCCTTCGGCATTCAGATCGTTACGCCGGCCCATCGGGGAGCGGCAGTTATGATTGCACTGCCAAGAGGAATGGAGGAGTAGGACATGTACAAAGTATTGCTGGTAGATGATGAACGCATTATTTTAGACGGTATCTCACAAATGGTGGATTGGTCCCAGCTCGGCACCGAGCTCATCGGTACGGCACGCAATGGGGTTGAGGCGTATGAGCGAATCGAGCAGCTTATGCCTGACATCGTCATCAGTGACATCCGAATGCCGGGGATGGACGGATTGGAGCTGGTGGCACGCGTGAATGCCGCATATCCCAAGATCCGATTTGTGCTGTTATCCGGCTTCGGTGAATTCGACTATGCCAGCCGGGCTATGCAGTACGGCGTGCGCCATTACTTGCTGAAGCCAACGAACGAAGGGAAAATCGGCGAGGCGCTCAGGGAGATCGTGGCCGAAATCGAGCAGGAGACGAGCAAAGAGTCTTTTGTCCGCAGCATGAAGGAAGAGTTGGCCAAAGTAATGCCGCATGTGAAAGAGCAATTTCTGAAGGAGTTCGTCACGAACAAAACGTACGGCCAACGGGACTGGGATAATTATCGCAGCATGTTCCGACTCGATATGGATTATCGGGTGCGGCTGCTGTTGTTCAAGCTGGAAGGCCGTTTTGAGTTTGAACATCTATTTGCGATAAAAAATATTGCGCAAGAGCTGCTGGATAATCCGCTGCTTAGCACTACAATCGGCGATCATGTCTTGCTGCTGCTGGAAGACGTCGGTGAAACGGATCTTCTGCACGAGCGCATCTATGCGATACGGGATACGTTCCAAACGTATTATAAAATGGACTCGACCATCGCCCTCAGCGAGGTGGGGCACATCACCAAGGCACGCGAGTTGTACAAGGAATCACTGCAGCTGCTTAACTATCGGTTTTATTTGGGCGAAGGCAGCTTGATTACCCGCAAAGATACGGCTGCTTCTCCGGCAGCGCCGGCCAAAGAGTTCGTATTCGACGAGGAGCGCCTCAATATGGCGGTAAAGTCGGGCCATCGTGAAGAGGCGGGTGCAGCCCTGGATGAACTGTTTGCTGGCCTTAGAGAGGCTCAGCTCGATATTGACGCCACCAAATCGTACGTCATCCAGCAGTTTGTTTCTTTGGTGAGGAGCAGCGCGCCAGAAGCGATGCACGAATACTTTAATAAAATTCCGCTCATCGTGGAAATGAATACGCTGCAAGCGATCCGTACATTTGTCGAGCAGGTTGTCGATGCGATGTCGGAGAGATTTTACGAACAGAATAAAGTGAAGATCAGCGGTATTGTGCGCAAGGTCATAGCCATCATCGACGAGCAATTGGGCAATTCGGAGCTTTCGCTGAATTGGGTCGCCCATGAGATGCTGTATATGAATGCGGATTACCTCGGCAAGTTGTTCAAAAAGGAAACCGGCGAGAAATTTTCCAACTATGTGATGAAAACGAGAATCACCCGGGCGACGGAGATGATCGCACAGGAAGAGGATATCAAAATTTTCGAATTGGCCGAACGGCTAGGATTCGGGGATAATCCCCAATATTTTAGCCAAGTCTTCAAAAAATACATGGGTTCGACACCATCCGAGTACATGAAATCGCCGGACACCTCTGCATTTTAAACAAACGTATCTGTATTTTGGATTAACCTTTCCTCCATTCAGCGGGATAATAGCAGTATGAAACGGAAAGCGATTACATAATGGGGAGGAAATACAGATGAAAAAAATGATGGTCTCGGTACTTTCCACAGTTTTGCTTTTGTCCGCTTGCGGAAATGCCGGTACGAACAACAGCGCATCCGGCGGCAGCTCCAGCCCGGCAGCAAGCTCCGCAGCAACAGCAGCAGCTACGTCTGGCGCCAAGAAAGATCCGGTAACCCTGCGCGTTGCTTGGTGGGGCGGTCAAGCGCGTCACGATTACACGTTGAAGGTTATTGAGCTTTACCAGCAAAAAAATCCGAACGTCAAAATCGAATCCGAGTATGCGGCATTCGACGATTATTGGAAGAAGCTTGCACCGCAAGCAGCAGCGAACGGCTTGCCGGACGTGTTCCAAATGGATATTTCCTACCTGACCCAATATGGTACAAGAGGTCAGTTGGAAGATCTGGAGCCATATACGAAGAACGGTCTGATCAATGTGAAAGATATTAGCGAGAACAGCCTCTCCGGCGGTAAAGTTGGCGGCAAGCTGCTTGCCCTCAATGCCGGATCCAATGCCCTGCAAATGACGGTTGATCCGCAAATGATAAAAGATCTCGGCATTACACCGAAGCAGGATTGGACGATGGCGGATCTGGATTCGATCGGCGCAGCGCTGAAAGCAAAAGGCAAGCTGCTTGCTTCCGACTTCCGTCATGACGTTTACTTCCCGTTCTATCTGAGAGGCCAAGGGCAAAAGATGTACGCAACAGACGGTACGCAGCTCGGCTACACGGACGATAAGCTGTTCACCGACTACTACAACATGTACAAAAAATGGTACGATAACGGATACTTGATGCCGCTGGATAAGCTGGCGCAAAAGAAAGGAACACCGGAAGACGACGAGCTGGTGCTTGGCAATGCGTTCTCATCCAACAGCTGGTCCAACCAATATATTTTGCTGAACACAGCTGCGAAGCGTCAGCTGGATATGCTGCCGGTACCAGGCTGGGCTCAGAACAAGGCGCTGTTCCTGAAGCCTAGTATGTTCTGGACGATCGCAAAGTCTTCCAAAGTGAAGGAAGAAGCGGCGAAATTCGTGGACTTCTTAACGAACGATATCGATGCGAACAAAATCATTAAAGGCGAACGCGGTGTGCCCGTTTCCTCCAAAGTGAAGGATGCGCTGATGCCGGATCTGTCTCCTGAACAAAAGAAAGTGTTTGAATATGTGGCATGGGCGGAGAAAAATAGCTCGCAAATGGATCCGCCGAACCCTGTCGGCGCCGTTGAAGTCGACAAGTTGCTGAAAGATACCGCTGAGCAAATTTTGTACAAAAAGCTGACTGTGGAAGAAGGCGCAGCCAAATTCCGCAAAGATGCAAATGCCATTCTGGCGAAGAATAAGAAATAAGGCTGAAATAGGCGTTGCCCCTTTACGGGTGCAGCGTCTTTTTTGCATGGATGGCAGCGTTCCCGCAAAGCCTGAAAAACAGTCATCGGAACCTCGGCTAATTAAACAAACTCAACGGTTTTTTGCCTTCAGACCGGACAGAAAGAACCCTATAATGAGAATATGAACGGAATCGAACCTCGTTTCTATTCCAACAACTATTGTGTATAGGGGATGAACAACCATGAACAAGCTGCGGCATAACGATCACCTCGTCGGGTATGTGTTTGCTTCGCCATTCATACTTGGCTTTCTCATTTTTACGTTGTTTCCGATTTTTTCATCGCTCTATTATTCGTTCACGGATTACAACCTGTTTGAAACGCCGAGAGTGATCGGCTTCGCCAATTATGAGAAGATGTTTACGGCTGACGATAAATATTGGAAATCGCTCCAAGTTACTTTCACGTATGTGTTTGTCAGCGTCCCATTCCGCCTCGCCTTCGCGCTCGGCGTAGCGATGCTGCTGAACAAAGCGATCACAGGCATCGGACTGTACCGCTCCTCCTTCTATTTGCCATCATTGATCGGCGGTAGCGTGGCTGTCTCCATCATGTGGACGCAGGTGTTCGGCGATAAAGGCCTGCTGAATTCGTTCCTCGCGTTGATCGGCGTTCATACAGAGACCTCCTGGATCGGCAGCCCGGGCACAGCGCTCTGGACGCTCATCGCCTTGTCGGTATGGCAGTTCGGTTCGTCGATGCTGATCTTCCTGGCCGGTCTGAAGAACATCCCGCAATCGTATTATGAAGCCGCCAGTGTGGACGGCGCTGGCAGAGTTCGCCAGTTTTTCAACATCACCTTGCCACTATTGAGCCCGATCATCCTGTTTAACTTGATCATGCAGATGATTTCCGCTTTCATGACATTTACACCAGCCTACATTATCTCCAATGGAGAAGGCGGGCCGCTCGATAATACGCTGCTGTATTCGTTGTATCTGTACCGCAGAGCGTTCCAGTTCTACGAAATGGGCTACGCTTCCGCCATGGCTTGGGTCATGCTGCTGCTAATCGGCGCCATTGCCTTCATCCTTTTCCAAACATCGAAGTATTGGGTCCATTACGAGGCGAAAGGGGAGTAATTACATGGGGACACATGCATTTAACCGCACGAATAAACGAATCGGCTACCATCTGCTGCTTAGCGTTCTGGCACTGATTATGATCTATCCGATTATTTGGCTCATGATGAGCTCGCTCAAACCGAACGATGAGATTTTTACAACGACATACAGCTTGATTCCAAGCCACATTGCATGGGAAAATTATGTATCGGGCTGGAGAGGTTTTGCCGGCAATTCGTTTACAACGTTTTACAAAAATTCGTTCATCATCGTCGTGATTTCCACGATCGGAGCGGTCGCCAGTTCAGCGCTTGTCGCCTATGCGTTTGCTCGGATTCCTTTTGCCGGTAAAGGCCTGTGGTTCACTTGCATGATGATGACCATGATGCTGCCGCATGATGTGACGATCATCCCGCAATACGTCATGTTTGCCAAAATGGGCTGGCTGTCGACGTTTAAACCGGTGATCGTGCCGCAATTTTTTGCCATCCCGTTCTTCATCTTCCTGATCATGCAGTTCATAAGGACGATTCCGATGGAGCTGGATGAGGCAGCGAAAATGGACGGCTGCAGTAAGTACACCATCTTTTTCCGGGTGATTGTGCCGCTTATCGTGCCTGCGTTGATTACAGCGACGATTTTCTCGTTCTATTGGAGATGGGAGGATTTCATCAACCCTCTGCTCTACTTGAACAAGCCGGAGCTTTACCCGGTATCCTTAGCGCTGAAGCTGTTCCAGGACGGCGAGTCGCTGAATAACTGGGGCGGAATGTTCGCGATGGCGACAACGTCGCTCGTACCGATCTTTATCGTATTCTTTATTTTCCAACGTTATATCGTAGAAGGAATTAGCACCAGCGGTTTGAAAGGATAACTGACATGAGAGAGGAATGCATAGAGATGCCAAAATTAGTTTTTGACGATGAACAAATCCGATCCGTGATCGATCGTGTCGTCGACCGCACGTTTCGCATGGATTTCAGTTGGGATTGGCCGGGTGGCGTCGCCTTTTACGGCGTTTCCGAAGCGTATGCAGCCACAGGCAATGAGGCGTATTTGCAGAAGCTCAAAGCGTGGGTGGATGAAAATATTGAGGACGGCCTGCCGAAGCTTTCGGTCAACGCGGTCTCGATCGGACATTCGCTGCTCACCTTGTATGACGTGACGAAGGAAGAGAAATACCTTGAGACGATCAAAGCAATGGCGGAATTCCTGACCCATGAGGCGGAGCGCTTCGGGGACGGGATTCTCCAGCATACCGTAAACTCCGAAACTTACAATTTTCCGGAGCAAGCTTGGGTCGATACGATGTTCATGGCCGGTTATTTCCTGCTGCGCGTCGGTGTGCTGCTCGGCCGTAACGATTATTTTGAAGACGGTCTGCGCCAATATCACGGACATGAGAATTTGCTGCAGGATCAAGTGACGAACCTGTACTACCACGGTTGGGATAACATCGTGCAAACCAATTTGTCATCCATCTATTGGGCGCGTGGCAACTCGTGGGCGGCGCTGACGATGGCGCGTGCGCTCAATCTCGTGCCTGTCACACATCCGTCGTTCATGATTATCGACGGTTCCCTGCGCGATCAGCTTAGCGCGCTAGTTCGCTTGCAGGATGAATCGGGCCTGTGGCACACGATTACGAATGACCCGACGTCACCGCTGGAGACTTCCGGTTCGGCGGGCATTGCGACGGCGCTGCTCACGCGTGGACGCTTGTACAACAAGTACACGCAGATGTCCATCGACGGGATCCTCAGCCGCATCACAGCGGATGGCACCGTCACGGGCGTGTCGGCCGGGACGGCGGTCATGGACGATGCCGACGGGTACAAACGCGTGCCGGACAAGCGCATCCAAGGCTGGGGCCAAGGCTTGACGCTGGTCTTTTTATCCGAGGTGCTGAACGCTCGGAAAAATCTTTTCGGCAACGGCTGCTAATCATGATATAAAAGCGTGTGAATGAGCATACTCATTCATGCGCTATTTTTTTGCGCCGTCACGGATGCGTTGACAACGAAGAATTGAAGCCGCTATTCCTGAACATGAAATTGCCGGCGGCAGCTTTCCAAATATGAAGTTTAGAAATGGAACAGTCGTCCGTTAGTTACGAAAAAAAAGCTGTCCAAGAATAATTTGGGCAGCTTCTCATTTAGTTAAGATCCTATGCTTAGTACAGAGACACCTAATACAACGATAACGATAATAGAAATGACTAATGAACTCATAGATAAGTAGGGAATGCGAGTTTTATGTGCTGGTGTCTCTGAAGTGCTCGGATCAGCAGGTACTTCCAGCCAGATACGAAAGTAATGAAACAAACCGCGTTGAATGGGGATAAACGGCAGGCTCTCTTGAATTAACCACGCTATATAAGAACGCAGCGGACTATAATTTTTACAATGGTTATACTGATTTAGGATGACAGTGCGAAGATCACTTTCATTTAATTTATCCAGGATCCCTGTGGAAAGTATAATTTTTGGTCTTAAAAATCCAGTTGAAAAAGCAATCGTTTCATTAACTGGAATAACGATTATAGGTGTTTGCAAATCCGCATACTTCGACATTAAATGATAGCTCCAAATACTTTGCTTATGGAACTTAAGGAATTGATTCCAGCGAATAGCTTTCATGCAATTAACGGCTATGCGCCAAAGTAACAAAACAATACTATATATAATGAAAATATTCATGCATATCGATAAAATAGAGTACAACTTTGAATTGTGACTTATTAATGGAATGGAACCGTAATTAAATGCACTCACAAGGAGATGATAGTTGAAAATTTCATGAAGCAACAGAAGAGAAAATTGAAACCAAATAATGAACCCCACAAGCGCCATCAAGATGAGAACAGAATTAGCCCTGTTTATTGTCACTGTTTAACCTCCTCCTAGACATCATTACAAAACTCTACAAATTCATGCCTCCAATTGACGGAATTCGTATAATTATTGCTATTTTCCTTAACTATATGATACATATTGTATCATGTCAAGCGTTAAAATGTATCCTGAAGCACTTATCATATAGCAGCTAAAATTGTTAATTCCTGTTACATAAAATACCAAATTGTGGTATAATTGTGATGTAGTTTCGAACTCTATTCGTATTTGTTTGTGTTATTGAAATAGCGAGACATTTTGTAAGTAAGGGAGGTATGCATCCGTTCATCCAGTTATGATTGCTTCTCAGTTTTCACAGATTAAAGGAGAGACAATTAATGAGTAGATCAACGATGAGCAGAGCCGGCTCATATCTGGGATACGTTGCCGCACTAACGACGTTAGTCTTGTTTATTTTCATTAAATCGCATCATGCATCAGACATCGGCGGACTTCCTGTGCTGTTAATTCCTGCGTTTCTGCTTTCGATCATCGCTTCCATCACGCACAAGTCGATGTTTATGTACGTAAGCATCCTGCTAACCGTTCCATTGATTTTTGTATGGGAACCGGGGCTCGGAGGTGTCGGAATGCTGATCACGATTCCGATTCTAAATTTACTTGCAGCAGCAGCGATGATGTTCGGAACCGTTCGGGTAGAACGGACATCCCGTTAGATTTGTATAGAAATCAGAGTTCGTCAGGAGTGATTTGTTTTGTCAAACGTATTTTTTATTTCCGACCATCATTTTGGTCATCGTCACATTATCGACTTTGAATCCAGACCGTTCGCTGATGTTGACGAGATGGACGCGTATATGATTGAGAAATGGAACGCTGTGGTCGGTCCCCAGGATAAAGTGTTTCACTTGGGGGATTTCTCATTTTTGAACAAGGAGAAGACGAAGCGAATCGTTGAACAGCTGCATGGATATAAATATTTAATCATGGGCAATCATGACCGTGGCCGGACGCGAAGCTGGTGGCTGGATGCCGGCTTTGATGAAGTGAGTGAATTCCCAATTATTTACCAAAACTTCTTCATTCTCTCACACGAACCGATGTATATGAATAAACATATGCCGCTGGTTAATATACATGGTCATATCCATGGACAGAAATACGAAAGCGCGCAGTACCTCAATGTGAGTGTCGAGCACTGGGACTATAAACCGATCGAATTTGCGTTTATTACAAATAAGGTTGTGCCAAGCGAGGAACAGTGACAAATTAGTGCGGAGGAGTTGACAACGTGTCCATGTCGCATTCATTTTTTCTATTTTCCTGGTTAACCATGGTCTATTACTTCTTGCTGGCTATCGGGGGACCGGTTTTTATCGTATGGATGGCTATTAGTTATTTGAAGGTGATGAGAGAGAGGAACAGACTTCTTCGAGAACTGGTTGATAAAATGAACAAATCCACGCAAGGATAGACTGCCGATTCGGAGCGAATCGGCGGTTTTTTTATGCATGTATGTTAGGAGGGATGATTGACGGGATACATGTGCGTCACGTCCGACACGCAGAAATCACACGTATGCGGTGGTGGACGTAAAGATGGTTTATAATTGTTTTTTATCGGTTGGCTGGCGTAACATTAGGTAGAATAGTAGCTATCCGAGAAAATGAATGGAGGCAGAAGCGATATGGAACCTGTCAGCAGGGTGGATATTGACGCTGCGCTTGTGCGCCGTTTAATCGATGAGCAGTTTCCGCAATGGATGGACCTGCCTCTTGAGCACGTCGATTCAGCCGGAACGGACAATGCGATCTATCGGCTTGGTGCTGAGTTGGCCGTCCGGCTGCCCCGCGTCGACTGGGCGCTAGGCCAGGTGGAGAAGGAGCAGCGATGGCTGCCGCTGCTTGCTCCAGCCTTACCGGTTCCCATCCCTGTTCCGCTCGCGATGGGGGCGCCTGCGGCTGTTTTTCCATGGCCATGGTCCGTCTACCCATGGCTGGAAGGCGAGAATGCGACCATAGAACCTGTCGCAGATCTGCATCATGCTGCAACGGTGCTCGCTGATTTCATCAGCGCCCTGCAGCGGATCGACGCGGCTGGCGGACCGCCGCCGGGGCCGCACAATTCCAATCGCGGCGTGGAACTGGCGGCGCGGGATAATGCCGTGCGCGAAGCTATAGCCGCGCTGCGTGAGGAGCTCGATGCCGATGCGGTTGGCGCGGCATGGGAAGCGGCCCTGTACGCGCCCGTGTGGAGTGGTGCGCCGGTCTGGCTGCACGGTGACCTCCACCCCGGCAACGTGCTGGTCGAACATGGCCGGCTCAGCGCGGTCATCGACTTCGGCACACTGGGCGTAGGCGACCCTGCATGCGACGTCATGGCCGGCTGGACGCTGCTTGACGCCGATGCTCGCGTTAGCTTCCGCGCCGCGCTGCCGGTCGATGACGCGACCTGGGTGCGGGGCAGCGGCTGGGCGCTGTCGTTCGGCCTGATCGCCTATGCGTATTACAAACATACGAATCCGGTTCTGGCCGGAATCTCGAAGCGCGCCATCGATGAAGTGATGGCGGACTTCATGCGCGGTCGATAAAGCGGAAGCGGGCAGGCCGCGCAGGAGGAGCTGCAAAGCGAAAAAGCCGCTTTGAGGTCTCGCCTTGCCCGCGCAGGAGGAGCTGCAAAGCGAAAAGTCGCTTTGCAGGCTCACCGCTTTGCAGCCCGCGCCGCCTCACCCGCGCCGCATTACCGCCAACACATGAAAGAGGTGCATCCATGTCAATCAAAACGAATGCCTGCCGCAAGCTGGATTCGCTCCGCATATCCTATACGCTGCACGAATATGAGTGGGATGAAGAGCATCTGGATGTGGCGTCCGTTGCCGATAAAGTAGGCCTTATGCCCAGCCAGCTATTCAAAACGCTCGTGCTCAGAGGGGATAAAACAGGCGTCTTAGCCGCTTGTATCCCTGGCGATCTGGAGCTGAACCTGAAAAGTTTGGCAGCCGTTAGCGGCAATAAGAAAGTTGAGATGGTGGCAGTCAAAGAAATCCAAGCTCTGACAGGCTACATCCGAGGCGGCGTTTCTCCCTTGGGCATGAAAAAGAAATATCCTTTTTATTTGCATGGCAGCATCCAAGGGATGGAGCTTGTCAGTATCAGCGGCGGCCGCCGCGGTCTGCAAATTTTTTTGCGCGGCGACGATTTGGTTGTGGCTTCAGAGGCCCAGCTGGCTGATATTGCCAATTAGAAAAAAGAGTGCAGCTTCAGACTTTTCGTCGAGGCGCACTCTTTTTCATTTATATAGGCCTGTTGTATAAAGGGCCGTAATCGTATCCGCAATCTCCTCCACGGGTTGTCGATGTTCATGGCGGACAATTTCCCAGAGATACATTTCGTTCATATAAAACCAGCCGCGGGCGGTAATTTCAGGGCTCAAATCCGTTCGGGCCAGTCCATGCTTCTGGGAATAGGCGATGTCCATCGAGATGCGCTGGATAAATTTCTCACGGATCGCTTTCCATTTATCGGAAATGACCGAAGAGATGCCGATGGCTTGTTCAAACACCTGCATCATGCTGCGCTCGGCCTCTGCCAATTTCAAGAACGCCAAGCATTGCTGCCGAATGGTTCGAACGGCTTCCTCTTTGCTTTCGGGCAAAAAGGAAATAGTCGCAATTTCATAAAATTGCTCCATCACATTTTCCATTAAGACGCTCAGGAGATCCTCTTTCCCTTGAAAGTGCACATAGGCTGTGCCGTACCCAGTCTCGGCTTGTTTAATCATTTGCGAAATCGTTGCTTTCTGAAAACCTTCCACCAGAAACACATTTTTTGCAGCGTCCAAAAGCTTTTGGCGCGTTTTCACGGACCGCAAGTGGCGTTTATCTTCTGTTTTTTCCGTGCTCATCGCTTGTCCCCTAATTGTTATATTTCTTATAGAATAAAAGAAATTCAAGCAAATAGAAAGGGGAGCCGGGCGGGCAACGTCGATTTTCGGCTGGAGGTGCAACCTTTTCGCGCGAAGGCTCGTCTGTGAGTTTGTCAGTGAGAAATTGGCACATACATTCGGAGGATTCGGAAGGAGACAAATAAGGTGAAAAAGAAATTGACAGTTATTTTAACATTAGCAGGATTGCTAGGTACGACAGCGGCCGTGGGTGCGGAGGATGTTTTTGAAAAAGTTACAGGTATCTTACATAAAGATGTCAAAGTGCTTGTGGATGGACAAGATTCCACATTGACACCTGTTTATATTGATGGCAAAGCTTACATCCCTGTTCGCGATGCTGCGGCCAAATTGGGCTACAATGTCAGCTATGACGATGCCAATAAAGAAATTGAGCTCAGCACACACGAAGATGTGGTTGAAGCGATACGCGGAACCGGTGTGATCGTTGATGTAAAGCCGACTGACAACGGCCAGTACCGCATTGAGCTACTGGGCAAAGGCACGAACGCTTGGGTGATTCTTTTCGCTGACGAGAAGACGGTTATTACTGACGGAGCGGGTCAAACTGTAGCGGCGAGTGAGCTGAAGGCAGGCACACAAATTACGGCGGAATACGGTCCGGTGATGGCGATGAGCTTCCCTGGTCAATCTCACGCTAACAAAATTACTGTCGATGCGCAGCGCCTGGTGAAAGAAGACGCGATCCAATCCGTTAAACATACGGATGATGGCTGGCAAGTGCAATTCGGTGAAACGAAGGATGGCGCTGCTGTACCGACGTTGACGCTGAACGCAGGCAAAGAAACAAGCGTCTTGACGGCGCAGGGTGAGCCGGTCAAGTGGGAAGATCTGAAGGCCGGTACGAAAGTCCGCGCTTATTACGGACCCATTGAAACGAAGAGCATTCCACCGCAAAGCCCGCTCTTCTATCTTGTTGTGCTGAGCGATGCCCAGACGCAAGCGCCAGCAGGCAAAATGACGCCGGAAGCGGCGCAGGCGTACCGTGACTTGGCTTGGGCAAAAGTGTCCGAACAAGCTGCGCACATTACGACAAAGCAGGACGAAGCTATGGTTCAGATCGTCGCTGCGAATGACGTAGCCGTAATGGCTTCAACTGACGAGCAAAAGAAATTGCTCGCGGACATCCAAGCGGCGAACGGCACACTGGTAACCGTAACGTACAATACGGATAAAGATGAGTTGCTCGGACCGTTGACAGCGGTATTTGATTCGAAAACGCAAACTTTCATCGGCTTTACGGTTAGAAGATAAGCTATAGCTAGAAGGGGCTGCTCACAAGTCATTACCGATGACGTGGGCAGCCTTTTCATATATTTAGGTAGACAAATCGATATAAAGAAGATAACATTAGCTTAATAATTTCATACGGTCTAAATAAAGGTGTAGGCATTTTCTGTTAGAAGATGCTTGCTTAATAGGGAAGTCCGGTACAAGCCGGCGCGGTCCCAACCACTGTATTTGCTGAGTAACTCCTCATATGTCACTGTTTGGTTGTTCAAGATGGGAAGACGGGGAGAAGCGATGACGCATAAGCCAGGAGACCTGCCTTTATTTATGGTATGTTTCAATTCTTTTGGGGGTGAGGAGGAGAAACACAAGGAGATGCGGCTCGCGATCTGTCATTTGAGCTGTGTCCAATTTGATTGTGCACAAATATTCCAGCCACCCTGAGGGGTGGCTTTTTTGTGTGTTTGCACGGATTCGAGAGGAAGAGGGGATTGAAGAAATGATTCGTCGTCAGGGGTTAAAATCGTTTTTTGCTATTTTCATGTCTATTATGCTGTTGTTCGCTTCGATGGGGACGCTGTTCGTTTCAAGCAGCCAGGCGCTGGCCGCAAGCAGCCAAAGTGATCAGTCTACTGCGCAAACAATCAGTGTTGCAGTCGTCGTTAGCGGCTATAGCGCAACAGTAGGTAAATCCGTATATGTCCCTGCCACCAATACGGTGGTTGAAGATGGGAAAACTGCGGCTGATGCCATCAACCAAGTGCTCGGCAATCGAGCCGTTTATAAAGATAGCACCTATGGCGCCTACATCACAAGCATTGATGGACTGGCTGAGAAAGACGGGGGGGAAAGAAGCGGCTGGATGTACCTGGTCAATGGCCAATTTGCACCAGTCGGTGTAGGGGAGTACACCTTACACAACTCGGATCTGATTACGCTCGTCTATACGGACGATTATTTTCAAGATATTACAGTGGTCGCCGATAAAACGGCGCTAAACGCCAAGATCGCTGAAGCAAACCTGCTGCAGCAGGCGAATTACACGGCTGAGAGCTGGCAAGCAATGCAAGCGAGCCTGACGCTGGCCAAAGCGGTTGCAGCGAACAGCTATGCGATTCAATATCATGCTGATGAGGCGCTGGCCCGACTCACTGCTGCATTGGCGAGTTTGGTCGCAGAACCGGTTGTACAGACAATTCCGGCTTCCGTGGTCTTGAACGGTTACAGTGCAAAAGCCGGCAAAACGGTCACGCTGCCATCTACTACGTTAAACGTTGAGACCGGCAAAACGGCTGCCTACCTCATTGAGCAAGTGCTGAACGAGAAAGGCATTCCGTTCCTGAATCCAAGCGGAAATTACATCAAAAGTATCGGTGGTCTGGCGGATTCAGACGGAGGGCCGAAAAGCGGCTGGATGTATCTGGTGAATGGCCAGCTTGCTGATGTCGGTATTGCCGATTACCAGTTAAAGAGCAATGATACGATTACGCTCGTCTACACCGACGATTACGAACAAGATATTACTTCGGTTGCCAATAAAACGGCGCTAAATGCCAAGATTGCTGAAGCCAACCTGCTGCAGCAGGCAAATTATACAGATGAGAGCTGGCAAGCGCTGCAAACCAGCCTGACGTTGGCCAAAGCCGTTGCAGCCAACGGCTACGCGATCCAGTACCATGCGGACAGCGCATTGGCGAGCTTAACCGATGCACTTCAGCATTTGGTCACGAAGCCCGTCTTCCTGCCGACGAAGGCCGAGATCAACGCAGCGATTGAAGTAACAGCCGCATATTACAATGCCAACTCAAGCCGAGTCTCAGACTGGAGTGCGATCGGGTTGGCAAGAACCGGCCATAAGCTTCCGGAGTCGTACGCGAACGATCTGCTCAGCAAAGTCAATAACAATCAGGGTACGTTCAGTCTTGTTACAGATTTGGAGCGAACCATTCTGGGGCTTACAGTGACTGGCGGGAATGCAGCGGATGTGGCCGGTTACAATTTGATCGAGAAATTGTACTCGCACAGTAAAATGACCACGCAAGGCATTAACGGACTCGTGTACGCCTTGCTAGCACTGGATGCCAAACAGTACCAGGTTCCGGCTGATGCTTTATGGACAAGAGATAAGCTCGTTTCGGCGATTATCGCCAAACAAAATGCGGATGGCGGCTTCACTTTAGGTACGGGAGCGAGTGACCCGGATATCACAGCGATGACGATCAATGCGCTTGCGCCTTACAAGGCGAATCCAGCCGTCATCCAAGCTGATGCCATTACGAAAGCAGTGAATTGGCTGTCGCAGAAGCAACTGCCCAATGGAGGACTTGCTTCGTATAACGTAGACAACAGTGAAAGTGTGTCGCAAACGATCATCGCTTTAACTGCGAACGGGATCGATCCGACGGGACCACAATTTACGAAGAATGGCATCAATCTCATTGGAAGGCTATTCCAGTTTCGATTAACAGATGGCTCGGGTACGTTCTCGCATACGACGAAGCTGTCCGCCAATGGCTTTGCGACAGAACAAGCATTTCAAGCAATAGCTGCCTTTAAGCTTTTCCAAGAAGGTCATGGCGAGCGTTTGTATGATTTCACCAACCTTGACAAGATTCCGCTCGTACTTCCGTTGCCAAGCGGAGTCCAGCCTCAGGTTGCGATCCCGGCAGACAATCACGACTATGTTATTCCTGTCTCAGATGCGGATAAAGATAAACAGATCACTGTACAGATTCCAAGCGACAGTTCATCTACAGTGAAAATGAATTTGCCTTCTGGCAGCAGCTTGCCGCAAGTCACAGCAGTCAAAGGGAGTGTCTCCCTGACAATCCCTTCCGGCACGAAAATCACCAGCGGTGAGTCATCCGGCCTGCAGCTGCTCACTTCATTGAACACCAATGATGCGGCATTACAAGAGAAAGTCGGCTCCATTCTTACAGGCAGCTACAAGCTGGATGCGGTGAGTCAAGCCATTACAGTTGGCGGCGGCAGCACCCGGGTCGTCTTTGATCAGTATGTTTCGATCACATTTGCCGGCCTCCAAGGGAAGCAAGCAGTCTTTATCGAAAACGGTGAGCCGCATGCCATTCAGAAAGTGAGCAGCGATCTGGATGGCAGCACCAGCGGCAGCGCTGAGTATGCGTTCGATAGCGGCAAAGATCTGATCGTCAAAACGAAGCATTTTACGGATTACATTGCTTATGCTGCCAGCGTTGTTGAGACGCCGGGCGGCGGTGGTGGAACACCTACGCAGCCTCCAGCGACAAGTCAAATCACGCTATCTGTCGACAAGCAAACGATCGGCAAAGGGGACGTAGTAACGGCAACCAGCGTACAGCTCGTGAGCGGCGATACCGCGTGGAGCGTGCTGAAACGGGTGCTGGACAGTCGCAGCATCAGCTATAACTACACGTATTCGGCGAGCTATGGCAGTGTTTACGTACAATCGATTGCCGGGGACGGTGAGTTCGATCACGGCACCGGCAGCGGCTGGATGTACAGTGTTAACGGGACTTATCCGGGGTATGGGGCAGGCAAATATGAGCTGCAAAATGGTGATACGGTCCGCTGGCGGTATACGACCAATCTGGGCGAGGATTTAGGGCAGGATAGCAGCCAATGGCCGCCAGCGACCACACCAGTTACAGGGGCACCTGTAGGTGGTGGTGGAGCTCCCTCCGATAAGAAACAAGTTATCGAGGTCCCAGCGAACATCTCGCAAGATTATTTGGTCAATATGACCAAGGGCATGAAAGATAAAGACCTGATTACGATCAATATCCCAAATGTGACACCGAAGGTGTTCTTGAATTTGCAAGACGTGAAGGATAACACGCCGATGATCCGGGCTGTCAGAGGCGACATCACACTTGAGGTCGCCAAGGGGACCGTCTTGAAGTCGGGAGACAGCAAGATTGAATTGCTAGGTTTCTTGAATTTGGAAGATGCGGAGCTTCTAAAGCTCGTGAAGAGCGGCTTGGATGCTGAACAAGCTAAAACAATGAAGCTGAGTCATGCGTTCGTCATGGGGAACTCGGGACAATCCGTGATCTTCGATAAGCCAGTGACGTTTACGATTCAAGGCGGTAAAGATCAGCTCGCCGGATATATGGAAGGAAATACTTTTACGCCGATCAAGACTTACGCTTCCGAAGCAGAGGGCATCGAAGCAACAAAAGGCCAGGATAAGATCACTTTTGCTTATGTCAAAGACAATGATCTGATCATTCGAACGAACCATTTTACGAGTTTTGTGACCTATGCGCTGAGTCAGCCGCAAAACGTTGCGAACCTGCCATATACGGATGCGAATGCGATTTCGGCTTGGGCAGCGGATGCGGTCCGCGAAGCAACACAGCAAGCTTGGGTTGAAGGCAGCGATGATCAGTTCCATCCGCAAACGGCAGTTTCCCGTGCCGAGTTTACGAAGATGCTGGCAGGCGTGCTCGGCTTGGATACAAAGTCAGCGCCGGCGATCAGCTTCAAGGATGTCGCGCAAACGGATTGGTTCTATCCTTATGTGAACGCCGCTTATGCAGTGGGCATCGTCTCCGGCTATGACAGCGAGCACTTCCAGCCGAACGACAAGCTCACTCGCGAGCAGATGGCGGTCATCGTCGCTCATGCGCTCGGCCTCACAGCAAGCGGCGCTGCGCCGACGTTTGAGGATTTGGGCGAGGTATCGGATTGGGCGCAAACGGCTGTACAGACGCTCGTTGCCCATAACGTGATGTCCGGTTGGGACAATCGCTTCCAGCCTAGCGGCGAGGTTAGCAGGGAGATGGCCGTCGTCGTGGCGATACGGGCGTATCACACGAAGAAGGATTCAACATCAGCAGTCGTTCAGCCGGATTCCGCGCAGCAGACATCCGTGGAGAAGCTGATCAATCAGACTGCGGCCTACCTGCAGCAAACCGTGACCGATCCGGTTGTCGATACGCTGGGCGGAGATTGGACGGTATTGGGACTCGCGCGCTCCGGCGTGCCGGTTCCTGATGCCTACTACAACAAGTATTACGCGAATGTTGAAAAGATTTTAAAGGAAAAATCAGGCAAGCTGCACGCCGTCAAATATACGGAGTATGATCGGGTGATTCTCGGCTTAACCGCGATTGGCCGCAGTGTCGATCAGGTCGCCGGTTATAACTTGAGAGCGTGGCTTGCCGATTACGATACGTTGATTAAGCAGGGCATTAATGGTCCGATTTTCGCGCTGATTGCTTTGGACAGCAAAGGCTACGATATTCCAAATGTGCAAGCGGGGAAAACACAGACAACAAGAGAGCTGTTGATTGACTTTATTTTGAAAAGAGAAGTGGCTGGCGGAGGCTGGGCGTTAGGCGAAAATCCGGAGGCGCCGGATGCGGATATCACGGCGATGGCTATCCAAGGATTAACGCCGTATTATGCCACAAACGCGCAAGTGCGCGCTGCAGTAGATCGCGGGCTTGCCTGGTTATCCCAGGCACAGGCGGCTGACGGCGGCTTCGCCAGCGGGGGATCCGCGAATGCCGAGAGCATTGCCCAGGTTATCGTTGCCTTGACAGGGATGGGGATCAACCCGCAGACAGATGCAAGATTTGTCAAAAACGGCAGCTCGGCGGTTGACGCATTAGTCGGTTATGCGGCTGCGGACGGGGGCTTTTACCATGTGAAAGCGGGCGGCGTCAGCAATGGCGGAGGCAAACCGGGGGAAGTGGACCCGATGGCCACCGATCAGGCGATGTATGCGCTCGTTGCCTACGATCGGCTTCTAAAAGGCCACAATCGCTTATATGATATGACAGATGTTAAATAATACGAAACGGATAAGCAGGGGCGTGAGGTACGCCCTTGCTTCTTCATTAAAGGTGTGAAACGTACATGTCGATGAAAAAATGGCTGATCGCCCTAGGGATCGTCGGGCTGTTAGCCATCGCTTACTTCAGGGGCGGCGATAGTCCGCAGCGCGCGAAACCGCCGGCGAGCAGCGATGCGGCGGCATTGCAAGCTGTGTCAGCGGCAGGCGGTGCCGGTGCGCAAGCGTCCGGCCAGCCGCAGGCGTCGGACGGCGCGCCGTTAGCGGCGGAAGGCGAGCTGGCGCAGGGCGTCGCGTCGCCGCTCGGCGGCACGCAGCCGGGCGCTACTCCGCAGCCTGGGGCTGCTCCGGCGCCGGCCAGCCAGCAGCCGGCATCCCCGACGGGCGCCGACAAGGCGGCCCCCTCCGCTGCTGCGGCCACAGCCGCTACAGCGCCGGCGAAGCAGGCCGTGCCGCCAGCGCCGGCTTCCGCTGCGCCAACTGCGGTGCAGCCGCCAGCTTCGCCAGACGCTGGCCAGCCGGCTGCCACCGCGAAGCCGCTGGAGGGTGGCAAAGATAAGTACCAGACGGAGCCTGTCCCGAGCGGCAAACCGCAGCCCGTCGAGTGGCAAGATGTCAAAGTCCAAAAGGATAAAAAATTAACGGCTACTTTATCCGTCGTCAGTACAACGATTTTGGACCATATGGATAAATTCAATAAGGATAAACGCGAAGTTTTACCGGCAGACGGAGTTATCTATAAGGCGCGACAAGTTACCTTTTATGAAGGCGAATCGGTGTTTGACGTCCTGCTGCGGGAAATGAAGAGCAGCAAAATTCATATGGAATTTTCCATGACCCCTATGTATAACAGCAATTATATTGAGGGCATCAACAACATATACGAGTTCGACTGTGGTGAGTTAAGCGGGTGGATGTACAAAGTGAACGGTTGGTTCCCAAATTATGGGAGCAGCAGATATATGCTCAAAGACGGCGATGTCATCGAATGGGTCTACACGTGTGATTTAGGCCGTGATGTCGGTGCTGAGCAGTCAGGAGGGAATCGCTCATGAGGGATTCCTTTTCTACGTTTCACCCGGTGATTGTACTCGTTTATTTTGTTGCTGTTCTCGCGTGCAGCATGGTCTTCATGCATCCTGTTTTTCAAATCATCGCGCTGCTCGGCGCAACGATATATGCCATCACGCTAAAAGGGAAGCAGGCAGCGAGGTTTAATCTCATTTATTTGCTGCCACTGCTCCTGCTTACAGCGATCGTCAATCCGATGTTTAATCATGCGGGGATTACGATTTTGTTTTATTTGCGCAATGGCAACCCAATTACGCTGGAGTCGATCTTGTATGGCGTTGCAGCCGCTTGTATGTACATTACGGTCATCGTATGGTTTTCCTGTTATCACGTGGTGATGACTTCGGATAAATGGATTTATTTGTTCGGCAAAATACTGCCGGCGCTCTCCTTGCTTCTCTCGATGACACTGCGTTTTGTACCTAGATATATGGAGCAGCTTAAGGTCATTTCTACCGCCCAGAAATGTATTGGCAGAGATGTTACCCAAGGAGGCGTCGTAAGCCGGGCGCGCAACGGGCTGCGCATTCTTTCCATGCTGACAACATGGGCGCTGGAAAATGCGATTGAAACGGCAGACTCGATGAAATCGCGAGGGTACGGCTTGCCGGGACGCACGAGCTTTTCCATGTACCGGTTTGATCGCCGGGATCGGATCGTCGGACTCGTTCTGGCCGTTCTGATCCTAATGGTCCTAGCCGGTGCCTGGATGGGGCAGGATACGATTCGCTACTTCCCCTCAATTCACGTTCAGCCGGTAACCCCGTTCGGCGTGTCTGTGTACATCGCTTACGGCGCATTATGTTTGCTGCCGTCGGTTATTCATCTCGTGGAGGAAATCAAATGGAGATTTATCGTATCGAAGATTTGAGTTTTACTTTTCCGCAAAAAGAAACCGCTGCACTGGCCAGCATGAACCTGCGTATTCAAAGCGGGGAGTTTGTGGCCATCTGTGGCCAGTCCGGCTGCGGCAAAAGCACGCTGCTCCGGCATTTGAAGTCCGTGCTGACTCCGCACGGCAGCCGCTCGGGGCAAATCTATTTTCAAGGTCAGCCGCTGCAAGACATTGATCAACGCGTACAAGCTGCCGAGATCGGGTTCGTGCTGCAAAGCCCGGATAATCAGATTGTGACGGACAAGGTGTGGCACGAGCTGGCCTTCGGCCTGGAGAGCTTGGGCTGCGATCAATCGGCGATCCGGCTGCGTGTGGCGGAGATGGCCAGCTTTTTCGGCATCCATGCGTGGTTTCATAAGCGAGTGACGGAGCTGTCCGGCGGACAGAAGCAGCTGCTCAATCTGGCTGCCATTATGGCTATGCAGCCTTCCGTACTCATTCTCGACGAGCCGACTTCACAGCTGGACCCGATCGCCGCAGCGGATTTCTTGGAGACGGTCAGCAAAATCAACCGCGAGCTGGGCACGACCATCATCATGACGGAGCACCGGCTTGAAGAGGTTTTGCCTCTGGCTGATCGGCTCATTGTGCTCGATCAAGGTGCCGTAATCGCGGATGGGAGCCCGCGAGAC
Organism: Paenibacillus aestuarii; assembly: GCF_027789125.1. Lineage (GTDB taxonomy): Bacteria > Bacillota > Bacilli > Paenibacillales > NBRC-103111 > Paenibacillus_E > Paenibacillus_E aestuarii. The sequence continues at coordinate 39,926 of NZ_JAQFVF010000021.1, read as the reverse complement.
GCAGGCGAAGCTTTGCGGCTGCAGCAGCATCCGATGTTTGTGGCGATGCCGTCGCCGCTGCAGATTTATGCAGGCGCTTCGCAGCCCGCCTCGTGCGCACAAGTGCGCCAGACGCCGCCGCTGACGGTGAAAGAAGGGCGGCAATGGCTGAGCGCATGCATGCAATGGAGGACTGATGCACTTGCACCTGCGGCACCAGCTGCAGGCGCCCCCCATGACAATGGCAGCATGAAGACGAATGGCCAAGTTGCCATACAATTCAAGGATGTCTGGTTTAAATATGAGCGCAATGGCCCGGATGTGCTGAAAGACTTGAATGGTGACATCCGTGAGGGCCAGTTCATCTGCTTGGTCGGGGGCAACGGGACCGGCAAGACGACGGCTTTGTCGCTGATCAGCGGCATCCAGCAGCCTTACCGGGGCAAAGTGCTGATTAACGGTCAGAATCCTGCCAGAATGACTACGAAACAGCTCTTCGTCAATCAGCTCGGCGTTCTGCCGCAAAATCCGTCCAGCCTATTCGTCATGAAAACGGTGGAGGCCGACTTGTACGAGATGCTTGCGGCTTCACCGTTAAGCAAGGCAGAGCGGCAGCGCAAAGTGGAGGCTGCTGTCGAGCTTATGGAGCTTGAGCCGCTGCTTGCGATGCATCCGTACGACCTTAGCGGCGGCGAGCAGCAGCGGGCGGCGCTGGCCAAGGTGTTTTTGCTGGAACCGCGAATTTGGCTGTTGGACGAACCGACCAAAGGGCTGGACAGCTTTTTCAAAGACAAGCTCGGTTTATGGTTAAAAAAGATCCATGCGCAGGGCGCGACGATTGTCATGGTTTCGCATGACATTGAGTTTTGTGCCAAATATGGCGTGGATTGTGCGCTGTTCTTTGATGGAAGTATGATGACTACGGCTCCGGCTAAGCGGTTTTTCGCAGGCAACAGCTTCTATACGACAGCTGCGAATCGCATGGCACGTCATATTTGGCGAGAAGCCGTTACTGTAGAGGATGTGATCGAGCGATGTCAGCAAAGTCTGCAGCCTATCAACGGATGAGCCGGCGAACGCTTCTGGCGGCGCTGCTTATTCTGATTGTTATCCCAGCTACGATATTGGCTGGTATTTATGTGTTGGATGACCGAAAGTACTATTTCATCAGCTTGCTGATCGTGTTGTACACGATCATTCCTTTTGCCTTTGTATTCGAACGGCGCAAGCCGCAGGCCAGGGAGCTCATCGTGATCGCTGTCATGGCAGCTATAGCGGTTGCGGGACGCAGCGCATTTTTCATGCTGCCGCAGTTCAAGCCAGTGGTCGCGGTCGTGATCATCGCAGCGGTTTGTCTTGGCGCGGAAGCGGGCTTTTTGGTGGGCACAACAGCCGGCTTCGTTTCTAATTTCTTTTTCGGTCAAGGTCCGTGGACGCCGTGGCAAATGTTCGGGTTCGGCATCATTGGATTTCTGGCTGGGATTTTATTCCAGTATGGGCTGCTAAAAAGAAGCAAGCTTTCGCTGTGCATTTTTGGCGGATTGTCGACCTTAGTGGTGTATGGCGGGATTATGAACCTGTCAACGCTCCTCATGGTGACCCCGAATTTCACTTGGAAAGGCTTGATCGCCGTGTATATGTCAGGGTTCTGGTTCGATCTGGTGCACGCGTCGGCGACGGTGTTCTTCCTGTTCGTCATCTCGGGGCCGATGATCGAGAAATTGGAGCGCATCCGGGTGAAATACGGGCTGCTGTCAGTTTCGTCTGATGGCTAGCGCCACTTGCATCGCGATATGCTTAGTCATTCTTTATAGCCCACAAACAAACAAATGGCGGTGCAGGGACAACTTCCCTACACCGCCATTTTTCTATCTCCCTCGGGCTCAAAAACGAATAACCTTGTGCTCGTACCGGCCAATCTCCAGCTTGCCCGCTGGAACCGGCTCTTGTGTCGTCGGATCGATGCCTGCGCGAGGCAGCGTGACGCTGCCGCCGGCGCCGTCCATATTCACGACGACCCACACCTCGTGATCGTCTCCCCGGCGCGGAGCGACGATCGTTCCTTTCGTGACGTCGGAACGGATGGTGACATCGGCTTCCTCTGCATAGCGAACGATAAGGCGATTTAGCAGCAGTTGGCCCTCTTCGCCTGCTGGCATGGAACCCAGCATGACGATCTTGCCTTTGCCATGCTGCTTCTCTGTAATGAAGGCGAGGCCCGGCGTGAGCCCGCCTTCAGCGACGACGCCGACAGCCGACGCATCCTGCGGCGCGAAGACCGCGCTCCAGAGGGAGAGTGGAGCGTCTACGCCAAAAGCGCTGCCTACGGAGCCGCTGCCGTCCATCGGAAACGTGTACAGCGTTTCCACGCCGGCCAAGCGGTCAAGGGCGCCCAGCGCGCTATCTGTATGGACGGTGTGCTCGACCGTCCGGCCGCCTGTCAGCGGGCCGATCACCCATACACCGCCACGCTCGACAAGCTGCAGCGCCTGCTCTGTGTATTCGGCGGAGACGTAAGGCAGGAATGGCGTGAACAGCAGCTTGTAGCCATCCAGCGGAGCGCCTTCCGGCACGACATCGCGATGCAGGCCGCTGTCCAGCAGCTGCGCGTAGAAGTCCGTCATGAGTCCGCGATGATTCAGCTTCTGGTGCGGTTCTGTGCGCAGAAACGCTTTTGCCCTATCGGAATAGGTCAACGCCACTTCGGCCTGCACCGGTCTGGTCGACACAATTGTCGGTTCGATCGCAAGGCGCGCTTGCTCCACCTCCAGCACGCTGTTGTAACCGACCGTCGGTTTTCCCCAGGCGCTGATGACCGAGCCGTGCGGCTGCTCGCAGCCCGCGCGCTGCTGGCGCCACAGCCAGTAGCAGAACCCTTCGGCGCCGAGCGCGTAAGCGGCTACCGCTTCCGCTTTGAGGTACCCGTTCGGGTGGGGCTTGGCATAGCTTTCCAGCGATGCTGCATAGGACGGGCTCGTTTCCATGATCCAGTAATCACGTCCGCGCTTGAAATTGCGCCACAGATCGTTATTGATCAGGTAGCCCGGCACGTTGTCAAATGTCGCATAGGTATCGAACGAAGCAAAATCCAGATTGCGGAACAGCCGTTCATTGTCAACGCTGAAAGCGACGCTGCTGTTGTGCGTAATAGGAGCATCAGAGTATTTACGGATGATGTTCGCCTGCTCGTCCGCGAACTGGGCAATTTTTTCCATCGAGAACAGCTGATAATTCGTCTTCAGTGATGAGTTATGCAGAAATGGCGCAGGACCGGGCTGCGGGACTTGCTCGAAGCAGTGATAATATTCGCTCCAAATTTGCGTCCCCCAAGCATCATTGAGCTGCTCGATCGTGCCGTAACGCTCTTGCAGCCATTCGTGCCACTGCGTTAGGCACGTGTCGCACATACATTCGGCAACGTGCGCTTTGAACTCGTTGTCTAGCTGCCAGCCGATAACCCCTGGCAAAGGTCCGATCGCGCGCGCGATATGCTCCGTGATGATCGCCGCTTTTTCGCGAAAATAAGGATGGTTCGTGCAGGCGTGCTGCCTGGAGCCATGGCCCATAACTTGCAGCTGCTCATTCACGTACATCCGTTCAGGATGGCCGTGCGTGAACCAGATCGGAGGCGTTGGGGTTGGTGTGCACATCACCGTATCGATGCCGGCTTCGTGAAGCCAGCCTATGATTTTAACAAAAAAGCTAAGATCAATTTGCCCTTCGTGCGGTTCCATGTTCGACCAAGCGAACTCGCCGATCCTGGCAACGTTAATGCCCGCTTGCTGCATAAACGCGATATCCTGCTTGAGAACGTTTTCCTCCCACAGCTCGGGGTACCAAGCGGCTCCGTGGTAAAGCTTCTTGCCCATTCCATTCACCCTATTCCTATGAAGTATAGATTCTACTATAAGATGAAATCGCTTTATGAACAATCATACTTTTTTGAGCGCTTTGCACAGCGGGGAGAAAGGGTTTCTCCTGTTTTACCGGATTTGCATTTTTTTGATTTTGGTGGATTACCTGTGTTGGGAGGGCTTTCAAAAATGTCCGATTGGCGGAAAATCGCGGAAGCGGCATACTGAAATTACACCGCTCGCGAGGCGACAACTACTTGGAGGTGAAGAGGATGAAACAGGCGGCTGCACCGGAAAATTCGCTTGAAATTGCGCAGACGGCTGCCCGAAGTAGGGCGGAGCGTCGTACCGGCGTCATAGCCCGATTGCTAAAAGACAAATGGCTGTACGTGCTCTTAACACCGGGCTTGCTATATTTCATCATATTCAAATATGTTCCGATGTGGGGCGTACTGCTTGCCTTTCAAAATTATCAGCCTTTTCTTGGGTTTTGGAAAAGCGACTGGATCGGCTTTGAACACTTCCGTGTCTTCTTCACGAACCCCGAATTTATCATGCTGCTGCGCAACACGCTGCTGCTTTCCTTTTACAATCTGGTGTTCTTCTTTCCGGCTCCGATTGTGCTGGCGCTGCTCCTAAATGAAGTCCGCAGGGCCTTTTTCAAACGAACGATTCAAACGCTCATTTATGTGCCGCATTTTATCTCGCTCGTCATCGTGGCCAGCTTGACCTATGTGTTCTTGACCACGCAAGGCGGGGTAGTGAATGAGATGCTGCAGCAGCATATCGGGACCAAAATCGATTTTCTGGCCAGCCCCAACTGGTTCCGACCGATGATAATTATCCAAACGATCTGGAAGGAAACCGGTTTCGGCACGATCATCTTCCTGGCGGCCTTGGCCGGCGTGGACGTTGAACAATACGAAGCTGCCATTATGGACGGTGCCAACCGGTTCAGACAGATGTGGCATATTACGCTGCCATCGATTCGCAGTACAATCATTATTCTCCTCATTTTGCGGATGGGACAGGTGCTGGATAACGGCTTTGAGCAAATTTTCCTGATGCTCAACCCGCTCAACCGGGAAGTGGCGGAAGTTTTTGATACGTATGTGTACATGATGGGGATTACCCAGGGCGCGTTCAGTTACAGTACCGCAGTTGGCTTGTTTAAAGCGGTCGTCGGGGTTGTTCTCGTGCTTGGAACGAACTGGCTGGCGAAGCGTTTCGGTCAAGCCGGCATTTACTAGGGGGAGGGAGGAGACTCATTTGTACAAAACATACAGAAGCTTCGCAGGCACTTTGTTCGATGTAAGCAACTATATATTTCTGAGTATTGTCGGAATCGTGGCTGTGCTGCCTTTCATCTATGTGGTGGCTGGTTCCTTCGCCTCGGATGCCGAGCTGACGCAGCGCGCCGTCTTCCTCATTCCAAAGACGTTCACCTTATCGGCCTATGAATTTATTTTCTCAACGGATACGATATTGAAAAGCATTTGGGTATCGCTTTATGTCACTATTGTCGGTACGCTCGTCAACTTGTTTTTTACAGTCACTATGGCGTATGCGCTATCGAAAAAAAATCTGATGGGCCGCAATACGTTCCTCAATATGATTGTGTTCTCGATGCTTTTTGGAGGCGGGCTGATTCCGACCTATATCGTTGTCCGTGAGCTGCATATGCTGGACACGTACTGGGCTTTGATTATTCCCGGCGCGATCAGCGCTTTCAACTTGATCATCGTTAAAAACTTTTTTCAGGAGCTCCCGCAAGAGCTTGAGGAAGCGGCCAAAATCGACGGCTGCACGGAGATTGGTCTCCTCTGGCGCATTGTGCTGCCGTTATCGATGCCAGTGTTGGCCACCTTCACGCTGTTTTACGCGGTCGGCCATTGGAACAACTTCTTCTCCGCCTTGCTGTACCTAAACGATCCGGCCAAGTGGCCGCTGCAGGTTATGTTGAGGCAGATCGTTCTGCTGTCGCAAATGGCTGCCGGCGATATGAGCCAAGTTGATCCGCAGTTCGTGAAGCAGCAGGAGCAGTCCATTAAGATGGCGGTTATCGTTGTTGGTACCATCCCTATTTTGCTCGTCTATCCGTTCCTGCAAAAACATTTTGCCAAGGGGGTCCTGATCGGATCGGTCAAAGGGTAAACGGATTCCGATAGCAATTCAAATTTAAGGAGGAGCGCTTATATGAAAAAGAATTCGAAAAAATGGATTACCGTAGCAGCCGTCAGTACAGTCGCTATGACATCGATTGTGGGCTGCAGCAGCGGAGGCAAGGAAGCTGCTTCATCACCTTCAACTGCGTCTACGGCAGCACCGTCCGCAGCAGCAACGGCTGTGCAACAGTCCAAACCGCTGGATCTCAGCATTATGCTGCCCATTTTCAAAACCAACTTCCCTAAGGACGACGGTCCGGTGGTCACGGAAATCGAGAAAAGAACGAACACGAACATTCACCTGGAGTGGGTGCCGAACGCCTCCTACACGGATAAATTCAATATCACGCTAGCTTCCGGCAAGCTTCCTAATATTATTTATGTGCCTGATGTCAAAAATCCAAGCTTCGTCAATGCGGCGAAATCCGGTGCTTTTTGGGAAGTTGGAAAATACTTGAAAGACTATCCGACGCTTAGTCAGGCGAACTCCGTCATTATGAACAACTCCTCCATAGATGGCAAAAACTACGGCGTTTATCGTGGGCGCGCACTGGGCCGCAACGGGATCAACTACCGCAAAGACTGGCTGGATGCTGTCGGTCTGCAACCGCCAAAAACGATTGATGATTTCTACAACATGCTCAAGGCGTTCAAGGAAAAAGATCCGGACAAAAATGGCAAGGACGACACGTACGGCATGGTCATGGTGAAATGGACCGGTCAATGGGCAAGCAGCTTCGACATTATGAAGCTATGGTTCGGCGCCCCGAACAAATGGGGAGTCGTTGATGGCAAGCTCGTACCGGAACATCAAACGCCGGAATATTTGGAAGCGCTCAAATTTATGAAGAAGCTATATGACGAAAAGCTGATCAACCAGGATTTTGCCGTATTTGATTCAGCGAAATGGAACGACCCTGTCGTGAACAATCAAGCCGGTGTCATCGTTGACGTTACAGATAATGCGGCGCGTTTGGATGACAAGATTCATCTGACGCTAGCCAAAGACGGTAAAGACAACCCGAACATTCACTACATTGACAATATGATCGGTGTTACTGGAAAAAATGGCCTCAAAGCGCTGCCGACCTCCGGTTTTGCCGGCTTGCTGGCGATTCCGAAGTCGTCCGTGAAATCGGAAGACGATCTGAAGCGGGTGCTGACCTTCCTAGATCAAATGAACACGCCGGAGCTGACTACGATTGCCGGTTACGGTTTGGAAGGTAAGCACTATACGAAGGATGGCGACGCCGTCGTGCCAAGCAAAGATTCAGCTTTGCTGGAATCCGAAGTGGAAGGCTTGAACCAAATGCTGCCATTCATTCCGGAAGATCGCGGTTTGAAAGTCAAACAAACACCGCTGCGCCTGCAAACAGCGAAGATTCAAAAAGAGGCTGAGCAATATATTGTCGCTAACCCGGCTGAGCCTTTCATTTCGCAAGTTTATTCGCAAAAAGGGCAGCAGCTCGACAACATCATTAATGATGCGCGCATCAAATTCATCGTCGGTCAAACGGATGAGGCCGGCCTTAAAGCGGCGTTCGAGACTTGGAAAAAATCGGGCGGGGACGACCTTGTGAAAGAGATGAACGACCTTTATGCAACCGTGAAAAAATAAGGGGTGAGAATCCGGGCACGGGACCCCGGATCGGAGCCGTAGGGCTTGGACGTCAAGTGCTCCAAGGCGGAAAGCCCGGGAGCTTAGATGCCGAAGGATCGGACCCAAGGGCTCAGGGGATCAAGAGTCGAAAGCACCTGAGGACTAAGAGCTCAAGAGCCCCAGAGCCCCAGAGCCCGAGAGCCTAAGTGCCTAAGAGCCCCAGAGCCTAAGACTTTAAGACTTTAAGACCCTAAGCGTCAAAACGCCTAAACTATCTAGAGCTTGACACCCAAGTTTCCCTAATTAGGGGAGCTTGGGTGTTTTATCTTACCACTATCCCCTCGGCTCAGAAAGCAAAGTAAGCTTCTTTGAAAGTAGCCGTTTACCTGCGTATGAAATTGATTCTATTCACGCTCATACCGCAATCACTGCCGCTTGAAAAGTAGTTCGCTCCAACAATTAACCCAGCCCCTTGCAAACGAGCACTCTCTCTACTTACAGCACACATACAACCAGATTAGTTCCCCAGCACTCTAACGAGTTGACGTCGTTGCACAACGCTAATTTCCCCCGAAAGTTCCACATGCCCGACTTAACGTCGCAAAAAACGCTAACTCCCAGTCCGCCACTAGTTTCCAAGCAACCGTCCAAGTTAACGTCGTTATACAACGCTAACTTCCCCCGAAAGCCGCACATGCCCGACTTAACGTCGAAGAACAACGCTAACTCCCAGTCCGCCACTAGTTTCCAAGCAACCGTCCAAGTTAACTTTGTTTTACAACGCTAACTTTCCCCGAAAGCTCCACCCACTTGCCCGCCATAGCATCGCCAGCGACTCGCGAAAAAGTCGGAAAAGTGAGGCAAAATCTCGGAAATTTAACTTCCACCCGCTACATTTACATAATAAGCTGAAAGTTATAATGTCTATGCTTGAAGCGAAACTGACGAAAGGGTTGGTGAAAGCATGCGCCTTAGCACCGTAAAAGCAAGATTCGGTAAAAAGCAGGGCCGGACAGAAGGCGGCAAAGGCCGTTTTTTTAGAAAAAGCCTGATTATGATTTTTATCGTCTCCGGCATCCCGGGACTTATTGTAGGTGCGCTGGTGTATTGGATGGCCGGCGGGCGTGTGGAGAGTGAGCTGCTGCAGCTGCATTACCGGCAAATCGAGCAGCGCTCGCAAAATATTGACGACCAGTTGAGCAACCTGGAGCTGCTGCTTTCGCACTGGGCGTTTGACAACAAGTTCGATTATAGCTTGAACGGCTTCGATTTCGTGAGAAATTTCGAACGGACGCTAGACATCACGCGCACACTTGTTGCCATGCAAGGCTCAAATGCGCTGGTGAAGAAAGCGGAGCTGTATATTGGCGGCTCAAGCTCGGTTCTTTTTAACCCGGAATACACCGCTCTGGAGAACAGCAGTGCATCCGGCGTCTACGATCAGCTGATTCAAGGCAAAAACATGACCTACTGGACGCAGTGGTCTTTTGATAGGAACAACCCGCAAACGAAAGATTTGACGCTTGTCCACCATATCCCCGGCGGCAGCTTGCACCCTTTTGGCGTCCTTGTGTTCCGTTTTGACAACGAGAAAATCGCTAACTTGTTAAAAACGATGATGCCCTACGATGACGGCGAAACGTTCGTGCTGCAAAATTCGGGCGAGCTTTATGTATCTGCAAGCGGAAACGCTTCCAACTCACCGTTCGTCATGGCGCTTCGGGAAAAAATCGCTTCACTCGGCTCGCCAAAAGGCTCGTTTTTTTTAGATTACCAAGGAGCGACCTATACAGTTTCCTACGGCAGCTTGTCGCGCATTGCCGACGACTGGACGTACGTGTCGGCCTCACCGATTACGAGCATCATTTCTCCGGTCGTGTTTATCTCCAAACTTATCATTACAGTGAGTCTAATCGCGCTTCTGCTGGCGGCTCTGTTGTCCTGGCTGGCGTCAAGCCGCATTTATTTGCCGGTTAAGCGGCTCGTCACGCTGCTGGGCAGTTCTACCGCCTCGGCGGGGCAGGCAGACGAATTCACGCTGCTGGAACAGCAGTGGCACACCCTGCATAAGGAAAGCTTGGAGATGAACACCAAGCTGGCGGAGCAGCTGCCGCATGTGCGGGACAGCTTTTTGCACCAACTGCTTCAGGGGTACTTAAACGACTATTCTGAGGAAGAATTGCTGCACCGCATGGAGCGTTTTAAATGGGAAGTAAGAAACCGGTATTTTACCGTGCTGTATGTTCAACTCGTCGGGATGGCGAGCAGAGAAGTCAGAGAAGGAACGTTTCGTCATGGTGACGAGGGGCTTGTAACTTTTGCGGCGGTCAACATGATCGCAGAGCTAGCTGAGCAGCATTTTGAGCAGAGTGATACGCTTAACTTCCATGATTTAACAGTGGGCTTGCTGCTGATCACACCGGAGCATCCGCTCGATACAGCAACGTTCTGTGAGGAATTCACGCAGTCCATCAACCGCATTCTCAAAATGCGCGTAACGATCGCAATCAGCCGAACGGCCTCGCAAATTACCGATGTTCCGCTTGCTTTTGACAGAGCGAAGCAGGCAGTGAGCTACCGCAATGTTGAAAATGTCAACCAAATTATCGAGATGGAGAAGCATGTTCCCGAAGGGGACCCGGCCTCAGAGCCGCAATACCCGTTCACCCTGGAGAGAGAGCTGATTCAGGCGCTTCGCACCGGGCGGGAAGATGATGCGCATGCGATGCTGTCGGCATTTCTTGAGGCGCTCTCTTGCAAAGGGGCCAAAGAGATCGATGTGCAGCAGGGCATGCTGCATGTGCTCGGCAGCGTTCAGCATGCCATCATGGTGTCGGGCATCAACCCTAACCGGTTGTTCAAAGGTGCGAATTTATACGAGCAGCTTTCGCAAATCCGCGAACCGCAGCGTATTCTTGAATGGTTCCAGGAGAAGGTGATTTACCCGTTCCAAAAAGAGCTGGCAGGACGCTCCGATGCCCAAGTCAAGCGCATGATCGAGCAGGCGATGATTTATTTGCAGCAAAATTATATGAATGACATTTCCCTTGATCATTGTGCGGATCATACCGGCACGAATCCGTTCTTCTTGAGCAAAACGTTCAAACAGGTCACCGGCAAAAATTTCATCGACTACTTGACAGAGCTGCGGATGGAAAAAGCGAAGGAACTGCTGCGCGAGTCCGAGATCAAAATCAATGATGTCGCCGATCAAGTCGGCTACCAGCACAGCTATTTTAACCGGATTTTTAAAAAGCTGGAGGGCATGACGCCGACTCGTTACCGGGAGCTGAGCCGAAGTACGTAAATCGCCCAACAATAATGTGATATTCCGTTAAAAAAGTGCAAACAGCCCGGGCGGCCCTGACAATAATGTCTAATTGTAGGCAAGGCAGCGGAGTTCTACAATTGGACGGGAAGAGAGCCCGGAGGCGTAATGCGAGCCCTTCGGGTTTCCTGCTAGATGGGGAAGGGAGAGGAAGACGTTTGGCAACAGAGTTGAAAGTGCAATTGCGCCGGTTAACTAAGGAGAATCATTCGTTCATGCCGGTTGGCATGACTTGGGGCATACCATGGGAGGAAGGCGAGCTGCAGCGGGAGGAGTCGCTGCGCTTAACGGACGCGGGCGGTGAAGGGAACATCCCGCTGCAAAGCTGGGCGACGGCCTACTGGCCGGATGGCAGTGTGAAATGGTCCGCTCATGCGGCGGCTGTCTCGCCGAATCAGACGGAGGCCTTCACCCTGACGAAGGGGGAATCGCCGGCGCCGGATCAAAGCGTTGTCGTCCGTGAAACCGGCGACACGATTACGCTAGACACAGGTGTGATGGTCTGCACCGTGGGCAAAACGGGCTCACAGTGGCTGCGCAGCATCGTTCGCCAAGGAGCCGAAGTGTGCAGCGGAGCGACACTGGTCTGCCTGAAAGAATCACGCACTGAAGTATCTGGAGCGCGAATGTTGAAGGAAGAGCCGTTCGAGAGCCGCATCCACCAGGCTGTGGTGGAGCAGAGCGGGCCTATCCGTGCGGTGGTGAAGCTTACCGGCAGGCATCGGGCTGTGAACGGCTCGCGGGAATGGCTGCCTTTTTCGCTGCGGTTGTACGTCTATGCAGGTTTGGAATCGATTCGGATTGTCCATACGTTTCACTATGACGGCAATCCCAACGAGGATTACATCAAAGGGCTCGGCCTCCGTTTCGCAGTGCCGATGCGAGGCGCCCAATACAATAGGCATATCCGCTTTGCGGGTGACAGCGGGTATTTCAGCGAATCGCCGAAGACGCTGCATACGCGCCGTACGCAGGGGAAATACCGGGAGCTGTTCGAACAGCAGACGCGGGGTGAAAGCGTTGTTTTCGACCCAAGTGAAGACGCTTACTTTCTCAGTTTGCTGGATGATTCGGCCACTTGGGACAGCTTTAAGCTGGTGCAGGATTCATCGGACCATTACAGAATTTGGAAACGGACGAAGGCAGGCTGCAGTTGGGTGAAGGTGACAGACGGCAGCCGGGCTGGCGGGCTTGGCTACGTTGGCGGCGAAGGCGGCGGTTTGGCGGCAGGCTTGCGCCATTTTTGGGAGAAGCACCCCTCCGGCTTGGACGTGCAGGGCACAGCGGGAGCTGAGGCAGCTCTGACTGTGTGGCTGTGGTCGCCTGACGGCGCGCCGATGGATTTGCGCCACTACGATACGGAAACACACGTGGAGTCGTCCTACGAGGGCGCAGAAGAGCTGCGGGCTACCCCGTACGGCATCGCCAACACGAGCGAAATAATGCTCTGGTGCCTGCCGGCAGCGCCGGATTCCGGGCTGCTGGACAGTATGCAGGCGGAGATCCAAGATCCGTCTATGCTCGTCTGCGAGCCGGAGCACTATCATCGCACGCGCGCTTTTGGCTACTGGAGCCTGCCTAACCGGAGTACGGCTGCTGCAACAGCGCTGGAGGAGCGCCTGGACGGCATTATCGCCTTTTATCAAAAAGAAGTGGAACAGCGCAAATGGTATGGCTTCTGGGACTTTGGTGATTATATGCACAGCTATGACCCGGTTCGGCACGTCTGGAACTACGATCTCGGCGGCTGTGCTTGGCAAAATACGGAGCTGGCGCCGAATATGTGGCTGTGGATCATGTTTTTGCGCTCGGGTCGGGGCGATATTTTCCGTATGGCCGAGGCGATGACCCGGCACACGAGCGAGGTGGACGTGTACCATTTCGGCGAATACGCGGGGCTAGGCTCGCGCCATAACGTCGTTCATTGGGGCTGCGGCTGCAAAGAAGCCCGCATCGCGATGGCGGGGCTGCACCGCTACTTCTATTATTTGACCGCTGACGAGCGAATCGGGGATATTATGGACGAAGTGAAGGATTCGGATTTCACGACGGTGAATTTGGATCCGATGCGCGCCTACTTTCCGAAGGATGAACATCCGACGCACATTCGGGTCGGCCCGGATTGGGCGGCGTTCAGCTCCAACTGGATGACCCGCTGGGAGCGCTTTGAAGATACGTCGTATCGGGATAAAATTGCTGTCGGCATCGAGTGCATCAAAGGCGCGAACTACGGCCTGATCTCCGGCCCGACGTACGGTTATGATCCGAAGACCGGCGTGCTGACGCCGCTTGGCGATGATAACTGGGGACGCCATCTGGCGATTTGCATGGGCGGTCCGCAAATATGGTTCGAGCTGGCAGGCATGCTGAAGGATCCGAAGTGGGAAGAAATGCTTGCCGATTTCGGCGTTTACTATAATAAGTCGCAGGAAGAAAAAGACCTGATCACCCATGGCAATATCAGCACGAAGCGTTTTGAGCATCCTGTGCTGAGCTGTGCGATTGTTGCTTTTGGCGCTTATTACAAGCAAGACGCAGAGACAGCGCGCAAGTGCTGGTCGATTCTTCTGGGTAATCCGTTTGCCCAAGTCGATCTGCAAAATGATGCCGTCAAAGTCCTGCACATCGCTGAGCTGGATGAGATTGACTGGATAAATACGAATGAGGCGTCGCAATGGTCTTTGAATACGATCCTCGCGCTGGAATTCATTCCCGATGCACTTCCGGAGGCACAGTGATGATGGAGGAGATGAACCGTTCGCTCATTCCGGCCGGGTGGAAAAGCATCTACTACAATCCGCTGGAATCGCCTGCGGATACGCAAGCTTTTCGCATGGAAGGGGACGGCGCCGTCTCCTTTCCTCAGGGGCGGATGCGGCTGGAGAGCACACGCGACCCGGCGGAAGGCCAACTGGCGAACCTCGTCTACTGGTGTCCGGACGATTTTCCCGCCGATTTGGCGATCGCGTGGGATTTTTGGCCGGTGCGGGAGCCGGGGCTGGCCATCCTGTTTTTCAACGCGCAGGGCACGGGGGGCGAGGATTTGTTCGATCCTGCGCTGGCTTCGCGCTGCGGCATTTATGATCAATATCATCACGGGGATATGAACGCATTTCATATCTCGTACTTTCGCCGGCGCTACATGGAAGAACGACAGCTTCATACGTGCAATCTGCGCAAAAGCTACGGCTTCCATCTGGTCGCCCAAGGCGCAGACCCGATTCCAGGCGTTACCGATGCTGCGGGCCCTTACCGGATGCTAATCGTGAAAATGGGCTCTTCCGTATCTTTTGCCGTCAATGGCTTGACCTTGTTCCGCTGGGAGGACGACGGTTCTACATACGGTCCACTGCTCAAGGAAGGCAAAATCGGGTTCCGCCAAATGGCGCCATTAATCGCCGAATACGCCAACTTGCACATATATGCGCCGTCAGGATTTGCAACCATGAGGAGGTAACATTTATGAAAAGAGTCGTCATGTGCTTTCCCGAAGGGCGCCACAAAGCGCTGACCATGAGCTACGATGACGGTCGGAATGCGGACAAGCGGCTGGTGGATATTTTTAACCGCAATGGCATCAAGGGTAGCTTTCATATCAATTCCGGACTATTCGGCACACCGGATCGGGTGACAGAGGAAGAGGTGCGCTCGCTTTATGCCGGGCATGAAGTTTCGGCGCATACGCTGACCCATCCGACGATTGCCAGATGTCCGCAAGAGCTCCTCGTGCATGAGATCATGGAAGACCGCAAAAATCTGGAACGAACGGTCGGATATACCGTGCGGGGGATGTCGTATCCGAACGGCTCCTACAATCGCCGGATCAAAGCGCTGCTTCCCCAGCTTGGCATTGAATATGCGCGCGTCGTGCCCAGCCACGGCCATTTTGGTATGCCTGAAGATTGGCACGAATGGCAGGCGACATGCCACCATAATCATGACCTGATGAACAAAGCGGAGACGTTTATCAGCCTGCATAAAACGCAGTATTTGTACCTGATGTACGTATGGGGGCACAGCTACGAATTTGACCAGGATAACAACTGGGAGGTTATCGAGCGGTTTTGCGCTTATGCCGGCGGCAGGCCGGACATTTGGTATGCAACGAACATCGAGATCGTTGACTATACAAAAGCTTTTGAGCAGCTGAAGTTTTCGGCGGCTTTGGATTTTGTGTATAACCCCACTGCGCTCAGCGTCTGGCTAGCAGTTGATGGCCAGGCGGTGGAAGTGAAGAGCGGAGAGCAAAAGCCATTGTAGATTACATACAGGAAAGGACCCGAGCCTTGGCATCGGGTTTTCTTACGTAATGTGGACAGCAAGAAAGTTACAGGGCTGCAACAACATGCAAAGCTGAATGGAGGGATGATGCATGCAACAGACGACGCAAAAAGAACCTTATCTGATTGGTACCATCGATATTCAAGCTGCGGGCCCCCGCTGCAAAATGCTGCTCGGCGATCTGAACGGCGACGGTCGGATGGAAATCGTGATGGTGCACCCGGATAACCGTCAGGACGTGCGGTACATTCCCCATCAAGTGCAGTGTCTGACTGCTTTTGATTTGGAGGGGAACTTGCTTTGGCAAACGGGCAAGACGGACCCGGGCGCAGGCGGCCAAGGTTCGGATTACCCGGCGCAAATCGCCGATATTGACGGCGACGGCCGTTTGGAAGTGCTGTGCGTCATGGAGGATCGTTTCTGGATCCTGGACGGTCAAACTGGCAGTGTCAAAGCCGCATATGATCTGCCTGGCGAGCACGCGCATGATTGCATCATTGTTGCTAATTTGACCGGCGGGGCATCGGCGGGAGATATTATTTTGAAAGATCGCTACCACAATATGTGGGCGCTTGATTGTGAATTTAATCTTTTATGGCAGCATAAGGGTAACCCCGGTCATTTTCCTTGGGTGTATGATGTTGACGGCGATGGGTTGGATGAGGTGATGGCCGGTTACGACATGCTCGACCATGACGGCAGTCTGTTGTGGAGCTGCCGGGATTTGGACGATCATGCGGACTGCATCTGGGTCGGCGACGTGAATGGCGACGGCGAGCCGGAGCTGGTGATCGGCGGTAGTGTCACGGTCATGTATGACCGCCATGGCCGGGAGCTCTGGCGCTACGAAGGCTCGATAGAGTCGCAGCATATCGCGCTTGGTCGGTTTCGCAGCGACCTGCCGGGGCTGCAGATCGCCGGTTTGGACCGCCTTGTGCGTGAGGATAACGGCAAAGGCTTGAAAGGAAAGGACGCGCTGTTTCTATTGGACAGTGAAGGGCGGGAGATTTGGAAAGAAGACCGCCAAACGGCAGGCTGGCTGACGATCATTGAGCCTTTGCGCGGTTGGGAACAAGGCGCTGCGGATTATATTTTGGCTTACCGCCGGGGTGGCGGTGTCTTGCCTGCGCTCTATGACGGCGAGATGAACGCGGTCGTGACGTTTCCGCTGGAAGGCTATGCCGTGCATGCGGACTTGTTCGGCAGCGGGAGCGAGCAGGTTATCGTCTTTAATCAGGAGCAAGCGGCCATCTACAGCAGTAAGCCGCATGACCTGAAGCCATCGGGCATCCCGCTGCCACAGCCGAAACGGCTGTCCAGCTCCACGCTGTACCCTGGCGGCGAGGTCACACTGTAGCAGGCCCGGCGCGTCTAGGCGGCGGCTGTAGAGCGGAAAATTTGCTCTACAGATCCATCGCGCCCGAGGCGGCGCAGGCGACTGCCCGCAACAAAAAAGTCTACACAAAAGAGAGGGATACGCAATGTTGCAGCACTATCGATTTGATTTTGGAACGGAAACATGCCCGCCTGTGGAAGGATATACCAAAATAACGCCCAAACACGCATACGAGGCCTCGACCGGCTGCGGCTTCACGCGTACGGAACGCGTCAACGCGAAGGATCGGGTGGAACCGGGCGCGCTGCGCCGGGATTTTTGTATTCCGCTTGATACCGCGTTCCAGGTCGATGTGCCTGACGGCACCTACAAAGTGTCCGTACTGCTCGGGGACGAAATTGCCGACACCGACACGACCATCAAAGCCGGAGAAGGTCGGCTAATGGTGCACAAACAGCGGACACAGCCAGGGCATTTTGTGCGCACGAGCTTCTCCGTGTGGGTCACGGACAGCCGTTTGAAGCTGACGTTCAGCGGGATGGCGCCACGCATCAATGCGCTGGAAATCGATCCGGTCCCGCAAGCATGCACCATTTTCCTCGCTGGCGACTCCACAGTGACGGATCAGCCTGCGGATGGCTATCCTTATGCCGGTTGGGGGCAGATGCTGCCGATGTTCGTCAAAGCGGACGCTGCTGTCGCCAACTATGCGCTCTCCGGGCGCAGTTCGCTAAGCTTCATACGCGAAGGCGTTCTTGATACTATTTGGAGCAAAATCAAGCCGTACGATTACTTGCTTATCCAATTCGGCCACAATGACCAAAAATACGGCGAAGATCGGTATACAGAGCCTTTCACTACATATAAGGAAACGTTGAAGGTTTATATTGACGGGGCCCGGGAGCGGAAGGCTGTTCCGATTCTTGTGACGTCCGTACAGCGCCGGTTCTTTGAAGCGGACGGGACGCTGCGCGATACACACGGCGATTATTTGACGGCTGTGCGCGAGCTGGCGGAGGAGACCGGCGTGCCCCTGATCGATCTGGCTGCAACAAGCAAGACGCTGTTCGAGCAGTGGGGACCGGAGGGGACGAAGGCGCTCTTCATGTGGCTGGCGCCAGGAGAGTTTATGAATTTTCCCGATGGCACGGAGGACAATACGCATTTTCAGCAGCAGGGAGGGATTGAGGTGGCCAGACTCGTTTATGAAGGGCTCAAAGAGCTAAAGCTGAAGCCATTGATGCTATATTTGCGCTAACCTAAAAAAGGTTGAGGCACATGTCCTCAACCTTTTTCATTTATTGGGCAATGACCACAGTATCGCTATCCCCGTCCCAGCTCACTTTCGCGCCGAGCGCTTCGGCGATGAAACGGGCAGGGATCATAGTGAAATCTTTCACCCGTTGTGCGGCTTGCTCTAAAGTGACAGACTTCCCGTTCACAGTCGCTTGATCCGAGCCCAAAGTAAGAACGATCGTCGTATCGCCTTTGGTCACAGTGACGGATTGGGATTGGTCGCCTTCGTTCCAAGTCACCTTAGCGCCAAGCGTTTCAAAAATGCTTCGTGCCGGCACCAGCACGCTGCCGTTGATATTAACCGGCGGCTGCTCGAAATCTTGAACTTTACCGTCAATGGCAACATGGATCGAGGCCGTGCTTTCATTTTGAACTTCAGCTACCAATTTCTCGAATTCGTTTAATGTATCTTCAAAAACTTTCATCGCTTCTTCGATCGGTTTGGCTGTCGACATGTCCACGCCTGCTGCTTTCAACACATCGATTGGCGCTGCAGAGTTGCCTGCCGCCAGGAAGTTGTCCCGGATCCGGTCGACGGCCGGTTGCCCCTCTGTCAGCACTTGATCAGCCAGTGCCGTGGAAGCTGCAAAGGAAGTGGCGTACTGGTAAACATAATAGCCATAGTAGAAATGCGGAATGCGCGCCCACTCCATCGCGATTTGATCATCGGATACCATCGTCGGGCCGTAGTATTTTTTATTGATTTCGAGGTACAGCTTCTTCAGCGTTTCGGCATTTAGCGACTCGCCTTTCTGCGCTGCTTCATGAATCGCGCGCTCAAATTCGGCAAATTGCGTCTGACGGAACATGGTCGTGCGGAAATTTTCCAGGTACTGGTTCAGCAAGTACAGCTTTTCTTGTTTTGTTTTTGCATTGGCATAAAACGACTTGAACATCAAAGTCTCATTCATCGTGGAGGCGACTTCCGCTGTGAAAATCGGATAATTCGAGTTAAGATAATCTTGCTTGTTGTTCGTATAGTAGGATTGCATCGCATGTCCTAACTCATGGCCGATCGTGCTTACAGAATCAAACGTCCCCTCATAGTTCAACAGGATGTACGGATGGGTATCAAAAGTTCCCCATTGGTAGCCGCCGCCTGTTTTGTCATCCGTCGGATAGACATCGATCCAGCCCTTGTCGAACGCGCCTTTCAATACGTTGACGTAAGCTTCGCCCATCGGTTTGAGGCCGTTCAGCACGAGCTGCTTTCCTTCTTCATAAGGGATGTAGCGCTCTTGGTAATTCACAACCGGCGTATAGATGTCATACATATGCAGTTCATCCACACCGAGCAGCTTCTTCTTCACATCCATGTAGCGATGCAGAAGCGGGAGGTTTTTATCCACTGTATCGACCAGCTCGTCGTACACTTTAGTAGGTACGTTGTTCGGGGTTAAAGCCCCTTCCAGAGCGGAGCTGTATTTATGCAAATCGGCATTAATGTTATTGGCTTGTACTTCGCCGCCAAGTGTCTTGGAGAAGGTATCCTGGAATTTGGCTAACGTGCCGTAATAGGCTTCGAATGCCGCTTTGCGCACATCGCGATTTTTGCTTTCCATGTAGGTGATGAAGTTCGAGCGGGTCAGTTGGACCTCTTTACCTTCCTCATCCTTGATCATGGGAAATTTAATATCTTTGGTCAGCATATTGAACGTTTCTTCCGGATTGCTGGACAGAGGCGATGTTTTGGCAAGCGCTTCCTCCATCTCCTTGGAAAGCGTATGAGATTTCGTGCGGACTTTGTCTTCGACGAAGTTTTTGTAGGGTGCTAACTCCGGCGCACGGAGCAGTGTCTTCAGCTGATCGTCAGGAATGGCGTTCAATTCGACGACGAACCAGGCCAGTTTGGAGCCGATGTCGGCGTTAAGGGCGTCGGCGCCATCAGCGAGCGTTTGCATATCGGCGTTACCGTTGTTGGCGTCCAGATTGAGGTGAGCGTACACGTATGTTTTATCCAAAATCCGATTTAACTCGGAGAAATCTTCCAGCGCTGTTTTCAGTTCCGAAGCCGACGTGCCGAGCTTGCCTTGATGCTTGGCGGTGAAAGTGGCCGTCAGGTCACGGACTTTTTTTAAATCGGCATCCCAAGCCTCTTTCGTGGCGTAAATGTCTTCGGTTTTCCATTTATACTGGGCAGGGATGTCGGCTCTAGAGGTGTAGTTCGGCTTCGCTGCAGCAGGGTCAGCCGCTGCGAGTACAGGTGCTGCGTTAAGAGGAATAAACGGTGTAGATAAGGCGGTTACCGCAATGGTAACGGTCGTGATGGTGTTCAGCCATTTCTTTTTCATGAACGATCTCCTCTCAATCTAACTTGTAAACGATTTGTAAAAACTTCCAACCACCAACATCATACAATAGACCAAGCGTCTCGACTAGTAGGGAGATACAAAAACGGCTAAAAAAACCAGCAAATAAAATTGCTGGTTTTTGGCTAGGAGCTTTGGTTGGATTTGCCCTGTATCTTAGGCACTTATTTTGTGATTGATTTTGTGACTGGGTGATTTGATCATTGGTTAATTAAGCCTGAATCGGAAGACTCAGCAAGCTTCTTCTCGTCCAGCTCCAACACAATCGGGCAGTGGTCGCTGCCGAGAATGGCCGCGTCGATCCGGGCGTCTACAAGGGACGGGGCGAGGCGGGCCGACGCAAGGAAGTAGTCGATGCGCCATCCGACGTTCCGTTCCCGCACTTTGGGCATGTTCGACCACCACGTATACGCATCGGTCTGGTCAGGATAGAAGTGACGGAATGTGTCCAGGAATCCGGCATCCAGCAGCCGGGTCATCTTGTCGCGTTCTTCCGGCGTGAAGCCGGAGTTGGTTTTGTTCCCTTTGGCATTCTTGAGATCGATCTCCTGGTGAGCTACGTTCAGATCTCCGCAGACGACGACAGGCTTAAGCGCATCCAGTTGCTGCAAATAGCTGCGAAAGCGCTCCTCCCAATCCAATCGGTAATCGAGCCTCGACAGATCGCGCTTGGCGTTCGGCGTGTAGACTGTGACCAGATAGAACTTGTCAAACTCCAGCGTAATGATCCGGCCTTCAGGCTCGTGATCTTCCTCCAAGCCGTAACGTACTGTCAGTGGTTTTATTCTCGTAAAAACAGCGGTACCGGAGTACCCCTTTTTCTCGGCATAATTCCAGTACTGCTCATAGGTGCTGTCAATCTCCATCGTAATTTGCCCATCTTGCAGCTTCGTCTCTTGAAGGCAAAACATATCGGCATCCATTTGCGCAAAATAGTCGTTGAATCCTTTATTCACACAGGCTCTGAGCCCGTTGACATTCCAGGAAACCAGCTTCATGTCCATCATCTCCTTGCGGCGTTTCTCTTAAACTAGTATAACACATATGTTGATGATTAGACGTGCATGTGGAAAGAGCCGGGGATTGCTCCCAGGCTCACTCGGCGTCTTTTAGGGCATGACAACGACAAGATTCCCATCCTTCATGCTGACATCCAGGCACGCCAGCCTTGCACTCGGGACGTTATGGCAGCGTCCGGTATGGACTTCGAACGTCCAGCCGTGCATCGGGCACACCAGTTCCCCATCTTCGAGCTCAACCGTGTCGCCAGCGTGCGGACATCTGCGTGACATCAGTGTGTAGCTGTCATCCTCTTTCATCAGGAAATAGGGTTTGTTATCGACGAGGATCTCGGCCGGGAATTGGGCGAATTGTTTCACCTCGCCGAGTATGATCTCTTTCATAGATGGACCTCCTTCCGGGCACGGTTTTATACAACAACTCCAAGTATACGCCAGATCAGCCGCAGACGAAAATGTACTCAGCTGTAGGAGATTGTCCGTGGCTCTGCAGCACCTCGCCGAATACAGTAGCAGGGAGGAAGGCGTGTACGGAGGAGGAACTTATGATGCGGAAGATAGCGAGTAAATGGACCAAATTCGAAGTCCTGTTAAAACATTCCGGCGTCGCGAAGCATATCCCTGCCATGCGCAGGTTCAGTGAGGCCAATCTGCAAGCAATGCTGAACCAGTTTTCTTTTGTCGTTGCGAAACCAATTATCGGAACAGGCGGCCATCGTGTAGTCAAAATTCAAAAGCAAAAAAACGGATACTTGCTGCATGAATCCGGAACGAGACGAACGCTTGGCAGTTGGCGTGAGCTGCTTGGCCATATGAACCGGATCCGCCAGGGGCGCCCTTTTATGCTCCAGCAAGGGATCCATCTGACGACCATAAGTGGAAGACCTGTGGACTATCGCGTGAAGTTGGAGCGAGTCGGGAAATCCTGGGTCATCCGGGCCGTCGTCGGCCGGCTGGCGCGCCCAGGGCTATTCGTGACCAACCTGCATCAAGGCGGCACGCTGCTGGGAGGCAGACAAGCACTGCGGCGTACGTTTCCGGCATCGCTGGTCAAATCCAAAATTGACACGATGGTGGGCGTGGCCCGTACCTCGACGATGCTGCTTGAAGCCCGGTATCCGGGGATCGGGCTGCTCGGTTATGATTTTGGCATTGACCGGCAGGGCAATGTGTGGATTTTTGAGGTGAACACGAATCCACAGTAGGGGGTGGATGTGAAAAGTCCGAGTGTGCCTGATAGGCGGCTCGGGCTTTTTTGTTGCAGATAGGCCTTTAGCGAAGCGTGCTGCAGTATGGAAATGCCCATTTGCATCAAGAGACCGGCAATTGTCGTTTTTTTACTGAATTTTATTTACATAGAGGAAAGCTTGCGGTACTATAATTTTAATACGTAATTATGTAGTTACGTAAATTGATAAAAAGAGGTGCGAGAACAGCAATGACAACTTCACAGCCGAGGGATTACGGTGCAGAGCTGGACGCGTTAACTTCCCAAATGAACGAGCTTAGACGACTTGTTACTCAACTTGTGGGCGCACCCGCTTCAGGGAAAATGGAAATACCGAATGGAGCGCAAGTGCGTAGCGACGAGCTGGAGAGAGAGAACGGTGCGCTGGGCAGCCTTTTTTACTCCGGTCACTATCACGGGCAAAATCGTTTTAGATGGGACCCGCAGCAGCGCAGCGTGGAACAATTGTTGAATCTTGACAGCGACAAAGTTGCCAAAGTACTGGCAGCGCTGGCTCATAAGCAGCGGTTGGATATTTTAATGGCGGTCATGCGGGAGCCTTTGACGGGAGCTGAAATCGTGGAGCGGTTAAACATGGGGACGACCGGGCAGCTCTATCATCATACGAAAGCGCTGGTCAGCGCTGATTTACTCGTCCAGGAAGAGCGTGGCGGCAAGTATTCCTTGCCTCCGCATCGTTCGCTGCCCTTTTTGCTGCTGCTCGCCGCAGGTTCGGACCTGTTGGATGCCAGCGATTATATGGAACTGGCGGATGCCAGAAATGAGGCAGGGGCTTATTTGGCGGAAAAAAATGGCGAATATGATGCTCATCAGCTCCTCTGGTCGGTTATTGAGTACTCGATCATGGAGCACCAGGCTGGATTTTGCTCGGAGATCAATCTCATCCTGCATAGCGAGCGTAGAATTACCGTGTCCGATAACGGCCGGGGGATTCCGACATCAGCGCTTCCAGGTTCGGACAAAACGCCGGTTCAAGCCGTCCTCACTGCGCTGCCGCGGAACCCGAGCGCTTCAGTTACGGCTTCAGCTGGCTTGAAAGGCATCAACATGCCTGTCGTCAACGCACTCTCGCAGCAGCTCTCCGTTGAAATTCGCCGTAATGGCAAAATGTTCCGCCAAGACTATAAGCATGGCATCCCGCAAACCGAGCTGCTTGTCATCGGGACAACGGAGGAGACGGGAACGAGCATTACGTTGTTGCTGGATCCGGAAATTTTCCGCTCCGGCTTTGATCCGCATATCGTGAAGCAACATGCAGCCCAGTTGATTGCGAATTATCCGTCGCTGAGGATACAGGTTTTGCAGGGGACGCATAGCGACACATAGCAGCACGCCTCCATCCTGCAATTTGCGCCGGAGATGCAGCGATAATGAGCCTGTTGCGCAGTTAACCTGCAAAAGCGCTCCCGCGCAGGCAGCCCCGCCAGGCGCCCCCCTACGCCCCCGCCCAGTGTGCAGGGCGAGTGAGCGCCTGCGGCAGCTTCGTCTGCGCATCGCCCTTCGCCGCATTGAGCGCGAACGGCGTGAGAAACAAGCTCCCGCGCAGATCGGCCCCGCGCAGGTCGGCATCCCGCAGGTCGGCGCCGATCAGATCGGCGGCCCGCAAGTCGGCGCCCCGCAGGTCCGCCGCAATCAAATAAGCGCCGCGCAAGTTAGCGCAGCGCAGGTCGGCGCCCGCCAGCTTCGCTCCGATGAGGTCGGCGCCCCGGCGCAGCGCCCGCTGCTGCCGCCCACGAGCGCCCTCGCCCCGGCGGCGGGCATCCTTGCGGACCAACTCACTGGCCCGCAGCAGCAGTTCATTCACTTGCGCCCGCTGCTCGGCTGCGTCCAGTTCCCTGAGCGCTTCCGCGTCGAGCTGGGTCAGACGTTCCGTCTCCTCCAGCTTGGTGCGAAGCGCCTCATGAATCGGACGCGCTGGCTGCAGCGTCAGCGCTTCACGAATATACCACAGCAGCTCCTGCAGCTGCCGCATGATGGGGAAGACCTCGTACATCAGCCGGGCCGTCTCCGGCGCTTCCGCCCAATTGCGTCCCCCGAACGTAAGCTGCGAGACTTTTTGCCCTGCCCCAAAACAATCGTAAACCGTGCATCCACGGTATCCTTGTTGCCGGAGCCCCGTGTGAATGCCGCAGCGGAAATCCGCTTGCAGATGGTGGCAGGGCTTACCGGCCTCCTTATCGGCGGCAAAATCGGACGAGGCCGCAAAAGGCAGTGCGACGCAGCATAACCCAAAGCAGCTGCTGCAATCCGCCTGCAAATCATTTCTATCCATTGAGCGTTTCTCCCATCCTACATCATCATGATTCAACAGTAATCAGGCGATGGCTCTGGAAGCTAGATAATTTTTTACTATAATCATTCTTTATAAGTACCTTAATTTTCAGACAATCCTTGAAAAGAACCGGGTTTGTATGGGACAATGGGACAGAAGCACAATTTTCCATAGCATATGTGGAAGTTGATGAGGGAGGATGGAAACGAAGATGAAAACGATTAAGCTGGGCACCAGCTCATTAGAGGTCCCTGTCATTGCAGTAGGCTGCATGCGCATCAACTCGCTCGACAGCAAACAGGCGGAGCAATTCGTGCAAACGTCGCTGGAGCTGGGAGCTAATTTTTTTGACCACGCAGATATTTACGGCGGGGGGAAATGTGAGGAAATTTTCGCTGACGCCATCCATATGAACGATGACATTCGCGAGAAAATCATTCTGCAATCCAAATGCGGCATCCGCAAAGGCATGTTCGATTTTTCCAAAGAGCATATTTTGGAGTCAGTTGACAATATTTTAAAACGGTTAAAAACCGATTATTTGGACATTCTATTGCTGCATCGTCCGGATGCGCTGGTCGAGCCTGAAGAGGTGGCTGAGGCGTTCGATCTGTTGGAGAGCACCGGCAAAGTTCGGCATTTCGGCGTTTCCAACCAGAATCCGATGCAGATTCAGCTGTTGAAGAAATACGTGAAGCAGCCGATTGTGGCCAACCAGCTGCAGCTTAGCATCACAAATGCGAACATGATTTCCAATGGCATCAACGTTAACATGGAAAATGAATCGGCCGTTAACCGTGATGGCAGCATTTTGGATTTCTGCAGACTGCATGATATTACCGTTCAGCCTTGGTCGCCTTTCCAATACGGCTTCTTTGAAGGCGTTTTCCTAGATAACGACAAGTTCCCGGTATTGAATGAGAAGATCAATGAAATTGCGGCCAAATACGAAGTCAGCAATACGACGATCGCGATTGCCTGGCTGCTTCGCCACCCTGCGCGCATGCAACCGGTAACAGGCACGATGAATATCGAGCGTTTGCAAGATTGCATCAAAGCCGGCGACATCTACCTGACTCGCCAAGAATGGTATGAAATCTACCGTGCTGCGGGCAACGTGCTGCCATAGATGAGCACGTTTCACCAAAAAAATCAGGCTGCCGAACTCGTTTCGGCAGCCTTTTTTATCATCACCTACTTGATTGTAAGGGGGAAGCATTGCTATAATCAAGTTTGTAAGTTTAATAAATAAACTAACTAGCTCATTTCGAAGGAGAATATGATATGGATAAACCGATTCAGCCTAAACAGCCATTAGTCACGCACATCTATACCGCAGACCCATCCGCACATGTTTTTGAAGGAAAAATCTACATTTATCCGTCGCACGACCTTGATCATGATGCACCTTCCAATGATAACGGCGACCAATACGCCATGGAAGATTATCATGTCCTGTCTCTCGACAACTTTAATTCTCCTTGCGTGGATCACGGCGAAGCACTGCATCTGCGAAATATCCCTTGGGCTAGTCAGCAATTGTGGGCTCCGGACGCAGCCTATAAAAATAACAAATACTATCTGTTCTTCCCAGCGCGGGATAAAGATCTTATTTTCCGCATTGGCGTAGCGACAAGCTCTTCGCCATCCGGTCCTTTCACACCGGAAGAGAGCTATATTCCCGGCAGTTTCAGCATTGACCCTGCGGTATTCGTCGATGAGGACGGCAAGTCCTACATGTATTTCGGCGGCCTGTGGGGCGGTCAATTAGAGAAATGGCAGACGGGCTCTTTCGTCCCGGATGCAGAGGGGCCGGCATTAACAGCGCCAGCGCTTGGACCGCGTGTTGCCGAATTGTCGGACGATATGCTGACATTCAAAGATACGCCTCAAGAAATTTCGATCATCGATAAAGAGGGGAATCCGATTCTGGCCGGCGATGAGGACCGCAGATATTTTGAAGGTCCTTGGGTACATAAATACAAGGATACCTACTACCTGTCCTACTCCACGGGTACGACACATTGCCTGGTTTACGCCACTAGCAAAAATCCGCAAGGCCCGTTCGTTTTCCAAGGAACGATTTTGACACCGGTGATCGGCTGGACGACGCACCATTCCATCGTTGAGTTTGAGAATAAATGGTATTTATTCTATCATGACTGTTCGCTGTCCAATGGCGTAAATCACAAGCGCTCTGTTAAATACGCGGAACTTTTCTACAATGAAGACGGTACTATTCAAACGATTGATCCTTATAAAGATTAAGCCTATCTTACTGACAAAGCAGCTGCCAGCTCCGGACGTACCAAGTCTGGGTTGCGGCTGTTTTTTTTATTCATTTGTACGAAAATACATGGATTGCGCACGACCATCTATGTCGCATTCGATATTTTTAGCCTACACTGGACTTAGATGCAGTAAGGATTTTCCGAATGGACAATGAGAATGGGGGCGTGCAGGAACATGATGATCAAAGTGGGAAGCCGTGAATTGGAGCTGGGCGGAGAACACCTGACGGAGCTGAGAAGCTCGAACGATATCAAGCATGATGTGCAGGCGCTGCGCGAAAGGTTGCAGGAGGACGGATATCTGCTCCTTCGCGGATTCCATGACCGGGCGCAGGTGCTGGAGGCGCGCAGGAGCATTCTTGAGAAGATGGACCGGATGGGCAAGCTGGACCGGGATACTTTGCTGGAGGAAGGCGTCATGGCTGACGGCAGCAAAAGCATTTTCATGGGCGGCACCAATGAGGATCTGCCTGCGCTGCTGAATGTATTGAACGGCGGGCATATTATGGGCTTATTCGATGAGCTGCTGGACGAACCGTCCTTGACGTATCATTACAAATGGCTGCGTGCGGTCGGCAAAGGGGATTTTACCGGGGCCCACTATGACATCGTTTATATGGGCAGGGGGACGCATCATGTCTATACGGTGTGGTCGCCGCTCGGAGATATATCTTATGAAATGGGCGGGTTGGCGATCTGCCTTGGGTCGCACCGTTTTGAAGAGCTGAAACGCTCCTACGGCTCCAAAGATTCGGACCGCGACGGCATCGGTCACTATACGGATGACCCGCTGGTCATCACCGAGAAATTCGGCGGGCAGTGGGCAACGACAACGTTTGAAGCCGGGGATGTGCTGATTTTTGGCATGTTCCTGATGCATTGCTCGCTGGAAAATACGACGAATCAGTACCGGCTCAGCGTGGATGCGAGGTATCAATCGGCCAATGAGCAGGTGGATGAGAGATGGAGCGGGAAGAAGCCGCGGGGCCATTTTCGATAGAGCGGTCGGTTCTCCTAGTCGGTCGACGGGGCGCTGCTCCTGGAGCGGCGGTATTCCTTCGGGGATAGACTGCTATGCTTTTTGAACAATCGGGAGAAATGAAATTCATCATAAAAATGCAGGGCAGCCGCAATTTCCTTCACGGATAAGCGGGTCATCTCCAGCGACGCCTTGGCCGACTCCAGCTTTAAGCGGAGCATGTAAGCGCTCGGGGAGAGCCCTGTCATGGCGCGAAATCGCGCAAAAAAGGCCGTCCGCGACAACCCGCACATCTGCAGCATATCTTCGACTCTGATGGGCTTTCCAATGTTTTTGTGCATGTAAAATAGAACAACGTCCAGCTCCGGATAGCGGGTGAGCGCCGCAGTTGATTGCTCACGGGCGAAGACAAGCAGCAGCTCTTGCAACAAAATGTCGGCGGAATAGGCATACCCTGCGGGCTGCACGATCAAGTTGTCGATCAAGCGCTCGCAAAGTTGGATCGCTTCCGTCATTTTACCGGAGGCCG
Organism: Paenibacillus aestuarii; assembly: GCF_027789125.1. Classification (GTDB taxonomy): domain Bacteria; phylum Bacillota; class Bacilli; order Paenibacillales; family NBRC-103111; genus Paenibacillus_E; species Paenibacillus_E aestuarii. The sequence goes on along the minus strand of NZ_JAQFVF010000021.1, from coordinate 11,439 downwards.
CGACCGTACCAACCGGCAGCTGCAAGTGCTGGATCATCGCCAGGCTGCTGAAATCGAGGAAGTAAAACTTCCAATTATTTTCCAAGCAGTGGTAGGTGCTGGGCACCGCATCGGACACGATAATAAATGTGCCTGCAGACAGCTCGTACCGTTTGCCTGCCAGCGTTAGCGCGCCTTGGCCTTCATAAGTCAGAAACAGGCCCGGGGCTTGAAAACCCTCGGCTTTGTTGACCTGATAAGCGTCATTAGCCTGTACTTTCCAGATGGATCCGAACCGGCAAGGCGAAACAGTCGGCTGTTCCTTGATCTCGTATGGAATATTCATGTACGACACGGCTTATCCACTTCCTTTGTAATGCAGTTGGTTCTACTATACCTGATCCTGGCTCCAAAGTAATGCAAAAGCTGAGCGCAGCCCGCCGCATGGGGGACGCTCAGCTTTTTTGCGCGGGCGGGAGCTGCACCTATCCGACGCCTTAATCTCTGGCGGCTTCGTATATTTTTTGCGCCAGCATGGCCGGATTCGTCTTCGCCGTGGAAAAGTGATCGCCATGCCCGGTGATGAGGCGGTACGTGCCTAAGCGGCTGGACATATGGGGATGCCAGCCATAGCCCTCAGCCTGCGGTACGGCGTTGTCATCCGTGAAGTAAACATAACTTTTGGGCAGCTCCAGATTGTAAAATCGTTTGAGATCGAGCTTCTCGAATAAGGGCTTCGCCGGTTCCGGCGATACTTGGTTGTATAAGCGCTGCGCCAAGTCCAAAGGAGCCAAATTAACAAAGGTGTCGCGGAACGCAGGGAACGGCAGCATGATTGTGTCATCCTTCGAGGCGGCACGTAATTGCTCAAACCCTTGGCGCATGGCAGGCGGGAATTGATCGGCGAGGCTCTGACCGTCCGGCAGCACGAAGGCGTCCCAGAAGACGAGCCGCTTGATGCGTTCCGGTACCAGCTCGGCAACCTTCTGCACGACGCTTCCACCGAAGCTGTGGCCAACGAGTATGATGCCGTGCAGGTTGTGCGAAGTGATGTAGTCCGCGACGGACTTGCTAATCATGGCGTGCGTAACGGCCTTGTTCGGATCAGGGCCATGCCCGGGGTATTCGGGGACATAGACCGTATGCCCCTTTTTGCGTAATTCAGCCGCCACGCCGTCCCAGAAGGATGTATCGGCCCAGGACCCGTGAACGAGCACGAAGGTAAGCGGCGGCTGCTTCGCGCGCGGGTCGTTGGCGAAAGCGGCAGACCAAGGCGCCGCACCAGGAAAGTAACCCGCTTGCTGTGCATACGGTGGGTAGCTGTAGTAGTCCCAGCGCATGCCCATTGTGGCGGGATAGAAGTAAGGCCAGGAGGCAGAGGGGGCCAAAGCGGGTTTAGCTTCTTGCTCATTAGGGTTCATATAACGATTCCTTTCGCTAATCGGTTATATCATCATATGCCTAGTACGGGGGGAGCGTTAACGGCGGTGATGGATAATCTTCCTGATTATGGTAGAATGAATGAGAGAGTGATATAGGCAGGAGTGGACGTCATGATTATTATGCTTAATGGCGCTTTTGGCGCAGGGAAGACAACGACCGCAGAGCGGCTGCATCGATCCCTCCCTGACAGTATGATCTTCGACCCAGAGGAAATAGGCTGCATGCTTCGTAAGTTGATCCCTGAGGAAGTCAGGGCAGTGGAAGAACGAACGGACGATTTCCAAGATTTGGCTTTATGGCGCATTGTCACTGTCCAAATCGCAGCTGAGCTGAAGCAGCATTACAATAAACATCTGATCGTTCCGATGACGATCTATAAGCAGCTTAATTTTGATTATATTTGTTATGGCTTTAAAGCGATTGATCCAGATTGTTACCACTTTTGTCTAACAGCCTCAGCAGAAACGCTATACAAACGATTAACACAACGCGGCGATGCGATTGGCGGGTGGTCCTTTCAGCGGGTAGAGACGTGCGTGCGAGCGTTTGAAAGCAGCCGGTTCGAAGAAAAAATAGTGACAGATGCTATGACGACGGAAGAAATCATTCATCATATTTTGGCCAAAACCTCATTATCGATTTAGGAGGATCATCCATGAATCCGATTACGAATCAAATTGGCACTGTGTTCATTCCGGTGCGCGATGTGGAGAAGGCGAGAGACTGGTATTGCAACCTGCTGGGCTTACCGAACGACGGGGAGATTTTTTTCGGACATCTGTATGTGCTGCCGATGAACGGAACGAGCGTTGTCCTGGACAGCAAAATTTTTGCGCCGGATCATTTATTTAAAGCGCCGGCCTTCCATTTTAATACAGCTGATATAGAGGCGGCATATCAATGGCTGCAAGAGAAGCAGGTGGAGCTGGTAACGGGGATTGAACACAATCATTGGATCAATTTTAAAGATCCTGACGGCAACGTGTTGATGGTTTGCAAGTGTTAGTTGGGGCAGGTAGAGACATCCATTTGGAAAGCGCCTAAAGTATAGTAAAATAGGGATATTGCATGGAAATTGACCCCTAACCAAGGAGATCCTTATGTGCCGAAATATTAAAACGCTCCATAACTTCGAGCCCCCGGCTACGAACGATGAAGTGCGGGCGGCTGCGCTCCAATTCGTGCGCAAGCTCTCCGGCTTCAACGCCCCGTCCAAAGCGAACGAAGCCGCATTCCAGCTTGCCGTCGATGAAGTGGCTGCCGCGGCCCGGCAGCTGCTGGACTCGCTCGTCACGAATGCCGAGCCGCGTAACCGCGAAGTCGAGCAGGAACGTGCCCGTCTGCGCAATGCCCAGCGATTCGGAACGAACCGCGACAACGTATGACAGAAGCCGTCCTCTCTTATGGGGGACGGCTTGTTTAATGGGGCGGGACCGCTGCGGGAGTTTTGATGGGCTAGTGCGCGTGTAAGGTGCTGCAGTCCGCATTTGCCCAATTGGAGAGTGACTGAGTTGTAGTGAGCGTGTTGCAGTCCGATTTTGCCCAATTGGAGAGTGACTGACTTGTAGTGAGCGTGCTGCAGTTCGATTTTACCCAATTGGAGAGTGACTGACTTGTAGTGAGCGTGTTGCAGTTCGATTTTGCCCAATTGGAGAGTGACTGACTTGTAGTGCGCGTGTAAGGTGCTGCAGTCCGCATTTGCCCAATTGGAGAGTGACTGACTTGTAGTGAGCGTGCTGCAGTCCGATTTTGCCCAATTGGAGAGTGACTGACTTGTAGTGAGCGTGTTGCAGTCCGATTTTGCCCAATTGGAGAGTGACTGACTTGTAGTGAGCGTGCTGCAGTTCGATTTTGCCCAATTGGAGAGTGACTGACTTGTAGTGAGCGTGCTGCAGTTCGATTTTACCCAATTGGAGAATGACTGACTTGTAGTGAGCGTGCTGCAGTTCGATTTTGCCCAATTGGAGAGTGACTGACTTGTAGTGAGCGTGCTGCAGTTCGATTTTGCCCAATTGGAGAGTGACTGACTTGTAGTGAGCGTGCTGCAGTTCGATTTTACCCAATTAGAGCGGAGGGAAAGGTAGTGTCGAGGAGAAAATGTGTTTTTAAGTGGGCAATTTCGGACTAGAGAAGCCTAGGCTGTCGAGATGACCGCTGTAAGTGGGCATAATCCAACTAGAGTAAACTTGTGGCTCGAATTGAAGCAACAAAAGCCCCTGCCACAAAAAAATGAGGGTGTCCCTCTGCCAATATTTTGGCTTGTGGGACTCCCTCGGCAAAAATCACGCCACAATCGCAGGATAAGCAAAGAGGCTGTTCCCCTGTCATCTTAGATGACTTGTAGGACAGCCTCTTTTTGTAATTAAAATACTTTCGTCGTCCAGGACTCACAGTTCCATGTCTCTGTCACGACGTCACGGTAAAATTCCGGTTCGTGGGAGATCAGCAGGATGCTGCCTTTGTACGCTTTTAGCGCGCGCTTCAGCTCATCCTTCGCATCGACATCCAAGTGGTTGGTCGGCTCGTCGAAGACGAGCAAGTTCGACTCGCGGTTAATCAGCTTGCACAGGCGGACTTTCGCCTTCTCGCCACCGCTGAGCACTTGAATCTTACTTTCGATGTGCTTCGTCGTCAGACCGCATTTGGCCAGCGCCGCGCGCACTTCGAATTGCGTAAAAGATGGGAATTCCTTCCAAATTTCCTCGATACATGTGTTGTAGTTGGCATCTTTAGCTTCCTGCTCAAAGTAGCCGATTTGCAGCAAATCCCCAAGCTGCACGGAGCCGGAGAGCGCTTTGATCTCGCCCAAAATGCTGCGCAGCAGCGTCGTTTTACCGATCCCGTTGGCGCCGACCAGGGCAATCTTCTGACCGCGCTCCATGCGCAGGCTCAGCGGTCTGGATAACGGCTCATCGTAACCGATGACCAGATCTTTCGTTTCAAAAATCAGCTTGCCGCTCGTGCGGCCTTCTTTGAAGTTGAATTGCGGCTTCGGCTTCTCTTTGGCCAGCTCGATGACTTCCATCTTGTCGAGCTTCTTCTGTCTGGACATCGCCATATTCCGCGTCGCTACGCTCGCTTTGTTGCGGGCGACGAAGTCTTTCAAATCCGCGATTTCCTGCTGCTGGCGCTTATAGGCGGATTCGAGCTGCTGTTTCTTCATTTCATATACTTGCTGGAAATGTTCGTAATCGCCGACATAGCGGTTCAGCTCTTGATTCTCCATGTGGTAGATCAAGTTGATGACGCTGTTCAGGAACGGAATGTCGTGCGAGATCAGAATGAAGGCATTCTCGTACTCTTGCAAGTAACGCTTCAGCCATTCAATATGCTGTTCGTCGAGATAGTTCGTCGGCTCGTCGAGGAGCAGGACGTCCGGTTTTTCGAGCAGCAGCTTGGCCAGCAGCACTTTGGTCCGCTGTCCGCCGCTAAGCTCATTGACGTCTTTCTCCAGACCGATGTCAGTAAGTCCCAGACCGCGGGCGGTCTCTTCGACTTTGGCATCGATCATGTAAAAGTCCTGACTTGTCAGCGTATCTTGAATCGTGCCGACATCTTCCAGCAGGCGCTCCAGCTCTTCCGGAGTCACTTCGCCCATTTTGCCGTACATGTCGTTCATCTCTTGTTCCATATCGAACAAGTATTGGAAGGCGCCCTTCAGGACGTCACGGATCGTCATGCCTTTGGACAGCACAGCGTGTTGGTCGAGATAACCGACGCGCATGCGCTTGGACCATTCGACTTTCCCGTCGTCTGGCTGCAGCTTGCCTGTAATGATGTTCATGAAAGTGGACTTGCCTTCGCCATTGGCGCCGATGAGTCCGATGTGCTCGCCCTTAAGCAGGCGGAAAGACACGTCATTGAAGATCGCCCGATCTCCGAAGCCGTGGCTCAGTCGTTCTACATTTAATATGCTCATTGAATGACACCTTTTCTTTTATACTTTTTCTCGCTTTATTATAAGCGTTAAGTGATGAAAAACTCAATGGTGAAGAATGCTTATGAAAATCGCCAAACGCGGTTATTGCTTGTAAGCACGTTTATAGCGATCCATAATTCGTTTCTCCACGCCTCTATGCAGCACGGAGAGTTCACTTTTAACCGAAGCATAGGTATCGTCACTCATTGTGTACGCAGGGGCCTCATCGGCTAATGCATCGATGTAGTTGATCCGAAAGCTCGTAGGCGGATGGGTGCCGTCCAGTCTTGCATGCTCCAATCGTGCGATTCTTTGGATTCGTTCAAGCTCTTTGGCCGGTATGCTGGTAAATTGCTCCGCCAAATCCGCGAAGAGCTGGCCCTCCCGTTGTGTATTCATCGCCTTGAGGATGGTAAATTCAAACGTCTTATAGAGATGCAATTTGTCCAGAAGCGATTGCACGGCATGTTTCCCTGCGGCGGTGGCGGCGAGCTGGTCGGCTAAATACTCGGCACGCTGAGCGTCGCGCCAATTCAAATGGCCCAAGATGTACAGGAACAAATAAATGATTTTAGATAGGACATATAACAGCAGATCGACGATGATCGTGAAAATCGAACTTTTGCCCGATCTGTCAGGCTGCGTGATGTCGTACCACCAAGACAGCGTTCTAACAGCAGAACCAAACCAAAGGTTTCTATTCAGATCGCCATTGACGCCATGGGCAATTTCGTGGGAGAAGAGCGCGACCGTTTCTTCTTTATTGATAACCGTCAATAATGGCAGTCCTAAGTAAAGGATTTTGCGTTGTTTCCAGCCCACTTGCGAGAAAGAAGCATTGTATTTTTCATCAATAAAAATGCCATGGATCTTGTCGGCGTGAAGGACGTCAGAGAGCTCATCGGCGAGTTTATACAAATGGGGAAAGGATTCCCGGGGAAGCGGTTTTTGCCGCAATCTTTCCAGTCTAGGGAACGTGAACCAGGCCAACACGACAAGTGAAATGCCGAGAATGATAAACAGAATGTTGGGAAAGTCGTTTTGGATTAAAAAGCAGCCGAAAATGAAAAAAACCAAGCTGGCGATATGAACCAAGGAGGCGGCAAGCAGGGTAAAAAGCTTCAAGTAAGAAAATTTGACAGTTTGCGAGCCTTCCTTTTGAAGGAGGGAATCCAAAATCTGCTTGTTTGATTTTTCGCCGGCTTTTAAATAGATTCTCTCAAATATATTTACAGGCTGATAAGGTTCGGGCGCTTGCAGATTCCAATTACACTTTTCACACCAAGTCACATAGCCTTTGACTACCGAGATCTCATGGCTGCAAGCAGGACAAATGACATTCGTTTCAGGTACTGTCGCAATATTCATCAACCCAGATCTTCCTCCTAAATTTTGTAATATGAAAATAGTAACATGAAAGAATTGGAATGTAAGTAGATGCCAAACATTTTTTCGCACGCATCTGGCATAAATTTCAATCCGCCGATGCAGGAGATTCCCTTATCCAAGCCGAAAGACTGGGGATGACATTCATCGATCATGGACCACCGAGAGGAGCTAACACACGTGAGTGAGAAAAACTTGCTTTTAGAAGCATTTGGCCAAACCGCCTATCAATTGTCCGGCAACCGCAAAAGGAACCTGCAAGTGCTGAAGGACGCTCTGGACCCACTGGATGGGAATCTGGCGAGCGATCAATATGGAACAGGCAAGCTGATTGAAGAGTTCCAGCAGAAGATGGCGGCGTTTCTCGGCAAAGAAAGCGCTGTGTTTTTCCCAAGCGGCACGATGGCGCAGCAAATCGCCTTGCGCATCTGGTGCGATGAAGCGGGCATCAAGAAAGTCGCCTATCACCCGCTGAGCCACCTCGAAATCCACGAGGAAAATGGCCTCAAGGAGCTGCATCAGATCGAATCCGTGCTGCTGGCCGATACGAACCGGACGATCGTTCTGGACGATGTGCTCGGCATGAAGGAGCAAGTCGCTTGCCTGCTGTTGGAGCTGCCGCAGCGCGAGATTGGCGGCGTGTTGCCGCCTTATGAGGATCTGGAGGCGATCTCCGCTCACTGCCGCAAGCAAGGGATCAAGCTGCACTTGGACGGTGCCAGACTTTTGGAAATTTTACCTTATTATCAAAAAACGGCCGCAGAGCTTTGCAGCCTTTTTGACAGCGTATATATGTCGTTCTACAAAGGAATCGGCGGCGTCGCAGGCGCTATTCTTGCCGGCAGCGAAGCTTTCACGAAAGTCTCGAAAGTGTGGAAAAGACGTCATGGCGGGGACTTGATCAGCTTATACCCGTACATCGTTAGCGCGGATTACTACTTTGAACAGCGAGCGCATAAAATGGAGCAGTATTACACAGATGCGGTAGAGCTGGCGGGCTATTTCAACGGCTGCCACGCGGTGGAAACGAAGCCGCAGGTGCCTGTCAGCAACATGTTCCATGTTCACTTCGCTTGGCCCAAAGAGCAGGTTGAGCCCGTGCTCATCCAGATCTCGCAGCAAACGGGAATCGGATTTACCCATTATTTGCGTCCTGCTAGGGAAAGCGATTCAAGCTGCTACTATGAAATCAGCATCGGAGATTTGTACGCGAACATTCCGCAAGATCAGCTTCGCGCAGCCTTCCAAATGCTGGATAATGCCATGAGAGCAGGCAGCGAAGGGAAGTAGAGCCATGGCGGCGAAACGATGGCTTCACAAATTAGGCTTGCAGATGAGTCCAGAAACCGAACACAACGTTAATTGCGACTTGGCTGCCGCACTCTTATTCAGTGTATTTAATGTCGTGTTCAATCAGTTCTATGTTGTCCTGGCGATTCAGCAGGGGGCGACGAATTTGGAAGTCGGCCTATTAGCGGCTGCGCCCGCGATTGGGCTATTGTTTTCGCCGATCTGGGCGGGTTGGATTGAACAATCACGCTCAGGCCCGAAACCTTTTGTCATCTTGCCGAATCTGATTGGCCGAATCCTGCTGCTCTTTCCGGCATGGTTCGGTACGCCTGCCGTATATGTGGCGACGGCCCTGGTCTTTCAATTGCTGATGGGCATTCAGGCCCCGGCCTATGCGGCTCTGGTGACCCGGATGTACCAGCCTGAGCTGCGAGGCAGGCTGATGGGCTACGTACGGGTCGGCATGGGCGTGCTGATGATCCCGCTGGCTTATGCCATCGGATTATGGACGGATTATGCCGGGGCGGCGGGTCCGCTGATTGCAGCTGCCGTGACCGGCGTATTATCCATCCTTGCTCTAGCTAAAGTCAAGGAAATCGCTTCTGCACGGACGACAGCTTCGCGGAAGTCGTCTTTCAGGGAGCAGCTGGGCCTGGTCAGACACCACCGGGAGCTGATTGTCTTTTTTACGGCGACGACATTGACGGGGTTCGGCAACATTTTGGCCATACCGTTATATCAGATTATTCAGGTCAAAGAACTGCAATTAAACAATATGGAAATTGGCGTTGCCCGCATATGCTATTACGTATGTTTATTAACAGCGTATTTCATCGTCGGCTGGGCGATCGACCGGTTCTCGGCGAAGCAGACGCTGATTTACGGCTTAGGCGCGTACTCCGTGGTGCCGCTGCTGTACGGTGTATTCGGTAATTATCCGGCGGTGCTGATCGGCAGCGGCGTTCAAGGGATTGGCGATGCCATTTGGGATATCGGCATTCTGGCTTATGTGTTCAAGGTGGTGCCCGGCCGGGAGGCGGTCGTTTTCGGCTTGCATCTGATGCTGTTCGGCATTCGCGGTTCGTTCGCCCCGTTAATCAGCACGGGCTTAACGAGCTATGTGCCGATTAACATGCTGCTGCTGGCGGCGGCATTGTGCGGTTTTATGGGCATGGCGGCATTTTTGCTGCAAAAACGGGGCAGGGGAGCGGCCCTAAGTGAACAAAGACCTGAGGCGATGTAACTTGCCTCAGGTCTTTGTGTTAGGGGAGCTGCACAGAAGCGCGGTATAAGCGACTGTCCCAGTCGACTTTGCTGTGGAGCGCTTCCGCTACGAAGCGCAGCGGTACGTACATCCGGCTGTCCGCCATAATTTGCAGCGGAACGGGGACCGTAACGGATTTGCCGTTAACCGTTGCGACGGAGCTTCCATCCTGCAGCTTCAGCGTGACGCCGGCGCTCGTAATCGTCGCCGTCCGCGTACCCGCATCCCATTGGAAGCCTGCGTTCAGCGCGGCAATGAACGGGCGGATGGGGACCACGGTCGTATCTTGAACAATCGTACCTGTGTAATCCTTCACATAGTTTCCATTAATCGCGAGCTGTACTTTAGGCTTCTCCAGCTTCCGCACCACGAGCGCGTTGCTCAGCTCACGTCCTGGCGCAGTCATCATCGTGCCGTTGGCGTATAGCCCCGAGCTTGAGCCGCCATCCATATTCATCGCTTCCTTCAATTGCAGCGTTGCGGCGATTGCCGCCAGCTGGGACAGGGTAGCGTTCGGTACGGTACCCATCACAAGCCGATCTGCGCTATCGATGCCGATGAAGCTTCGGGCAGCGGACGCTTGCGTCACTTTCGGGTCGGAGAAGCCGTCGCGCGCCGTATCGAGATCGACTGCGCCGCCAGTCACCAGCTTTGGCCCGACGCCGATTGCGGCGAGCCAGGTTGGGGCATCCAGCTGGCTGCCCCCTTCGCCTTGCGCTTGCAGCGCTTTCGTAACGCGATCGCCTACGTCGAGATTCGGCAGGACATGCTGCCGGTTGTTGGCGCTGTTGCCGACGAACAGCACATAGCCGTCCGCAGGCACCTGCACGGAATCTTCCGTGATGCGGGTAATTCGGTCATCTTCGATAACGACTTTCGTCCCGTTCGGGAAGCCGATCCAGCGGCCAAAAGCCGGCGTGTACCAGACGATTTGGTCGGTGCTGCTTTCCCCGTAATATTTATTGATGCCCCACGGTTGAATCGGATACGTACCGCCGCCTTCACTCACTTGAAGCGCGATGTTGAGGGTCACGGACTGAATGTCCGGCACCTTGTCCTTGTTCAGGAAAAAGGTCTGATTTTCCCCCGAGTACATGGCTTCCCCTGAGCTCAGCAAGGCCCCGTTCGGATAACGGCTGTAAGGATCGGACTCGTATGCATTAAAAAAAGTGCCGTTAATGGCGGCAACAGCGTGTTCGCGATCGATGATTGACGGAAGTGGCGCGTCATGGCCGATGCCGCCGTCTGCAACAGCAGGGGCGAGCTCCAGCGTGGGATCCGTGAGATCAACCGTGACAACGTTGACATTGAAGTTTTTGCCTTGCGCATAAACCAGCTTGGTTGCAGCGCTCACGGACGGGGAGTATGCTGCCGAAGCCGGTGTGCCGCCGGTCATCATCGACGCCGCAAGCAGCAGGGCGGCGCTGGACTTGATGAGTTGTCGTGAAATCATGCTTGTGTCTCCTTCGATATTCAGGGTACGGGAATCCAATTCGGTCTACCTATATCATTCGGAAACAGCCTAGTGATTTTGAAGGGCAGCTTGCTAGGTTGATATATCCAGTGTGACCGCAGCCATCACGATCTGACGCCCAACAGGCCGCCCTGGGGACATCGTCGGATGTCACGGGGCAGCCTGTTGGGCTTTAGTCCGATTTGCCGGCTTGCAGCGGCGGATTTGGCGATGAGGGCAGCCGTAGTCCGGAAAAACCCACTTGCAGCAGTTGTTTCGCTCGGGTAGCCGCATAAAGCTCGCTGCAAGTGGGTGGAATCGGACTGCGGCGCTCGGCGGGCCGCTCATGGCTGCTGCAGTTGGGCAAAACCGGACTGCAGCGGTAGTGTTCGCGCGCGAGGGGCCGCCTAGCCCCGCCTAGCCCCGCCGTCCGCACGTGTCCGAGGCGGACTTTTTGCGCTAGTCCGATTTTGCCGGCTTGCAGCAGCGGATTTGGCGATGAGGGCAGCCGTAGTCCGGAAAAACCCACTTGCAGCGGTTGTTTCACTCGGGTAGCCGCATAAAGCTCGCTGCAAGTGGGTGAAATCGGACTGCGGCGCTCGGCGGGCCACTCATGGCTGCTGCAGTTGGGCAAAACCGGACTGCAGCGGTAGTGTTCGCGCGCGAGGGGCCGCCTAGCCCCGCCTAGCCCCGCCGTCCGCACGT
>NZ_JAQFVF010000020.1 GCF_027789125.1 Paenibacillus aestuarii | reverse complement strand
TGACTGACTTGTGGTGAGCGCGCTGCAGGTCGATTTTACCCAATTAGAGAGTGACTGACTTCTGGTGAGCGCGCTGCAGGTCGATTTTACCCAATAGAGAGTGACTGACTTCTGGTGAGCTCGCTGCAGGTCGATTTTATCCAATTAGAGAATGACTGACTTGTGGTGAGCTCGCTGCAGGTCGATTTTATCCAATTAGAGAGTGACTGACTTCTGGTGAGCGCGCTGCAGGTCGATTTTATCCAATTAGAGAATGACTGACTTCTGGTGAGCTCGCTGCAGGTCGATTTTACCCAATTAGAGAGTGACTGACTTCTGGTGAGCGCGCTGCAGGTCGATTTTATCCAATTAGAGAGTGACTGACTTCTGGTGAGCTCGCTGCAGGTCGATTTTACCCAATTAGAGAGTGACTGACTTCTGGTGAGCGCGCTGCAAGTCGATTTTATCCAATTAGAGAGTGACTGACTTGTGGTGAGCGCGCTGCAGGTCGATTTTATCCAATTAGAGAATGACTGACTTGTGGTGAGCGCGCTGCAGGTCGATTTTACCCAATTAGAGAGTGACTGACTTCTGGTGAGCGCGCTGCAGGTCGATTTTACCCAATTAGAGAGTGACTGACTTCTGGTGAGCGCGCTGCAGGTCGATTTTACCCAATTAGAGAGTGACTGACTTGTGGTGAGCGCGCTGCAGGTCGATTTTATCCAATTAGAGAGTGGCTGACTTGTGGGTGAGCGCGCTGCAGGTCGATTTTACCCAATGAGAGAGTGGCTGACTTGTAGTGAGCGTGCTGCAGGTCGATTTTACCCAATTAGAGCGGGGTAAACGGTAGTGTCGAGCAGAAAATGTGTCTGTAAGTGGGCAATTTCGGACTAGAGACGTCTAAGCTGCCGAGATGACCGCTGTAAGTGGGCATAAACCAATTAGAACAACTTGTGGCTCGAATGTGGCGACATAAGCACCCGCCACAAAAAAATGAGGGTGTCCCACAGCCAATATTTTGGCTTGTGGGACACCCTCTTTATCAAATAATGCCATACGGACTAACGTCCCGTATGTCCAAAACCGCCTGTGCCCCGCTCCGTCTCCGTCAGCTCAGTTACTTCGCTGAGCTGAATCGTAGGCACGAGCTGGAATACCATCTGCGCAATGCGCTCATTGCGCGCTACCGTGAACGGCTCCTGCCCGTGATTGATCAGGAGCACTTTCACCTCGCCGCGATAGTCGGCGTCAATGGTGCCCGGCGAATTCAGCGTGGTGATGCCGTGCTTGAACGCCAAGCCGCTGCGCGGGCGAATCTGCGCCTCCAGCTCTGGCGGCATGCTCAGCGCGAAGCCGGTTGGGATAAGCCGGCGCTCGCCCGGCTGCAGCACAACCGGTTCGCTGACGGCAGCATGCAGGTCGTAGCCGCTGGCGGCGGCGGACATTTTTTGCGGCAGGAGGACGTCCTCATTGCCGGGCATGCGTTTGATTTGTACGTCGTAACTATAGAGAGACAAGCTGATCCCTCCTGAAATCTTTCAATACGTCGTCGGAGTGGCCGACCATCGATAAAGCGAATGGTGCCGAGAAGAGCGTCTTGGTCAAGGCGCGTACATGCTCCATTTGCACACTTTCGATGCGCGCAATCATTTCGTCCAGGCTGTAATGCTTGCCGGTCATCAGCTCATTTTTACCTAAACGATTCATGCGGCTTCCCGTACTTTCCAAACTTAAGATCAAGCTGCCTTTCAGCTGTTCTTTGCCTTTCTTCAGCTCGTTATCCGTCATGCCTTTCACGGCAATGTCATGCAGCAGCTCCAGCGTTACTTTCAACACTTCATCTGTCTGCTTCGGCGCCGTTCCTGTATAGATCGTGAACATACCGCTGTCGATATGCGAGGAGTGGTAGGAGTATACGGAATACGCCAACCCTCTTTTCTCACGGATTTCCTGGAACAGTCTGGAGCTCATGCCCCCACCGATTGCGTTGTTGAGCAAAACCATCGGATACAAGTTATCCTCTTGCAGGGAAAGACCCGGCAGGGAGAGACAAATATGATTCTGTTCGGTTTTCTTCGCGTGGAAGATGAGGTCCCCAAGGAAGTCTGGTGCGTCATATTCCGTTTCCGCTCCGGATTGAACGAAGTTGCCGAAATGCTGCTCAATCAGCGCTTTCACGCTATCGTCAATATTGCCGGCGATGCTGAGCACTGTATTTTCCGTATTGTAAAAATGCTTCATATAATTACGCAAATCATCAGGCTTCATCTTAGACAAATTGTCCTGCGTGCCCAAGATTGTGTAGCCTAACGCATGCGTGCCATAAGCCGCTTTGGCCACCAAATCGTGTACGAGATCGTCCGGTGTATCTTCATACATCGAAATTTCTTCGTAGATCACGTTCTTTTCTTTTTCCATTTCGCCTTCATCAAAGGTGGAATTGAAAAACATATCCGCAAGCACGTCCATCGCTAGTGGCAAATGCTCATCCAGCACTTTGGCGTAATAGCAAGTGTACTCTTTGGACGTAAAGGCGTTCACATTGCCGCCGATGCCGTCAAAAATCTCGGCAATATCTTTCGCCGTATGGCGTTCTGTGCCCTTAAAGAGCATATGTTCTATAAAATGAGAAATACCGTTATTATCCAGCTTCTCATTGCGTGAGCCGGTCTTCACCCAAATGCCGAAAGATACCGAGCGGCAGGTTGGGATTTGTTCCATGACGACTCTTAAACCATTATGTAAGCGGTATTTGATCACCAGGGTTCCTCCTCGATTGTTACGCCAAAATGTCTATTCCCCATATATACTTCATTAGTCTAACAAAAATGTTCGTCTGACACAAACAAGTTGTTACCCACAGATTTCCATTTCACACAAATCCGCTTGCCTTACGGCATCATCATGCTCGTATCCGGGACGCGATTCGAAGATAGCAGCTCGCTGACCGTACCCAGCGTCAAGCCTTTATTCTTGATCACTTTGATCATCCCGCCCAGCGCTTGGCTGGAAGATGCCGTCGGATGCATCAGGATCAAGGTACCGGGTTCGATGTTTCGGGATAGGCGCTCGATGATGCGGTCGGCACCGGGATTTCTCCAATCGATCGTATCAAACGTCCACAGCACCGTTCTGAGCTTGAAATCCGCGGCAACACGGACCGTTTCTTCGTTGAAATAGCCCGATGGCGGCGCAAACAGCGTATTGTTCACACCTAGTTGCTGCTTGAGCAGATCTTCCGTCTTGGAAATTTCTTCAACCGCTTTGGACCGGCTAATGCTCCGCATGTCCTTATGCGAATAAGCATGATTCGAGAGCTCATGTCCTTCGCGTTGAATCAGTTTCGCCGTCTCCACGTTCTTTTTCAGCCAACTGCCGTCGAAGAAAAAGGTGGCATGCACATTCTCCTTGCGCAGCGTCTCCAGAATGCGCGGCAAATACTCATTGCCCCAGGCGACATTGATCATGATGGACGCCATCGGCTTTTTCGGGTTGCCCTTATAGATCGGGCTTGGCCCCAAGTCATCGAGCTGGATCGCAGGCGGAACTTCTTTCATAATGTAATGAATTTTGCCTGGGGTAAAATGATGCTCGGCCAACTTCAGCGTTTCGTCAATGTCCACCTCTAACCCGTTATATCCGGGAATTGCTTTCCACACTGGATCCATCTTCGCATTGATCGGAGCTATCCTCCGCTTGGCCGCCTCCGCTTTAATAATATCCAAGAGACGATTGCGGCTGACTTGGATCCCTTCTTCGGACTTGGTCTGCACCGAGGCCATCGCCATAACTGGCATCGCCTCCGCCTCATCCACTTCCAAGCTCGGGTCATTGTCCTCAAAGCTCGGCAGATCTCCTGATTTTACCGCTTGTATATAAGTTCCAATGTCAGGGACAGCCTGGATGGCGAACAGCACGATTGCAAAAACGCCTCCAAGCAGCAGCCATCTTTTGACTTGCATGCGTTGTTCCTCCCAAGGTCTTTGACTAGTGGATGTAAAAAACCATCACTAGCATAAGTTTTCCTTATTTTCTGATCGTATGCAGAGGAGGACAAGGTTAGAACAACACAAAAAAAGAGACAGATTGATCTGACTCTTTATCCGGACTTGATGAAGTTGTGACTTCGCAAGTCACACGGCTTTAAGTTTGGGCCGGGACTTGCGGAGTTAAGGTTGCTTTGCGCGAAAGGTTTACTCTGCCTTGCTGGTCGATCTCGGTTACTTTGACCGTAATTTGGTCACCGACATTTACCACATCTTCCACCTTAGCGACACGTTCAGTCGAAAGCTGGGAAATGTGAACCAGACCTTCTTTACCAGGAAGAATTTCAACAAAGGCGCCGAATTTCTCTACGCGTTTGACTGTACCGAGGTAAGTTTCGCCAACTACGACTTCACGCACGATGCCTTCGATAATGGAACGTGCCTTCTCGTTCATCTCTTGGTTCGAGGAAGCGATGTAGACGCGGCCATCTTGCTCGATATCGATTTTTACGCCGGTTTCTTCAATAATTTTATTGATAATTTTACCGCCAGCACCGATAACGTCACGGATTTTATCCGGATTGATTTGCATCGTAATAATTTTAGGCGCATAGGGAGAAAGGGATTTCTTCGGCTCGTCAATTCGTGACAGCATTTTGTTCAAGATATGCATACGTCCTTCTTTGGCTTGCTCCAAAGACTGCTGCAAAATATTGCGGTCGATGCCGTCGATTTTGATATCCATTTGCAGTGCCGTAACGCCCTTGGCTGTTCCTGCAACTTTAAAGTCCATGTCGCCGAGGTGATCTTCCATCCCTTGAATATCCGACAGGATAGAGAAGTGATCGCCATCTTTGATCAAGCCCATCGCGATACCGGCTACAGGTGCTTTGATCGGTACGCCCGCATCCATCAGCGCAAGTGTACTCGCACAGATACTCGCTTGCGACGTAGATCCGTTGGATTCCAACACTTCTGATACAAGGCGGATGGTATAAGGGAAATCCGTTTCGTTCGGAATGATCGGCTCAAGCGCGCGCTCGCCTAATGCCCCGTGACCGATTTCGCGGCGGCCTGGAGGACGAAGCGGTCTTGCTTCACCAACAGAGAACGGCGGGAAGTTGTAGTGATGCATGAAGCGCTTAGTTTCGGTTAAATCCAAGCCATCCAGAATTTGTACATCGCCAAGCGCACCGAGTGTACATATGCTTAAAGCTTGCGTTTGACCGCGTGTGAACAATCCAGATCCGTGTGTACGAGGCAGGAGCGTGATGTCGCACTCGATTGGACGGATTTCTTCTAATTTACGGCCATCTGGTCTAACTTTGTCGTGCGTAATGAGACGGCGTACTTCTTCTTTGACAATATCGTACAGCGTTTCTTTCACATCATCCATCGCATCAGGCGTGTCCGCGTAAACTTCAGTGAAATGCGCAACCGCTTCGGCATTGACAGCGTCGATCGCTTCTTGACGGGCGTGCTTCTCAGGAATTTTAATCGCTTCCACCAAACGCGCTTGTGCGAACTCGCGAACGGCCTGGCTCACAGCCGCGTCAACTGCATGCAGCTTCACTTCCATCTTCGGCTTGCCCGCTTGCGCGACCAGCTCTTCAATGACAGCGACAATTTTGCGGATTTCGTCGTGACCGTACATGATCGCTTCGAGCATGACTTCCTCTGGCACTTCATTCGCACCGGCTTCAACCATCATGATGGCGTCTTTCGTACCGGCTACAGTCAAATGAATGTCGCTCTTCTCGGCTTGCTCAGTCGTCGGGTTGATCACGAACTGACCATCTACCCGACCGACGATTACGCCACCGATTGGTCCGTTAAACGGAACATCAGAAATCGCAAGCGCAGCGGAAGTACCGATCATCGAGGCAATCTCCGGGGAACATTCCTGATCCACGCTCATGACGATCGAGACGATTTGCACATCGTTACGGAAGCCTTCCGGGAACAACGGGCGAATCGGACGGTCTGTCAGACGGCTGGCCAGGATCGCTTTTTCACTGGGACGGCCTTCACGTTTGATAAATCCACCAGGGATTTTACCGACCGAGTATAATCTTTCTTCATAGTTGACAGTTAACGGGAAAAAATCCAGGTCCTTCGGCTCGCTGGATGCCGTTACTGTACAAAGAACAACGGTATCGCCATAGCGGGCTGTTACCGCTGCGTTGGCTTGCTTAGCAAGTCGGCCTGTTTCAAGAATGAACGGGCGGCCGCCAAGTTCCATTTGTACTCTTTTCTCCATAAGATCCTCCTTAAACGTTTTCATCATAGTCAAACTTACAAGGTAAGCTGCTATTACCCATTGATAAAGGGATTATTTGCTATGTATTCTTGTCTTGCTGTCTTCCTCTATTTCTGCGTAATGACTAGTATTTCCTTCTTTTGCAGTTTTAAAATACACGAAAAAGCAACCACGTTGCCGCACTTCGCTTTAGCTTATTCAGCTCAGCAAAGGAGCAACAGGTTGCTTCTTAGGTGTCGGTTTTATCGACGCAAGCCAAGCTTCTCAATCAAAGCACTGTAACGGCTCACATCTTTGTTCTTCAGGTATGTCAGCAGCTTACGGCGTTGTCCAACCATTTTAAGCAAACCACGGCGGGAATGATGATCTTTCTTGTGTGTCCGCAAATGATCTGTCAGGTTAACAATGTTTTCCGTAAGGATAGCGATTTGTACCTCTGGAGAACCCGTGTCGGTATCGTGTACCTTGTGAGTTTGGATCAGTTGAGTTTTGCGCTCTTGTGTTAATGCCATCCTAGGTCACCTCCTGTATCGTAATATCCCCTGTAGCCGAGATCACGCCGGTGATAGCGCGGTTCCAAGCTAAGGTTTAGCGCCAAAAAAATATTATTTTTTGACAACGTTAGTTAGTATAGCATAGGTGCTAGGCAGAAGTAAATGCCTGTTTGCAACTAGCGGTTAAATTTCCGACAATCTCGCGCGCGCCGCATCCGAATCGAGCTTGATTTGTGTAATCAGCGCATCAATGGACGTAAATTTGCGCTCTTCCCGTAAGAAAGCGACTAACTCTACGGTCATTGTCTCGCCATAGATTTGCTGAGAGAAATCAAAGAGATGGGCTTCGAGCGACGGCTTCAGCTCGCCGGTTTTGAACGTCGGCTTCACGCCGATATTCATAACACCTCTATAGCTTTCCCCATTTACTGTCGCTTTAACCGCATACACCCCATGAATCGGAACGACATAAGGCTCATCCAATTGGATATTCGCTGTCGGAAACCCGATCGTGCGGCCCCGCTTGTCGCCATCGACAACCGTTCCTCTCAGGCTGTAGGTGCGGCCGAGAAGCCGTGTGACCGTGTCGAGGTCGCCGCTCTGTAACGACTCGCGGATGAGCGTGCTGCTGACTTTTTCCCCATTCATCTGAAACGGCCTTACGACCTCCACGGTAAACTTGCCATGACTCAGCTCGCACAACGTATCTGGTGTGCCTTTGCCTTGAAAGCCGAATGTAAAGTCAAAGCCGCAAACAACGCTTTCCACCCCGAGCTTGTCCAGCACATGGTCGACAAAATGCTCCGGTGTCAAGCGCATAAGCGAAGCATCAAATGTGACGATATAAACGTGGTCGACACCTAAGCTGGAGAAGATCTCCATCTTGCGCTCCCGCGGGGTCAGCAGCTCCGTGTACTTGTCCTGGCCCATGATGGCCCTTGGATGAGGGTCAAACGTCATAATGGCAGAGGGCAGTCCAAGGTGCTTTGCCGTTTGTACCGCCCGGCCGATCACTTCACGGTGTCCCATATGAACGCCATCGAAGTCACCGATCGCGACCACCTGCTTGCCGATGTAAAGGGAGTTCTGCTCCACATCGATCGGATATGTTATTGGAAATATTTGCATATAAGTTCATTTCACCTACCTATTTCGACCTGTCCAGTAAGAAGAATAAATAAGCGTTTAGAGGAAAACTTTTGCTGGCGACAGGCTGCGGCTTGCACCGTTCCATTCAAAAAGACCTAAAAACTTGTCATCCGCCGAATATGCGCGGAGTAAGGCATCAGCGGCGCCAATCTGTTCAGCACGCTGTGCATCCAACTTCAGCCGCTTTCCCTGCAAAGCATGGACTGCTTCTACGCTATCAAGCCGAACAGCCGGAATATGGCTGATTGCTTGATCCATAGGGATCATATGCGCCTGTAGGGTGCCATCTTGCTTCAACTGTTCGATTTGTTCGAATGTCAGGCACTGCTCCTTACGCAGATTGCCCGTAGATGTGCGGATTAAGCTTTTCATCACTGCCGGATAGCCCAGCGCTTTGCCGATATCAACGCACAAGGTACGGATGTAAGTGCCCTTGGAGCAAGTAACGCAGAAATGAATTTCCGGCTGCGGCGCTTCCAAGTTCATGTCCAGGATGTCCAGTTCATGGATCGTGACCTTACGGCTTTTGCGCTCAATCTCTTTGCCTTCTCGCGCCAGCTCGTAGAGCCGCTTGCCATCCACTTTAACAGCCGAGAACATCGGCGGCACTTGTTCGATTTCACCAATGAACGAAGCTAAGGCCTTGCGTACCTGCGCTTCGGTCAGAGAAACATCGCCGACTTCCGCTAGAACGGTTCCCGTCATGTCCTCTGTATCCGTGGACAGGCCAATTCGCAGCACCGCTTCGTACTGTTTGGGAAGTTCCTGGATGTATTCCACCATCCGGGTCGCCCGTCCGACACATAGCGGCAGAACCCCCGTAACTTGCGGATCCAAAGTGCCTGTGTGGCCAATACGTTTGATTCCCAAAATCCGTCTTACTTTTGCCACCACATCATGTGAAGTAAAGCCTTCAGGCTTCCATACGGGTAAAATGCCTTCAAGCGTCATTAGAGTGTCTTCCCTACTTCCTGAACCATACTAGCTACGGCCTCTTCCAGAGTGCCGTGTACCGTACAACCTGAGGCACGCACGTGTCCGCCGCCGCCCAACGATTGAGCAATTTGCGCGACATCCACTTTGCCGGCCGAGCGCAGGCTCACCTTGATGACGCCTGGCGTCTTCTCCTTGAACAGCATGCCGACTTCAACGCCTTCGATATTGCGCGGATAATTGACGAGTCCGTCCAGATCTTCACTGGTGGCCCCGGTGGATTCCAGATCCGCTAACGACACGGCGATCCATGCCAGCTTGCGATCGTGAGCGAAAGCGAGCGTCGACAACGCTTTTTGCAGCAGCACAGTCTGAGCATATGTCAATCGCTCCAACACTTGCTCGGCAATGTCGGAACCTTGTACGCCAAGCTTCAGCAGCGTCGCACCGATCTGCATCACTTCCGGCGTCGTGCTGGAGTAGCGGAAGCCGCCCGTGTCTGTCAGCAGACCCG
Organism: Paenibacillus aestuarii; assembly: GCF_027789125.1. Lineage (GTDB taxonomy): Bacteria > Bacillota > Bacilli > Paenibacillales > NBRC-103111 > Paenibacillus_E > Paenibacillus_E aestuarii. The sequence continues at coordinate 179,650 of NZ_JAQFVF010000020.1, read as the reverse complement.
TATAGATACAATCCGCGAACGCCAAATCCGGTGTCAGCATCATGTGCATCGCCAAATCATAAAGAATCTGCACCGTAGCTGCAGCATCATCCTTGATCAAATGGCATGTGCCGAAGCGATCATTCGTCGGATGATGATCAATATTGAGCAGCTGAACCTGCTCATCAAAAAGAGTGCTGATCTTACCCATTCTGGAAAAATCAGCACAATCCACACTTATAATGGCCCGAAAAACCCGATTCGGGGTCCCCTGGCTATAATTCACGATCTGACCGCTTCCAGATAAAAAGGAAAACTTAGAGGGCATAGCCCCTTCGTTAATCATTGTGAATGATTTCCCAAGCTGGCTCAAAATCCAGCCGGTAGCATATGTAGAACTGGCGGCATCTCCATCCGGTTGGATGTGAGATACCACCAAGAAATCATCATGCTGCTCGATAAACTTCGCAGCCGCTTCGAGCTGCTGCACGTATTCGGGTGCATGGTTCATTCCATTGTTCATACGTTCGGATTTCCTTCCTGATTCAGCTGGTGCAACAGGTTGTCAATCCGGCTGCCATAATCGATCGATGCATCAAATTTGAATTGAAGCTCAGGAATCTTCCGCAAGCGAATGCGCTTGCCGAGCTCAGAACGAATGTAGCCGGCACCGGCAGACAGCGCCTTTAAAGTCGCTGCCTTTTCTTCTTCGGTACCCATGACACTCAGGTACACCCGTGCCAATGATAAGTCGTTCGTCACATCAACGCCGGTAACCGTCAAAAAACCGATACGCGGATCTTTCAATTCTGACTGCACAATCTGGCTTAGTTCTTTCTTAATTTGCTCGCCGACTCGCCCTACGCGAACTCTTGCCATCTGTTATCACCTCTCAACGGTTTCCATGATGAAGGCTTCAATAACGTCCCCTTCTTTAATATCATGATAACGCTCCAGAGATATACCACATTCGTAACCTTGTGCAACTTCTTTGGCATCATCTTTGAATCGTTTCAAGGAATCGATTTTGCCCTCGTACACGACGATGCCGCCGCGGACTAAGCGAGCTTGCGCATTACGCACAATTTTGCCGTTGGTTATCATACAGCCTGCAATCGTACCGGCGCCCGTAATTTTGAATACGTTACGCACTTCAGCACTGCCAAGAGCCACTTCTTTGAAGACTGGATCCAGCATGCCTTTCATCGCTTGCTCGATTTCTTCGATAACGTTGTAGATAATGTTGTGCAAACGGATATCTACTTTTTCTTGATCTGCTGTCGTTTTCGCAGCTGGCTCAGGGCGAACGTTAAAGCCGATGATAATGGCGTTGGAAGCCGAAGCGAGAATAATATCGGACTCCGTGATCGCGCCTACGCCGATATGAAGTGTCTTAACGCGCACGCCTTCGACTTCAATTTTCTCCAGGGAGCTCTTCAAAGCTTCAACGGAACCTTGAACGTCCCCTTTGATAATAACGTTCAGATCCTTAATTTCACCATCTTTAATATGCTTAAAGAGGTCATCCAGTGTCACGCGCGAGTTCGCTGTCATCTCGGATTGACGAAGTGCTGTTGCACGGCGTTCCGCGATATCTCTAGCTTTGCGCTCGTCTTCATAAGCAAGGAACGGATCGCCGGCTTGCGGAACTTCGGTCAAACCAGTGATTTCGACCGGTGTCGAAGGACCCGCTTCTTTGAGACGTTTGCCCTTGTCGTTGACCATCGCACGTACACGGCCGAAGTTAACGCCTGCCACGAAGCTGTCGCCAACTTTCAGCGTACCGTGCTGGATCAAGATTCTCGCAACCGGACCGCGGCCTTTGTCGAGTTCAGCTTCGATAACTGTTCCTCTAGCACGCTTGTTCGGATTTGCTTTGTATTCTTGAACTTCAGCAACAAGCAGAATCATTTCCAGCAAGTTTTCCAGACCGATGCGCTGCTTCGCGGAAATTTCGCAGAAGATCGTATCGCCGCCCCATTCCTCTGGAACGAGTTCATAAGCGGTCATCGCTTGCTTGATTTGATCAGGGTTTGCGCCCTCTTTATCAATTTTATTCACCGCAACGATGATTGGCACATTAGCTGCTTTCGCATGGTTAATAGCTTCCACGGTTTGCGGCATGATACCGTCATCTGCTGCAACGACGATAATGGTAATATCTGTTACCTGAGCACCGCGGGCACGCATCGTTGTGAACGCTTCGTGACCAGGCGTATCCAGGAACGTAATTTTCTTTTGATTTACTTCAACTTGATAAGCACCAATGTGCTGCGTGATGCCGCCTGCTTCGCCTTCGGTTACGTTCGTCGAACGGATGGCATCCAGAAGTGTTGTTTTACCGTGGTCAACGTGACCCATGATGGTAACGACTGGCGGACGCTCAAGCAGATCAGCCTCATCATCCACTTCTTCGATCGTTTCAAAGTTATCTTCTTCCACTTTGATCTTCACTTCAACTTCAACGCCGAATTCGCTGGAGATCAATTGAATCGCATCCAGGTCAAGCTCTTGGTTGATGGTTGCCATCGTACCCAAGAACAACAGCTTCTTGATCACTTCGGAAGCATCTTTGTGGAGCAATTTCGCAGTTTCGCCTACTGTCATTGTGCCGCGCACGATGATTTTCTTCGGCGTATTGTCGATTTTTTCCTTTTTGACAGTCTCTTGTTGATATCTGCCTCTTGCATTGCCGCGTTGACCACCAGGGCCGCGCTTGCCTTTATTATCGTCAAAACGATTTGGCGTCGGTTTTGTTTTCTTTTGCGTTTTCACACCGGCTCTTGCTGCCGCTTCATCCAGCTCTGCTGCCGAAGCGCCCACGTGGAACTGCGGCTTCGCTTCTTGAATAACCGGTCTGCCGCTTTGGTTGCGGTTATCGAATGGACGGTTAGGACGGTTGTTGCCTGCGCTGCTGCGGTTAGCGCCGCCTTGCGGACGACCGCTGTTCGCGCTTGGGCTAGATGCCATTTGCCCTCCGGATGAACCGCCTGGACGGGGACCGGAATTGTTGCCGCTACGGTTGCCGCCTTGGCCCTGTCCGCCTTGACCGCCGGGACGCGAGTTGTAGCCACCGCCACCGGATTGGTTCGGGCGCTGGTCATTGGAACGGTACGGTGGTCTGTCACCGGAACGTTGACCTTGACCGCCTTGGCCGCTGCCGCCTTGGCCGCTAGGACGTTGTCCTTGGTAGCCTTGACGCTGGCCTTGACCGCCTTGGCCGCCGCCACTGCCTTGACCGCCGGAACGTTGGCCTTGGTAACCGCCTTGACCGCCGGAGCTGCCTTGACTGCTTGGACGATGCCCTTGACCGCCGGAGCGCTGATCGCGACCTGGTTGCGGACGGCTTGCTACATATTGATCATCCGAGCGTCTAGGCGATTGCGATTGCGATTGCGATTGTCCTTGCGCAGATGTTTGATTGCTTGCTTGGGCGCTTTGGCCGCTTGTTGTTTGCTCTGGGGCAGCAGGCTTCGAAGCCGGTGCTGCAGCATTTTTATTCTCCTGTGCAGGAGCCTGCGATGCAGGTTTCTGATTCGTCGTTGTTGAACTCACATTGCCTCCGTCCGTGGCTGCTCTCTTGGCAGCCGCATTTGCTTTTATATCACGAAAAAACTTTTCTACTTTATCTACCGCATCATTTTCCATTACGCTCATATGGTTATTCACTGGAATATTTAAACGTTTGAGTATCGTAATGATTTCTTTACTGCTCATATTCAGCGATTTGGCGTATTCATACACGCGGGTTTTGTCTTTATTGTCTTGTTTATTTGTCAATCATCTTCACCTCCGCAGGATTTTCCTGACACTTCTGCAGCATCTGCGCGAAGCCTCCGTCCAATACACCCAGAATAACACGCATCTCTTTGCCGATGCTGCTTCCGAGCTCGTATTTCGTACCCAGCTCCATCAGCGGAACGCTGTAAAACGAGCATTTATCTTGAAATTTTTTACGCGTATTGTCCGAAGCGTCCTCCGCCATAATGACAAGCTTCGCTTCGCCCGAACGAATCGCCTTAAAGACGCCTTCGTCACCGGAAACCAGCTTACCTGCCCGCATTGCCAAACCCAATTGAGACATAAATTTATTCTTCATCATCATCCGACTCCTCATCCTTCGAGGCGAGGAACTCGTCTTCGACGCGAATAAAATCTTGCTCTAATTGATCATATATATCGGCGCTTACGGCATGCTTCAGCGCCCGATCCAGCGCCTTGCTCTTCTTAGCCAGCTTAAAACAGGAAACTTTGCCGCACAGGTAGGCGCCACGCCCGGACTTCTTCCCTTTCAAGTCGATGAGAATTTCGTCCTCAGGCGTTTTGACGACGCGGATCAATTCCCTCTTCGGCATCATCTCCTGGCAGGCCACGCATTTTCTCAGAGGGATTTTTCTCTGCTTCATATAAGGTCACCCCTTGCCTAGGCAAATTGCTAGTTGCTAATTAATCAATGCTTACGGAGTCTTGGTGCATTTCTTCAGTGAGAGTTTTTGGGCGGCCATACTCTTGTTCGGCCTGTGTTTCACTCTTGATATCGATCTTCCAGCCGGTCAATTTCGCGGCTAAGCGAGCATTCTGGCCTTTGATGCCGATCGCCAGCGACAGCTGGTAATCTGGCACGATGACGCGCGCCATTTTCTCATTCTCATGCACTTGAACTTCAAGCACTTTGGAAGGGCTAAGCGCATTGGCCACATACTCTTCCACACTTTCCATCCAACGCACGATATCGATCTTCTCTCCGCGCAGCTCGCTTACGATCGTCTGTACGCGCAAGCCCTTCGGACCAACGCAGGAGCCGACCGGATCCACTTCCGGATTGCGGGAGTGAACGGCGATTTTGGAGCGGAATCCCGCTTCACGGGCGACAGAACGAATTTCGACTACCCCATCGAAAATTTCCGGTACTTCCAGCTCGAACAAACGTTTGAGCAAACCTGGATGTGTCCGGGAAAGAATAATTTGCGGCCCTTTGGTCGTATTTTCCACTTTGGTGATAAACGCTTTAATCCGGTCCAAGTGTTTGAATTTATCCGTCGGCATGAGCTCAGTCAGCGGCAGAACCGCTTCTACCTTGCCGAGATCGACATAAATGTTACGCTGATCTTGACGCTGCAGAATACCTGTAACGATATCCTCTTCTTTGTCAATAAAAGCGTTGTAAATCAACCCGCGCTCCGCTTCGCGGATACGCTGCGTAACGACTTGCTTCGCCGTTTGGGCAGCAATACGGCCGAAGTCGCGAGGTGTAACCTCAATCTCGACGATATCGTCCATTTGGTAGTTAGGGTTAATTTCACGAGCGGCATGGAGCGAAATCTCCAATCGCGGATCCAGCACATCCTCCGTGACCGTCTTGCGCGCATACACCCTGATCAGACCTGTTTGACGGTTGATGTCCACTCGTACGTTTTGAGCCGTATTAAAATTGCGCTTATAACTCGAAATCATCGCCGCCTCGATCGCATCAATCAGCAGCTCCTTAGAGATACCTTTCTCACGTTCAATTTCCGACAGCGCTTCGATAAAATCCATGTTCATTTGAACCGAGTTCCCCCTTTCAATAAGTAACGATGCTAAAAGACGATGGCCAACCGGGCGCTGGCCACTTTCGCAAACGGGATTGTGCTTCTCTTCTTGCCTGCTTCGACAACAAGCTCCTCGCCGTCAAAAGAAAGCAGCTTGCCCTCAAACTCTTTGGAACCGTCAATCGGCTCATAGGTAGTGACAAATACGTGACTGCCCACAGCTTTGTGGTAGTCCTGCAGCTTTTTCAATGGGCGCTCTGCGCCAGGTGAGGACACTTCGAGGAAGTAGGCATCCGCAATCGGATCTTTCTCATCCAGCTTCGCGCTCAAGTATTCGCTGATTCGGCCGCAATCATCTATATCAATGCCGCCTTCTTTGTCTGCATAGACGCGAAGGAACCAGTTGCTGCCTTCTTTGACGTATTCGATATCCACGAGTTCAAATCCATTTTGTTCAATGTAATCTTTCAGCATGTCCTCAATGACGGATTTGATGTGTGCTTGTGTAACCACGGATTGGTATGCCCTCCTAAAGTGAACTTCTCACTGTGAAAAGTCCTATATCAAAATGTAAAGAGTGGGTTTCCCCACTCTTTAATCACAAGATGATATCCTCATTATTGCCAAGAAAAATTATACCATAACCATTCTTGCCATTACAATAGCAAACTTGTAAATGATTTTCACTTGACAGTCCATTGCAGCATCACCTAAAACAGGGACAACTGATTCGTCTCCGGCAACCCGCGGAAACAGCCCATGGAAGCAAGCAGCTCGATAACGGTCTTCGACGCCTTGGAACGGTTCTGGAAATCCTCGATGGACAAGAAATCGCCATCCTCTTTGGCAGCCGCGATATTCTTCGCCGCGCTCTCGCCGATACCCGGCATAGCCGCGAACGGAGGGATCAGCGAATCGCCTTCGATTTTGAACCTGGTCGCATCGGAACGATACAGATCGATCGGCTTAAAGCTAAAGCCGCGGGATGTCATCTCAAGCGCCATCTCCAAGATGGAGATCATCGCCTTCTCCTTCGGCAGCGCCTGGAAGCCTTTCTCCTCGATTTCGATCAGCCGCTTCAGGATCGCGTCATAGCCCTGGCACAGCAGTTCCAGATCGAAGTCCGCCGCACGAACGCTGAAGTAAGTCGCATAGTACGCGATCGGATAATACACCTTGAAATAGGCGGTCCTTACCGCGGAAATAACGTATGCGGCCGCGTGCGCCTTAGGGAACATGTATTCGATGCGTTCGCAGGACTCGATGTACCAAGCAGGGACGTTGCAGCGCTTCATCTCTTCCTTCCACTCGTCGGTCAAGCCTTTCCCTTTACGAACGCTCTCGGTAATCTTAAACGCAAGACCGGCATCCATGCCTGCTTTGTAAATCAGGTACAGCATGATATCGTCACGGCAGCCGATAACGGTTTTAATGTTGCAAATCCCTTTCTTGATCAGCTCTTGCGCATTCCCGAGCCATACGCCGGTTCCGTGTGAAAGACCGGAAATTTGCAGCAAGTCAGCAAACGAGCTCGGCTGCGTCTCCTGCAGCATTTGACGCACGAACTTCGTGCCCATCTCGGGAACCCCGTATGTCGCGACCGGCGTTCGAATTTGCTCAGGTGATACCCCGATCGCCTCCGTGGAGTTAAAGATGCTCATCGCCTTCGGATCATTCATCGGAATGGTCGTCGGATCAACCTCGGTGAGGTCCTGGAGCATCCGCATCATGGTCGGGTCGTCGTGTCCGAGAATATCGAGCTTGAGCAAATTGGCATCGAATGCGTGATAGTCAAAATGCGTCGTCTTCCATTCTGCGTTCTGATCGTCCGCTGGATATTGCACTGGCGTGATGTCATCGACTTCCATATAGTCAGGGACGACGACAATACCGCCTGGATGCTGACCGGTGCTACGCTTCACTCCTGTACAGCCTGAAGCGAGCCGGTTCAGCTCGGCGCCGCGCCACTTATACCCGTACTCCTCTTCGTATTTCTTTACGAAGCCGAAGGCTGTCTTCTCCGCGACCGTACCGATCGTTCCCGCACGGAATACGCTCTTCTCCCCAAACAGTACTTTCGTATAGTTATGGGCAACCGGCTGATACTCACCCGAGAAGTTCAAGTCGATATCGGGGACCTTGTCCCCTTTAAAGCCCAGGAACGTTTCGAACGGAATATCGTGGCCGTCCCCTTTCATATTTACCCCGCAGTTCGGGCACACTTTATTCGGCAAATCGAAACCGCTCGGCACACTGCCGTCGAGGAACCATTCGCTCGTTTTGCACGAATAGCATAAATAGTGCGGCGGCAGCGGGTTAACCTCAGAGATGCCAAGCATCATCGCGACGACGGATGAGCCGACGGATCCCCGCGAACCGACGAGGTAGCCGTCCTCGTTGGACTTTTTGACCAGACGTTCCGAAATCAAATAGTTGGCGGAGAAGCCGTATTTAATGATCGGAACGAGCTCTTTCTCCAAGCGGGCGGTCACCACCTCAGGCAGCTCATCGCCGTATAAACTCTTGGCTGTCTCATAGCAAGTGTTGCGGATTTCATCGTCGGCACCCTCGATAACAGGGGTGAACAGTTGATCTGGGAAAAGCTGGATTTCCTCAAAGCGGTCGGCAAGCTCATTCGTGTTGCGCACAACGACCTCGTGCGCTTTCTCTTCGCCGAGAAACTTGAACTCCTCCAGCATTTCTTTGGTCGTGCGGAAGTGGGCGTCCGGCTTCTTCATATCTTTGAGCGGACTGAAGCCCGTGATGCCGTGGATCGTAATATCCCGGCACATCTTCTCGCGCGGGTGTAAGTAATGCGCATTGCCTGTCGCGATAACCGGCTTGCCGGTTTTATAACCGATCTCACAAACTTTGCGGACGGCCTGTTCCAAGTCCTCTTTGCTGCCGACAAGCCCTTTATCCACAAGGTGCATGTTATAGCTAACGGGTTGTATTTCCAAAATATCGTAAAACTCAGAAACCTGCTCAGCCTCTTCCAACGATTTATTCAGCACCGCTTCGAAAAACTCGCCCTTCTCACAACCGGATGTGACTAGCAAGCCTTCGCGATGCGCGACAAGAACGCTCTTCGGAATCGTAGCGACACGGTTAAAATATTGCGTATGCGAAATCGAAATAAGTTGAAATAAGTTCTTTTTGCCGATGGCATTTTGCGCATAGATACAGCAATGGAACGGTCGCTGATTGGATAAGTCTTTACCGATATAATCATTCAATTTGGCTAAACTCATAATTTGCCGGTCATACGCTTCATTAATCAAATTATAGAGCACGAAACCCAAGGCAATCGAGTCGTCGATCGCGCGGTGATGGTTGTCCAGGCTGACTTTGAATTTATCCGATAACGTATTCAAGCGGTGATTTTTCATCGCAGGGAATAGGAATCTTGCCAGTTCCAACGTATCCAGCACCGAATTCGTCACTTCCGGCAGCCCCATGCGCTTCAAGTTCGCTTGCAAAAACCCCATATCGAATCGGGCATTGTGCGCGACAAGCACGGCATCGCCGACGAAATCGATGAATTTAGGCAGCTCTTGCTCAATATCCGGCGCATCTTTGACCATATCATCATTAATATTGGTCAATTGCTGAATATTGTAAGGAATTTTCTCATGCGGATTGATGAACGTAGCGAAACGGTCGATTTCCTTGCCATCTTGCATTTTCACGCCGGCAAGCTCGATAATCTTGTTGTTCGTCACGGATAAGCCCGTCGTCTCGACGTCAAAAATCACATATGTTGCCGATTTCATATCAATATCGCGCGGATTCATCACCATCGGCACCGAATCGTTGACTACATTGGCTTCCAGCCCGTAGATCACTTTAATCCCGTTCTTTTTGGCCGCTTTGCCAGCCTCAGGGAAGCATTGGATGTTGCTGTGATCCGTGATGGCGATCGCCTTATGCCCCCATTTGGCGGCCGTCTTAATATATTGATCAACCGGCGTCAACGCATCCATCGTACTCATAGCCGTATGAAGGTGAAACTCTACACGTTTCTCTACGGCATCGTCCATGCGGTCTTTCGGCGCCATCACCTCGACCAGGTCGTTCGGAATCATGACCAGCTCTGGCACTTGCATAAAACGGTCATATTCGACCTTACCGCGCGCTTTAATCCACGTGCCGTTGGCGAGCAAGCTCATGATCTTCACATCGTCCTTGGTTTTAGCAAAAACTTTCATCGACATGGAATCGGAGAAGTCCGTTAAGTTAAAAGTAAATAATGTGCTGCCGTTACGCAGCTCTTTCACGTCGAGGCCAAAGACCGTTCCCTGCACGGTAACCTTCTTCTCTTCTTCCCGGATGTCTTTCAGCGGAACAGGAGGCTCTTTGATCTCGTAGCCCATCATCAGCTTGAGCTCGCCTTCCGGCAGTTCAGAGGTTTCCTCTTCCTCGGCAATCGACATCATGATCTCTTGCGTAACGTTTCGCTCCTGCTCAGCGCGCTGCTGCGCAAACTTCTCGTACTCCGCTTCAACCTCGCTGGTGGAGCTGACGGCATATTTCACCGTTAATTCGATTTGAAAAAAATGATGATAAAAATTGCGGATGAACATATCGATGTTCTTCTTCTTCGCCAGATCCAGCCCGATTTGATCCAGCATGATGAGTGTCAAGGAATGCCCTTGCACCTCGATTCGCGCTTTCATCATCCAGCCGTTGATTGCTGCCGCCTCGCGCTGCAGCCATTCCAGGAAGAGACTCCAATACTCTTCAACGACCGCGGATGCCTCCGCCTGCTCAAAGCGCCAAATAAAGCGAGCTTTCGCGATGTGGGCGAACTTCTCTTGAATCATTTTACAAAAAGAACGGTATATGTTCTGTGGCACCAATTCATTTTTTACCAAATAAAAGGTCCAGTCGCGATTTTTTCGGCTAATTTCAACTTGATCGATGTACCCTTCCGCAAAAAATGACCGAATGATGTCGGCCGGAATCTCTGCCTGCTGCATCAAGAGCTCAAAGCGATTCCGTTTGTCAGCCAAGTTACTCATGAACATCCTCCCCGTAAAGATTACATTGCCTCAAACTTCTTACCTAAATAATACAAGGGCAAAGGAGATGGTGCATTCCGTTTGCCCTTATGTTTACTTATATGTGGTCTTGCTTAGTAGCTGCGGCCGAAAACAACCGTGTGCTTCGCTGCGTCACCGCAAACAAGGCATGTCGACTTCGTAACCTCAGGTTGGAACGGAATGTTGCGGCTCGTTGCGCCGGTTTCTTCCTTCACTTGCGATTCACAAGCATTAGAACCGCACCATCCTGCTAAAGCAAATCCGCGCTTGCCTTCGAGGAAGGTTTTGAACTCATCCAACGTATCGACAGCAACGAAGTGCTCATCGCGGAATGTCTTCGCTTTATCATACATCTGCTGATGAATCTCAGCAAGTAAATTTTGCACTTCTTCGACAAAATTCGCTTGAGCCACAACTTTTTTCTCGCCGGTTACACGGGATACAAGCACAACTTGTCCATTTTCCATGTCACGAGGACCTAGTTCAACGCGGATCGGTACACCGCGCATTTCGTACTCATTGAACTTCCAGCCTGGGCTTTGATCAGCGCGGTCATCCACTTTCACGCGAACGCCTGCTTGCTTCAGCTGTGCATACAGCTCGTCCACGCGTGAAATGACTTGCTCTCTCGTTTTTGGCGGGCCGATTGGAATCATCACCACTTGTGTCGGTGCTACTTTCGGCGGCAGGGCAAGACCACGGTCGTCACCGTGCACCATGATCAGAGCACCGATGAGACGCGTGCTGACGCCCCAGGAAGTCGTATGAGCGAATTGATGCTGGTTCTCACGGTCAAGGAACTTAATGTCGAAAGCAACCGCAAAGTTCGTCCCCAAATAATGGGAAGTACCCGCTTGTACCGCTTTGCCGTCTTTCATCATCGCCTCGATAGAGTACGTATCGACAGCGCCGGCGAACTTCTCGGATGGCGTTTTTTGGCCGACAATAACCGGAATCGCCAGGAAGTTCTCGGCAAAATCACGGTACACTTCGAGCATTTGCATCGTTTCACGGCGTGCATCCTGCTCGTCTTCGTGCGCCGTATGGCCTTCCTGCCACAAGAACTCGCTTGTCCGCAGGAACGGCTGCGTCCGCTTCTCCCAGCGCACAACGTTCGCCCATTGGTTAATCAACAGCGGCAGATCACGATAGGAGTTAATCCACTCTGAGTACATATGACCAATCATCGTCTCGGAAGTCGGGCGAATCGCCAAACGCTCCTCAAGCTTTTCTCCGCCTGCTTCGGTTACCCATGGCAGCTCGGGATTGAAGCCTTCCACGTGCTCTTTTTCCTTCTGGAAAAAGCTCTCAGGAATGAAAAGCGGGAAATAGGCGTTGCGATGACCTGTTTCCTTAAATCTGCTGTCCAGCTCACGTTGGATGTTCTCCCAGATTTCATAGCCGTCCGGCTTGAACACGATACATCCGCGCACAGGCGAGTAGCTCATCAAGTCCGCTTTTTTAATTACATCTATGTACCAGCGGGAGAAATCTTCTCCCTGAGGTGTAATTTCTTTAACAAACTGCTTATCGTTCGACATACCGTCCTCCTAAGAGCTTCTTGTAAAATACTAACTTCGTAAGCCTTAACTCTCCATGTACTAGCCTTTGATTAATCGTAAAATATCGTTGTACGTAACCGCCACCATCAACAGCATCAGCAGTGCAAAGCCGATGAAGTGCACCATGCTCTCACGGTTCGGATCAATTGGTTTGCCGCGCAGCGCTTCCAGCCCCATAAAGAGCAGACGGCTGCCATCCAGCGCCGGGATCGGCAGCAGATTGAAAATCCCCAAATACAAGCTCAGCGTAGCTGCCCAGGAAATCAAATACGTCATGCCCAGCTTGGCAAATTCCGCCGATACTTGCGCCGTCCGGACTGGTCCGCCTAAGTCGTCAAGCTTAAACTGCAGCATGACCAGCTTCTGCAAGCCCGTAACAATGCCGATCGTTGTGCCCACCACTTGCTGGTACGTGCCCGTGATCACTTCGCCGAACGACGCGTTTCTCCGGTCACCGGAGATGACAACACCCAGCTTGCCCGTACCGTTCTCCATCTCTGGGGTCACTTGCAGCGTCAACGGATTGCCGCCGCGGTCCACGACCCATGTCATCGGTTTGCCGGCAGATTGCTGAATCGCCGTGACCAGCTTCTCCCGGTCATCGCCGATTGGATGATTATCAATAGACATGATAATATCGCCTTTGTGCAATCCGGCTTTCTCTCCAGCCTTACCCGCAATAACGGAGTCGAGCTTCACATTCGTAAGCACACCGGACATGATGACCACGATTAGGAACAGCACGATCGCCAGAACAAAGTTCATGACAGGACCCATCACGATCGAGAGCGCGCGCTGGCCTACAGACTTGCTGCCAAACTGCCTGTCATAAGGGGCAATTTGCGTCTCGACGCCTTTACTCACCATCATTGCCTGACGGTCGACCGGATACGTCACACGCTCACCGTCAACGTCCAACGAGAGGGATAAGCTTTTTTCCAAATCAATGTGTTCGACAACCCCGATAATAACATTGGAGCGCCGATCCAATTGATCCATGTATAAATATGTAACTTCATTCGCTTTGTTTAATTGTACGGCAATCGTTTGCCCAGGGTTGACTTGAACGATCTCCGGGTCTTCGCCGGCCATCCGCACAAAACCGCCTATCGGCAAAATCCGCAGTGTATAGCGAGTCTCGCCCTTTTTATATGAAAACAACTTCGGACCGAAGCCAATCGCGAACTCCCTCACCAGAATACCCGCCCGCTTGGCAAAGTAAAAATGTCCCCACTCATGTATCGTCACCAATACGAAAAACAACAAAATCACTTTCAATGCAACTTCTATAGCTGACAAGTCGTAGTTCCTCCTTCAAGCTTAGCATGTACTTAGATTACCATTATTGAAGGACCGAATACAAGCTGTCCCCTATTAGCACAGTATACGATATTTAAGGGGTATTTAGACTCTCAAAGGCAGTAGTTCTTTGCGATTATGAGCGAAAAAAGAGCTGAGCCAACCTTGCATGCTGACCTTAGCTCTCCTTTCGTTAAAATCGGATCGCGGCGGCAAATGCTCTAGCCCATGCATCTTGCTCCTCAATCAATGCCAGATTGGGGTTTGCAAACGACTCATGCTTCTGCAACGCGCCTTCGATCACTTGTTCAATTTGTAAGAAAGTAATTTCACCTTTAAGGAAACGGGCAACCGCAACTTCGTTCGCCGCATTGTAGACCGTAGGCGTTGTACCGCCTTGACGCCCGCTCTCGAACGCCATGCGCAGGCATGGGTACCGCTCATAGTCCATCTCTCTGAAGTGCAGCTTGCCGATCGCCGCCAGTTTCAACGGAATTGTCGGTGTCTGAAATCTGTCCGGGTACGTTAGCGCATATTGAATCGGGACTCTCATGTCAGGGTTGCCCAATTGCGCCATGACACTGCGATCGACGAACTCTACCATGGAATGGATTACACTCTCCGGATGAATCAGCACTTCAATCTGATCATACGGGAGGTCGAATAACCATCTGGCCTCGATCACTTCCAACCCTTTATTGACCATCGTCGCGGAATCAATAGTGATCTTGGCGCCCATCGACCAGTTCGGATGCGCAAGCGCTTGCTCCACAGTGACGCCGACCAGCTCTTCCCGCGTACGATCACGGAATGAACCGCCGGACGCTGTAATGATCAGTTTGGCAACTTCGGCGCGCTTCTCGCCGTTTAAGCACTGGAAGATGGCGGAATGTTCACTATCCACAGGCAGCAGCGCTACGCCCTTCGTTCTCGCCGCTTCCGTGACGATATGACCTGCGCTAACGAGCGTTTCTTTGTTAGCCAAGCCGATTTGTTTGCCTGCTTCGATGGCTGCCAGTGTCGGCTTTAGACCTTGACTGCCGACTAGTGCGGTAACGAGCAGTTCTGCTTCGGTCGACGCCGCAACCTCCAAGAGCCCCTCTTCCCCATAGTAAACCTTGGTTTGGCTAGGGACATGAAGCGCAACTTCAGCGGCTAGTTCCTTCGTCGCGACCGAAACAATCTTCGGTTGAAATTGTTTGGCCTGTTCGATAAGCAACTTACTGTTATATCCGCCGGAAATCGCTTCAACTTGAAAACGTTCCGGAGCATTGGCGACGATATCTAACGTTTGCGTTCCGATGGATCCGGTTGAACCCAGAATCGCGATGCGTTTTGTCATAGTACACCTCGTTCAGTCTGCGTTTAGTGGGGAATAAATCCTAGCCAATGAATAAAAGGAAATACGATTAGCCAGCTATCCACCCGATCTAAGACGCCTCCATGTCCTGGCAGCAGCGTTCCTGTATCTTTAATGCCTTTCACCCGCTTATAAGCAGATTGTATCAAATCACCGATTTGACCGACGATTGCAATCGAGATGCCAAGTAAAAGTGCGGTTTGAATAGGCAGCAATTCAGGTGCATACCAGGAAAAGAGCAGTGCAGCAAGCATCGAAATGACGATTCCGCCAACTGCGCCTTCAATCGACTTTTTCGGGCTGATTTGCGGCCATAGTGGATGTTTGCCAACCATGGATCCGACAAAATAAGCGCCCGAATCTGTTGCCCAAATGCATACAAAGATAAGGATTGTCCAGAACAATCCATGATCCGGAATTCGCGTCGAGATCATATAATAAAATCCAAGCCCAATATAGATAGCGCCAAGCAAAATAAGCGCAACTTGGTCAATGGTGATTTTGTTCTTAGATGCAACCGTGATAAACAGGAGGACGAACATGGCTAGCCAAATGATGGCCGTCGTATTGACAGGTAATGTTATACCCAGCATATCCCATGGGACAGCTAGCAGAAGCAGAGCTACCAATCCGACGAAAGAGGATAATTTATGAGATGTGAATCCGTTCATTTGAATATATTCCCGGTACCCGATGACCGAGAGCAGCACAATTAAGCCGGCATACCAATACCCGCCAAGCACTAGTAAGGTAAGGAAAACAATACCGGCTATCACGCCTGTGACAATCCTCTGCTTCAAAGCAAACTCCTCCTAAATAAAACAAACGAAAATATCTTCGTCGCAGATCCAGCGGTTAAATACCGCCATACCTTCTTGCGCGGCGTTGATATTCGGCGATAGCTTGCATAAATAATGCTTCTGTAAATTCTGGCCAGTAGGCTTCGGTGAACCAAAGCTCGGAATAAGCAAGCTGCCAAAGTAAAAAATTGCTGAGGCGCAGCTCGCCGCTCGTCCGGATTAATAAATCCGGATCAGGCAGATCGGATGTCAGCATGTACTTGGAAAAGCGGGCCTCATCCAACTCATCAGCTTGCAGGACGCCATTTTGCACATCGCGGATAATATCATGCACGCCTGCGATCATTTCTTTGCGGCCGCCGTAATTCAAAGCGAAATTAAGGATGAGTCCGGTGTTGTCCTTCGTGCGCTCAATGGCGTCTTCAATCGCCTTCAACGTGTAATCCGGCAAGCCTTCTTTCCATCCCGTCATCCGTATCCGAACATTATTCTCTATAAGTTCTTCGATTTCCAGTGGAAAAAACTCCTGAGGAAGCTTCATCAAGAATTCGACTTCTTCCTTCGGCCTTTTCCAGTTTTCCGTCGAAAAAGCGTACATAGTCAGCACTTTGACGCCGATGTCGTTTGCAGCCATCGTAATTTTTTTCACATTTTTCATACCGGAATGATGTCCGGCTACTCGAGGTAACCCTCGTTGCTTTGCCCAGCGTCCGTTGCCGTCCATGATAATTGCCACATGAGCAGGCACGTTTGCCAAATCAATGTCAGGAATATTAGAAGTCGAATCTTCTTTGGCTGCATTTCCTAACCATTTCTTTAACGGTTTGAGCATTGTCGTTCCTCCCTGGATAAGGAAAGCTGAAAAACCCCCAGTAAATTCCTAGGGGCATATCTAATTTAAACTTCCATAATCTCTTTTTCTTTAGCAGCTAGCACTTTTTCAACTTCAGCAACGAATTTGTCTGTAAACTTCTGAATATCTTCTTGATGTTTACGGGATTCATCTTCGGAGATCCCTGCTTTTTCGAGCTTCTTGATCTCATCATTGGCATCGCGGCGGATGTTGCGGATGGCAACTTTGGCTTCCTCACCGAACTTTTTGGTCATTTTGACCAGTTCGTTACGGCGCTCTTCCGTTAATGCCGGGATCACGATACGAATAACTGTTCCATCATTCGAAGGCGTCAAACCCAAATCAGATTTCATGATCGCTTTCTCAATCGCGCTCATGGAGCTTTTGTCCCATGGCTGAATGATCAAGGAACGGGAATCTGGTGTCGACAGATTAGCAAGCTGATTCACTGGCGTCATTGCACCGTAATACTCAACTTGTACGCGATCCAGCAGCGATGGTGTAGCGCGACCTGCACGCAGCGTGCTCAAATCTCTTTTTAATGCGCCAATGGCTTTATCCATACGCTCTTCAGCGTTCTTTTTAATCGTTTGTGGCATCGTTTAGACACTCCCTTTAACTGTAGTCCCAATTTTCTCGCCAAGGACAACGCGTTTGATATTCCCTTTCTCGGTAATCGAGAACACCACCAATGGGATGTTATTATCCATGCACAGCGAAGACGCTGTGGAGTCCATAACACCGAGGTTGTTGCTGATGACTTCCAAGTAAGTCAAAGATTCATACTTTTTGGCCGTTGGATCTTTGAACGGATCAGCCGAATAAACGCCGTCAACTTTGTTCTTGGCCATGAGAATGACTTCCGCTTCGATCTCAGCAGCTCTCAGGGCTGCCGTTGTATCGGTCGAGAAGTAAGGGTTCCCTGTGCCAGCAGCAAAGATGACCACTCTGCCCTTCTCCAAGTGACGCATTGCGCGTCTACGGATATAAGGCTCAGCAACCTGCTGCATGTTAATCGAAGTTTGCACGCGAGTCGGCACATCCATCGTTTCCAGCGCATCTTGCAGCGCCAAGGAGTTCATCACAGTAGCCAGCATGCCCATGTAGTCAGCTGTCGCCCGATCCATGCCTTTCTCACTGCCTGCGATTCCTCTCCAGATGTTGCCGCCGCCTACGACGATTGCTACTTCTACGTTCAAATCGATGACATCTTTTACCTGTTGCGCAATAGAGGTAATAACTTCAGAATCAATACCATAACCTTGCTGCCCGGCCAACGCCTCGCCGCTCAATTTCAGTACGATTCTTTTATAAAAAGGTTGCACCAACTTGAATACCCTCCGTTTCAATACATAAACAGGTCTTGCATATGAGCTTAATGCTAAAAAAGAAGGAACACCAAGTGTTCCATCTTTGTAACTGCTTATTAGAGTTTAACTTGGGACATAACTTCTTCCGCAAAGTTCTCTTGCTTTTTCTCAAGACCTTCGCCAAGTGCGAAACGCACGAAACGACGGATGGAGATATTCTCACCGATCGTTGCGATTTTCTCGTTCAGCAATTGCTCGATCGTTTTGTCCGGATCTTTAACGAACGCTTGTTCCATCAAGCAATACTCTTCGTAGTATTTGCCGATGCGACCTTCAACCATTTTATCAACGATTTTTTCAGGCTTGCCTTCGTTCAAAGCTTGGTTGCGAAGAATTTCTTTTTCTTTGTCCAAAGCTTCAGTCGGAACTTCTTCACGACGCACATAAGTTGGGCTTGCAGCCGCGATGTGCATTGCGATGTCTCTGCAGAATGCTTTGAATTGGTCTGTTTTACCTACGAAGTCAGTTTCGCAGTTGATTTCAACAAGAACGCCAACTTTACCGCCTGCGTGGATGTAGGACTCTACAGCGCCTTCTGTTGCGATACGGCCTGCTTTGTTAGCTGCTGCGGATAGACCTTTCTCACGAAGGATCTCGCCAGCTTTTGTCAAATCGCCGTTTGCTTCTTCAAGCGCTTTTTTGCAATCCAACATGCCTGCGCCTGTTTTTTCACGTAATTCTTTTACTTGAGCTGCTGTTACTGCCATGGAAAAGAACCTCCCAAAAGTGTTTGTGTTATGTAGGTAATGACTACTTTTTAAAAAAAGGGTGATGACAGGCTGTTACACCTTCCAACCACCCTTTTGTTCATTCATATAAATTAAGCTGTTGTTTGCTCGCCTTGGTGTGCTTCGATAACAGCGTCTGCAATTTTTGCAGTCAGCAATTTCACTGCGCGGATTGCATCATCGTTACCAGGGATCACGTAGTCGATTTCGTCTGGATCACAGTTAGTATCTACGATACCTACGATTGGGATACCCAATTTGCGAGCTTCTGCAACAGCAATACGCTCTTTACGAGGATCGATAACGAACAATGCGCTTGGCAGGCCTTTCATGTTCTTGATGCCGCCCAGGAATTTCTCAAGACGATCTTTCTCTTTACGGAGAATGATAACTTCTTTCTTAGGAAGAACTTCGAATGTACCGTCTTCTTCCCATCTTTCAAGTTCTTTCAAACGGTCGATACGTTTTTGGATCGTTTGGAAGTTTGTCAATGTACCACCCAACCAACGTTGGTTGATGAAGTACATGCCGCAACGCTCAGCTTCTTCAGCTACGGAGTCTTGAGCTTGCTTCTTAGTACCTACGAAAAGAATTGTGCCATTCTCTTCAGCAACGGATTTAACAAAGTTGTAAGCTTCTTCAACTTTTTTAACCGTTTTTTGCAGGTCGATGATGTAAATTCCGTTTCTTTCAGTGAAAATGTACTTGTCCATTTTCGGGTTCCAACGACGAGTTTGGTGACCGAAATGTACGCCAGCTTCTAAAAGCTGTTTCATGGAGATAACTGCCATCTCCAATCCCTCCCTTAAAATGGTTTTTGTGGTATCCTCCGTCGGTCGCATCTTCGCATAAAACTTACCAAAGTAAGCACCAATATGCAAATTGACTGACGTGCGTTTTTAACACCGTGAATAAATATACCATAACTCATTTAGCGATGCAACCTTTTGTCGAGTACGTTAATCTGCCCTATTGTAGGCGCATCTGCAGCGTGTCGGTATGCGGATTTACACCTTTTTGAAAATGAAAAACAGACCTCACAAAAGATCGTTTTGTAGGTCTGTCTTATTGATGCGTCATCAAATTGGCGATCACCTGTGGAATCTCCAACTTGCCCTCAAAGATGTGCGGGCCCGCTTGAATCTTATAAACGCCACCTTGCTTTTGCATTTCAGATTCAAACGCTTTGCGGTCGGAAATGACGCCGGACTTCTCCAGCAAATCCGTTACCGCGGTTGCATCCAGACTAGGCTGCACATAGATCACATTGCGTACCGTCACGGTCGGCGCTGCAGGCTGCGGCTGACCCGCTGGTTGCGCGGCAGCTAATTTGTCTGTTTCTTCTTTGACTTTTTGCGCGACATTCGCATCGAGCTCAGCCTGCGTATAGACCTTCGTATCTTTTTCGAAGACCTGATAATATTTCGAGGCCTGCTCCTTGAGCTTCAAGGGATCCATTTCGTCCGGCTTGATACCGCTTTGATCCGTTGCACTCGGACGCGCAAGCATAACCTGCAACAGGATAGCGCCAACGATGATACCAAAACCAAGCCCGAACACAAACAATCGGTTTTTAAACACGGGAATGCTCCTCCTGCTTGGAAAGTTGAAGAATTAGCGTGACTTCTCCCTTGTTCATTCCCAGCTTCTTCGCAATCGCCTCAACGCCTTTGCCTTGCTCATGCAGGCTGAATAATTCGGCATAACGGCTCTTCATGCTTAAACCGGTATAGAGAGGTTCTGGATCTGGAACCGGTACTTCTGGTTCGATGGCAGGAAGCGGACTCGTTAGCTGAGCTTGAACAAGAGGTGGAGCCGTAGGAGCCGCGTTCACCTCCACGAGCGAAGCCTCGCCTGTGACTTGGGCGGTGCCGACCGCCTTCGAATGAAGCTGTTGGTTCACATGAACTTTGGTCAGCTCATGCGAAAGCTCTTGCTTCTGTTTCTCGAGAGATTCCAGTCGGCCCGCCAATTTGGCGAGCTCAACTTCGTAATCCTGCTTGGTCCGGGAAAACAAGTCCAGAAGCGCTTGATTTTGTTCATCCATTTCAGCGGCGAAATGTTCAATCGTTTCCTCGATTTCTTGAACAACGTTCGTTTTATCCAGGCCTGCCGGCTCCTTCTTAGGGATAAAGCGAGCGTAAACAATGAAGACGAGCCCTAAAAGGACGACATACATCCAAGGCTTCATGTCCAAGTCAAACACCTTTTTCTATATAAAATAAAATGCTTAGAGCGATAAGTCGATATGATGCCCTTTGTATGGATGGACAGATTGAGCGACATTGGAAACGTGATGCGATTGTACAGCTAGTTCAGACTCCACGTGACTTGCCCCGGATTGATGTCCATGATGACTCTGGCTATGCTCTTTCTCTCTTTGATCCTTGATGTTGGACTTGGCGCTCTCTTCGATCCGACTGCTTCGGCTTCGCTCAAGTTCTGTCATCTGCAGGGACTGATTCTCCAATAAAGCCTCGTCCTGGCGCGGCTTCTGCATTAACTGATTTTGACGGATGCCTGCTTCATCGTTTTTATGTACGGCAAACTGCAAATCAATGGCTTTCATATCCATTTAGCAGCGCCTCCTTCATATTAAACGTTAGCCGTCATCGAGATATCACTATCCACTAAGCGGAATGTCACTCGATTCGAAGCATCTTTAATAAATTTCGTATAACGGCCGATGACAATTTTAGCTCCACCGTAAATTGTTGATATGACTTCGACTTTGGCATTCTCGGAATCCTCTAGTGATTTCTCGATTTCCAAAATCCGGTCCTTAATCATATTCTGTTCCTCAAGAGCCTGTTTCTTCGTATGATTAAGCTTAATACGCATCGCAACTTTATCAGGCCCTAGCTGACCTGCGGCGGCTAATTGATCGAGCAATGTCAAAGCTTTTTCGGTTTTGTCTAGATTCTCCATCTGGACTTTCAGTTGGCCGCGAAGCTGAATCAGCTCGTTGCGAAGCTCCGGCAGTACCCCTACTTCTATCACCGTTGCGGTGGACATCGAGTTACCGATCGTTCTTGCTTTCACACGCTCTCCCGCTTGAATGATTCCACCGACGATAAGCCCTTTCGAACCTACACAGTTGACGGCTTTACCCGCACGAATCGTGGAATGCATAATGCTTTGCGAAACTGTAAGCTCATTATCGGCTTCAACAACAGCATCTTGAATGAAGGAACTTTTCAAGTTATGCCCTGCTTTCACAACAGCCTTATTCTGACCGACGATGCCGGCATTGATTTCAATGGAGCCATCAGCTTCAAGCTCAGCCGCTTCAACGCCGCCTGTGACGCGAATATCGCCGGATGCACGAATTTTGAAGCCTGGGAGCACATTGCCGCGAATCACGACAGTCCCGATAAAATCAATATTCCCGATATTATAATCCACATCCCCATTCACTTCATAAATCGGGAACACGTTAATTTTATCCCGGTCTGTCTTTACGACCATGCCATCCATGACGGAATAAAGCCCCATTTGATTCGCGTCCGTGATCACATTTTTGCCAAGTTTAAAGCGGGCTTCTTTCCCGGCTTTCGCAAAGATCACTTCACCTGTCACCGCTTTGCCCGGAGCACCTTCCGTAGCCCGAAACCTTTGGGCGATCAGTTGTCCTTTTTTCACATTGTGCAGCGAGATGACTTCTTTATAATTTACCCTGCCGTCTTCAAGCTCCAGCGGTTTTTTATCTTCGTTCTCGAGATCGTACATATATTGGATGTAACCGTCTTGACCTTGCTGCGGCACAGTGCCTTTGGCAATTTCTAATTTTTGTCCAACATAGCTTTTTGGTGATGCGGCGACTTGAGCAATCATGGGGAGGTTTAAGCCATGGATGATCTGATGCGCCTTTAATTGTTCTTCGAGTTGACCTATGGATAAAATGATGTCTTCTTGTAACTCGTTGATCAGTAGAAACGCTGACAATTTATCGTCCGAGATGGAAATCGTGATGTAATGTTCTAAAGGCATGTTCCTCTCAAGCATGGACATACCACCCTTTCATGTCCTTCAAATTAGGTATCTTGAAAAAGCTGTGTTTTAAAGCGCCCCAGGGCTCCCTTAAGACGAAGAATAGCCTTGGAATGCAATTGAGAAATCCGGGAAGGCGATAAGCTCATCACTTCGGCGATTTCACCTAAAGATAGTTCTTCAAAATAAAATAAGGACACTACCGTTCTTTCTTTCTCCGTTAGCTTGTCAATGGCTTTGGCTAATGTTTCTTTTAGATAAAATTCATTGACTTTAAAATCGGGATTTTTGGCCTTTTCGTCAATGATCAACGAAAGTCGTGTTTCGGATTCTTCTTCCCGAATCGGATCATCAAAGGAACATATCGTCGTAATGGAAATATCCTGCAGCATTTGTACAAATTCCTGCTCGCTGATCTGTAAGTATGCGCTCATTTCGGCATCTGTAACGGACCGCAAATATTGCTGCTCCAGCTTTTGATACGCATCTTCAACCTTTTTCGCCTTATCCCTAATGGAACGGGGAACCCAGTCCCCTTGGCGGAGGCCGTCAATTATCGCGCCGCGAATCCGCCATGAAGCGTAAGTCTCGAATTGCAAACCCCGTTCATAGTCGAACTTCTCTACGGCATCAATGAGTCCCATAACGCCATAGCTAGACAAATCTTCCTTGGAGACGCTTTTGGGCAAGCCAATGGCAAGACGTCCAGAAACATAATCGACCAAAGGTAAGTAGCTTTCGATAAGTGACTGTTTCGCAGGGACCCAACCCTGCTCCTTCCACTGCTTCCAAAGCTCGATATTCGCCAGTTGTAGTTGTTTTTGTTCGATCATGTCTTACGTTTCACCATCCTTAGTCTTCTGACAAACGTCTTAAGGCACCAGCCAGTTGTTCTGGATCCAAATTATTCTTGCTGACGAGCTTAGGTGGGTTCAGTGGTGAAAACTGTGTGTCATTGGCTGGAGATGAAGGAACTGCATTCATGTTGGCTTTGAGCAATTCCCTTGTCTCCGCATCTTCATCCGGCGTTGTCAGATCCAGCGTCTGTCCAACCGCAGGTTGTGCAGGTTCTTCATTCACATGTTTAGGATTGGCGTTATCCAGATGAATCATAAATCCGACAACCCAGCGAAATACAAATGACAACACAAAAAGAATGATAAAGCTATATAAGCTTCTCAAGCAGGTCGTCAGCAGCAAATTGTTGCTGATCGAGAGAGCAAAAGTCAGGACTGCCGCCAGAGCAGCTACGATAAAATTGATTCGAATCGTTCCAAACATACGTTAAATTTCCTTTACTCCTTGTTGGACACTGCGTATGACTAGAACACCGGATTCACAATTAAATTCAATTGTTCGTCCGTAGTTCGCCCCCGTATCCTCAGCTTTGATTGGAATACCGTACTTATTCAACATTTCTTTACAAGATTCTACATTTCTCGGTCCAATTCTCATCGTATCATTATTTCCTGCAAAAGCAAACATTTGGGCGCCTCCGGCTAGCTTGGCTTCCATCCGGCTTACTTGAGCACCAAGTTTCTGCATACGGGCAATTAATTCAGGTATCGCAGTGTCCGCATATTTGGCTAAGTTTATAGTGCCTTCGCGAGCAATATCTGAAGAGGGCAGCATGACATGCGCCATTCCTGCAACCTTCGTGCGGCTATCAAACAGGGTAACGCCAACACATGATCCTAAACCGGTTGTTTTGAGCACGCCTGTGTTGTGGGCTACATTTAAATCAGCCATGCCAACTTTAATCAAATTGTCTAAGCTCATGGAGCTCCTACTCCTAGTGCTGAAAAGATCTTCTCGAATGACTCTGGATCAGGAATAAGGAAAAAGTGCCCCTGTACTTCATTTTCCCCCTCCAAAAATTTCGTATCAATAAGTAAAGCCTGGTCGCCCATTTGCCCGAATTGCAGCAAGCCATAGCTTAGAATCGCGCCGGCCATATCAATCGCAAGCGAAGGAACTGTCGGCTGCATATTCAGTTGTGTAAAATCTGCCAACGAGGAAAGATACGACCCCGCCAAAATATTTCCAATTTCATTCAATGCGGATAGCTCCAACTCGGAATACGTCTCATCATCCTGCACGTTGAGGCCGATTAAATCCCGAAGCATATTTTTGGCAGATTCCAGATGAATAATGAAAAACATATTACCTGGCGCATCCCCTTCAACTCGCAGAAAAATGGCAAGAACGACCGTCTCCGCTCCACCCACGCTTTCGCAAATTTCTTCAAAAGGTAGCATGCGCACTTTCGGAACTAACATATCGATGGGCTTGTCCAGCAGGGTGGAAAGCGCAGTCGCTGCATGCCCTGCGCCGATATTCCCCACTTCTTTAAGTACATCCATCTGAAAATCTGCAAACTCAACAAAAGGGTTCACTTATTGTTCAGCTCTTTCCAATTGCTGAATTTCTTGACGGTCAAGAACTTGCTCCAGATTGAGCAGCACTAACAGTCTGGAATCGCCGACACGGGCAATGCCGTCCAAATATTTGGCACGAATGCCGCCAACCACTTCTGGCGGATTATCGATGTGATCGGAGTCGATATCAATGACATCATTAGCCGTGTCTACGATCAAGCCGACTTCAAATTCACCGGCGGATACGATGATAATCCGTGTTGCATCTGTATATTCCTTGAGTTCCAGGCCAAATCTTGCGCGCAGATCGATAATCGGAATGACAACACCGCGGAGATTGATTACACCTTTGATAAACTCAGGCGCTTTAGGAACACGCGTCATTGGCTGCATTCTTTCAATCGTTCTTACTTTCTCAACCTCTACCCCGTACTCTTCAGACCCTAGTGCGAATACGATGACCTTTTTTTCTTCTCCCACGCTAAACCCTCCCTAAATATATAGCTAGCCTATTTGATAAGTGCATTCGTATCAATAATTAAAGCTACTTGTCCGTCGCCTAAAATCGTAGCCCCGGAAATGGCGAACAATCCAGTCATATAATTACCCAAAGATTTCAATACGATCTCTTGCTGGCCAATGAATTCATCAACCATAAGCGCAACTTGTTTGTCACCTTTGCGAACAACAACGATCTCTGTCTCTTCTTCCAGATCTTCATTGAAATCAGGAACTTCGAACAGCGAGCTGAGAGAAACGAGCGGAATGACCGAGTTGCGGTAGTCCACCATTTTGTTTCCATGGATATTGCGGATTTGTGATTTTTGAATCGCAGATGTCTCGACGATCGAAGACAACGGAATCGCATATTTCTCACTGCCAAGGCGAACCAGCATCGCGGAAATGATCGACAGCGTCAACGGCAGTTGAACCGAGAACTTGCTTCCGAGTCCTGGCTTGGAATCAACCTGAACATGACCGCCGAGCATTTGGATTTTCGTTTTTACCACATCAAGACCTACGCCACGGCCGGAAATATCAGAAATTTTATCAGCCGTACTGAATCCTGATTCGAACAGCAAGTTATAGACTTCCAAGTCACTGAGCTTAGCCGCTTGTTCCTGTGTTACGAGACCATTTTTCAATGCAGTTTTCAGCACTTTCTCGCGGTAAATACCACGTCCATCCTCTTCGATCTCAATGAAAACGTGGTTCCCACTGTGGAAGGCGCGGAGATGGATCGTTCCATGCTCGCTTTTGCCTGCAGCCAAGCGCTCGCTGATGGACTCAACCCCGTGATCCACTGCATTACGGAGCAAATGGACAAGCGGGTCGCCAATTTCGTCGATGACCGTACGATCAAGCTCGGTTTCCGCTCCTGTAATAATCAAATCGACTTTCTTATCCAGCGATTTGGCCAAATCTCGGATCATCCGCGGGAAACGGTTGAATACGGAATCTACCGGCACCATGCGCAGCTTCAACACAATGTTCTGCAAGTCACTGCTCACTCTGGACATGTGTTCGACAGTTTCCGTCAAATCGTTGCGCTTGACTTCGCTGGCCAACTGCTCCAACCGCACACGGTCGATGAGCAGCTCGCTGAACAAGTTCATCAACGCGTCCAGACGTTCAATATCTACACGAATCGTGCGATTGGCGATCGGCACGCCGCCGCCTGCTGCTGCAGCAGGTTTAGCCGCAGCCTTCGCTGCCGGCAGAGGTGCAGGCGCGGCAGCCAGTCCATCAGCCATATTCGCTGCTGTTGCCACGGCCGCTGCAATTTCTTGTCTGCCTGCTTCCACTTCCGCTTTCGGACGCGACATTTCGGTTAGCGATTCTTTATCAACCGTGATGATGACCGTAGATTCGATTTCCGATACGCTCAAGATCTCTTTTTCCAAAGTTGCTTGATCTACCCTGGAAATATAGTATAAGGAGAACGTACGGTCGAATTTCTCTTGTTCGATTTCTTGTACGGAAGGCGTAGCTTTCACAATTTCGCCGTTTCGTTCCAACACATCGAAGACCATGTAAGCTCGTGCAGCTTTCAAGACACAATTCTCTTGAACACTCACTTCGACGTAGAAGACTAGAAAGCCGGCATCGATAGATTGCTCCAAAATAGAGTACTGAAACTCGTCCAGGTCAATTCCTTTCACTGGATCTTCCACTTTGGCAGCTGCGGCGGCTTGCGGTTTGTTATAATCTCCGGTTACGATGGACCGCAATGCTGCTACGATTTGCGTCACATCCGCTTTGCCTGTGCCACCTTGAATAATATCTTCTACCATGGATTCTAGTGAATCCAGACTTTTAAAAATACAATCAAAGATAAAAGGATTCATTTCCAACTTGTGGTTTCTGACTAAATCCAGCACATTCTCCATTTCGTGCGTCAAAGAAGCAAGATCCTCAAATCCCATCGTTGCGGACATCCCTTTTAACGTATGGGCAGAACGAAAAATATTGTGAACAATGCTAATATCTTGCGGATTACTTTCCAAGTTAAGCAGGTTTTCGTTCATGGCCTGCAGATGTTCTCTCGACTCGTCGATGAACATCGATAAATATTGACTGAGTTCCAAAACCATACACCCCCATAAAGGATCAATATGTAACTTGCATTGCTTCGGTCGATTTAAGTCAGTACGGCTTGTGCAATCTTGGAAGCTATATCTTGCTGCGGCAGCACATGCATGGCAGCTTTAAGTTCGACAGCCGCTCTAGGCATTCCATACACAACACATGTCTCTTCAGACTCAGCAATTGTCGTAATGGCCCCTACTTGCTTCAAAGCCAGCATGCCTTTGGCACCATCACTCCCCATTCCTGTCATTAGGACTATGTGGCGTTTAAGCTCGTCCATTGCCAGCAACGACTCAAACATGACATCCACAGAAGGTCGATGTCCGGATCGGGGCTCTTCTTTCGTTAAACGTATCTTGTAAATTTTAGAAGAGTCTTTGTATGCTGTCATATGCCAACCGCCAGGAGCAATATAAGCAGTTGCAATATGAAGGATATCCCCATCTTGCGCTTCAACGACTTTTATATGTGAAATATCATTCAAGCGCTGTGCCAGTGATTTCGTGAAATTCGGCGGCATGTGTTGAACGATAAGAATTGGCGCTGGAAAGTCAGCCGGGATGTTAGAGATCACTTGATGGAGTGCGCGTGGACCTCCCGTAGAAGTCCCTATCGCAACCAAATGATCAAAATGCGTCACACTCGCGCCTACTCTTGCCGATAGTTTCACCTCAGGCAGCTTAGCCGCTTCCGGAATGCTCCTCTGTGCAGGCGGCTGAATGATTCTTGGAGGCGAAGATGGATGAAGCGAACGCATCTTACTTTTCACAGCAATTTGCAGCTTTTCGTGAAGCATTTGCTTCACTTTATATAAATCCAAAGAGATGGAGCCAGAAGGCTTACCGATAAAATCAACAGCCCCCAATTCGAGCGCTTTGATCGTTTCCGCCGCTCCCTCTTGCGTGAGGGAGCTTAGCATAATGACCGGAGTCGGTTGTTCCGTCATGATTTGTTGCAGTGCTTCTAGACCGTTCATCACCGGCATTTCGATGTCCATCGTCACAGCGTTCGGCTTTAAAAGTTTGACCTGTTCTACAGCCTCTTTACCGTTTTTGGCGGTGCCAATGACATTAAATTGCGGATTTTCAGTGATCAGATCACTAATAATTTTGCGCATAAAGACGGAGTCATCTACGACGAGTATCTGGTAAGGTGCCATGCTGATCCCCCCTTATGATCAATTACTTATGACTCGTTGAATTTATTTTGTCAGCTTCAACATTTTGTTTAAAAAACCTTTAATGCCGGAGCGCCCCGCTGCATCAGAAGGTTTGATCCCTTTCACATAATTCTCAGCAATAAGCCGAACACTCTTGGCCGCTATCGAATTCGGAAAAGCAATGGTGAAAGGAATTTGCTTGCGAACTGCTTTGGAGACGGCTTGGTCATCTTCTAAATACCCGATGGATGGAATATCCAAATCCAGAAATTGTTTGGCCACCAGGCTGATTTTATCGGCCGTTTGTTTACCTTCTTTGGCATCTGTCACCCGGTTTATGACCAGTTTAAAGTTGACAGGATGTCCCATGCTGCTGATCATTTTGATGATGGCATAGGCATCCGTAATCGATGTCGGTTCTGGCGTCGTAACGACGATCGTTTCTTCTGCAGCAAGAATGAAATTCAGCGTTTCTTTGGATAAGCCTGCACCTGTATCAAAGATGATATAGTCGGCATAACCATGAAGCTGCGTCACTTGCTCTACAAAATAATTCATCTCATCATCCGATAATTGGACCAGATCAGTAAAGCCTGATCCGCCGGCAATAAACTCAATGCCATTGCTACCTTTTTGGATGATCTCCCAGATCGACTTTTCTTTTTTCAAGAGATGGTATAAATTATGTTGCGAAGAAATGCCCATCAGCACATCGATATTGGCTAAACCGATGTCAGCATCGAAGACGATTACTTTGTAGCCTAGAGCTTGTAGGGAAAGTGCAAAGTTCAGTGTGAAATTAGACTTCCCTACACCTCCCTTCCCGCTAGTCACGGTGATAATCCTGGTCGTCCTCGTACTTTTCTCATTTTGGTGTTGTACCAGGTTCCGTAACCCTTGGGCTTGGTCATTCATGACTGCGGTCCTCCATTATAAGATCAATGATTTCATGCTCGTTCAATTCAGTAATGTCATCCGGTACGTTTTGACCGTTGGTTACATAGGAAAGCTGAAGCGAGAAGTCATGAACCAAGTTGATAATAGCTCCGAAGGAGTCCGTTTCATCCATTTTCGTAAATAACACTTTGTCGAGCTTAAATTTATTGAAATTGTGCGTGATTGCTTTCATATCTCGATATTTCGTCGTTAAACTTAACACCAGTATCGTTTCGCTTTCACCTTGAGACTTCAGTAGCGCATTCAGTTCGGAAACGTACATTTCGTTTCTGAAATTCCTTCCAGCCGTATCCATAAATATAACATCGCAATGTGCCAAATTATGAAAGGCTTTTGTTAAATCTTGCGGCGAAAAGACAACTTCTATAGGTACATTTAAAATGGTTGCGTAAGTTTTCAGCTGCTCAATCGCAGAAATACGATACGTATCGGAAGTAATGAAACCGACTTTACGTTGATATTTAAGTACCTGCTCTGCGGCTAACTTGGCTATCGTCGTCGTTTTACCCACGCCTGTCGGACCGACAAAGTGAACAACCCGCGTCGAAGTGGCAATTCGCTTGCTATGATTCGAATGAATGATGACATTCAGCTTGTTGCGAATGGCGCGTTGTGCAGAATCGTCCGTGATTTCGGTTTGCAACTCCTCGTGCTCCGCGATAACTTCCTCGATCAGTTGCTGTACTAGATTAGGGTCCACTTCTTGATCCAACAGTAGTTGTTCCAGCTTCTTCAACGGCTCCGGCAACTCCAAAGCTGCGTTCGACAATGTCAATTTGCGCATCATTTCTTTCATCTGCTTCATTTCTTCCATAAGCATGTCTTCTTTAACATTTGCCCTTGCTGGTGCAGTAGTAACCATAGGCGTTACAGGATTAACGGATGCATTGGGTGTTGAGGTATAGACTTGGGGGGAATACAAGGAAGCAGCTCCATGAGCTGGAGGCATCCTATTCGACTCTTTATAGGGCGCTGCTCCCACCGCAGCCAGAACATCCGGAACTTCCGGAAAATCGGATTGATACGCTTGCTCTCGCTGCGGTTGAACCGGTTGAACCGGTCGAACCGGTGCTTGCACTTTGGCCGCAGCCGCCTGCAACGATTTGGCGGAATCGGTGCTAGCTGCACCGGAGCCGGCATCGATAGCGGCAATAACTTCAATTTTTTTCTTGCCGAACATGCCTAGAAATCCGCCTGTGCGGATTTCTTTGGTATTGATAATGATCGCATCCTTGCCCAGATCGACGCGTATTTTTTGAAGAGCATCAGGCATGGAATCAACAACATACCGTTTTACCCTCATAGATTGACAACTCCCATGCTCTGAATTTCAACGCTTGGCTCCAGTTCACTGTATGATAATACCGGAATGTCTTGTAAAGTTCGCTCAAGCAGCTGCCGCAAGTACATCCGGATCGTTGGTGAAGTCAAGATGACCGGTTGTTGTCCGGATTGAATCAAACGTGACACCTGTTCGCTGACGCGGTGAAAAATAATTTGCGAAGAGGAAGGATCCAAAGCCAAATAACTGCCTTGATCGGATTGCTGAACTGAATCTGCAATTTTCTTTTCGACCGATGGTCCAACTGTAATCACTTTCAACGAATCCCCTGGTGAAGTGTACTGTTGCGTGATTTGGCGCGATAACGCCTGTCGCACGTACTCTGTTAATATTTCCGGATCTTTCGTATAGGAACCATAATCCGCTAACGTTTCTAAAATGGTAACCAGGTCTCGTACTGAAATTTTTTCCCTTAGCAGCTTCCCTAACACTTTTTGCACATCGCCTACGGATAGCACGGAAGGAATCAAATCGTCCACAAGGGCCGGATACGTTTCGCGCACATTGTCGATGAGCGCTTTGGTTTCTTGTCGGCCAAGCAGCTCGTGCGTATGCTTCTTGATCATTTCCGTTAAATGCGTAGCAACAACGGACGGCGGATCTACAACCGTATATCCGGAAAGCTCTGCCCGCTCTTTTGTTGCTTCATCAATCCAAATCGCTGGTAATCCAAATGCCGGCTCTGTTGTTTCAATACCTGTGATCGAATCGTCATCAAAACCAGGGCTCATGGCTAAATAGTGGTTAAGCAGTAGTTCACCGCGTGCTACGGTATTACCTTTAATTTTGATGATATATTCATTTGGTCGAAGTTGGATATTATCGCGGATTCGAATGACCGGCACCACGACGCCCAACTCAAGCGCACATTGTCTACGAATCAAAATAATACGATCCAGCAAGTCCCCGCCTTGCTGTGTGTCCGCAAGTGGGATAAGTCCATAACCGAACTCGAATTCGATCGGATCGACTTGCAGCAGGCTGATGACACTTTCGGGACTGCGGACTTCTTCGATTTGCTGTTCCTCGACCAGCTGCTCCTGCTGGATCGCCTTCTGGTCCAGATTCTTTTGCATTTTGTTAGCGGCAAAAGCTAAGAGAAAAGCTACCGGAAACGTCGTATACCAGTGAATCGGTGTGAAAATCCCCAGTATGACCAGCGTTCCCGCAACAATATAAAGCAGCTTCGGCTGCGCGGTAATCTGTGACGTAATGTCATGTCCCAAATTGCCTTCTGAAGAAGCACGAG
Source organism: Paenibacillus aestuarii (assembly GCF_027789125.1). Lineage (GTDB taxonomy): Bacteria > Bacillota > Bacilli > Paenibacillales > NBRC-103111 > Paenibacillus_E > Paenibacillus_E aestuarii. Next base: position 147,462 of record NZ_JAQFVF010000020.1, on the reverse strand, counting down.
TCACAATAATACCTGCCGCAGTAGAAATCAGCAGCGCAGGAATTTGGCTGACGAGACCGTCACCGATGGTCAAAATCGAAAAGGTTTCCAGCGCCTCATTAAAGGACATGCCCTTCTGCGTCATCCCGATAATGAATCCGCCTAAGAGGTTGATGACGAGGATGATAATACCCGCGATCGCATCCCCTTTAACGAATTTACTGGCACCATCCATCGCACCGTAAAAATCCGCTTCACGCTCAATCTTTTGTCTTCGCTCACGCGCTTGAGCCTCATTAATCAGGCCTGCGTTCAAGTCTGCATCAATACTCATCTGCTTACCAGGCATCGCATCGAGTGTAAATCTTGCTGCAACCTCGGCAACACGCTCAGAACCTTTGGTTATCACGATGAATTGAACAAGGACAAGTATGAGGAATACGACAAATCCTACGACAATGTTGCCCCCGGCAACAAAAGAACCAAAAGTTCTGACCACGTTACCTGCTTCTGCGTGCGATAAAATGTTCCGTGTCGTCGAGACGTTAAGCGCCAGACGGAACAAGGTTGTTATTAATAGCAAGGAAGGAAAAATGGAAAATTGCAGGGCTTCTTTCGTATTCATGCCCACCAGAATAATCATTAACGCAACAGAGATATTAATGATTAGCAGAAAATCTAATAAAGGGATAGGAACCGGTACAACCATCATTAATACGATACCGATAATGCCCACCAGAACTGCTACATCTCTAAACTTCATCTGATTGTACCTCCCTTCCTGCTCGATCCGAAAATAGTAACGACTTAATTCGTTCTTCCTTTAATTTTATATACGTAAGCCAGCACTTCCGCTACTGCTTGGAACAGCTCCGCAGGAATTGCTTCCCCAATTTCGACCTGGGCGTAGATAGCTCGTGCTAACGGCTTGTTTTCCATAGTCATGACACCGTGCTGCTTGGCGATCTCCCGTATTTTCAAAGCCATGTAATCCGTACCTTTGGCAATGACCGTCGGCGCCTGCATATTCTTCGCATCATACTTCAGCGCAACAGCAAAGTGTGTCGGGTTCGTAATGATGACATCCGCTTTGGGCACTTCCTGCATCATGCGCTGCATTGCCATTTGGCGCTGCTTGGCACGAATCTTTCCTTTGATGTGCGGATCCCCTTCGCTTTTCTTATATTCATCTTTAATGTCTTGCTTCGACATTCTGATACTCTTTTCAAATTCATACTTCTGGTAAATGAAGTCAAAAATGGCCAAGACGATTAACACGGCACCTATTTTAATGCCTAAGTTTAATGTAACCGATGCAATGTACGTAAAAGTACTTTCGATCGGTGCGTGACCGAGACCAAAAAGCTTGTCCTTCTCACCTAATAAAGTCGTGTACACAACGTAACCGATAATACTCATTTTCAAGACCGATTTCAGAAATTCGATGACCGTTCGCATGGAAAACATCTTTTTGAATCCAGAAAGTGGATTAATCTTGCTGAATTTCATCATTAACGGTTCGCCGATGAACATGAAACCAATCTGACCGTAATTACCTAATACCGCGATAACGACTACAATCACGAATAATGGGGCCAGGATCAAAAATCCTTGTTTCACGAGATTTGCAAAAAGCACTTGGACATTCCCCATGGTCACGTCCATAACCAGATCTTTTTCTAACATACTACGAAATATGTTGATGATCTTCTCTTTCATATAGCTGCCAAACATGAGAAACGACATGAAAGAGAACAACAAGATAAACGCCGCCGGTAGATCCATACTTTTTGCAACTTGGCCTTTTTTTCGAGCTTCATGTCTTTTCTTTGGCGTCGCCGGCTCTGTCTTCTCACCGGCAAACCATTGCAAATCCAACTGCAAGCGAAATTGCTGGGACACGATCTTCCTCCTAAACTTAAGGAGATGTGGGTTGTGCGCCGCTAACGAGCTGCAGCAGCTTCTCCATGTAATCAAACATCGTAGAGAATAAAGTTTGGAACTGGCTAATGAGCTCCGGGAACAACACCATCAGTAAAGCCAAACCTAGTATCAATTTCAAAGGCGCGCCGATGACAAATATGTTGAATTGCGGAGCGACGCGGGTTAATAAACCCAAGCCTAAATCCGTCAAGAACAGTGCTGCAATGACTGGCGCGGCAAGTTGAAATGAAAGGTAGAACATTTTGGAAAACGATTGAAACAAAAAATCTGATATTTGACCACTGTATATTCGATCGAACAATTGATTATTAAGCGGAATCCAATTGTAGCTATCCATGATCGCGCGAATAAACATGTGATGTCCATCGAAGGACAGAAAAAGCAGAATCGCAACCATGTACTTCAAGTTGCCCAGCATAGGAGAGGACGTACCGGTTAGGGGATCAATAACACTCGCCATACTGAAACCAATTTGCATGTCCATGAAAGAACCCGCGGTTTGAACAACTGTGAAAAAAATGTAACCAATAAAACCGAGTAAAATGCCGACTAGCATTTCTCTAATAATCATTAAGACATATTGACCGTCTATAACGATTGGCTGCTTCAATCCTATTGTTGAGAAGACAATAAAAGATAAGAAGAGCGATAGACCGATTTTCAATGTCATAGGCACATTTCTTGATGACAGCACGGGAACGACAACAAAAAATGAGGTGATTCGACAAAAAATCAGCAGAAAGGCAGGAAAAACTTGAAAAAACAATTCCATTTCCTTCACAGCCTATCCAACGAATTTGTAAAGGTTGTTCAGCAAATTATAAGTAAAGTCAACCAACGTATTCATGATCCACGGACCGAAAATCAAGATGGACAACAGCACGGCCACGATTTTGGGCACGAATGCTAGTGTCTGCTCTTGAATCTGTGTCGTCGCTTGAAAAATACTGATAATTAACCCGACTACCAGTCCGATGATAAGCATAGGAGCACTCGTCTTAAGCACTGTGTACACCGCTTCACCGGCTATTCGAATAACAAATTCCGAACCCATGAGATGACCTCCATATGTTTGATCATGTGCTGTAGCTGAGCAGTAATGATTTCACCACGAGATACCAGCCATCCACAAGTATGAATAGTAATATTTTGAATGGCAGTGAAATCATAACGGGCGGCAGCATCATCATCCCCATCGCCATGAGGGTACTGGAAACCACCATGTCAATGACTAAGAACGGAATGAATATCATAAAGCCCATTTGAAACGCCGACTTTAATTCACTGATCGCATAGGCAGGAACCAGCGAAGTTAGCGGAATGTCCTGAACGCCAGTAGGCGCCTTTGCTTTTGTGTAATCCAAAAATAGTTTCAAATCTTTTTCCCGTGTGTGTTTGAACATGAATTCTTTCATCGGCGCGCTCGCTTTTTGGAAAGCTTGTGTCTGGTTAATTTCGCCTTTCAAGTAAGGCTGTAGCGCTTGTTCATTCACTTGTCCTAATGTTGGGGACATAATGAAAAACGTTAAAAACAAAGCCAATCCGACCAAGACCTGATTCGGCGGCATTTGCTGCGTGCCAAGCGAGGTGCGAACGAAACCGAGCACTATCACAATCCGGGTAAAGCTCGTCATCAATATTAGAAATGATGGCGCTAGACTAAGTACGGTCAACAATAGTAAAAGAGTTACCGTGTTTGAGGAGCCCCCGGTCCCTCCAGCTCCGATATTCACGTTCAATCCTGGAATCGGGTTGTTCGGGTCAGTCTCTGCGGCAGAAGCCGAGAGTGACAATGTCAGCATGGAAATCACCAACATCAAGACGATAACAACAATTTTGCTTCTCTTCATTCGTCATTCAACCGATCTGTTTGTTTTTTCTCTGAGAGCCATTCTTCGACGTTCTTGTTTCGACTTGTCACCCTTTGCATCTTGTCATGGAACACTTGTTGAAATGAAGAGGTGATCTCCATCTCCTCTTCCACATCCTTCTTCCGGTTCGGAAGCTTGCTTAACCATTTACCGATGGAAAGATAACCATTACGCTGTTCCTGAGATGACAAAAGCAGCTCTGTGATGTAGGCCACTTCATCGGCGTCATTGATTTTATCCAACAACTGGATATTATCACCGACGCCAACTACGAAGAGAGAATGACCGATTTCTACAACTTGAATCGACTTGTTCTGGCCAAGTGGAACTCCGCCTAATGAACGGACCGGATTCCCAAAGAACGTACCTTTATTCTTGTTCCCAATAAACCTAATCAATACGAAAAACAGAAGGATAATCAATACAAGAAAAAAGATGACTTTCACAATCATTGCGAATGAACTTGCCGCGCTGCTGCCCGTGGAGTCGAGACCAGGCACTCCTTGTCCTGGTTCGGTATCCGCGAAGCATAACGCTTGAGTGTATAGGAATGCCAGGAAGCTTATTACTACAGTTAACAGTTGTTTCGATTGAAGTCTTTTCATGGTCGCACCCTTTCGGTTGATGTCAGACTCCATCGAGACCGAATGTAACGGTTAACCGAGAGTCTTCTTAATGGCTTCAATAACACGGTCAGCCTGGAATGGTTTAACGATAAAATCTTTAGCGCCAGCTTGAATTGCATCAATAACCATCGCTTGTTGACCCATCGCGGAGCACATAATCACTTTAGCGCTTGGCTCAAGTTTCTTGATTTCTTTCAAAGCTTGAATGCCGTCCATTTCTGGCATCGTGATATCCATTGTAATCAGATCCGGCTTTAACTCTTTGTATTTCTCAATTGCTTGTGCGCCATCATTCGCCTCGCCACAAACATCATACCCATTCTTTGTCAAAATATCACGAATCATCATTCTCATAAAAGCAGCGTCATCCACGATCAAAATACGGTTTGCCATTAGTAAACAATCCCCCTAGGATTAAAGTTATTGTAACTTTTGAATTCGTTCCCATTGATTGACAATGTCGGTAACACGAACCCCAAAGTTTTCATCGATAACGACGACCTCGCCCTTGGCAATCAGCTTATTATTCACCAAAATGTCCACAGGTTCGCCTGCCAGCTTATCCAATTCGATAATCGATCCTTGGGAAAGTTCCAAGATGTCTTTAATCACCTTGTGCGTTCTCCCCAATTCTACTGTGACTTTCAGTGGGATATCCAGTAGTAAATTCAGGTTCGTATCATCTGTATTCCCCAAAGCGTTCGTTTGCAAGTTGCCAAATTGTACCGGTTGCACATTTACATTGCGGTTCGGCATTCCGCCATATGCGGCTGGCGACTGCTGGTACATGGGTTGCTGAGGCGGATACATCGGCTGCTGTGGCGGATACATCGGTTGCCCCATTGGCGGTTGTTGATACATCGGTTGCTCATAGACCGGCTGCTGCATATGCATAGGCTGCTCGTAAACAGGCTGCTGCGGCATCATCGGAGCTGAAGGCGGCGTCTGCACCTCTTGCATCGGTGCTGCTGGCGCAGGAGCCGCTTGCGCGGTCGGCGCAGCTTCCACAACGGAATCGCTGGCTCCTCCCATGAGAATCGAGACCATTTCTTTGGCAAAAGCAACAGGCAACAACTGCATGATGTTGGAATCAATCAGATCGCCAATTGTCAGTCGGAACGATATTTTAATAAATACGTCCTCATCAGGTAATTTTCCTTCTCCTTTCGACAAATTTAATATGTCGATTCCTGGAGGGGAGATATTGACAAATCGATTAAAGATGGTAGACATCGATGTTGCGGAAGATCCCATCATCTGATTCATAGCTTCTTGGACGGCACTTACGTGAATTTCACTCAAGGTTTCGTCGCCGCCGGTTCCATCGCCACCCATCATAAGGTCAGCAATGACCTGGGCGTCCCTCGTTTGGATCACGAGCAAATTGATCCCATCAAAGCCATCGACATAGTTCACATGCACTGCTACATGCGGCTTAGGGAACTCTGCTTCCAATTCTTCCTTTGCAATTAAAGAAACCTTAGGTGTCGTAATGTCGACTTTTTTGCCGAGCAGGGTGGATAGTGCTGTGGCAGCACTGCCGAACGTAATATTGCCAATCTCACCAAGTGCATCTTGCTCTAGAGAAGACAGGAAGTCCTCCACTTTTGGATGCCCTTGAGAGGACGAGAGTGAGGTGTCTTCCGACGATTGTCTCAACAATGCATCAATCTCTTCCTGAGACAAATAATCCCGATTATTACTCGTCATGATCTACTTCTCCTTCTTGTACGATGTGAGTGATTTGTACGGCCATCTTCCCTTTTACACTACCAGGGTTCCCTAGATATTTCAGCTTCTCGCCAATTTTGACTTGAAGCGAATCTTCGACAGGTTTGTGCAGTGGGATAACATCGCCAACGCTCAGGTTGAGAAACTCATGAATCGAAATTTGCGATGTACCCAATTCTGCAATAATGGGCAGCTTGGCTTTTTCCAAGCGGGATTGTAAAGCATCCACTTCTTCCGGCGCTCTCGTTTTCTTTTGCGATACAAACCAGTGGTGGACGGAAAGTCGCGGCATGATCGGTTCGATAACAACGTGTGGGATACATAAATTGATCATCCCCGTTGTATCACCAATTTTGGTGCTGAGCGAGATTAACGCAATCGTCTCATTCGGCGATACAATTTGCATAAATTGCGGATTCGTTTCAAGTGCCTCCAGACGCGGCTGAATGTCAACAACGGTCTTCCAAGCTTCCTGCAGACTATCGAAAGCTCTGCTAAAAATACGTTCCATAACGATGGTTTCAATTTCTGTTAAGGCACTAATTTTCGTAGGAGTCGTTCCTGCTCCCCCTAGCAAACGATCCAACATCGCAAAAGCAACGTTAGGATGAACCTCAAGCACCATTCGACCCTCTAAAGGCTCTGCTTCAAAGATGTTCAAGATGGTCATTTTCGGGATCGAGCGAATAAATTCGTCGTAGGGCAATTGTTCAACCTGAACAACGTTGATTTGAACGAACGTACGAAGTTGCGCGGAGAAATAAGTCGTCAAGTAACGCGCAAAGTTCTCGTGAATACGGGTCAAGCTTCGTATGTGATCTTTTGAAAATCGTACAGCTCGTTTAAAGTCGTATGCCCTTACCTTTTTCTGCGTTTCCTCTTTTTTGAGCTCATCGGCATCCATTTCACCGGAGGATAAAGCAGCAAGCAAGGCATCGATCTCACTTTGCGACAATACATCAACCATTAGAGTCACCTCCTCAAAGCATGTTCATTAGCGAGTTACTGCAGGACCTTATCGGTTATCCAAATTTGCTTGATTTTACCTTCATGAAGCTCTGGGTTCAATTTGTTCATCAGCGTAGCAGTCAGTGCATCTGAACCTTTGCTGCCTTCAATTTGATCTTTGGTCATATCGCCAAGCGTCTGCACGATAATACCTTTTACAGCGGAGTCCACTAAATTATCGAACTCAGCTTTTCCCTTGTTATTTTCCATCTCAAACGCAAAGCTGATTTTAATAAAGTTCTGGCTGCCGGACAAGTTCGTCAATATGTCCTTAATAACCGAAGTATTAGCTTTCACTGTCTCCGCGGATGGCGCTTTGGTCGGCTTCACATTAGCAGCTACGGATTGAGCTTGGCCAGAGCTTTCCTTCGACGCGCTGTTCTTTTCCATAAAATTCCACAATACGAATGCAGCAGTCAAAATCAATGTGATTGCAATCAAAATCGAAACGATAAGGATAAAAACTTTGTTCTTAAACACTACGAGCCCTCCATATCCTTGGACTTAATTGTGGCCCGGATCGAGCCAATCTCCTGCATGTAGGTTCGCACCAAGCTTACTACAACCTCCGCTTTTTCTAGGACCGTGATCTTTTTGCCGGTTGTTAAAGTGATCATCGTATCCGGGGTCTCTTCAATCATTTCAATTAAAATAGCATTCAGAACGATTGGCTTCCCATTTAAGCGTGTGAGAGAAATCATGTGATCCTCCTGCAACCAGTCGGGGGGAGAGCGTCTCCCCCTGCTAGTTGGCTTTAATTATTAATGCTTGAGGTTAACAATCTCTTGAAGCACTTCATCCGATGTCGTGATGATACGGGAGTTGGCTTGGAAACCACGTTGAGCAACGATCATCTCTGTGAACTCGCCAGTCAAATCAACGTTGGACATTTCCAGTTGACCAGAAACGAGTGTTCCAACGCCGGTTTCAGTATCTCCAGGTAAAACCTTAGTAATCTCTCCACCCGGATTTGCATTCGCAGTCATGCGGTACATGTTACCGCCGATCTTCTCCAGACCGGCCGGGTTCTGTACTTTTACTACTGCGATATGTTGTCCGGTCGATGCTGTAGTGCCATCAGCGTTTACGCCGATGATATCGCCGTTCTGAGCGATCGAGAACGATACGACACCATCCGGGATCACAACGGGTCCGCCTTCTTGGGACATGACGTGAAGTCCGTCAGTCGTTACTAGATTGCGGTCCGCATCCAAAGTGAAGTTTCCAGCTCTTGTCAAATATGGCGCATCCACTTGATCTGTTGTACCTACCGCGAAAAAGCCGTCACCATTGATCCGCAAATCGGTAGCAACATTCGTTGTCATCGCACTGCCTGCAGTATGAACAGTGTCGATAGACGCCATACTAACACCTAGACCCACTTGCTGCGCATTCACACCGCCACGTTGATCATCCGCAGCACTAACGCCGGAAACAGTTTGGCTCAAAATGTCTTTAAACATTACGCGCGAGCCTTTGAAACCGATCGTATTTACGTTAGCAATATTATTGCCGATTACGTCTAATTTTGTCTGAAAACCGCGCATACCTGATACGCCTGAGTATAAAGATCTTAACATGTAAGATGGCCTCCTAATAGATCTTCAATTAATATGAGCTGCTTCCATCGATCCACAGCTCCAGGCTTCCTAGTTAGGTCCAGCCTGGGTATTACGAAATGATTACTGCACTGTCAATTTGTGTAAACACATGTTCCTCCATTGAGTTCCCGTCTAGCGCCGTCACCACCGTGCGATTAGGAACATTAACGATAAGCGCATTGCCACCTACCAGCATGAGGGCGTCTTTGGCACCTTTAGCTGCTGCTTTATCGATAGCCGTGCTGATTTTGTTCAATTGCTCGTCTTGAAGTTGAATGCCTCTTTCTTGAAGTCGAGCCTCCGCATGATGGCTGAAGCGAACATATTGATCCTGAAGAAGCTTTTGAAATGTAGATTGTCTAGGTGCTGTTGCCGTCTGTTGATCATTTGATGCTCGTCTCGGAGACGCTGGAGGAATCGTATTTGGATAAAGCTGACCAATCGTTATTCGCTCCGTCATTGGCTTTCTACCGGATTCTCAATCTTCTTGAGCTTATCCAGCGAAATTTCCTCTCCTTTCACATTGGCGTATTGATTCCCGTCTTTAAACGTGATGGAATCAACAACACCCGATTTTTCAACCGTCGCTCCCGAAGAATCCGTGGAGTCCCAAGTGATCGATTTACCGATCATCCCGGAGACAAAGCCTAACGATTGACGCATCAGCTTCATTTCACTTGCCATATTCGTCAACTGCTCAACGGACGTAAACTGCGCCATCTGGGCGATAAACTCTTTGTCCTGCAAAGGCTGTGTCGGATCTTGATTTTGCAACTGCGTAATCAGGATCTTGAGAAAATCGTCTTTGCCCATCGTACTACCGTCTTTTTGCGTCGTTGTTGCGTTCTTATTGGTATTTATAATATCAGACACATTACCAACAATTGGATTTGTCGCCATAGTTTCACCTCCCGTTGCCCGATTTGACATCGATGATCTGATTAAGCAATCACATCCATGGAGTTCCCATAAACAGCGGCGCGGGTTTGAGCAGTCTTCTCAATCTCTTCATTAAAGTCGCCAGAGTCTGTTTCAAAATCGATGCTGCGGTCTTTGCTTTGCCGTTGGGATTGGTTCGAAGATTGTCCTTGACGCCCGTCTTGGAACATACTCGATTGCATCTCCGCATTTTGGGTAACCTCCAACTTCTCAACCTGGAGTCCTTGTGATTGAAGGGCTTGTCTCAATTGCGGGAGCTGGCTTTCCAGCATTTGTTTGCCGGCTAATGTCTCCGCCGCAAAATGAGCAACTAGCTGCCCATCATGCATCGTTAGTTTGACATCGATGTGCCCTAAGTTTTTCGGGAATAATGAGATCTTGGCTTCTGAGATGCCGCCAGCCAGTGTAATCTTCATGTTCTTCAACACATGTTCGGTCATTTCTCCAGTGAAGTTCGCCGCATTCATTGTTGGGACAGCGGATTTCTCTAAAGGCGTTGCAGCTAGCTGCGCTTTTTGCAGATCAGTCAGCGACATCATCGGGTTTGTAGTCGTCGAAGTGTCCGTTGTCAATTCTTGCTGCGCTGCAGGTTGAATTTCTTCACCAGGAGGTTGTAAGACAGGAACATTCATCGCATTTTTTAGCGCCAGCATTTCAAGCTTGGATTTGACAATAGGCTGAGCTATCGTGTTAGCCGAAACTTCTATTTGTTGTTGCAAATTCGCATTCGCTGCATGTTTGCGGATTGTATGTAGATGGCCCGCATTAACTTCACTCTTCCCGGCGTTTGGCAACTCTTCAACAGTTTGCCTCAAGTTGTCATTCACTTCAGCTGACTTTGCATCTGCTTTCAAGCTTGCCGCTAATTGCGGAAGTACAGGCTCTATGGATTGCTCCAAATTTTGATTCAAATATTGCAAAATCGGATTGTCTGGCTGTTGCTTGGTTAAAGTAGCAAGTGTTAGCAGCGTATTCTGAGCTTGCAGATTCAAAGCATCTTCACCTTGAGCATCAGTACCCGATGGCAGCGTGAATACAGGTTGTCCTGAAGTGTTCAGCAAAGAGACTAGCAGTTGTTCCGCTTGTTCAAACCACTGTTTCATCTGTGGATCTTTCAATAATTGCCCTGCTAAAGCCGGGTTGTTGTTCATCGCTTGCAGGAGCATCTCAGACACAGGCTGTGCTTGTGTCTCTCCTGCGTGTGCATTCGCATCATCCAACTGCAGATTTTGCTGCGGGTTGATTAGACATTGCAGCATTTGCAGCAGTCCTGCCATTGAAGCTGCCTGATCCGAAGTTTCGGCTGGATCTGTATCAGTTTGAGCATTGATCTGTCCATTAAGCAGCTGTGTAAAAGAATTAGTCATGCTGCCTGTCGCTTTGCCTTTGCCTGCAGGAACAGCAGCTTGCGTGTTAGAACCGGAAGCAGTTGGAGCGCTGGCGGGAGTTGCAATTGGCATTTGTACGTCGATTTCTTTCACCTCCCTTCATGAAACCTGGGATCGTTATTGCGCAATTTTGGCTGTGATCGCTGCCGCCGCTTGCTTATCCGCATCCGAGATGGACGTTAGAACTTTGGAACGGGAGGCGTTATCCATACCGCCTAAAATCGTTAACACCTTATCCGGGTTCGATTTGTACATCTCAAGCAGTACGCTGGCTGCGCTCTTCGGCGCCATATTCGCGAAAGTTGTGCTAAGATCTCCTTTGCTTACGCCAGTCGTCGATTTGGATGGATCCGCTGAACCATTGGTCGCTAAACGCTCCTGGAGTGCGGCAATTTCCTTGTCGCGAACAGGCACGACGTCTTTCAAGCCAATTGAAGCCTCCGCCGCTTTTTTGGCATCCATTTTCTCCATGATTGCACCGCGGGCATCTGCCTTCATCATCGAGAACACGAGAACCATTTCTTTTGGTGTCAGATTCTCTATAATTGGCGCTGCTTTGCTTGGTGTCATTTTGGCGTATAGATTAGCCAGGTCTGTAATCTGTTTCTCATAGTCTTCTTCGGATTGCGTCTTGCCCTTCAACTTCTCCTCCAGATCTGCGATCTGCGCTTGCGCATCTTTCAACGCCTGATCTTTGCTTTCCGTTGTTCCATCCGATTTCTTCAGCGCCGCTTCCAAATCAGCAACCTTGGCGTTAAGCTTAGCAACCTCATCATCTTTGCTTTTAAGCGCATCCGCTGCGTTTTGCGGGGTACCGGAGGAGCTAGCGGCGGCATCTGCCTTCTCTTTAGGCGCAGGCACAACACTTCCAATAAGCGGGGTATTGTGCAGTGCCTTCTGAACGTTGCTCTTGATATCATAATCGAAAATCGACAACAAAACGAAGAGAAGAACCGCCGTGAATACAAATGGGATTACAAACCAGATTAATATACGTTCAAGGACACTATAGGATGCGCCTTCCGGGTTCGTTTCGGCCATCACCACATCCCTCCTTCATGCTTCAATACGATAATCGTCTAAAACGATTGGTAGCCATTTCATCCAGAGATTCCTGTTCTTTTTTCGCTACGAAGGCTTGGAATTGCTGATAAGCTTTCTCTCTGGCTTTCGTCCATACCTTCTCATCCTGCATGCGCTGCGAAAGATGTTCTTGCTTGACATCAACGACTTGCTTGGCGTTTTTAATATCTTGGTGTTTGCGGGAGATCTGCTGATCGAGATGATTTAAATAATTTTGCAAGAGCCTAACATCCGATATCGAAGTGGAGTTCACCGCCGCGTCTACCATATGATTATGAATTTGCGTCTTCTCCTCAAATAAATTTTGAAGATGGGTCTCTTCATTCCGTAAACAGCCAATCGCTTCGGACAGAACCCACTCCGCCTGCGTTCTTTCATTGTTTTTCAGATCCACAATTTGTTGAAAAGAATACCGGAACTTCACTTAAGCCCCTCATTTCTTAGAAAATTCGCGAATCAACCGTTCTTGTGCTTCGTCGAAAGTTAGCTTTTCAGTCGTTTTTTGCTTCGTGTAATCCCAGATTGACTGAATATTTTCAATCGCTGCATCAATACTAGGATTAGAACCTCTCTGGTACGCCCCAATATTAATAAGGTCTTCCGAATCTTTATATATAGAAAGCAGACTCTTGAGTTCGTTGGCTGCATCCATATGTTCCGTAGGAACGATTTCTTTCATGACACGGCTGACGCTTGAAAGCACATCCACCGCCGGATAATGACCTCTACTGGCAATATTCCGGTTTAACACAATGTGGCCATCGAGAATCCCTCGAACGGCATCGGCGATCGGTTCATTCATGTCGTCTCCATCAACCAAGACCGTATAAAACGCCGTAATCGAGCCCTTGGGTCCTGTACCCGAACGTTCGAGCAACCGCGGCAGCATGGCAAAAACGGAAGGTGTATACCCTCGTGTAGCCGGTGGCTCGCCAACGGCAAGACCAACTTCCCGCTGCGCCATCGCAAAACGTGTGACCGAATCCATCATCATCATCACATTCAGCCCACGGTCACGAAAATATTCGGCAATACTGGTTGCGATCATCGCACCTTTGATCCGAATTAATGCAGGCTGATCCGAGGTGGCGACGATGACGACAGATCTAGCAAGTCCTTCAGGACCGAGGTCGCGCTCGATGAAATCGAGAACCTCACGTCCCCGCTCACCGATTAGCGCAATCACATTGACATCAGCGGATGTATTCCGGGCGATCATGCCCATCAGCGTACTTTTACCTACACCAGATCCGGCAAAAATACCAACACGCTGACCTTTACCGATTGTCAGAAGTCCGTCAATGCAGCGAACGCCTACAGAAATTGGATGTAGAACGCGCGGTCTCGTTAGCGGATTACTTGGCGCATTATTCGTCGAGTAATGTGCCATTCTTGAAGGCAAGAACGATCCGTCCAGCGGCTGACCTAGTCCATCGAGCACTTTGCCGAGAAGCTCGTGACCGACTTGGACAGTTAAAGGCTTGCCTGTACCAACCACGTCACAACCTGGGCCTATCGCATCCAACTCGCCTAAAGGCATTAACACAACTTTATTGCTGCGGAATCCAACGACCTCTGCTTTTAACGGTTTGGACGATTTATGCGGATAAATGTAGCAAAGATCACCGATGCTTACGTCAGGTCCTTCCGACTCAACGGTCAGACCAATGACTTGCGTGACTTTCCCGTTAACGCGTATAGGATCAATCGAATTAAGCAATTCCTTGTACTTCTCTGCTGCCGACACGGAAATCTGCATCAGTCCATCCCCTCACTTTGATTGGCCAATTGCTGTAGCACAGCTTTGATCTCTTTCAGTTGGGTATCGATTCTGGCGTCAATGCTTCCATAGGAAGATCTGACCACACAGCCATGGTCTTGAACAGATGCGTCAGGAATAATTTCTAATTCCGCTTGTGAATCAATGGATGTCAGCAGTTCCTCGCGAGCATCCTGGATATAGGCAAACTGTGACGGTGTCACACACAATGTAATAATTCCTTTCTCGCGACGTCGCGAGAGCACTTTTTGGACAAGCTCCAGCACCCATTCAGGATTCATACCAAGTTGGCGACCAATCACCTTTTCAGCGATAGACGTGCTTAACTCGATTAGGAAAGGCTCTGATTCTTGAATGATTTGCTGCTTGAGTTTATAGGCTTGCTCTAAGACCGAGCTGGCCTCCTGGAGCATATCACTGTATTCTTGGCGAAGCTCTTGCTCGACTTGCATAGCTCCCTGCTGATAGCCTTCATCAAAACCAGCTTGCTTCGCGTGTCTAACGAGCTCTTCATCTTCGGAACGACGTTGCTCCCACCACGCTTGAATCTCGCTATCAGCTTGTTCACGCAGCGCGGCGCATTCCTGCATTGCCTGTTGAATCTGATCATTGGCAAAGGATTCCGCGTCTTGCAAGATTTGATTTTTGAGACTTGTTGCCTGATCTAGTTCTTGCTGTTCTTCCGGCGTCAAGCCAGTTTCGTCACTTTCGCCATTCAAGCCGTTGCGAAACAACTGAGCGGGGGCCAGAACTTTGACAACTTTCTGATCATCCATGGGAATGTAAGAAAAGGATTTAATGACATTAGACAATAATATCGTCTCCTCCACCGCGGGCAATGATGATCTCACCGGATTCTTCTAAGCGGCGAATCGTGGCAACAATCCGCGTTTGCGCTTCTTCAACGTCACGCAAGCGAACAGGACCCATAAATTCCATTTCTTCTTTGAAAGTTTCGGCCATACGTTTGGACATATTCTTGAACAAGGCATCGCGCACTTCTTCACTCGCCACTTTAAGCGCAAGCTGCAAATCAGCGTTCTCAATGTCACGGATAATACGCTGAATAGAACGGTTGTCGATATTGACAATATCCTCGAAGACAAACATCCGTTTCTTGATCTCTTCCGCCAGCTCCGGATCTTGAATTTCGAGTGAATCAAGAATGGTACGTTCTGTACCACGGTCGACTCCGTTCAAAATTTGAACGATGGACGTAATACCGCCTGCATTCGTATAGTCTTGCGTAACGGTTGCGGACAGTTTCTGCTCGAGGACTCGCTCCACCTGACTGATTACTTCCGGTGAAGTGCTGTCCATTAACGCGATCCGTTTAGCAACATCCGCTTGTTTCTCCTGTGGCAGCGAAGATAAAATAATGGATGCTTGATCTGGCTGCAAATAGGATAAGACTAAAGCGATGGTTTGTGAGTTTTCGTTCTGAATGAAGTTAAGAATTTGTGCTGGATCTGCTTTTCGTGCAAAATCAAAAGGCCTAACTTGCAACGTAGCTGTCAAGCGGTTGATAATATCGAAAGCTTTTTGCGAACCCAGTGCTTTTTCCAAAATGTCTTTGGCATAGGCGATACCGCCTTGCGAAATAAACTCTTGAGCTAAACAAATCTGATGGAATTCTGCAAGAATCGAATCTTTCTCCAAAGAGTCAACTTTTCTGACATTCGCGATTTCCAGCGTTAACTGCTCAATCTCCTCTTCACGCAAGTGTTTAAAAATTTGAGCAGACACCTCAGGTCCTAAACTAATCAAAAGAATGGCGGCCTTTTGACGTCCGGTTAAACCTTGCAGAGAAGCTTTGGCCATACATGTGCACCTCTATTCATCTACTAACCAAGTACGAAGCAAGTTGACAAAATCTTCAGGCCGTTTCTTGGCGAGTGTTTCCAACTGCTTGCGGACTTGATTTTCATTATTGACACTTTCAATATCAATCGTCGGCATCTCAGCTTTCTTAGCCGGCATGTTCAATTCTTCTTCCAATTGCTCTGCTGCTTTTTTGCGTCTTCTCCATACAAATCCACCGATCGCCCCTAATGCGAGCGCGGCTACCGCCAATCCGCCGTAAGTCAAGTACTTGGATGTGCTTGACGCTGTAACATCTGTCGGACGGACAAAAGAATGCGCGATAACTGTAACTTTTTGCTGCAAATCAGCGTCTGTATAAGTGACTTTATTATCAGCCAAAGCTGTTCTTACAATATTCACCAGTGCAGCTTGCACCGCAGCTTTTGTTTCTGGTGTCAATGAATTCGGATCATCTTTCACAGGAGGTTCGATTCCGACGTTGATACTCAAGTCCTTCACTACATAAGGCGTTGAAACAATGTCATTCGTGATCCGGTTTACTTCGTAATTAACGGTTTTGCTGTTCTTCTCAGAATTCGACTTTCCCGTGGAAGAGGATCCCGGGTACCCTGGCACATCTGTTGAGCCCGTCCCTGCAACCCCACCATTACTCGCACCGCCGTCACTCTGATAAGACTCCGTTGCTTCTTGCAATGAAATTTGCAAACCTTGTTGATCTACTTGGTTTGGAGCGGTAACGAGCTGCTCTTTACTTTTCTTTTGGTCAAAGTTCATCGTTGAGAACACATTAACGATAACTTTATCCCGACCCAACATGGTTCCTAGCATATTTGTAATGCTCTTTTGCAAATCATTGCGGAAATTATTGTTAATATCCGTCTGGCTTGTTACCAGGCTTGATGATGTCTGACCTGTTACCTTCGAAGAGTTCAAAGCTTCACCGTATTGATCGGAGATGGTGATATTTTCTAGAGGCAAGTTCTTTATACTGTGAGATACTAGATTGTAAATCGTGTCAATCTTGCCTTGATCCATCGTATAGCCTGGTTTGATTTGTAGAACGACCGAAGCCGAAGCTGTTTCCTGCTCAGGTTTGAGGAACACGCCGTCTTCAGGGAGTGTAATCAATACTTTGGAACCGCTGATCGCTTGATTCGAATTAATCAGCTGCTGCAGCTCGCCTTGCACTGCATTTAAATATTTCACTTTAAATTCGTTGTCAGTAATTCCGAACGCACTTTTGTCACTAAAAGCACCGAAACCGATCGAACCATTCTTGTTCAATCCTTGTGATTCAACTTCAAGTTTCACATTCGCGACTTGATTGCTTGGCACTTCGATACTCTTGCCGTCCGAACTCAATTTATAAGGAATTTTGGCAGTATCCAGATAATTCTTGATTGAAGCAGCGTCACTTGCCTGCAAATCGGTATAGGCAAGTGAATATTCAGTTTTTGATAAGTTGTAACTAATTATTCCAGCAGTGAGAACCAAAATGAAAACCGTCGCTATGAAGGTGATTTTCGTTGTTCTACTGTATCGATTCCAATATTGTCTTACTCGTTCCCAATATTGGAGCAAGTTCTCATTCACGATATCACCTCATCCATTCATAGTTTAGTAGCCATTGGTTCTTTTAAACTTGCATCCTCATCATTTCTTGATAAGCTTCTAAAACTTTATTTCTGACCTGAACGGTCAATTCAAGTCCTAACGAAGCTTTCTCTGAAGCGATCGTTAATTGATGAACGTCTGAAAGCTCACCTTTGATAATGCTTTCGTTCAACTGATCAACTTGTTTTTGTTGGTCATTCAAGTTGTTCACTGCATCATTGAGAAAGGATCCAAATTGTTTCCCGAGATCTGCTGCACCTTCACCTGAACTAGCTTTGGGCTTAACCGGGGACATAATATTCATTGGAGAATAGCTAATTTTGTCGATCATCGTCGGTTCCTCCTATTATCTATCTACCGATTTCTAAAGCTTTAGTGATCATAGATTTGCTAGCATTCAGAGCAGTTACGTTGGCCTCATAAGATCTTGTTGCTGAAATCATATCAACCATTTCCTTAAGGACATCTACATTGGGCATATAGACGAATCCGTTAGCGTCCGCATCTGGATGCGTTGGATTATAAACTTGCTTCAGGGGGGAAGTGTCTTCAATAATCTTGTTCACGCGAACACCTTCTCCAGTACCATCCGCCATAGCGCCTTGCAGCGTCTGTTCAAAGCTCTGTTGCGGCTTCGTTTCGAAGGATACTAACTTTCTTTGGTAAGGAACCCACTTGCCGTTAACCATTTTGGCTCTGGTCGTATCAGCATTCGCAATATTGGAAGAAATGACGTCCATTCTCAATCGTTGTGCAGTGAGGGCAGACGAACTAATATCAAACCCGTTTGTAAGTCTCATCGTTTATTATTTCCCTCCCAAGACTGTGCGCATTTTTTTAAACTCGCTGTTCATCTGCTGAATCAAGGTGTTGTACTTCAATTGATTCTTGGCCATAAGTGACATTTCATAATCCATATCAACATTGTTCAAGTTATTGTTAATCGTTGTCGTTTCGTCAGCTTTAATTTCAGGCATGACATTATTTTCTTGTTTGCCTATAACAAAATGCCTAGGGTCTGACCGATAACCTTGTATAGACTGTGTTGATGAACTCATTTCACCTTGAAGAATTTCTTCAAACTGGACATCAGAGCGCTTGAAGTATGGTGTATCGACGTTAGCCACGTTATTCGCGATGACCTTTTGTCGAAGTGCAGACGCATCGAGGCTTCTTTCCATTAAGTTCCAACTTGGTTTATCTAATAAAGACATGGTGAGACACCCACTTTCTAAAATAAATGGCTGTGATAATATTCAACAATGTCAGTTTTGATTCCTTCTTATTTCGACATTATTCATAAAAAACTACTTCGCTTTGTGACCAAATTGTAGAAATATGTAAGTCTAGGTACATGAATAATCATCTAAGATATTAGCTTAAGATACAATAAGAAAAAAGCCCTATCTTTTTACCAGATAGGACTTTCTAGTGTTATATAAAGGTTTTGTCACTAAAGTTTTGTTTTCAGCTGCTCAATACTTTGGATGAGTTGTTCATTAAGAATCCGGATATAAGTACCTTTCATGCCTAGCGAACGCGTTTCGATTACACCGGCACTTTCCAGCTTCCGCAGCGCGTTGACAATGACGGAACGAGTGATTCCTACACGGTCGGCAATTTTGCTTGCGACGAGAAGACCTTCTTTGCCATCGAGCTCTTCAAAGATATGTTCGACAGCTTCCATCTCACTGAAAGATAAAGAGCCAATTGCAACTTGAACGACTGCTTTGCTTCTTGCTTCTTCTTCGATTTCTTCTGCCCGTTCTCTAAGAATCTCCATAGCGACCACGGTTGATCCGTATTCCGCCAAGATCAAATCATCATCTACGAACGCCGCGTCATTACGGCTAAGCACCAGCGTTCCAAGCCGATCCCCGCCACCGATTACAGGTACAATTGTCGTATATGTGTACGGAAACATATCTCTCATTTGATCTGTGTAATAGTAATAAGGACTGTCAGGTTCAACATTGGAAGACGTCTCTTCAATTTTGAGCAGAAGATTGTTGGAATCCGCGGAGAAACGCTTATCCACCAAAATCGTTTGATTCATTTCCGAAGAGATCGGATCATTGGTCAGAGCGTAGCCGAGGATTTTGCCCTTGCGGCTTACTACATATATATTGGCGATCACAATGTCCCTCAGCACTTCTGCCATATCCATAAAACTTACCGCATTCCCTGCTTCCTTCTGAAGCAAACGGTTAAGTCTTCTAGTCTTGTTCAATAAACTCATCTTACTGCCTCCTACTTACGTAACCATCCATGAATTCATTATAAAATATATTGACTCAAATCACGATTTTGGACAATATCGCCCAGTTTCTCACGCACATACTCCGGATTAATGACGAACTGTTCTAATGTAATTTCCGGCGCTTCGAAAGATAAATCTTCCAGCAACTTTTCTAAAATCGTATGCAAACGGCGCGCGCCGATATTTTCCGTATTCTGATTCACTTCCACAGCGATCCGGGCAATCTCGCGCACGGCCTCATCGGAGAAATCAACGGAAATACCTTCGGTTTGCAACAGTGCCGTATATTGCTTCGTAAGTGCATTTTTCGGCTCAGTTAAAATCGATACGAAATCATCCAATGTCAAATTGCTCAGCTCGACGCGAATCGGAAAACGCCCCTGGAGCTCTGGGATCAAATCAGACGGTTTGGCGATATGGAAAGCGCCTGCCCCGATAAACAGCACATAATCGGTTTTGACCGGACCATATTTGGTCATCACAGTCGAACCTTCAACGATTGGCAAAATATCGCGCTGCACACCTTCACGTGAAACATCCGGACCACCGCCACCGCGACTGCTGCTTGCAATTTTATCAATTTCGTCGATAAAAATGATACCGGATTGTTCTGCGCGAGCGATCGACTCTTGAATAACTTCGTCCATATCAATCAGACGCTGAGCTTCTTCCTGTGTCAGCACTTTGCGAGCCTCTTTAACAGACAGCTTGCGCTTCTTCATCTTTTTCGGCATCAGGTTGCCGAACATTTCTTGCATATTCATCCCCATTTGCTCATTCCCTTGGCCTGCAAGCATATCCAGCATCGATGGCGATGTGTCCTCAACTTCAATTTCTACGGTTTCTTGTTCTAATTTACCTTGAGCCAATTGCTCGGCTACTTGGGAACGCTTCGATGTAATCGTCGGGTCCGGGGCAGGCTCTTCCGCTTCGGATTGATTCTGGCCGCCAAAGAGCATTTCCAGCGGATTGCGCTGAGATTTAGCGCGAGTTGGCGCAGGAACCAGGAGATGAACCAGGCGCTCATTGGCCAGTTTCTCTGCACGGTCCTTCACCTTCTCCGTTCGCTCCGCTTTCACCATCCGAATCGACGTTTCAATTAAATCCCGCACCATCGACTCGACGTCGCGGCCTACATAGCCGACTTCCGTGAACTTGGTCGCTTCTACTTTAATAAACGGGGCGCCGACGAGTTTCGCCAATCTGCGGGCGATTTCCGTCTTACCAACCCCGGTAGGGCCGATCATCAAAATATTTTTGGGCACGATCTCATCGCGGATGGACTCATCCAGCAAACTTCTGCGATAGCGGTTGCGCAAAGCGATGGCCACCGACTTTTTCGCTTTTTTTTGCCCGATAATATAGCGATCCAATTCCTGGACGATTTGTCTGGGAGTTAGGGAGCTGTTGTTCACTTCAGTTACCCTCCTTAGAGTTTTGCATCTATGCAAAACTTGTGTCATTCACTCCGGTGAGTGTTTTAGGATCACTCGCTACTCGATTTCTTCTACAATAATATTATGATTGGTAAATACACAAATCTCGGCAGCCGTCGTCAGCGCTGCGTGAGCGATTTCACGTGCACTCAGATTAGATGCGTGACGATGCAGTGCCCTGCCCGCCGCCAGAGCGAAACTGCCGCCAGAACCTATGGCCAAAATGCCGTCGTCAGGCTCGATAATCTCCCCGTTGCCAGACAATAACAGCAAACCGGTTGAGTCCATTACAATCATCATCGCCTCAAGCCTGCGCAATACACGATCCTGACGCCAATCCTTGGTCAATTCCACAGCCGCGCGCTGCAGGTTACCGTGATGCTCTTCCAGCTTGCCTTCGAATTTCTCAAACAGCGTGATGGCATCTGCTACGGAACCAGCAAATCCGGCAATGACTTTCCCTCTATATAAACGCCTTACCTTCTTGGCGCTACCCTTCATAATCATGCTGTTGCCAAAAGTGACCTGTCCGTCTCCGGCAATAGCTCCCTTACCTTGATGACGAATCGCAAAAATCGTTGTCGCATGAAATGTTGCATCCTTCGGATCCATCGGCTCCACCTCTTCGGAATCATAGTCATGGCCTATCATGTACGAATGATTCTTTCTGTCTTATAAATGAGATAAACCTCTAGCGAGGTCTTGCGAAATTAAGCGACCGCATCTAGAGGCAATGTATATGGCAATCAAATGAAAATAATATTCACTTGCATTCGCTAAAAGTTCCAAAACATAATCATCTTAACACAGGGACAGGTTTCGATACAAGTTTAGACGAATTATTTCACAAAAAATTCTGAATACTTTCCAAGGCGCGCTGAGCTAGTTTCTCGTAGCGCTCTTTTTTATTACGAATCCGCTCCGGTAATGCCGGAAGCAGACCAAAATTCGCATTCATCGGTTGGAAATGTTTGAAATCAGCAGTCGTAATATAATGAGCCATACTGCCGAGTGTCGTTTCCGGTGGGAACACCAAGCACGATTCCCCCTTCGCCATTCGTCCTGCATTCATCCCGGCAATCAATCCGGAAGCTGCAGATTCGACATAGCCTTCTACACCTGTCATCTGTCCGGCAAAGAACAGATTATCGCGTCCCTTGGACTGATACGTCGGGTTCAATAGCTTAGGCGAATTGATAAACGTGTTACGATGCATAACGCCATAGCGGACAAACTCCGCATTCTCAAGTCCAGGAATGAGCTGCAGCACACGCTTTTGCTCGCCCCATTTTAGATGCGTTTGGAATCCTACAAGATTATACAGCGTTCCCGCTGCATTATCCTGTCTCAGCTGCACGACAGCATGCGGCATTTTGCCAGTGTGCGGATTAATTAAACCAACCGGTTTCATCGGCCCGAATAGTACGGTTTGTTTGCCGCGTTTGGCCATGACTTCGATCGGCATGCAGCCCTCGAAATAAATTTCTTTTTCGAACTCTTTCAGTTCAGCAACCTCGGCCGAGATCAATGCTTCATAGAACGTATTGAATTCTTCTTCTGTCATCGGACAGTTGAGGTAAGCCGCCTCGCCTTTGTCATACCGAGACGCAAGGTATACTTTATTCATATCAATGGACTCTTTCTCCACAATAGGAGCCGCCGCATCGTAGAAATACAAATACTCTTCACCCATCAAAGATTTCAATTGAGCGGATAGCGCGGGCGACGTCAGAGGTCCTGACGCTACCACCGTAATGCCTTCCGGCAAGGATTGCATCTCCTCATTGCGCACTTCGATCAGCGGATGGTTGCGCAGCGCCGATGTCACCTCTTCGGAGAAGCCGTCGCGATCAACCGCGAGAGCGCCCCCAGCTGGGACGGCATGCTTGTCGGCGCTGGATAGAATGAGGGAATCCAGTTTCCTCATCTCTTCTTTTAGAACGCCTACCGCATTGGTAAGCCCGTTTGCCCGCAAGGAGTTACTGCATACGAGCTCAGCAAATTTATCGGTAATATGAGCAGGCGTTTTGCGCACGGGGCGCATTTCGTACAAAGTTACTGGCACGCCTTGACGTGCGATCTGCCATGCGGCTTCACTTCCAGCTAATCCTGCTCCGATGACAGTCACTCTAGGATATTCCGGCAAAATCAGTACACCTCTAATCTTTCACTTCTTCTTGTTGATCTTCGTTGACCTCTTCTTTGTAATCGCATTGTACACATTGCAAGTTAACACCGTTCTTGCTGCGTTTCTCAATCATCATGGAACCGCAGGACGGGCAAGGTTTGCTCACTGGCTTATCCCAGGAAACAAAGTCGCACTCCGGATAGCGGTCGCAGCCGAAAAACACACGGCCTTTCTTGCTGCGTCGTTCGACAATCTTTCCTTGATGACAAGTCGGACAAGTCACGCCGATGTCTTTGACAATCGGCTTGGTGTTCCGGCATTCCGGGAACCCTGAGCAAGCCAGGAACTTGCCGAAGCGGCCCATCTTATAAACGAGCGGTCGCCCGCACTTCTCGCAGATTTCGTCGGACACTTCATCTTGGATCTCGATTTCTTTCATTTCTTCTTCAGCAACTTCAAGACGCTTCTCGAAGGATGTATAGAAAGAATCCAATACTTTCACCCAATCTTCTTTGCCTTCTTCGACAAAGTCAAGCTCTTCTTCCATATGAGCGGTAAACTCGATATCAAGAATTTCAGGGAAGAATTCCTGCATTAATTGAATGACAAGCTCGCCAAGCTCGGTGGGCACGAATTTCTTTTCTTCAATCGCTACGTAGCCACGTTTTTGAATCGTCTCCAGCGTTGGCGCATACGTACTTGGTCGCCCGATGCCCATCTCCTCCAGCGCGCGCACAAGGCGTGCTTCCGTATAGCGAGGTGGCGGCTGCGTGAAATGCTGCTTCGGCTCCATGCTTTGTTTTTGCAAAGAGTCGCCCTGCGACAGAGCGGGAAGCAGCCTATCTTCTTCCGTTGTACCGTCGTCATTGCTTTCCACGTACACTTTCATAAAGCCCGGGAATTTCATTTTGGAGCCTGCAGCCCGGAATACCGTTTCGCCAGCCATCAAATCAACCGTCATCGTATCCATAATCGCTGAAGCCATTTGGCTGGCAACGAAACGCTCCCAGACGAGCTTGTACAGGCGGTATTGATCTTTGCTCAGAAATTCCTTTAATTGTTCCGGCTCACGCATAACGGAAGTAGGACGGATCCCTTCATGCGCATCCTGAGCGTTGGCATTCTTCTTGATGTATTGGCGAGGCGTTTCCGGATAGTAATCCGCTCCGTATTTGCCAATGATAAATTCCTTAGCTTCTTCTTGTGCAACGGGCGAGATCCGGGTCGAATCCGTACGCATGTAAGTGATTAAACCTACCGTACCTTCTTTCCCAAGGTCAATCCCTTCATATAATTGCTGCGCCACCGACATCGTCTTGGAAGCGCGGAAATTCAACTTGCGGGCAGCCTCCTGCTGCATGGAGCTCGTGATGAAAGGCGGAGACGGGTTGCGCTGCCGTTCCTTCTCCTTCACTTCTTGGACCGTGAATGGGCCTTCGCCCATAGCCGCCAATACTTCGTTCACATCTTCTTGTGAGCCGAGCTCTTTCTTCTCACCGCGAATGCTGTAATATTTCGCTTCGAACGTAGTCTTACCAGCAGCGAGAACCGCTGTGATAGACCAGTACTCTTCGGGCTCAAACGCTTTAATCTCGTTCTCGCGATCGAGAATCAGTTTCACGGCAACCGATTGTACGCGTCCTGCCGACAAACCTTTTTTTACTTTTTTCCAAAGCAAAGGGCTAATCTTATATCCAACAAGGCGATCGAGAATACGCCTAGCCTGCTGCGCATTGACGAGATCCTGATTAATGCGTCTCGGCGTCTTGAAAGCGTCTTTGACCGCATCCTTGGTAATCTCATTAAAGACAACCCGGCAAGCTTCATCCTGCCCGACGTCCAAGTAATGAGCTAAATGCCATGCAATTGCTTCCCCTTCACGATCCGGGTCAGCTGCGAGATATATTTTTTTAACTTTTTTGCTTGCGTCTTTAAGTTCTTTTAAAATAGAGCCTTTGCCACGTATCGTAATATATTTAGGTTCAAAGTTACGTTCTACTTCTACACCAATTTGGCTTTTCGGAAGGTCGCGAATGTGACCCATCGAGGCTTTTACGATGTATTTGCTGCCTAAATATTTGCCGATGGTTTTTGCTTTGGCCGGTGACTCCACGATCACTAAAGAATCCGCCATGGATCGTCCTTCCTCCCCTCGTCATTCAAGGTAAAGTCTATTGGCGAGAAGAAAAGCTTCTTGAAATGCCTATGCTAATAAGTATGTAGATCCTGGAAGCTGTTTAATCGCCTTTTTCATAAGTAAAGATAACAGAACTGCATGCAAATGTCCAAAAGTAAATTGACTAACCTCTAATAAAGTGTCGATACTCATCGGTTCATTAGACATTATAGCCATAATTTGCTGTTCTTCAACACTCAAATCAAGAAGTTTAACATACCTGTGAGGAACAGCGATTTGGCCCGACCTTAGCAAATAAGGATACTCCTCCAAGACGTCGTGCACATTTGAAACCAGCTTCGCTCCCTGCTTGAGCAGGTTGTGCACACCACCACTCTGTGATGAGTGGATTGAGCCGGGAACCGCAAAAACATCCCGCGATTCATCTAACGCAAATTCCACCGTAATTAAAGACCCGCTGTCCGGTGCGGCTTCCACCACCATGACGCCAAGCGATAATCCGGCAATGATCCGGTTGCGCTGCGGAAACATCCCAGGATGGAGCTTAGTACCGATCGGATATTCGGACAGGATCACCCCTTGCTGCTCAATCTTACGGTACAGCAAAGCATTCTCACGGGGATATATCTGATTAATCGCACATCCCAGGACAGCTACAGTGCCGCTCGTTCCCTGCAAAGCGCCGATGTGAGCCTGACTGTCAATGCCTCTTGCGAGACCGCTGACGATGCCGAATCCGGCTTGAGATAATTCCATCGCCAAGTTTTCCGCAATTTTTTTACCGTACGGGGTTGGCGTCCTCGTTCCAACAATACTGAGCAAACTTTGGTTCAAAAAGGAAGGATCGCCTTTGAAAAATAAAATCCAGGGAGGCTGCGCAATTTCTTTCAAAATAGGAGGGTAACCGTCATCCAGTAATGTCAGAATGTGAATGGATTGTTGTTCATAAAGCTGAAGCCGCTCTTCAATAAAGGATGGAGAGAAGCGCTTGGCAATCAAATCGGCAATCGATTTGCGAATACCGGCTGCATGGAGCGCTTCGGTGGAGAGTTCAAACAACTCCTGGGGTTCCGGAAAGCGGCTAAGCAATTGAAGGATCGTTTTCCAGCCAACGCCTTCCAGCTCATGTAAACCAAAAATAATGTATCGATTATCCATAAGTATATACACTCCTTCCCATTCTTACAAATGGTTTAAACACTGAAAAACAAAAAAACCTCCCAAATTCCTCAAAAGAGGAAATTGGAAGGTTGCTTACCTTCAACAAAAGGTATTATTTTTTGGTGATAACTTTATCCAGCATGCCTTTCTCTTCAAGAACGGCAACAAGTGTGGAACCCATTTCCGATGGAGTTGCAGCAACACGAATGCCGCATCTTTCCATTGTCGCAACTTTCTCAGCTGCAGTGCCTTTACCACCGGAAATGATGGCGCCAGCGTGGCCCATACGTTTTCCTGGAGGCGCAGTTTTACCGCCGATGAAGCCAACAACCGGCTTCGTCATATTCGCTTTCACCCACTCAGCCGCTTCTTCTTCAGCTGTACCGCCGATTTCACCGATCATGATAACCGCATACGTATCTGGATCTTCGTTGAAACGTTTGAGGATATCGATGAACTCGGAGCCTTTTACAGGGTCGCCGCCAATACCAACTGCGGAGGATTGTCCGATACCGCGAGTTGTCAATTGGTGAACCGCTTCGTAAGTCAATGTTCCGGAACGGGAAACAACGCCTACGTGACCTGGAGTATGGATATAGCCAGGCATAATACCGATTTTGCACTCGCCAGGTGTAATAACGCCTGGGC
Source organism: Paenibacillus aestuarii (assembly GCF_027789125.1). Lineage (GTDB taxonomy): Bacteria > Bacillota > Bacilli > Paenibacillales > NBRC-103111 > Paenibacillus_E > Paenibacillus_E aestuarii. The sequence continues at coordinate 120,304 of NZ_JAQFVF010000020.1, read as the reverse complement.
AGTTAGGTCCGATCAGAACTGTTCTCTTGCCTTCCATGTAACGCTTCACGTTAACCATGTCAAGAACAGGAATGCCTTCTGTAATACAGATAACGAGATCAAGATCTGCGTCAACCGCTTCGATGATGGATTCAGCTGCGAAAGCTGGTGGTACATAAATAACGGATGCTGTTGCACCAGTTGCTTTTTTGGCTTCGATCACAGTATTGAATACTGGAAGTTTAACCAGTTCACCGTTTTCAAGTGTGATATCGACTGTCGTGCCGCCTTTACCAGGTGTTACGCCACCAACCATTTGTGTGCCGTAATCAAGACCGCCTTTGGTATGAAACAAGCCCGTAGCGCCGGTAATCCCTTGAGTAATGACTTTTGTATGTTTGTTAACCAAAATACTCATGATCTTTGTTCACATCCCACTCTATTATTTAAAACCGCTCGGGTTTAATTATTTAACTAAAGCAACGATTTTTTGAGCGCCGTCAGCCATGGAATCAGCTGCTACGATGTTCAGGCCGGATTCGTTCAGAATCTTTTTGCCCAGCTCAACGTTAGTACCTTCCAAACGTACAACAAGCGGGCGGGAAAGTCCAAGCTCTCTAGCTGCTGCAACAACACCGTCAGCGATAACGTCACAACGCATAATACCGCCGAAAATGTTAACGAAGATACCTTTTACTTGCTCATCGGAAAGAATGATTTTGAAAGCTTCTGTAACTTTCTCTTTGGTAGCGCCGCCGCCAACATCAAGGAAGTTCGCAGGGTCTCCACCGTAGTGCTTGATGATGTCCATAGTTGCCATCGCCAGACCAGCACCGTTAACCATGCAACCGATGTTGCCGTCAAGGGCGATGTAGCTCAGGTCATATTTGGAAGCTTGAATTTCCTTCGCATCTTCTTCATCAAGGTCACGAAGTTCAATGATATCTTTGTGACGGAAAAGAGCGTTGGAATCGAAGTTCAATTTCGCATCCAAAGCCATAACATCTCCGTCGCCTGTTACAACCAATGGGTTGATTTCAGCGATGGAGCAGTCTTTCTCAACGAACGCTTTGTAAAGAGCAAGCATGAACTTCGCAGCTTTGCCAACCAATTCGTTAGGAATGTTGATGTTGTAAGCCAATCTGCGCGCTTGGAAAGCTTGCAGGCCGATTGCAGGGTCTACAACTTCTTTGAAGATTTTCTCAGGCGAATGTTCAGCAACCTCTTCGATTTCTGTACCGCCTTCTTCAGAAGCCATCATAACTACGGAACCTGTCGCACGGTCAACAACGACACCCACATAGTATTCTTTTTTGATGTCGCAGCCTTGCTCGATCAAAAGACGCTTTACTTCTTTACCTTCAGGACCTGTTTGGTGGGTAACCAGAACTTTTCCTAAAATTTCGCTAGCATATGTACGTACTTCATCAAGGTTCTTAGCTACTTTAACGCCGCCTGCTTTACCGCGTCCTCCGGCATGAATTTGCGCCTTCACGACAACGACAGATGTTCCAAGTTCTTGAGCAGCTTGTACCGCTTCGTCAACAGTAAAAGCAACTTTGCCTTTAGGAACGCTGACTCCGTACTGTCTCAGGACTTCTTTGCCTTGGTACTCATGGATATTCATTTCCAAAATCCTCCTATCAGTATGGACTTTCTAGACGTGCTATACAGGGAAAAGTGCAATCCCATCATATGCGTGCACGGTAAATCTTGCTGCCGGAATTAGTATCACACTTCTTCACAAGCCCTAACCATTGTATCACTTTTTTTCGACAGTTTCCTTATTTTTTTCGTGAAGTCAGTAGAATTTTCCTTTCACTGTGAAAAACTTTAGCTATCACTCTAGGCAAAAGAAAGACGCATTTTTCAAACTTTTGAAAAATACGTCAGGGTATTAATTTCAAGTAAATGTTGTCGTTGAAGTGTTCACGCGCGGCTCGCGCTCCGCTTGTTTGATGAACCGCATTTCATTACCGGTAAAGCTGCAGACCAAACATTGTATTGTTGCCTCCGGCTCGGGGATCGGATTGGGGTCCTTGAATTCGACAATATTCCCCGTCAATGCATCCTTCATAAAGGACTGGGCGTAACTTGTAATTACGTTGAACTTGACACGGTTGGAACGGCAATTTGGACAAAAATATGGTTTTTCCTCCATGATATCACCTCAAAAACCATTATGCGCATGAATTAGACTTTTTAACCTTAACATTTCCTTTACCTGTTGCGCCTCTTAGCTGATGAGCATATAATTGAGTTATATGGATGAAAAAGGAAGCACCTTGACTCCCAACGAAGCTTGCCCAACGGCAGCTAATCTGTGGATTGGAAGGTGTTTTTTGATGTATGGAAAAGTGATGAGTGCCTGTCTGCAAGGTATTGAAGGACAAGTAATTGAAGTGGAATCGGATATTTCCAGCGGCTTGCCGCAGATCAATCTCGTCGGATTGCCGGACAGTGCGGTACGGGAATCTGTAGAACGAGTGCGATCCGCCATTAAAAATTGCGGATTTACGTTTCCTCTGGATCGAATCACCGTGAATTTGGCACCTGCCGATTTGCGCAAAGAAGGCTCTTCCTTCGACCTGGCGATCGCGCTGGGCATCCTCCTAACCACCGGACAGCTGCCGGCAGATATCGTTGAGCGCACGCTTTTCATCGGCGAACTGGCGCTAGACGGTGCGCTGCGCCCGGTACCCGGCGTGCTTTCCATGGTGCATGCGGCCAAGCAAGCAGGCATGCGACGCATCTGCTTGCCTGAAGCGAATGCGGCAGAGGCAGCACTCATCGAAGGCGTGAACGTGTATGCGCTAGCCAAGCTGGCCGATTTCAAAAATTGGAACGGCATGGAAGAAACTTCTTTCTTATTCAAAGCGCGAGTCGACGATCCGTCTTCCACTGCTCCAGCGGCAGATACCCGATCCCTCTACAATGATAATTATTCGGATGTCAGCGGGCAGCATCAAGTAAAACGCGCGTTGATGATTGCCGCTGCCGGCATGCACAACATCTTGCTTATCGGCCCACCGGGTACAGGCAAAACGATGCTGGTCAAGCGGATGCCGACAATCCTGCCCCCCATGTACGACCGCGAAGCGCTCGAAGTGACAAAAATATACAGTGCCTCCGGCAAGCTGCCGGATCGGAGCTCGCTGATGCGCAAGCGCCCGTTTCGCGCGCCGCATCATACGATTTCCGCCGCAGGCTTGGCTGGAGGCGGCTCGATTCCCAAGCCCGGCGAGGTGAGCCTCGCTCACAGGGGGATCCTGTTCCTCGATGAGCTCCCCGAGTTTACGCGCAGTGCGCTAGAAGTGCTGAGACAACCGCTCGAAGAGCGGTGTGTGACAATTGCCAGAGCCCGTGCTGTCTACACGTTCCCCTCGCAATTTATCCTCGCGGCCGCAATGAATCCATGCCCTTGTGGCTTTTTTGGTGAAGATTCGGACAAGCACGTTTGTACGTGCAGCCCACAAAAAATCATTCATTACCGCTCGAGAATATCCGGCCCCTTGCTTGACCGTATTGATCTTCATGTAGAAGTGCCCAAGCCCAGCTATGCGCAGCTCCATGAGCGGAACTTGCATCAGTCATCCGAAGAGATGCTGGAGCAGGTCTTGCGTGCACATGCGACCCAGCAAGTCCGCTATGCTGACACAGGCATCCGCTATAACAACGAACTAAGCGGCAAGCTGCTGCGCCGGTTTTGCGCGTTGACTGCCGAAGGGGAGCAGTTGTTAAACGCTTCGTTTGACGCACTGGGGTTAAGCGCACGCGCGCATGATCGTATCCTGCGGTTGGCCCTAACAATTGCCGATCTGGACCAATGCACGCAGATCGAACCGCAGCATGTTGCCGAGGCGATCCAGTATCGTAATCTGGATAAGAAGCAATCTCCGCACGTGAGCATATAAAAAAGAGCTTTTCAACCCTGACAGCCAGCGAATGGCATACGGATCAAAAAGCTCCTTCAATATGTGAAATTACGGGGGTACCCATAGAGGTTGGAGTGCTATTGGCGGGTAGCTCCACCGTCACGACATCGAACCTAACCCTTGTGTCATACTTTTTAAAAACATGAAGATATATTTGTGCAATGTCCCTGATTTTGCGCTGCTTCCGCTGATCAACGGATTCTTTGGCCGTTCCCAAATGATCGGATAACCGCCGTGTTCGCACTTCCACAAACACCAGTATACCCTCCACTTCAGCAACGATGTCAATCTCGCCTATTTTGCAGCGCCAATTCCGGTGCAAAATCAGGTAGCTGCGCTCCCGAAGATATGATTCGGCGAGCGCTTCCCCCATATTGCCCAGCTGCTTCCGGTTATCTTTACGTGTATCATTCATACCCGCTCCCTCATCTGTCGCATCCGGTTGTCAGAGCGATAAATAAAGCTCAGTACTTCGGCCACGAGCTGATACAGTTCCGGTGGGATTTCCTGATCCAGGTCAAGCTTAGACAGCACTTCGACCAGCGAAGAATCCTCCTGAATCGGCACACCGTTATCCTTGGCTTTCTGGAGGATCGATTCTGCCATGTGCCCCTTGCCCTTGGCGACGACTGTTGGCGCTTTCTGCATTTCGGGCGCATACTTCAAGGCTACCGCCTTTTTGATCGGGGCTGGTTTCTGCTGGGCGTTATGGCCTCGTCTTTCTTGTTGATTCACGCGCGCAGATCCACTCCTTTATAGGTCTTCGGCTGATAAAGCGCACGCAGATCCGCCCGGCTGCTATCCAACTGCGCTGGTTTGGCAGTGCTGTCGTTCTCATTGCCGGCTGTCAAGGTTGGATAAGGCGAGCATTTTAATGAAAAAAACTGATAGCCCGCTTTATTCATAGCCGCAGTCAACTCATCTCGGGAGCTCTCCATCAGCGCAGCGACAGCCGGATGATCGTTATGAATGTTCAAGCTCACGATTTTATTGACGACATGCACATCGAGCAGCGTATTGCCCATTGCTTTCATGGATAAATCGAATAAAAGACGGCAATTGCTGGCATCAACTTCCCCGCGTTTGCCCTTCTGTGATTGAATGTGCACACTGGCCGACTGCTGCCCGGACCCATTCAAGAATGGGATAAACAGCGTCATGTGGGTGAACATGGAAGTTTTGTCAGTCGTCAGCATCAACTGCTGACCTGTGATTTGATGTATAGCTTCCTTCGCCGCTTCACGGAGCGGGGCCGGCGTATCGTCTGAGGCTGTCAGCTGCAGCAGCAGACTCTTTAAGTTATCGGCCGCAGGCTTATCGTCGTGATCCTGCGAACTGTTCACGCCGATCAGATCCTGCTGCGGATCAGCTCCGCCGTTCCGTAGGCGCGCCATTACCTCGTGGCGCTCAGCCTGATCCAGCTTCGCCAGATGAGCCTCGTGCTCCACGCCTACGGCTTTGAGCAGCTTGCTGATCCAGTTCGGCGCTGGATCATCTGCGGGCTCGGCTGGCGCGGCATGGCTCGCGCCAGCCGGCGTGGCCGCCGCCTCCGGCTTCGCCGGCGGCGCCTGAAGCGAACCTGCCGCAGGCGGTTCGCTCGCGCGGCCAGGCTCAGCGCTCAGCGCTTGAGCCTGCAGCGGCCCGGCCGCCACCGCGGAGCGGGCGGCCACTGGCTCTGCCGCCACCGCAGAGCGGGCGGCCGCTGGCTCTGCCGCCACCGCGGGGCGGGCGGCCGCTGGCTCTGCCGCCGCCGCGGAGCGGGCGGCCGCTGGCTCTGCCGCCACCGCGGAGCGGGCGGCCGCTGACTCTGCCGCCGGCGGCTGCGCCGAGCCGGCGGTTACGCCGCCTGCTGCTTCGCCAGCAGGCGTGGTCACAGCCGCGGGCGCGACCTTCGGGTCGCCTGCCGGCGGCTGTGGCAATCCCGCAGCTGCGACGGAAGCGCGCAGCTCCTGCAGCAGCGTCACCACCTGCTTCGCCGTCGCGGCGGCAGGGTGTGACGGTTGCTCCTGCAGCAGAGCGGATGCCCGCTGCTCCAGCCGCTCCAGCACTTCGCCGACAGGAGGCCCGGCGGTTGCCTGCCGCAGAGCGCTTACTGTTTCCTCTGTCAGCGGAAGCCCCTTCTTATAAGCAAGCACTGCCGCTTGCATAAATTCATCTTTGCTAACACCTTCTGGGACAACGCTTAACAAAGAAGCAAAATCCTTCACCGTTTCTTTCGTTAACGAAACCCCCGCTTGCTGCATCGTCTGCACCAATTGCCGGTTCGATGCCGTATCTTTGACAGCAAAATCCTTTAGCAGCTCGCTGAACGAATCATCGGCAATCTGGACGTTCGATGACGCAAGCGGCTTCAGCATAACTTGTCCGCCGTTGGATTCAGGCTGCACCTGAAGCATCGTCACATCGCCCTGCTTGAGCGGTGTCTCCAGCTTCGCTCTAACTTGAACGCCACTAATGTTCAAAACCGCTTCCTGGTCGTTCAGCAGCTGCAGTACGACACCTTTTACAATTTGTCCGACCTTGAGCTCCAACGTTTTACTGTCCGAGGCAGTCAGTTCGCCAACCAAATTTCGTATAAGACCGCTAATATTCATATGCTCTCACCTCGGAACGTTTCCATCGCCTTGTTATGTATATGATATCGGTAAAAAGCCTGATATTTTTTACTTAACCTTCGGCAAACAGCTCCAATTGTTCGACTTGCTGTTCGCTCACTTCAAATTGAGCCATAATTTTGCGAATAAACAACTTCCGATGCAGATCTGATGGTCCAAAACGGAGCAGCATTTCTCTGTGATGCTTCGTTGCATAACCTTTATGTACAGCAAGTCCATATTCAGGATAAATGGCGTCCCATTCCTCGCACATGCGATCTCTCGTCACCTTCGCGATGATCGAAGCGGCTGCAATCGACTGGCTAAGCGCATCTCCGTGAATAATTGCCTCTTGCTCGATTTCTGAATCGACGTTCTCTGCGTCCACTAACAAATAATCAGGCACTATGCCCAACTGTTCGACGGCCTGCTTCATCGCCAGGCGCGCAGCTTGCTTAATGTTGATGGCTTCAATCGTTGCTACATCGACAATGCCGACGCCAACGGCCAGCGCTTCATTCATGATCTGCTCAAAAAGCGCATTCCGCTTCTTTTCGGACAGTTTTTTCGAATCATTCACTTCCTCTAAAACATAGCCTTGAGGCAAAATAACCGCTGCCGCGACAACATCGCCGAACAAACAGCCCCGCCCTACTTCATCAATCCCGGCAATGCGGGTGAAGCCCAGCTCCCATATTCGTTTTTCATACTCCAGCATGGCTTTCGCCCCTTTCCATCCCTACATTATAAATGAAGATGACTTGAGCAAGCCAGATGAAAAACCGAACTGGATAAAAAAGGAACATCATTCCGTTTATGTTTCTGATAAACTAGCGCTGGTTTCCCGCCATCCTTCCACGCAGCGCAGCTTTACATGACCTCGTAAGCCTAATCCACCTTGCGAGTTATGCACTCACCCTCACGATCACCTAAAACGGATTTTCTTCCTCGCTATCACCTTAAACAGACCTTTTCCCTTGCAGCACCTTTCCGCCCACCTGACCTCTGGCCAGAAAACAAAAAACCACGCCCGCTCAGCCCCCGGCTGAAACTTGACGTGGTTTCAATCTTAATAATCTGTCGGCTTTTCCAAGCTGATCCGCCCCAGCTTACCCGCTCGTAAGTCGCGGATAATGATGAGGGAGGCTTTGTCCAAATCCACTTTGCCGCCGCTGACGATGGCTCCGCGCTTGCGGCCGATGGCTTCCATGACCGATACGATTTGATTCGGGTCATCGAGGTCATCCGGCATTTCTGCAATGCCAAATCGTTCCTGCAGGGCAGTGCCGTAATGCTGCACCATGTACTTAATCGAAAAGAAAGCTACTTCATCCAAGTGGAGAATTTCTTCCTTAATCGCACCGGTGGCTGCGAGTCGAAGCCCTACCATCTGGTCTTCGAATTTCGGCCACAAAATCCCTGGCGTGTCCAACAGATCCATCTCCGTACCGACCTTGATCCACTGCTGGCCCTTGGTGACGCCCGGCTTATCGCCGGTCGCGGCAATCTTCTTGCCGGCCAACTGATTAATCAATGTGGACTTACCCACATTCGGGATGCCGACGATGAGTGCCCGGATAGCGCGCGGGTTGATACCTTTGCGAAGCTGGCTTTCGATTTTATGAGCCCAGAGCGCTTTTGCCCGCGGTAAAATCTCTTTCACCTGAGTGCCGCTTGCGGCGTCGATCGGCAGCGCTTGAAGGCCTTGATCGGCAAAATAGCGCACCCACTCCGCCGTAACGACCGGGTCTGCCAGATCATGCTTGTTGAGCAGCACCATCCTCGGCTTGCCCTTTAATATTTCATCTACCATCGGGTTCCGGCTGGAGAGGGGAATGCGGGCATCCAACAGCTCGATGACAACATCGATCAGCTTAAGCTTGTCTTCGATTTGTCTGCGGGCTTTGGTCATATGGCCGGGAAACCATTGAATGGTCATATTTTCACCTCTAGAAATGTATGAAACTGATTTTATTGAGCGGCCAGAAGATAACTTCGGCACGGCCAACGATTTTATCGTACGGCACAAAGCCTACGCGCTTATCCCGGCTGTCCTTGCTGTTCGGACGGTTATCGCCCATCGCAAAAATTTCGTTATCCGGCACTTTGGTCTCCGGGAAGTTCGCAAGCGTATTGTAAGGATGGCCATCCTTAATGGCTTGATCAATTGCCGCCTGAATAAACTGCTGATCAATCTCTTTGCCGTTAATATACACTTTATCGCCATCCACCTTAACGGTTTCCCCTGGAAGCGCGATCACGCGTTTGATGTAATCTTTGCCCTCTGGCGCATGGAACACGATGACTTCCCCACGCTTCGGTTGGCGGATGTCATAAATAATTTTGTTCACAATAAGACGCTCGCCTGTAAAAAAGTTAGGCCGCATCGAATCTCCATCAACGATGAAAGGAGAAAACAGAAACCAGCGGATAATAATGACCAATACTCCGGCAATCACGAGCGCTTTAATCCATTCCCATGTTTCGCTTTTCGCTGTTTTGACCGGAGCCTTTCCCGTTTCTGCGGACGGTTCATTGTTGTAAGGCTGTTCTAGATCTTTCTGTTCCATCTCGGATCGCCTCTTTCCAGTTTCGGGCTTATGTATGTGAATTGCTGTTTGTTGCTTAAATATGTACTTCAGAGAAATGAAAAGGAGACTTGCCTAAACAAGCCCCCCGGTTTCTTATCGAATCTCTTTAATTCTTGCTGCTTTACCGCGAAGACCACGCAGATAGTAGAGTTTCGCACGACGAACTTTACCACGGCGAGCCACTTCAATCTTGTCGATCCGCGGAGAGTGGAATGGGAATGTTCTCTCCACACCAACACCGTAAGAAATTTTACGAACGGTAAACGTTTCGCTAATTCCACCGCCGCGGCGTTTGATCACAACACCTTCGAACAGCTGAATACGCTCACGGGAACCCTCGATAACTTTTACGTGTACTTTCAGTGTGTCGCCTGGACGGAATGCAGGGATATCCGTACGCAGTTGTTCCTTCGTAATCTCTTGAATCAGATTCATAGTTGACTTCCTCCTTCCACACAGGTGTTCATTCCGCTATCTACGATGTATGACAAGCTGTAACGCGTAGAGGACCACCAGACTCAAAGCAAATAAAAATTCGCAACAGAAATTATATTACCACAGAGAGAATAGAAATTCAATAGAGAAGTTTTTGGGGGCTACTCCTTCTGTCTGTTTTTCCATTCTTCCAGCCAAACCTTTTCTTTCTTGGACAATTCCCGGCCTTCCAATAAGTCAGGACGACGCTCCAGCGTGCGGTATAGCGATTGCTGCAGCCGCCAGTTTTTGACATTCTCATGGTGCCCGGACATCAGAACTTCAGGAACTTCCCAATCTCTAAATTTGACAGGCCGTGTGTAATGGGGGTATTCCAACAAGCCTGTACTAAATGAATCGGTGACCGCTGACATTTCATTTCCGAGTACGCCCGGCAGCAACCTCACGACGCTGTCAATAACGACCATTGCGGGCAGTTCCCCGCCAGTCAGAACATAATCCCCTATCGACAGCTCGTCCGTTACCAGGTGCTCTCTGATGCGCTCATCGTAGCCTTCATAATGGCCGCAAATAAACACGAGATGCTGTTCGCCTGCAAGCTCCTCCGCTTTGCGCTGCGAGAACGTCTCGCCCTGCGGGCACATGAGAATGACTCTTGGCTTCGGGGAAAGCTGAGTCTCATCATCAGCCGCGCGGTACCCCGGCAAGTCCTCGACAGCCGCAAAAATCGGCTCCGGCTTCAGCACCATGCCGCCACCACCGCCATACGGGTAATCATCAACGGTGTTATGTTTATTATTGGAATAATCGCGGAAATTAACCGTGTTCAGCGATACAATTCCTTTATCCTTAGCTTTTCCAAGAATGCTGGAGGAAAACACGCCTGCAAACATTTCCGGAAAAAGCGTCAATACATCAATTCTCATTCCAGCAGTCCTTCCATGACATGGACACGAATCGTTTTGTCAGCGACATTCACATCGAGGATCACATCGTCAATTACAGGCAGCAGCAGCTCCTTGCCTTTCGGCAAAGCGACGACCCATACGTCGTTGGCGCCAGGCGTCAGCACTTCCTTAATAAGCCCGAGCTCTTCGCCTTCCTCCGTAATCACTTTGCAGCCAATGATCTCGTGGTAATAATACTCGCCTTCTTCCAGAGGCTGCTGGAACTTCCCTTCCACCTTAAGCAAGGAACCTTTGAACTTCTCCACGTCATTAATGTTGGAATGCTGCGTGAATTGGACAATGTACATATTTTTATGTAAGCGGGAGGTGCCAACCGTCACCGGCGTTTGCTTATTGTGCGCATCGACAATAATGAGCTCGCTGCCCTTGGCAAAGCGTTCCGGAAAATCCGTCTCTGGAATAATTTTCAATTCACCCCGAATGCCGTGGGTGTTCACGATTTTGCCAACCGTATACAACTTCTCACTCATGCTTCGTATGCCTCCTATATCCCCACAAAATGAAGCATACCCAACGAAGGTTTATCTTAATACTTTGCAGGGGTCTTGATATATAAGAAAAAGGTTAGGAAATGATTCCTAACCCTTTTCACTATGAAACAATCTCTACAGCTACACGTTTGGTTTCTTTCACTGCTGCAGACGTAACCACAGTGCGGAGCGACTTCGCGATTTTGCCCTGCTTGCCGATCACCTTACCGACATCGTCGGGGTGAACAGAAAGCCGGTACTCAATCTTGTCATCTTTCTCCTGCACCGTGACACGCACTTCTTCCGGATGATCAACAAGAGCCTTAGCAATAACCGTGATAAGATCCTTCATGAACATACCCTCCGAAAGTTAACAGATTACTTCTGTTGTTTCAGCTCGTGAAATTTAGTCATCAGACCTGCTTTGCTGAACAGACTGCGAACTGTATCGGATGGTTGCGCACCAGTTTGAAGCCATTTCAGAGCTTTCTCTTCATCAAGAGTAACAGCCGCTGGTTGAGCTACTGGATTGTAAGTACCGATTTCTTCGATAAAACGACCGTCACGAGGGGAACGGGAATCCGATACCACGACGCGGTAGAAAGGAGCTTTGTGAGCGCCCATACGTTTCAGACGAATACGTACTGCCATTTTGAAAATCACCTCCAACATAGGATAAAAAATGAATGAATATTTAGAAAGGGAATTTAAACCCTTTGCCTAGCTTTTTCATGTTTTTGAGGCCTTTGGCCCCTTTCGGACCCATCATACCAGAGAATTGCTTCATCATTTTGCGCATGTCCTCGAACTGCTTGATGAAACGATTGACTTCCTGAACCGAATTGCCGCTTCCCAGTGCAATCCGCTTGCGGCGACTGGCGTTCAGCAGCTCAGGCTTGACCTTCTCTTCTTTGGTCATCGATTTTACAATGGCCTCGACACGCGCCATCTGCTTATCGTCTACTTTCAAATCCTTCATGCCCTTGATTTTGTTCGCACCAGGTAGCATATCGAGGATTTGATCCAGCGGTCCAAGCTTCTTCACCTGCTCCATCTGCTCCAGGAAATCGTCGAAGGTGAATTCGGCGTTGCGCATCTTGCGCTCCATCTCTTTCGCCTTATCCATATCGATACCGGCTTGCGCCTTCTCGATCAACGTGAGCATATCACCCATACCGAGAATCCGCGATGCCATCCGATCCGGGAAGAACGGTTCTAGGGCGTCCATCTTCTCGCCGCTGGCAGCGAATTTGATCGGGCAGCCGGTTACGGCCTTAACCGATAATGCCGCACCACCGCGGGTATCGCCGTCAAGCTTCGTCAGTACGACACCGGTCAATTCCAACTGCTTATGGAAGCTCTCCGCCACATTGACGGCATCCTGACCTGTCATCGCGTCGACGACCAGCAAAATCTCGTCCGGCTGTACCGCCTCGCGCACATTTTTCAGCTCGTCCATCAACGCTTCGTCAATGTGCAATCGTCCGGCCGTATCAATGATGACATAATCGTTGCCATTATCCTTGGCGTGCTGCAGGCCAGCTTTGGCAATGTCGACCGGGTTCACCTGATCGCCCATCGCAAATACGGGAACCTTCAACTGCTCGCCGAGCACTTGCAGCTGCTTAATAGCAGCAGGTCGGTAAATATCGCAGGCGACCATGAGCGGGCGGTGATTCTGCTTCTGCAGCATCTTCGCCAATTTGCCTGAAGACGTCGTCTTACCAGCCCCTTGCAAACCTGCCATCATGATGACCGTCGGCGGCCGGTTGGAACGCGCCAGCTTGCTCTGCGTACCGCCCATTAAAGCCGTCAGTTCTTTGTTTACGATATCGATGACAACCATGCCAGGTGTGAAAGATTTCATTACTTCCTGACCGACAGCTTGCTCTCTGACTTTCGCAATAAAATCTTTGACGACTTTAAAGTTAACATCCGCTTCCAGCAGCGCTAACCGAACTTCGCGAAGCGCTTCGCCAACATCTTCTTCCGATAGCTTACCTTTGCTTCTCAACTTGCCGAATACGTTCTGCAATCGGTTTGCCAATCCTTCAAATGCCATGCGCTTCACCTCCTAAGCATTTATCAATCTATCCCAATCATTGTATCAAAAAGCGCGCCTGATTTCCTCTTTAGCTCCGGATCGCATTGATCCAGTATTTGTTCAAGCTCTACACGAAGCTTGACGCGCTGTTCATGCTTATGTAACAGCTGTAGCTTATTCTCGTAATCGCGCAGCGTCTGTTCCGCCCGCTTAATATGTTCATAAACCGCTTGGCGGCTGATTTCAAAGTTCTCGGCAATCTCACCGAGCGAATAATCGTCATGGAAATACAATTGCAAGAAAGTTCGCTGCTTTTCCGTCAACAAAGGCTCATAGAAGTCAAACAGCAGGTTGATCCGATTCGTTTTCTCCAGCATTTGATCCATGGGCACTATAGCCACCTCCGTAAAGGTTGAATCCTTGACAGCAGCACAACAGAACCTATCATACTGAATTCCCGAACCAATGTCAAGCATTTAACCTTGTCAGTGGCAAAAGAAAAAAAATCCCGCCGTCCGACGCGCGAACGGCAAGGATTTTATTCGTTTTCTTCTTTTTGTTCGTTTATCCATTTGCCGAATAGTGCATGCACGAATTGCTCCGAATCAAACGGCTGCAGATCATCCATCTTCTCGCCTAAACCGACGAACTTCACCGGCAGCGACAGCTCTTGGCGGATGGCGACGACGATGCCGCCTTTGGCCGTGCCGTCAAGCTTGGACAAGACCAGACCTGTTAGGCCGGATTTTTCACCAAACAGCTTGGCTTGGCTCAGTGCATTCTGGCCTGTCGTTGCGTCCAGCACAAGGATTACCTCATGTGGCGCGCCCGGCACTTCGCGTTGAATGACGCGGTAAATTTTGTTCAGCTCTTCCATCAGGTTCACTTTATTTTGCAAGCGGCCCGCCGTATCGCAGAGCAGCACATCGACACCGCGCGTCTTCGCCGCCTGAACAGCGTCGTACATGACCGCGGCAGGATCTGCGCCGGATTGCTGCTTAATGACGTCTACCCCGACACGTTGGCCCCAAGTTTCCAATTGCTCGATCGCGCCTGCACGGAACGTGTCGCCTGCAGCCATCAGCACCTTTTTCCCCTGGGATTTGAACATATGAGCCATCTTTCCGATCGTCGTCGTCTTGCCGACGCCGTTTACACCGACGAACAGAATGACAGTGAGCCCATCCGGATTCATATTCAAGCCCGCTTGGGCATCGCCTTTCAGCAAGCCAATCAGCTTCTCGGACAAAATCGGCTGCAGCTCGGCCGGGTTCTCAATTTTGCGCTTCTTCACTTCAGCGCGTAGCTCATCGATCAGCTTCAGCACAGTGTTCACGCCGACGTCAGCGCCAATAAGAATTTCTTCCAGCTCTTCATAAAATTCTTCGTCAATCTTCTTGCGGCGACTGAACAAGTCGTCCACCCGATCCACGAACGCATCTCTCGTTTTGGCCAGACCTTCTTTAAATTTATTCGTTACCGCTTCAGCCTTGCTGGAAATACTCTCTTTTAGACGTTTAAAAAAACTCATGGTTCCTCCTAAAATGGTTGATCTATCCTTACAGCTAAGCGACTAGGATGCGGAAACGACCGCCTCTTCATCTTCCAGTCGGACGGATACCAGCTTCGATACACCGCCCTCCTGCATCGTCACGCCATAGAGCACGTCCGCCTCTTCCATTGTACCCTTCCGGTGTGTGACCACGATAAACTGGGTCATCTCCGAGAACTCGCGTAAATATTCAGCGAAGCGCGATACGTTCGCTTCATCGAGCGCGGCCTCAACTTCGTCAAGCACGCAGAACGGCACCGGCTTCACGCGGATGATCGAGAACAGCAGCGCGATCGCGGTCAGCGCCCGCTCGCCGCCGGAGAGCAGCTGCAAGTTTTGCAGCTTTTTGCCTGGCGGCTGCGCCACGATCTCGATGCCTGTGTCGAGCAGATTGTCCGGCTCGGACAGAATGAGATCCGCGCGTCCGCCGCCGAACAGCTTGGCGAAGACAACGACGAAATGCGAACGAATCGCATCGAACGTCGTTTTGAAGCGCTTGGACATCTCTTGATCCATCTCACGGATGACCTGGTACAGGGTCGCCTTCGCTTCGATCAAGTCATTCTTTTGGCTGCTGAGGAATTCATACCGCTCGGAGACGCGGGCATATTCCTCAATCGCGCCCAGGTTCACATCGCCCAGCGAAGCGATTTCCCGCTTCAGCTCGCGGACGCGGCTTTGCGTGCCGGCGACATCCTCCGGAACCGGGTAACGCACTTTGGCAAGCTCGTAGCTGAGTTCGTATTCTTCAGACAACTTTTTCAACAAGTTGTCGAGCTCAACATCCAGACGATTCACGCGCACCTCAGTCTGATGCAGATTCTCTTCAATTTGCTTCAACTGGATCCGCTGCGCCCGCGTTTCATTCTCTCCCTTTTCCAGCTTCTGCAGCCAATCCGTACGCTCCGCCCGCTTATACTCAATCTGCTCCGTACATTCCTGCTTCTTCAGTTTGAGATCGTTCAGCTGCTCCACCTGCAGGACCGTTTCCTGATCGAGTTGTTCCATCTCTTGCTCCAACTGCGTCAGCAGCTGACGGTTCGTCTCCATCTCGCGCTCGGCATCGGATAGGTCCTGCTGCAAGCGACGTTGTTGATCCTGAAGCGATTGCTTCTCCTGTGAAATAGAAGCGACTTTCACTTTCAAATCGGTCAGCTGGCTTTGCAGCTCTTCCTTCTCGGATTCGCTTGCTTTCCGCGAAGTTTCCGCGTCGCGAATCGCCTGCTGGAGCGAAGCTTCCTCTTGCTGCAATTCGGAGAGCAGCTGTTCGGCTTCGACTTTCTTACGGGCAAAATCAGCCTGTTCCGCCAAAAGCGAGCTGCGGTCTTGGCTGTCGAGCGACAGCTGTTCTTCGACTGTGCGGCTCTCCGACTCCAGCGGCCCCAGCTCGGCGCGAATCTGCTGCTCGGTGATCCGCTTCTGCTCCCCTAACTGGCGAAGCTGCTCCAGCTTCATCATATCGTCGGTAATATCCCGCTTCATTACCGAACTCTTCTCCCGTAGTTCTGACAGCTGTCTGCCGGAGGTCTTGATCTCTTGATCCAGTTCTTCGATCTGGCGCTGACGGCCCAGTAAGTTCGTCGACTTCTTCTGCAAGCTGCCGCCGGTCATCGAACCGCCCGGATTGACGACGTCGCCTTCCAGCGTGACGACCCGGTAGCGGTACTGGGCCTTGGCGGCGATATGGTTCGCATCCTCCAGCGTTTGCGCGACAACGACGTTGCCCAGCAAGCTGGAGAAAATATTATGGTAAGTGGAATCAAAGGAGACGAGATCCACGGCCAGGCCGACGAAGCCTTTGGCCGCTTTCAGCGTACTCTGCTCATGATCCGAAATGGAGCGGCCGCGGATAACGTTCATCGGCAAGAACGTTGCCCGTCCCATCTGACGGCGTTTCAAGAAAGCGATCGCTTCCCGGCCGTCCGCTTCCGTTTCGACGACGATATTTTGCAGCGCGGCGCCGAGTGCGGTCTCAATCGCAACCTCGACTTCGGCTGGCACCATGACGAGCTCGGCGACAGCGCCGCGGATGCCGCGCAAATCTTTGCGGCTCTTGGCCTTGAGCACTTCCTTAACGCCCTGCATAAAGCCGTCGTAATCGTTGGCCATCTCTTTCATCGTGTCGCGGCGCGACGTCAGAGCGTCCAGCTTCTGCTCCCATTTGCGCACCATCGATTGCGTTTCGTCGAGCAGAGACTGCTTCGATTTCAAGCTTTGCGTCAGTTCAGCGTACCGCTGGCGCTCTTCATCGATCTCCTTGACGGTTGCGGCAAGCTTGTCCGTCAGTTCTTCCTTGCGGCTGACGAGCTTGTCACGCTGCTCCGCCCACTTCTGACGGTCTTCGTCCAACCGCTCCAAGCGGCGGCTGATACTCTCCGTCTGCTGCTCCGCGTAGCGAATCTCATTGCGCGTGTGCGCCATCCTGTTCAGCGTCTCCAATAGCTCGCCCTTGAGCTGGTCTTCCGGCGCGGAACTAATCCCGCCGTTCACGCCCATTAGGCGCTGTTCCTCGGCGTTTAACTTCGCTTGAAACTCGAACAATTGCGCGCCGATTTGAATAATTTTCTCGCGCTGCTCGGCAAGTTCCGCTTCTTTGTCCGTTTTTCGCTGCTCTTGCATCGCGATCGTCGCTGCCAACTGTTGGCGGTTCGCTATGTAGTTCTTCTTGCGCTCCTTGAGCACTTCGCCGTGCCCTTCGCTCTTCTCGAACTCTTCGCTCAACAGCAGCAGACGCTCTTGCAGCTTCTCAAGCTCTTCTTCCAGCCTGCGCGTCTCCCAGCGATGCTTCTCAAGATGAGCGTCATGCTGATTCACGACAGTGGAGAGCTCGGTTTGCTCCTTTTGGAGCGTTTCCAAGCGCTTCGTCGCTTCATTCCAGGAAATGTAAATTTGATCAATCTGATGCACATACATCGAGATTTCGCTGCTTTTCAGCTTTTCCCGCAAATCCTTGTAACGAATTGCCTTCTCCGACTGCTCGCGCAGCGGTTCGATCTGATCCTCAAGCTCGGAGACGAGGTCATGAATCCGCAGCAAATTTTGCTCCGTATCATCCAGCTTCTTCTCCGCTTCCCGTTTCCGTGATTTATATTTAACAATCCCCGAAGCTTCCTCAAAGATGCCCCGGCGATCCTCTGATTTCGTACTTAAAATTTCCTCAATCCGGCCTTGTCCAATAATCGAGTAGGCTTCCTTGCCGATACCCGTATCCATGAACAATTCCGTAATATCTTTCAATCGGCACTGCTGCTTGTTGATTAGATACTCGCTTTCACCACTGCGATGAACCCGGCGTGTCACCGTTACCTCATTAAAATCAAGAGGCAGCGATTGCGAGCTATTATCTAGCGTCAGCGAAACCTCGCCATAGTTCACAGCACGACGCGCATCACTACCGGCAAAGATGACATCCTCCATCTTGCCACCGCGCAGCGATTTGGCGCTTTGTTCCCCGAGGACCCAGCGGATGCCGTCGGAAATATTGCTTTTGCCGCTGCCATTGGGACCGACAACTGCAGTGATTCCGCGTACAAACTCCAGCTCAGTCCGGTCGGCAAACGACTTAAATCCGGATAATTCAATCCGTTTCAAAAACATGGTCTCACCTCAAAAATCATTGTATCATATCCCCTCCTAAAAGGAGAGTGCTTAAATCCCCAGCGCATCCTCACAAACGGCAAAAAAGACGGCCGCAGCCGCCTTTTCCACTGTCCCTTAACGCCGGGCCGCGACATTCAGCTTGGACAATGCCTGCGCAGCAGCTTGCTGCTCGGCTTCCTTCTTGGAACGGCCTGTGCCGGCTCCGAGAAGCTCCTCTTCCATGTAAACCTCTGCCATGAACTCCCGTTCATGCGCAGGGCCACGCTCATTCACAATCCGATACTCGAGTGAGCCCATGTTGTGATGCTGCGTGTGCTCTTGCAGCTGGGTCTTATAGTCAACGACCAGCAGCTTGCCTTCGCCCGAAATTTTGCTGAATACATGGCTGCTTAAAAAGTCTTTCACCCGCTCCAGCCCCTGATCCAGGTAAAGCGCGCCGATGAAGGATTCAAATACGTCGGCAAGCAGCGCCGGACGCGTGCGTCCTCCAGTCAGCTCCTCCCCCTTGCCCAAGAGCACGAAAGCGCCGAAATCCAAATCTTCAGCAAAAGTAACCAGCGACGGCTCACAGACAATGGAAGCTCGGAGCTTTGTCAGTTCGCCTTCCGAACGTCCCGGATATGTATCATATAAAAATTCCGAAACCGTTAATTCCAAAACGGCGTCCCCTAGAAACTCCAGGCGCTCGTTATCTTTATGTCCGGCTATTCGGTGTTCGTTCACATAAGAGGAATGGGTAAAAGCTTGCTTCAGCAGCTCTGACTTCCGGAAGTTGATGCCGAGCCGCTGCTGGAGCACTTTGATGTCTCGATGCATTGTCTGTTTCACCACCCAGAGAATGATATTCCGTATCTTTCTTCGCAGGAAGGTTAATTATGCTTCAAACCGCTTCATGATGATCGTCGCATTATGGCCGCCAAAGCCGAAGGAGTTGGACATTGCAATGTTGACTTTCGCATCGCGCGCTGTGTTCGGCACATAATCGAGATCGCATTCCGGGTCTTGATTGTCAATATTGATTGTCGGAGCAATCTTGCCGTTGGCAATCGTCAGACCGCAGATCACCGCTTCAACCCCGCCGGCTGCGCCGAGCAAGTGGCCTGTCATCGACTTCGTCGAGCTCACAGCTACTTTGAAGGCATGTTCGCCGAGCGCCTTCTTGATCGCCGTCGTCTCGGATTTGTCGCCTACAGGCGTCGATGTTCCGTGCGCGTTGATGTAATCAACGGCATCAGGTGCGATGCCCGCATCTTTGATCGCCTTGGCCATGCAGCGTGCCGCGCCGTCCGGATCCGGATCCGTCATATGGTAAGCGTCACCGCTCATGCCATAGCCGATCACTTCCGCGTAAATGCGCGCACCGCGCTTCTGTGCATGCTCCAACGATTCCAGAATAAGCACGCCAGCGCCCTCGCCCATGACAAAACCGTCACGGTCCACATCAAATGGACGGCTCGCTTTGTGCGGCTCGTCGTTGCGTGTGGACATCGCGCGCAGCGCACAGAATCCGGCAACGCCGATTGGCGTAATCGTCGCCTCAGCGCCGCCGCAGATCATCACATCGGCATCTCCGCGCTGAATCATTTTGAACGAGTCACCGATGGAGTGCGTACCTGTAGCACAAGCGGTAACCGCCGTGCTGTTAGGTCCTTTCGCTCCGGTAATCATCGAGACTTGGCCGGAGGCCATATTCGCGATCATCATCGGAATGAAGAACGGGGAGACACGCTTCGGCCCTTTCTCGAGCAAAGTGCGGTGCTGCTCCTCCCAAGTACTCAGACCGCCGATTCCGGAACCTACGGAAACACCGACGCGTTCCGGATCGGTGTCAACTTTGACATCCAGTTTCGCATCCTTCAAAGCATTCAACGAGCCTGCTACGGCAAACTGCACGAAACGATCCATACGGCGCGCTTCTTTGCGGTCTACGTACTGCTCGATATCGAAATCCTTGATCTCAGCCGCTATTCGTGTCGGATACTCGCTGACATCAAAGTTCTCGATCATGCTGACGCCGGATTTCCCGTTTGTCAGATTACCCCAAAACGTTTCTAATTCTTGACCAAGGGCAGTTACTACGCCCATTCCAGTAATGACGACTCTGTTCATCTGTTCCACCTCTATGTCGAAAACTTCATTATTTGAATTGAAGATGGAGACAAGTCCCGTCTTGAAGACAAAACGGGACTTGGTTGACTTTTACGTATGAGATTTTATGTAATTCACAACTTCTCCCACAGTAGTAATCTTCTCAGCATCTTCGTCAGAAATTTCTAAATCGAACTCATCTTCCAATTCCATGACTAATTCTACTACATCAAGAGAATCAGCACCTAAATCTTCTTTGAAAGATGCTTCGAGGGAGACTTCAGCTTCATCAACCCCTAGACGATCGACAACAATTCGTTTTACACGATCCAATACGTCGGACATCCGGTTCACCTCCTCATTTGGTATTATACGAGAATCTTGGACAGATTGCCAGTAGGCTTTTTCAATGACCTATTTCTGGAAAACTTACATGTACATGCCACCATCTACGTGGAGAGTCTGACCTGTCATGTAAGCCGCATCGTCCGACGCCAGGAAGCGGACCGCTTTCGCAATCTCTTCCGGCTGCCCCAGGCGCTCCAGCGGAATTTGCTTCTGCATGCTTTCTCGCACATCGGCCGGCAGCTTGTCGGTCATATCCGTTTCAATGAAGCCAGGCGCTACTGCATTCACAGTAATGCCTCTTGAGGCTAGTTCTCGCGCAGTCGCCTTCGTTAAGCCGATGACGCCCGCTTTGGCTGCTACATAGTTAGCTTGCCCAGGATTACCGAGCACACCAACTACGGAAGATATATTAATGATTCGACCGGAGCGCTGCTTCATCATCGGACGCGTAACGGCTTTCACGCAGTTAAAGACGCCCTTCAGATTCGTCGCGATCACCTGATCGAATTCTTCTTCCTTCATTCTCATGATTAAGTTGTCTCTTGTGATACCGGCATTATTCACCAGGATATCAATTTTACCGAAAATTTCAATCGTTTGCTTCACCAGCGCATCGGCCTCTTGCGAAAGGCTGACGTCTGCGCGCAGTTTGACAGCTTTGCGTCCCATCGCCTCGATGAGCTCGACGACTTCTTGGGCAGCGCTCTCACTGCCAGCGTAGTTAACGGCGACAGCAGCGCCGGATTCCGCCAAATGCAGTGCGATTGCACGGCCAATGCCGCGGGATGCTCCCGTAACGAGGGCAACTTTACCTGTTAGCATGTTCCTGTACCTCCTGGATGTACTTGTCTAACGCGTCAAAGCTGCCGATCGATACGGTTTTGACCGTTTTATCGACCTTCTTGATCAGTCCGGCGAGGACGGTCCCCGAGCCCAGCTCGATGAACGTATCGACGCCTTGGCCGATCAGGTAAGCCACGGTGTCTTCCCACAGAACGGGGGAGTACACTTGTTCGACAAGCAGCCTGCGGATGTCGTCAGGCTGAGTGACTTCGCGTGCCGTCACGTTAGCCACGACCGGCAAGGACGCCGGGCTCATCGCTACGCTGCCCAGCACCTCGGCGAGGCGCTCGGATGCCGGCTTCATGAGCGACGAGTGGAACGGGCCGCTCACTTCCAGCGGAATCGCCCGCTTCGCGCCCGCTTCTTTGCAGCGTTCCACGACAGCGGCAACGCCTTCCTTGCTACCCGAGACGACGATCTGTCCCGGGCAGTTCACATTGGCGAGCTCCACGACGGAGCCGCCGCTGGTGATGTCCGTGCACAGTGCCGCGAGCGCTTCGCGCTCCGCACCCAGCACGGCCGCCATTGCGCCCAGGCCGCCAGGAACGGCCTGTTCCATGAACTCGCCGCGGGCCCGCACGGTGCGGACCGCGTCTTCGAACGCGAGCACGCCGGCTGCGACGAGCGCGCTGTATTCGCCAAGACTATGTCCAGCGACATAGTCAGGCGAAAGGCCCGCAGCCTTGAACGCTTCCAGCGCAGCGATGCTTGTCGTCAGCAGCGCTGGCTGCGTGTGGTACGTGATTTTCAATTCTTCCTCAGGCCCCTGGAAGATCAGGTTCGACAGTGAATATCCGAGTGCTTCATCAGCGCGGTCATAGAATGACTTGGCAGCCGGAAGACGGCTGTACAAGTCTTGTCCCATGCCAACGGACTGTGAGCCCTGGCCTGGGAATACAAAAGCAATTTTACCCATACGAGAATAGCTTCCCCTTTCGCTTTCGCGCAAGTTTTAAGAAGTATATTGTTATCCTAAGTTGAATTACCAGACTAGTGCAGCTGCACCCCAGGTGAGGCCGCCGCCGAAACCGACCAGAATCAAGCGGTCGCCTTCCTTCACTCTGCCTTGCTCGGCAGCTTCCGCCAAAGCAACAGGAATGGATGCTGCAGACATATTACCATATTTATCTAAATTAATCATGCATTTCTCTTCTGTCATATTCAGACGATTAAGCGAAGCTTGAATAATACGCATGTTCGCTTGATGCGGAACGAGCAGATCGATATCCGCTTTGTCCCAGCCCGCCTTGCGCAGCGCTTCGTCTGCGGCATTGCCCATAATCCGCACGGCGAATTTGAATACTTCTGCGCCTGCCATGTAAATATAGTGCAAGCGTTGATCGATCGAATGCTGAGAAGCCGGATTGCGCGAGCCGCCGCCTTCGATCTTCAACAGCGGGCCGCCGCTGCCGTCAGCGCCGAGCTCGAACGATTTAAAGCCGCGATCTTCCGGCACCTGCCCGATCACAACCGCGCCCGCTCCGTCGCCGAACAAAATGCAAGTGTTGCGGTCGGTATAATCGGTAATCTTGGACAAGGAATCCGCGCCAATGACCAGCGCATATTTATAAGTGCCAGTTGCGATAAAGTTAGATGCATTCGCCAGACCGTAGACAAATCCGGAGCAAGCTGCGGATAAATCATAAGCCGCGGCTTGTTTAGCACCAAGCTTTTCTTGCAGAATGCAAGCAGTAGAAGGGAATGACATATCCGGCGTAATCGTCGCTACGACGATCAAATCGAGCTGTTCAGCCGTGATGCCCGCATTATCGAGCGCGATCTTCGCCGCTTCGTAGCACAGGTCCGAAGTGGCTTGCTGTTCGGAAGCGATTCTCCGCTCACGAATGCCTGTTCTGGTGACGATCCACTCGTCGTTGGTCTCCACCATCGTTTCTAATTCTTGATTGGTCAAAATGCGCTCTGGCACATATTTGCCCGCTCCGAGTACCCCAACCGGTATAAGGTTCATGTTGTTTTCTCTCACTTCCCGTGGTTGATTTCCGCAGATATCGCCCCGACCAAATCGTTCTGCAGCGCGATTCGCGCTTGGCGGACGGCATTTTTGAAGGCATTGGCATCCGACGAGCCGTGACACTTCAGAACTAACCCTTGAAGGCCCAGCAGCGGCGCAGCCCCATGCTCTTTATAATCGAATTTCTTACGAAAGTTCATAAGTCCCGGTCTGAGTATAGCCGCGGCCAATTTCGAGTACCACGACTTCGTGAACTCCGTTTTTAACACGGAAAAAAATACGGAAGCCGCACCTTCCAGCGATTTGAGCATAATATTGCCGGCGAATCCGTCGCAGACAATAACATCGCACTCCGCACGCAGTACTTCGCGCGACTCTACGTTGCCGATGAAATGAATCGGCGCTTCCTCGAGCAGCGGAAATGCCGCTTTGGTCAGCTCGTTGCCTTTCATCGCTTCGGTGCCGACATTAAGCAAGCCGACCCGCGGCTTCGCCACGCCGTGCACCTTGTTGCGGTAAATGCTGCCCATGATGGCATATTGCCGCAAATGCTCGGCGCTGGCGTCCATGTTGGCGCCAAGGTCGAGCGCGAGCACACCGCTGCCGTCGATCGTCGGCAGCATCGGCGCCAACGCCGGACGCTCAATCCCCGAAATCCGTCCGACGACAAGCAGCCCGGTTGTCATCAACGCACCGGTATTGCCAGCGGAAATCATCGCGTCCGCTTCCTTGTCCTTGACCAGTCTTCCGGCTACGACCATAGACGCGTCTTTTTTGCGGCGTACCGCCTTCACGGGCTCATCATCGGCCTCGATAACTTCCTCCGTGTGACGAATCGTTAGATTCGCCGGTTTATTTTGCAGGTGAGCTTCTATCGCAGCTGAGTTTCCAACTAGAATCACTTCAATGTCCGTCCACTCTCTAGCTGCGGCAAGCGCACCTTCCACTGCTTCTTTAGGCGCGTGATCCCCGCCCATCGCATCAATCGCGATCCGCATGCAGCCTGTCCTCCTTATCTGGTTGCAATTTCATCTTATTGTCAGATGGAATTGTCAACTTGGTGTTGCTCTTTCTTGGAATGAAAGATTACAAAGTTGCCCCGGAATACGACTTCTTCGCCAACATACGAAAACACTTCCACTCTAGCTTTTCCTTTTGTAACGGAACGTACATAGGCTTTGGCGATGCATTTTTCTCCAAGTTTGACGGAACGGATAAAACGGATATCCGCCGAGGCGGTTAGCGCTATCGGATCGTCAATGACGGCCACAGCTAAGGAATTCGCTTGCGAGAAAATGTGATGGCCCCGTGCGATCTTCGTCCTTGAGAACACATGATCTTCTTTTATTTCAAAAATCGAAATGCCGCTCTGATCCAACTGTATGTCGATTACTTCACCAATGACTTCGTCTATCGGCAGGGAGCGTACATGATCGTACGTTTTCACGGCCATATGCTTCATCCGCTCCCGCAGCTCAGGAATGCCAAGCTCCAGTCGATCCAATCTTACGGTTTGAATGCTAACTTGGAATGTCCGCATCAACTCTTCGTCTGTCATGAATGGATTCGTTTCTATCGCTTGAAGCAGCTTCTGCTGCCGCTGTCGTTTAGGAAGGCGTTCGATGGCGTCCACCACCTTATATTTCGTCTCGTGAGCTAATATCTCATCTTATTACCAGATACTAAATTGTAGTATATATAATTTGCGTGGAAAAAGAAAGCAAAAAAAATAGCACCTCACACTAGGATGAAGTACTATATCTAATCTTATGCTTTTACGATCTCTCTACCTTTGTAAGATCCGCAAGTTTTGCAAACGTGGTGAGCCAGTTTCAGCTCTCCGCATTGTTCGCATTTCACCATGCCCGGAACTTCCAGTTTAAAGTGAGTACGGCGCTTGTCGCGACGAGTTTTGGACGTTCTTCTTTGAGGTACTGCCATATTCAAAACACCTCCTTCATGGAATTTCAATCATTGCTCTTGGTTGAAAAAGTCTGCGAGACCTGCAAGCCGTGGATCTATCTTGTCTTGCTTACAGCCGCAATCATGTTCATTGCGGTTCGTTCCGCACACGGGACAGAGACCTTTGCACGCTTCGCCACATAACGGGATTAAAGGCAATCCAACGATGATGTTCTCGACCACGTACGGCTCCAAATCGACTTTATCTTCAGTCACCAGGTGGATATCCTCATCATCTTCGGATTCCTCGTCCAGCTTCTGTGTAAAGACTTCCTCAAATGGAAGCTCGATTGTTTGCTTGAATTGCGATAAGCATCGTGAACAGCTTAACTCCACATTGAACGTTAAGGTGCCGTTAACTTTCGCTGCTCCCCCTTCATGCTTAGCATGAAGATCGACATGAATGGGACTGTAACCTAGAATGTCTTGGCGACCTTCAAATGGAGATGTCAAGTTCAAGTCTGCGGTTATATGTACCGGTTGTCCTTTAGAAGCAAGATCTTTCAACTGAATCTGCATCATTATCACCCCAAACAAACAAAGATTATTATATCTATTTCACTCGCATTTTGTCAATTGAAAATCGGATTATTTTTAGGGATATGCCTTATTTGGCAGGTAAAGACGCTAAAAATTTCAGTGCGTCATCCATCGTGCCGACCTCGACGATTTGCATCTTGGTCTTAATTTGTTTCGCTCTGGCTAATGCATCGGAATAGTTGGTAATCTTTGTACCGTCTTTATAAGTGACATCTTTGGGTGCGAAAAAATATTCCGCTCCTTGCTTATCCGCGGCGATGATTTTATGCTGAATCCCGCCGATTGGCCCTACCGTTCCGTCAGGATCGATCGTGCCGGTGCCGGCGATTTTGTGCCCCTTGGTAATGTCATCTGGCGTGAGTTGATTATAGATTTCCAACGAGAACATCAGACCTGCGGATGGACCGCCAATTTCACCAGCTTTGATCGATACCTGCTCGTCCGCCTGATCGGCTTTCACCGATTGCATGTCGGCCGGAACGACGCCAATGCCCGCTCGCTCGCTGGTATCTCCTTGCTGTTTCGGCAGCACCCCGAGGGTCAAGGAAGCCTTTTGCTCAATTTTATTGCGCGTAAAAGTGATATCGACGCTTTCTCCGGCTTTTTTCCCTTTTAACGAATCCAATAAGTCCTGCGCGACCTTGATCTCTTTATCATTGGCTTTGAGCAGCACATCGCCAGGCTTCAGCGCTTTCTCTCCAGCCATGCCGGGCAGAGTTTGCAGTACCATGACGCCTT
Source organism: Paenibacillus aestuarii (assembly GCF_027789125.1). GTDB lineage: Bacteria > Bacillota > Bacilli > Paenibacillales > NBRC-103111 > Paenibacillus_E > Paenibacillus_E aestuarii. The sequence continues at coordinate 93,645 of NZ_JAQFVF010000020.1, read as the reverse complement.
CATGACTAATGTGAAACGGAATATGAGCTTTGGTGTATGCCGCTTGAATAGCGCTAGCCTGGGAAGTCAGCATAACATATTCCTGGCGCTGCGTATACTCCTGCTCCGATTCCCCTTGGCGAAACACGCTTGTCTTCGGCTGAATTTCCTCATAGGGGTGAAGCATGCCGATCACATAGTTGACCACATTGGCATCTGCCACTCGTACCGTTGTGAGCATGAGCGTGCCCTTTTCTGTGTCGGAGCCTTTGGGAATGGACACCATTGGTTTAATCACCTCAGCGGTACCGGGCATAAAAATAAAAAACGGGAGCTGTACAAAGAACAGTAAATAAATGACGACAATGCCGACCAAAAAGGAGATTAAGTATCGGCGTGTTGCCGTCTTTTTGGGATATTGATAGGAATCGCTTGACCATGTTCGGATACGGTTATCTTCATTCTCTTCCATACAGGTTCCCCTCCTGATGCTCATATTGGCTCTTCACACGCACATGGTCCAAGCTAATGCTTGGTCTAAACCCGCGCCTACACGCGTACAAATGAAGCAAATGTAGGAGGATGAGGTGATGCCATGCAGCGCATGCATACGAAATACGGCAGTAAACTGTCCACGCTGCTTTTAGGCGGACTCGCTGCCCTTGTAGTCGTATCTATTATATTATTCCCCGATCGGGCGTTTCAGTCGTCTCTGGAGGGACTTACAATTTGGTGGAAATTGGTATTTCCAGCGCTGCTGCCCTTTTTTATCCTCACCGAACTGTTCATCGGATTCGGCGTTCTCCAGGGGCTTGGCGTCTTATTGGAGCCCATCATGCGCAAGCTGTTCCGCTTGCCCGGCGTCAGCGGCTGGGCGCTTGCCTCGGGCCTGATCGTCGGGTTCCCGTCGGGAGCGCGAATCACCGCATCATTAAGGGAAAAAAGACTGCTGTCGCGCTTGGAAACGGAACGATTGACCGCGCTTACGCATTTGTGCAGCCCATTATTTTTGATCATGGTCGTCGGCGTCGGCTTCTTGCACAGCGCGCGGCTTGGCGCAATCTTGGCCATCGTTCACTATGTGGCCGCCATCCTTACCGGACTTCTGACTCGACATAAAACGGACAAGAGTCGCGAAGACGCGCCTGCGGCTCCCGGCGAACAACCGGAATCCGAAGCGGATCGTTTGCCATTGAAATTGCAAACCGCCTCTATCTGGCTGCGCGCGCTCTACACGATGCGCAACGCCCATCTGCACGACGGCCGAACCTTCGGCAAGCTGCTGGGCGATTCTGTGATCACATCCGTCCAAGCGCTCATGCTGATTGGCGGGTATATGATGATTTTTTCCGTCCTCATTAATGTGATCAGCATTATTCATTTAACCCATACGTTGAGCTTCGTTACGGATTACTTGCTCAGCTTCATGAATTTGACCACGGATACGGCTCCGCAATGGATCAAAGGCATCCTGGAGATCCATCTAGGCGCCTATGCGTTCAGTCAAATCGAGGATCTCCCGCTCCTGCCGCAGCTGTCGCTGTTAAGCGCCTTTCTCGGCTGGGGCGGACTGTCTGCCCATGCGCAAGTCGCCGGCCTGCATCAAAAAACGGACGCTCGCTATGTTGCCTTCTTCGTCGCCCGGATCGTGCATGCTTTACTTGCCTTCGCTTTGACAATTGTGCTGTGGAAGCCCCTGTCCTTCCTGCTCAGGAACGATCAGCCAAGCTTTCTGTGGCTCGATACGTCTGGAAGCGGCAAGACCGCCCGTGCTTTCCCCTTGAACGGCGAAGCCGCGTGGGGCCTGTGGGGGCCGGTAACCAGCCAGCTGTTGCTGCTCCTTAGCGCTATGCTGATTGTCTCGTTATTGATCCAGGCATTCGGCAGACGGAAACAGCATTGATCAGCTTTGGTCAGTTTTGATCGATAGGAAATTTCCGTTTCAACGCTTCTTCCACCTCAGGCGGAACGAGGTCCGTGACAGGACCGTGGAATTTGGCTATTTCCTTCACAATACTAGAGCTCAAATACGAATACGTCGGTTTGGACGTCATAAAGAACGTCTCTACATCCGAATTCAGCTTATGATTCGTCGACGCCATCTGCAATTCGTATTCAAAATCAGATACAGCCCGCAGCCCACGGACAATTAAATTGACGTTTTTGATCTTCATATAGTTGACCATCAGATCGCGGAACCCGTCTACTTCCACGTTGGGTAAATCTTTGGTCGCTTGGCGGATGAGATCCATGCGCTCTTCCAGTGTGAACAGCGGGTTTTTGGACGTGTTGTTAAGTACGGCGACAATCAGTTTATCGAAAACTTTGGCCGCTCTATGTATAATGTCAAGATGACCGTGCGTGACCGGGTCGAAACTGCCGGGATATACGGCGATCGTAATGCCATGTTCCTGCTTCATCTGGATGTTCATCCCCTTTGCTTATAAATCGTGACAGCGGTATCCCCGTACTCGGCTCTGCGCTGCTGCTCGAAACTACCGATCACTTCATCCAGCACATCTTGAGCATCATGCTCAACCACGATGACGGCATGGGGGTCCAGCAAGTTCTGTTCTTCCATCGAGCCAATAAGCTCAGCGATCACTTTCATCTTGTAAGGCGGATCCAAAAAGACCAGTTCAAACCGCTGTTCCCGCTTAGCCAGCGCCTTGAGCGCTCTTGCCGCATCGTTGCGGTAAACTTCCGCTTGCTCGGACAGCCCTGTCGCGCGCAGGTTCATCTGCACGGTATCGATGCTCTTCTTCTCGATGTCAATAAAGACGGCTCTCTGCATCCCACGGCTAAGCGCCTCAATGCCGAGTCCGCCGGTCCCTGCGAAAAGATCCAGCACATGCCCGCCGTCGAAATACGGGCCGATCATGCTGAAGATCGCTTCCTTCACTTTATCTGTTGTCGGCCGTGTGCTGATACCGGGTACCGCCTTCAACGACCTTCCTTTGGCACTGCCTGAAATAACTCTCATTCGTACATATTCCCCTTCTTGCTCGCACATTCATTTGCTATCGTACCACAAGCGATGACGCTACACAAAAATTTTGTCCACGCCATGTATAAAATGGTTGGAAAACGGTCATGCTTGAACTATCGACATCAGAGAATGTCGTAGACAACCGCGGAGAAGACTTACGTTTCCCCATAAGCTCTTCGTCCGGTTTCTCCTCTCCCATGAGGCGATCGCGCAAGCGGTCGCCGTTTTAATTTGTCTTCGATTACTTTTAAATAGAAGGTTTCAGACTAGGTCACCATTTGGTCCCGCAATTTCCGAAGACTAATTCAGAGGAAATGCCGTTGGGAAATATGATAAGGAACTGGAAATCAGCAAACAATAAAAACATAAGATTCCTATGGAGGGCGCTCCTATGTTTTTTTTATTGTATTGCTTCGTTAGTGTTTTCCTATTTGTTTACTTTATGAAATATCGAAAAAAACGTCTGCATTCCTTAGAGATTTTTTTCCACTGGTGCTTAGCTTCTTTGCTGATTCAGAACCGGTCAGCTCTTTTTATGATGAATATGAAAACAGTCTTGATACCGCAATCAGCAGCGCATGCATGTTCCAATCTGCTCATACGCCTAGTGCTGTATCCATTAGTTACCCTGCTTTGTCTAGATGAAACTGCCGCCGCTGAATCCAAAATAAAAAAAACATGGGCGATCATCAAATATTCGGCAATTTTGCTTGGCTTAGAATGGGTTTCCGATTGGGTAGGCGTTTTTAAACACACGAAACCGTATTTATTAGGATCAGGTGTATTTTGGATAGGTTATTTGATTTTGATGACGATGATCATGATGATTTTTCGCAGAAAATTTTATAAAGGATACCATCAACCATGAATTTTCATATCGATTGGAACGAATGGTTCGTTGTTATTTGCTCGGTTATAGCGATGACCATGTTTTTTCGGATACGGAAGCACTTTAACGCTATCACCATCGTCATCATTTGGATTTTTAATGTCGTATATGTCGCCACTTTAGATTATGCATTAGCTGTAACACCATTTCAGCTTTATTACTGCGGCGATAATGAAACTTACGAGCCGATTACTGCATTCGCTCATATTTTTATGTATCCTCCATTTTCTTTTTTGTTTCTGTATCTTTATGATAAATGGAATCTACGCAACAAAAAGAATCGAAAGCGTCTTGTGTTCTTTTTTATTGGAGCAGCTGTGTTTTCCGTTTTCTTTGAATGGCTGAACGTTCTGAACGGTTTTTTGGTATATACCGGCTGGAAGTTATATGGTTCATTCCCGATGTATGTGTTTTCCGCCTTGATTTTATTGAAGCTTTACCATTTCATTGAACGTAATTCCCCTATGCAAAAGAAAGCATAAAAAGCCCCGGAAACTTTATTCCGTGGCTTTTCTGTGCACCAAAAACTAACTTCGTTTGCTTTGCACGCTTTCAGGAGAGTAATCACAAGCCCATATACTCCCCACCGTTCACATGAATCGTCTGACCGATTACGAAACGGGATTCTTCCGATGCTAAGTATAAATAGATAGGAGCGATCTCGTAAGGCTCTGCCGTTCTTTTGATCGGTCCCGGATTATTTATAGACCCATAAAACATGTAAAATTCAGGCGGAAATGATGAAGGGATAAGAGGCGTCCATGTTCGGCCAGGGGCTACGGCATTGACCCGGATGCCCCGGTCGGCAAGAGAGACCGCCAATGAACGGGTTAGTGCGCTAATAGCACCCTTGGAAGCGGAGTAACTAGCCATTGCCTGATAGCCTTTGTCCGCAGCGAGGGAACTCGTATTGATGATTACACTGCCCGGCTGTAAATAAGGAACTAACGATTTCGTAAAATAAAAACAGGAGAATACGTTCGTTTGGAATATCCGCAACAGCTGCTCAGAAGATAGGTTATTCATATCCTCTTCATAAATCAGTTCAGCCGCGTTATTGATTAAGATATCAACCCGTTCGAACCTGGACAAGGTGATCTCTACGACCTCTCTGCAAAACTTTTCATCACCGATATCCCCTGCAATCGTCAAGCAAGAGCGGCCTAATTGCCGGATTCTCTCCTGCGTCTCCGCGGCATCAGCATGTTCATTGAGGTATACTACAACGATATCTGCGCCTTCTCGAGCAAATAAATAGGCGACCGCCCGACCGATTCCACTATCCCCCCCGGTAATAATCGCTACCTTATTCTGCAGCTTTCCCGATCCAGCTTTTCCCGGCAGCTCCGAAACGGGCCTGGGTACCATCAAAAATTCCAACCCAGGCTGTCCAGGCTGGTATTGGGGAGGAAACTCGACCGGGATTTCTTCGCATTTCGTCACTCGAGGGTCATGGGGATGCAATGGGTTTCCCTCCATTTCGGCGTTAACTATTATCAAAATATTCTTGAGGCCCAAATTGGTGAAAGACCAAATTATTCTTAGTAAAACCTATCCGTGAAATCGTTACATTGACGGAATAAACATGTACTTCTTCACCCATATTAAGGGTAGACCTTCTGGTGATCCAGCTGTTTGGACGCTAAGGAAAAAAGAGTAGCCTGTGATTTGGGCTGCATACAGGAGCTTAAAGATGATGAATATGAAATCACTAAAAACAGTTCGTTTCATTACTTGTTCAATAAGTATCATGACGGCCATTTCTTTCCCTGTTTACTATGCGATGAAAGGAAGATAAACACCTGATCCCGATTTGGGATCAGACACACAATCATCATCAAATCCTTACGTAGGTTTAAGGTTAATTTAAGATTACACGTCTACACTTCTTAAAGTGGACAATCACACCATCAAAGGGGGAACTGACCATGGACCTTGATCTGTTGTTAACAGAAATTCTGAATGCGCAGGAAGATTGGCATGTAACCGCGACGGACACCGCATTTATTATTGAGCCAGCCTTGGCGGATATTGATTCGGACCGTGAAGAATAATAATTCAGTAAACAAACAGCCCTCAAGAACCTATTAAAAGGTCAATGAGGGCTTTATGTTTTTCCAATATCCACAGTGCAGTGCCAGGACATCGACAAAGGATCTGTCGCGGTAACAATAGCCAGTAATCCTGGCTAAAACTGGCGCAGCAAAAACACATTTTAAACAAACTTTCTTAACAATTATTCATTAGAATGCTATAGCAGATAGAACAAAAAACAAAACATCTACGAGGTGCACATTATGGGATTGTTGTATACACTAATGGAAGAAATTAAAACTTCCGATTATATAAAACTGCGAACGACACAAGTTGGCAGCACAAAAGTTTTAGAGAAAAGATGCCCGCATTGTAACGAATGGCGACCTTTGAATTACTACCACAATGACAAAAAAAATGTCAGTGACCATAAATCGAATTGCGCTTTATGCCGCAGCCAGAAAGTCGATATCAAATCATAGACCTATAAGGAGAGTTGTTCGATGTTATCTCATTATAAAACTTCTAAACCGGATGAATCCAAATATATAAGAGTAAAGGGAAATGTCTACATTGCCAAAGATGATCCGGATTTCGTCAAAAAATTTATAAGTGAGCATGCCCGCTGGCCAAAGTTTTTTGACATGCAGGTCGATTCTGTGCCTGAGCTTGTTGAACCCGCTCCCCTGGAGTTTAATCTAGAGCCGGAATGGTTCGAAGATGAAGCCAAGCCTTCGTGGAGCTTGAAAAAGAAATTTGTTATTATTGGCTTGCTGGGATCCATTTTGATAGGTTCTATTTTAGGTTTAACCTATGCGATTATACATCCATTTTCTCTGTAGAAAAATTTAAAGGGGATTGCGGAGTCTTTGCAACTTTTGTGCCGCTACTTACTTCGTTCTAGCGAGTCCAAGCGCTTTGTGATCCCATAAAATATCCTCTACAACGTCCGTTTGGTGATCATCGCATGTGACAACAAGGATGACGTCCCCTTTTTTGCCTTTTCGAATCTCCGATTCGTTCTTATGGCGTTTGAACAAATAAATGATCCAGTTGATGAGCACCCCGATCACGAAGCCAAATCCCGCGCCAATAAGTCCCCAAATCACAGGTCCCCATTCCCACACAAACCCTTTGCTCGCGCCTATCGTGGCGAAGACAAACGCTAAAATCATGCCTTTATCAATAAATGACAGCCCATCAGCACGATGGATGCTGTCTAACAGTCTGGGCTCTTTTTTACGGAGATCCAGCGGAACAGCATAAATTTGCTTGACGCCCTTTCCTTCAAGCTCAGTGATGGCAATTTCGAGCAGCGATGAGTACTCAAATGTCGCGAAGATTTGCATGTAATTCCACCTCTTTTCCGAGTGTAATCACCGTACCGGGCGGCTGATATTTTTGGATGAGAAAATTTTTTTGATTATTATCAAACAATTTATTATTTTCCACAGTGTTCGTATACGCATCATAAATGATAAAGAAATACAGGGATGGAAAGTAGAGCAGCCACTGCATATTCAGCACGCCCGAAGATTCCTTCACTTTCCCCAAGATGAGGAGATGTATGGCAAGAATTAGATTTGAATAACTCACGATGAAGATGGTGCTCACTAAAATGAAACTAGCCAAAATGATGCGATGCAAGTACAATTGACCCAGACTCGGTACCCCTAACGACCAGATAAACGAAAGCCATGGCTTTCGTTTATCCAGATAGTTAATCTCTAGAGAGCTGATGCTAAACTCGTTATAAGGGCTGTTTTCCCTTTCGGCTAAGACATATATTTTGTTCAAATCCACGGCTGTCCGGTAACTGTCCCATATCGCGAACAAATAGACAGGAATGTAGAGGGACATGAACCTGGGATCGATCACATCTTTGGCCGCCTGAAATTGCCCGTTTAACGTATTGACGATAGCCAAATTGAGATGAATTTGCTGATTAATGAAAATTTCCCATAAGATCAAGGCGTATCCACGGAAATATTTGCTCAGAAGCAGATGTCCGAAGCCAGGAAAGGCCATCGACCAAGCGGCGATGGTCAAAGGATTCCTTTTATGGAGCTGCGTCGTTCCTAACCAGCTGACATGCGCTTTATACCGCTTACTCAGAAATTGATTTCTGAAATTATCCACTTCTTTCACCTCGGTATCACTATTTCCAATAAAGTGCAATTTTCATTCAAAAAAATATGCCATCATACGCGACAACAGATCGTCCAGATTTCGTTCTATGACTTCTATGAGGCCCATAGAAAGCAAATATAGCCCTCTCCAGCCAAATTAAGGCGGTGAGGGCTTTCAATGGCACAACGTATTGCGTAGCGATCTCATTTTGCATGGGGATTCTATCAAATCTGCTTGTTATTTATATAAATTTTCTCGAAGTTCTAGTTGGATAAAAGTGGAGTGGTCACATCATCATTTAGTAAAACTTTTGTAACATTTATTCATTAGAATGCATTACAGACAGAACAATACAACAACAACTACGAGGTGGACATCATGGCATTGCTGTATAAACTGATGGAAGAAATTAGAAACTCCAATGCGGATTATATCAAACTGAGAGCGACTCAGATTGGCGGCACGAAGGTTTTAGAGAAACGCTGCACACAATGTAGGGAGTGGAGGCCGCTCAATTACTATCACGATCATAGCAAAATTGCTCACGACGATTCCAACTGCGCTCTATGCCGGTTTCATCTAGTAGCTATTAAATAAAACATTAGGAGCCGAATTCATTCAAAAAGCAAACTATTTGTTTCGTTGGCGCCGTATTTGCGGTCTCTCCATGCTATTATCCCAAGCTGTTCCTGCATCAGCTGCTGCCATAGCAACAGCTACAGTGAATAAGTCGGTCAATTTTCGTGCCGACGCCAACACGAGCGCCAAAGTATATGGACTGATTAGTGCAGGCACCGTCCTTCCGATACAATCAGCGAACAACTATTGGGTATTAGTCGACTATAACGGAAAGACTGGCTATGTTTCACGCAGCTACGTGACAATTCAGGGCGACACGGCTGCACCCGAGCCTGTTCCAACACCTGCACCGGCAGCAGCCCCAACACCAGCACCTGCCCCGAATCCAACAACGTCAACGGATGTAGGTTCCAAAATCGTCAATTAATCACGTCGGCATCTATGCGGGGAACGGCCAGTTCATCAACAATTTGCCTAACCAAGGTGTCGTCATCTCGGATATGAACAGTTCTTACTGGACAAGCCATTACTTGACGGCACGACGTATGCAATAGAATGATTGAAGCCCCATGGATCTATAGTATCCACGGGGCTTTCGCATCTTTACCCTGTCATAATCCGTTCAACGGGATAATGGTAGTTGACATCCTCTTGATTGCCTCGCAGAAAGAAGAAGCAAGTCGTTAATCCGATTCTTCCTAGGAACATGAGCACCATGAGCAAGCATTGCGAGAATATGCCAATGTCCGGCGTAATGCCTGTGGATAAGCCAACCGTCCCAAATGCCGAGCATACTTCGAGAATGATGGCGATCAGCGGCAGCCCTTGGTTGCACATGCTTATAGCAACGATGGATATGACGCACAGCATCGTGGCAAGCAGTGTGATCGCCAGCGATTTCAGAATATCATCCGGATGCAGCTCGCGGCGAAAGATTTTAATGGAGCGGTAGCCTCTGGCGTATTGATACATAAACAGCAGATTGATGGCAAACGTCGTCGTCCGAATGCCTCCGCCCACAGAGTTGGGAGATCCGCCAATAAACATAAAGATACTCATTAGGAGCAGCGTCGGAATCGCTAGATGGTTAATATCCAATGTCGTGAGTCCCGCACTTCTGGTGGTCGCAGTCTGGAACAGGGCATAGAAAAAGCGTTCATGCCAGGACATGCCTTGCAAATACCGCTCATTCTCAAACAGCAGCATTAGGATTGTGCCGATTACAAGCAGCAACCCATAGGTAATTGTCGTGATTTTGGTAAATAGCGAAAATCGAAACGTATGGACCGTCCTCATTCGCAGATGGGAGAGAAACGCTTTTCCTTCTATTAATACAGGAAAACCGATCGCGCCAAAAATGATAAGCACGATGGTGAGCAACTGCACAAAGTAATCGTTAGCGTACGGGATTAAGGACTGCCCGGTTATGTCCATACCGGCGTTCGTCGTTGCACTGACCGAGGCGAATAAGCCTTGAAGGAAAGCCTCTTGCCAAGTCGTATAGGACGGATAAGACCATCGCCAAAAAATAATACCCCGTAATCACTTGAGCCGGTGAACGCTGCTCGATCCAAGTCCATAATGCGCTCCGTTTGGAAAGCATGCTCCCCCTCCTAAAGCCATTTGCGCTGCAAGATGTAAGTGCAAGATGTTTACTTCCATTGTCCCCTTATATTCGCATCAAATTCCCTTCCAAAGAAAACAATAGATGGTATCCGCTGCGAAAGGAGCCCCACATCCATGCATCATCTTCATGTGTTTTGGCTAGAAATTGTGTTTATTTTGCTCGCTGTAGTTGCCATCGGGTATTCGTTTTCGAACTTTACCAATGTAAAAAGAATCTTCATCGGTCGGCCTTTACGGACCAAAGAGCTTCATGCGCAGCATACCAAACTCTTCTGGCTGATTGCCCTACCCATTTTATCAGCGGACCTTTATTCGTCTGTTGCATATGGTCCTGAAGCGGGCATGACCGAGCTTGCCGGTTTAGGCGCTTCTGCGAAATGGTTCATTTTGCCCATCACCGTCTCAACGATCCTATTGCTGGCGATTCTCATCGTCTCTTACATCATGGGAGTCATCGCCTACCCGAGCGGCGGCGGCGCTTATGCCATTGCCAAAGATAATTTCAAGAAGCCCTTCCCTTCTTTATTAGCTTCCAGCTCCTTGCTGGTCGACTATGTCCTTACCGTGGCCGTCTCTGTCTCAGCAGCGGTAGAAGCGGTTTCCTCCGCCTATCCCGTGGTGGCGCCATTTGAAACGATCATCGCCATTGTCTGCGTTTGCTTGCTGGTGGTGATTAATTTACGTGGCATTGCGGAATCGGCGAAAGTATTTGCCTGGCCGACATTCGTCTTTATGGGATGCATGCTTTTATTGATCGCCGCCGGCTTTCTCTTTGAATTCCGTCATGGCTTTACGCAAGCGAGCACGCCTCCTATCGGAACCGTACCGCAAGGGCTGTCGACGCTGCTCATTTTAAAAGCATTCAGTTCCGCCTGCTCAGCTTTAACGGGGATCGAAACGATCTCCAATGCCGTGCCTGTCTTTCGTGAACCGCAGCAAAAAAGCGCCATCAAGACGTATATCGCCCTTGGCGTTATCACAGCCATTACTTTATTTGGCTTTGCTTATCATCTCTACATCCAAGGGATTACGCCGGACCCCCATAATACGATGTTATCTCAATTAGCCGAAGTCTATTATGGGCATGGTTTGCTGTACCAAATCCTCATTTGGTCAACGTTTATCGTCTTAATATTAGCTGCGAACTCGACATTTACCGGTTTTTCCCAACTGGCTGCAATCGTTGCCGCTGACGGTTTCTTGCCGCGGGCGCTGACGAATCGAGGAGATCGATTAGGCTACTCGAACGGTATCTTCGTATTAGCCGGGTTAGCGATCCTGCTGATTATCGCGTTCCGCGCTCATACGAACGCGCTCATCCCGCTGTATGCGATTGGCGTATTTCTTTCATTCACCGTAGCGCAGATCGGACTGTTGCGCCGCTGGCGCAGAGTGAAGGGTACCAAGTGGCGTGTAAAATTCGTAATCAACCTGATCGGTTCGATCATCACCGCGTTAGTTGCCGTCATTTTTGCCTTTACCAAATTCGTTGACGGCGCGTGGGTTGTCTTAATCGTGCTGCCTTTGATTATTGTTTTATCGCTCATGATTAAGCGGCATTATACGCAAGTAGCCTCTGAATTAAAGATAGACCCCAAGGAAACGCGTCCTGTCGCCCATCGCATCATTACGATTGTTCTCATTTCCGGCGTTCATCGGGTAGTCAACAACACGATGTCTTTTGCGAAAAGTTTCAGTAATGAAACAATCGCCGTCTACGTCGGTTTCGACGATGAATCCATTGATAAGATGGAGCAAAAATGGGAGGATTGGGGAAACCCGTGCCGCTTGGTTGTCCTCCGCAGCTCCTATCGCTCTATTCTCGAACCCATAACACGTTTCATTCAAACGTTAGAGAAATGGGAAGGCGGGGCGCCTGACCATATTCACCTTGTGGTCCCGCAGTTTATTCCCAAAAAGTGGTGGCACAATATTTTGCATAACCAGAACGCGCTGCTGCTTCGCGCTTGGTTTTTTCGAAATAAAAATGTCATTATTACAACCGTGCCCTACCGACTTACAAAATAACAAAAAACCGGCATCCGGCCCTACAGGATGTCGGTTCTTTTACATAAAAAAAAGGACCCCTAAGGGTCCTCTCGACGGAGAATAGATTTGTTGGTACTTGAGCTTGATCCTTACTCGGCTCGGTCTCTACCTCATCACATTATTGCAGTACAGGACTACATTAATGACTCTTTGGCACATCTCCTCGCTTCTATATGGAATCAACGACATCTTCCCTGGTGTAATTGTCTACGACACGACACCTCTCTGTTTCTCCGTCGATATATAGCATGTCCGTTTTTCAAAATAATATGTAAAAGAATTGTAAATTCATTCGCAGACCACGCCGTCATGGTCTCCGTCTAACCTACTGCTGTATCCGGGGTCTCAACGATGCAGCGGTGCCTTCCCTGCAGCCCGTACGGCCGCGCAGTTCGGATAGCTGAAGGTTGTTTCGCTCGTCGCATCTTTGGCGGGCGAGGTATCCTTTACCACTTCCGGATGATACCCGTCAGCTTTGGCATGGGTTCATCCGCTTGTTTCATGCAGCCGCTGAGTAGGACGCCAATGGCCACGACGGATGCAGCGCCTAGAAGCAGCTTATTTTTAGTTGTTGAATACCATGCTTGTTTGGCCATGGAAACACCTGCCTGAAACGAATTAAGCATATATTTTAACATAAAAGAAATGGCTTTCATAGCCGTATACAGCCAAAAAGCCCGAGATCGCCTCGAGCGGTTTGGGGCACGCCTTATTCCTGATCGATCAACCAATAGGCTTCCATGTTGGTATCAAACACAACGATCCGTCCAGCACGATCGAAATCCATATCATTGATTTCCGAATGATGCAACCATTTCTCAATCCCAGATTCCATATGCTTAACCCGATATTCCATCCTGTTCACCTCAACCCAACAAAATCCACGAACCCTCCAACGTTGGAGGAATAAACATGATCTTCTTCAAACATACTAATCGTACATCGAAGTGAATCTGTTGCCTATTGGATGTTGAAGGAAAAAGGAACATGCGCCTTTTTTCAAATATATGAAGCAAAGGAAGTGCGAATCAATGGAAAATCAAAAAAACAGCGCCAACTATCAGCCCGACATTACGAATTACGATTATGTTTGGGGAAGCGACCAGAGCGAGTATGTGAAAGAAAATTCGACTTCCATGGAGTCGGATGAAGAGCAAATGGAAATGGAATAGGAAGCCGCAAGCACTCCTTTTGAAATGAAGGAGTGTTTTTTCATAAAAAAAGAACCCCTAAGGGTCCCCCTACATATTATTCGTCGATCCGCTATCGCCGCTGCCACTGGTTCCGCTATCGAAACCGCCGCTTGAACCGCCGCCATAGCTTCCGCCGTTATCACTCCAACTGCTCGTTCCACCGCTATCGCCGCTTACGTGATCATAGCCGCCACCATTATTGCTATCGTAACTGCTGCTGTTATCCGAACCGCTATCAGGCATATAACCAGACGAACTGTCCATCATCTGCTCATGATGTTGAAGATGCTGCTGATGTTGAAGATGATGTTGGTGCTGCATGTTGGAATTTGAATGGGAATTGGAAAAATTCGTTGACTTGGCACCGCCCGTTCCTGAAGCCTGTTTGATCAAAGACAAAAAAATGCCCGCAATCACAAAGACAAAAAAAACACCGAAAATCTCCACAGCTCTCACCCCACTCTCCCTAACACAATAACCATCCATAAATAAGTAAATATTACCATAAATTTGTTAGTTGTTGGATATGAAAAGCGGAAAATTTATGGCAATTTATTCAACTTTTCATAAAAAGCTCGTTTTTTATCCATGCTATGGAAAATCGGAGTAAGGTGAGGTCGTTATGGTCCTATCGCTATTTCTATCCATAAGCTGGATCCTCGGAGGAATTACCATCGCGCTCAAAGACAAATTCCCCCGCCAACAATTTGCCTTTACTTGGTTAGTCGCCAATTTCATCAATACGAACTTATTCTATTTATTAGGCGAGGGCGCTCACCTTTTTGAACTGTCGAGAAACCCTCTCTATTATGTGTCCTTCTCATTGATTCAAAGCGTGATCATCCCGATTTTTATCGCCATCATGATCAATCTGCGGCCAATTGCCCAATCCGCATCGGCGCGAGCGGCCTTACATGTCGGATCGATCCTGTTTCTGGTCGGCATCGAGGCGCTGACGGTTTCACTGACCATCATTAGTTACAGTGGAATCATGAAGTTTATTTATTTTGTCAGTTACAAGCTGATCCTGTTCTACTTCCTAATCTTCGCCCTCAGCTTATTCAGAAGGATGTGCAAGCCGACTTGAAATCACCAATGCCATTTGTGGAAAAAGCGTTCGATTTAAACGATTGGTTTGTGCTCGGCAGTATCGCCGTTACCTACACCATCGTCGCCATGATGCCCAAACGTTTTAGCAAAGCTCAAACCGCATTGATTTTTTTGTTCAGCCCAACAGTCTCCGCCATGCTCGACAACTCGATAGGGGGCCATATCTTTGACCTCTACGACATCATGGATGGCCCCGCCTATACCGTGATGGATTTTGTCGTTTACTTTTTGTACGCCCTGTTTGGATATTTCTTCCTTTACTTTTATGAACGTTGGCAGCTTCACGGATTGAAGACCGTTGGCTTCATCTTTAGCTGGTCGATTGTTGCTATCGGGTTTGAATCCCTTTGTTGGATCTGCGGTGTATTTCACTATAAACATGGTTATGGCATCCCATATTCGTTCTGTGTGTATCTATGTTCGCAGACGGCTACCGTCATCTTCTATCACTTTATTGCCGCTCGGTCCGGGACATCCCCATCCTTACACTAGCGCTGCCTGGGACTCCTTCTTGCGCTTGACAATCCGCATCGCCATCAAAGAGGCAATCAAACAAATCAGCCCTGCACTGAAAAACGTAGTCGAGTAGGTTCCCGTCCATTCCCGCATAACACCAGCGAGAAAAGCAGCGGCAGATGCGCCGACCTGGTGTGCGACAACGACCCAGCCGAACACCATGCTGGCCTTCTCTTTCCCGAACTCTTGGGTCGCCAGCTTCACCGTCGGCGGCACTGTCGCGATCCAATCGAGTCCGTAGAACACGGAGAAGATGAACAGGGAGGATTGCCCGCCGTCAAGGGCGTATGGCAGGAACATTAAGGAAAGGCCGCGCAGCCCATAATACCAGAACAGCAGTTTGCGGGAATCAAACCGATCTGTCAACCAACCGGATAATGTCGTGCCGACCAGATCGAACATTCCCATCAAAGCGAGCAGTCCGGCAGCCATCACTTCCGGAATGCCATGGTCGCCGCAAGCCGGGATGAGGTGCGTGCCGATCAATCCATTGGTCGAGAAGCCGCAAAAGAAGAACGTGCCGGCGAGCAGCCAAAACGTTTTGTTCGTCATCGCCTGACGCAAAGTCGTCAGCGGCGTGAGAACAATGCTTCCTTGAAAGGGCGCCGGCTTCACGACTTCATCCGTCCCGTAAGCGGCGACGCCTTTCTCGTACGGATGATTTCGCATCCAGATGGCCACAATCACCATCACAAGAGCTATCACGCCGACAGCTGTATAGACGGCATTCCGCCAACCGTCCTCGACGGTGATGTGCGCCAGCAAGGGCAGGAACAGCAGCTGCCCTGTAGCAGCGCTGGCGGTGAGCATGCCGACAACGAGGCCTTTGCGCTGCACGAACCAGCGATTCGCAACCGTGACGCCGAGGACGTTGGCCATCATCCCGGTTGCCAGCCCGGAGACAAGGCCCCATAGCAGCTCATACTGCCAAAGATGTGTCATAAGCGGCGTCAGCGCCATGCTCACTGCCAAAACGGCAAGCGAGATAACCATCGTACGGCGAATGCCGCACTTGGATAGAATCGCGGCTGAGAATGGACCCACCAGTCCATACAGGAAGATGCCGACGGAGATTACGCCTGAGATGGAGCTGCGGTCCCAACCGAACTCTTTTTCGAAGGGAACCATCAAAATACTTGGCATGGAACGGATCCCAGCAGATACGAGCAGCGTAATAAAAGCGATAAGGACGACAATCCAGCCGTAATGCCATGAGGACGAGGCCGATTTAACTTGAGTTTCCAATGGTCTCACTCCAATTCTCTTTTTAATTTTAGTTGTACATACAAAATATATAGTAAAAATAATAGACTACTTCTCCAACTCCCCACTTGTTGCCTCCAGGCTTTGAGAAAGCTGTCTCGACTGCTCAACACCAAGAACCTCCTGATATCTTCGCTCAAAATTTTTCGAAGACTGGACAATCATGTCGTTCAACTGCTGGCCCTTCTCCGTTGGATAGACGAGCACCGTCTTCCCCTGCACCTTGCGCTGAGCTAGCTGTTTGACTTCCAGCTTATCGATGAATCGGGTTAACGTAGATGGCGCGATATATAACTTCTCAGCCAGCTCCTTCTGAGAAATCCCAGGCTCGGCATTTATAATTCGAATAATGAAGCCATACATCGGCGTCAATCCGGTTCCGGCGAATTCCTCTTCTGCGATGCGGGTTATGACTCGGCTAAGCCGGTTGACGTTAAAATAAAGACATTTTTTGAGGAATTCATGCTCCATCCCTGTCCCTCCTAGCTGCAAAATTCAATCGCTTTGAAAATATTCAATAAGCCCGTCAAGATGGTTCCACACTTCATGAGCGGTCTGTGCTTCAGCCATCTTCGCTGCCGGAACCATAGAAAGCTGGGCGGCCACAATCCGTTTGCCGGGATTTTCCGCGATCAGCTTCACCAATCCTTCAGCTACAGCCTCTGTATACGCGCTCTTCTGCCCTTGCATGATGAGCTCAAACGTGTGCTCGAGAAGCCGCGGCTCCATCTGGACCGTAATTCCTCTCTTGCTGAGATCATCGCGCCATTGCTTCATCGTGCCCTCCACCGTGGCCGGGTTCGTGAACACCACCTGCAGCGGTTCCTGGGCTGCGCCGATTTGCTTCAGCAAAGGCTCATCAATCTTAATTACAGGAATGGCATAACGATGAAGCTCCGGCTGGATGAGCGCAGTAAAGAAGGTGCAGGTCACTAAAATGGCGTCCACATGACACCTGGCTATCCAGTCTAGAGTTTCCGTCACTTTCTTCTCTGCCATCTCGCTGGAAAAGCCAGCATCCTGCTTCATCCTGTCGAGACCCGGGTCTACAAAATGGACCAGTTCTACGTCAAGATGGCCAAGAGCTCGCTCAATGTGCTCAATGTTGGAATAGTGCGCATGGTAACAGCCGATTTTCTTCATCATGCCACCTCCTTCGATTTCCAAGGATTTCAAGGATTGTAGCATGACGACCTCCTGTTTGTAAATATGAAAATCGGCAAGATCCTACTTTGAAATCAAATTTTGCTCCAGCAGGTGATCAAAAATAATCTGGCTCACCGCAGATACGCGCTCCCGGTCTTGATACGTCAGCCAGACGCATTCCTCGATTTCGGCAGCCGACTGCAGCTTCCCTGTGAACTCACCGCAATAACAGGTCATTCGCACCATGACCCCTGCGGGCTTTCCGTCCGCTTGCGCTTCGAACGTGCCATAATATTGAATGGAATCAGTCGTGATCCGAACCGATAGCTCCTCCTCAATTTCGCGGACGAGCGTCTCCTCGTCCGATTCCCCTGCTTCTCTTTTTCCGCCTGGGAAGTAGTATGTATCCTTGCCTTTCGAACGGGCACCGAGCACCCGGCCATCCACGATATGGATCCAGGCAATTTTATCAATGGCCGCCTGTGTTGTCATTATTTATTCTCTCCTTTTGCCAACAACTTGTTGCGTTACGTAATGATTTTAGCATAAACCGCTGCTTGCTGCATAAATGCGGCAATTTCATGGTCAAACGAGAATGCTGTTTGCCAATTTGTGGTATACTTTAAACGCATAAGATACTGGACTAAACATCTAGATCTGAGGAGGAAAGCACATGGCACCATTCATCCTGCTAGTCGTCATCTTAGTCATTATCGTTTTGCCACTGCTCATTTTTTTCGGTTACATGTATGTCTTATCCAAGCAACCCAAGCACTCCATCATCCGTTCCCACCCGTTTCTAGGATGGATGCGATATTTGCTTGAGAAGCTGGGTCCGGAATTCCGGCAATACTGGTTTGACAGTGACACGGAAGGAAAGCCTTTCTCACGGGCTGACTTCGTCGGACTCGTCTATGCGGCGAAATACCGCACAGATTTAATCTCTTTCGGCGGCAGGCGCGATTATGAGAAGCCCGGCTTTTATTTATCCAATACCCTGTTTCCCAAACTGACAAGCGAGCTCCTGGTGGATAATGATACCCTTGTCCACGGCAGAAAATATGTCATCACGGATGAAGGTTTGTTTACCCGTAAAGAAAAGACCGTCGATGAGCAAGTCAAACCCTGGCTGCTGCATGACTCGGATGTCATCATCGTTGGCGAACGGCGCCGGCACCCTTGGCGGCTAAAGGGGATGTTCGGCGCCTCCGCTACATCATTCGGCGCTGTCGGCGAGCACTACATCCAGTCCACGGGAAGCGGCGCTTTGATGGCCGGAGGCTCATGGATCAATACCGGCGAAGGCGGTGTTGCGGATGTTCACCTCGCGACCGGCGTCGACGTGATCTCACAGATCGGTCCGGGCTTGTTCGGCTTCCGCGATGATACCGGCAAGTTCTCGATCGAGGAATACAAGCGCAAAGCCAGTATCCCGAATATTAAAGCGTTCGAGTTGAAATTTCATCAAGGCGCCAAAATCAGAGGTGGACATCTCGAAGGCTCCAAGGTGAATGAAAAAGTAGCTGCCGCCCGACTGGTGCCGGTAGGCAAAACGGTCAATTCGCCAAACCGCTTCGAGTTTCTGACCAACCCGGAGGAAGCGCTGCGGTTCATTCAGAGCTTGCAAGAGGCAGGAGGCAAACCGGTCGGAATCAAAATTGTTGTCGGCGATCCCCAAAGGCTCGAGCCGTTATTCCAAACGATGCTGAACCTTGATATTTTTCCGGATTTCATTACGGTTGACGGTTCGGAAGGCGGGTCCGGCGCCACTTTCAAAGCAATGGCTGACGGCATGGGCCTGCCGCTTTTTTCCGCCTTGCTCATCCTGGATGATACAGCCCGCAAATTCGGCGTTCGCGACCGTTTCAAAATTTTTGCCTCGGGGAAACTAATCACCCCGGACAAAGTTGCCATTGCCTTGGCGCTTGGCGCCGATTGTGTCAATTCCGCACGCGGCTTCATGATGGCCAACGGCTGCATTATGGCCTTGCAGTGCCATACGGGCAAGTGTCCGACCGGCATTACAACGACCGATTCCAAGTATCAGGAGGCGCTCGCGCCTGAAGAAAAGCAATGGCGGGTGATGAACTATATTCTTCAGTTGCGCGAAGGTTTGTTTTCGCTATCCGCTGCCTGCGGCTTGGAAAGCCCTCGGGGGCTGACACGCGAGCACGTCGTATTTACGAACGAGAGCGGCCAAAGCGTCCGTATCGTCGATCTGTTCCCTTACCCCGAGCCCATCTAGTGCATTCGCTCTCCTTCGTATGTATAAAGATAGGCGGAGCTAATGACTATCAGCCAATATTCATAAAAGAGCGCGTCGATCGGAATCATCGATCAACACGCTCTTTTTCTGTGTTGGTAGATGTTCACTGCATATCCATCACCCTACTAAAGATGATCCATTCTATCCATGGTAGAATAACACTAGTAACACATTACACTACCAATTTTGGAAAAAAGGATGGTTCATAGATGTTTAAAAAGGTACTTACCGTTTCGGCTCTCGCGCTTTCCCTGTTCTGCTCCAGCACCGTGATGACGGCAACGCCGGCATCTGCACAAGAAATTTATGCCACGAATGGCCACATCCCTGTGAATATCGCCAAATCATATATCGGCAAAGTGCACTATCAATTTGGCGCAAGAGACCCGCAGCACTTGGTTTTCGATTGTTCGGCTTTCACACAATTCGTCTTTCAAAAAGCCGGCCGGCAGCTGCCTTGGGGATCTCAAGCGCAAACGAGTTACGGTTCGCGCGTCCCTTCCAAGTCACAGCTGGCGATCGGCGATTTGGTCATGTTCAGCACATCGACACCAGGACACATTAACCACGTTGGCATCTACATAGGCAATGGGCAATTCATCTCCAACACCAAATCATCCGGTGTCACGATCTCCTCACTGAACACGGGATATTGGAGCACACGCTACATAACAGGCCGCCACTACTAAGCGAGCGACAGCTCATCTCAAGAAGCAAAAAAATACCCGCCTTTCGGCGGGTTCCATTTAATCTATATCAAAAAGGGGGTCTGAAGTTAATATAAGCCACGAAGCTTAATTTAAGCTGAAAAACACATTACATTTGGATAACATTATGTGATGAATCGGTAACGACGCATATAAATAGGCTACCTTCCTGCAGATCTCTCTGCCAAGACGGTAGCCTCTTGCCGTTACTATCCTTTTTTCTGTGTGTAGTAAAGCACGCCTAGATAGTGAGCACCCGTAAATAAAGTAAGGATGCCAAAGAACAGAAGAAATCCGCCTTGACGGTCGCGAAAAAAGAATTGGATGACGAACAATGCAAGTGAGATCTCCGTCCATAACAGCGTTCTTTTTTTGAGCGGCGTCAGATCGCCTGTCGATTGGCTGATTTTGCGAATATTCATATACGTAAGTCCGCCAAGAACGAGCACCCCGATAATAATGACAAGAATATAGCCAGATTGGCCAGCCATGCGAATCCCCCAGTTTTCAATGTGTGATAGTTGCCTCTCTCTCTAAGATACATGGATTGTCGCAAGATGTCTAACGAAAAAGGATAATGCTCGATTGGCATCGAATTCAATAGAAAAAAATCGTTAGGATGTGACTGAGATGAACCGGCCAGTTATGTTTAGAGACCTCCAGAAGGAAGATATTCCTACCCTAATGGATATTTACAATCATTTTGTCGTCCATACGACCGTTTCCTTCCATACGGAACCTGTCGTCTTGGATGAATTTACGGACAGCGTTATTCATAAGAATCCGCGATACAAAACGTTCGTGATCACTTGCGACGACAGCATCCAAGGCTATGTACAAGTGATGCCGCATAAGAAAAAGCAAGCTTACGACACAAGCGGCGAAATTACGATTTACCTGCATCCCGAATGCGTCGGCCGCGGTATCGGTTCGGCAGCGCTCGCACACATCGAGGCCTACGCCAAGCTTCACGGTTTTCATGTGCTGGTTTCCACCATCTGTGCGGATAACGAACCAAGCATCCGCACATTTGCCAAAAACGGCTATAGTCAATGTGCCCATTTCCGTGAAGTCGGCTTTAAATGGGGCCGCTTTCTCGATATTGTCACATATCAGAAAATCATCTAAGCCGCTACAACTCTTGACGGGCCCAGCTTAAGCCCCCATCATTCGTCCGCCAAAAGCCGAGCCTGCTTTGCAGCCAGCCGATGGAGCTAGAAGTGAAACTCATCTGCACATCCGCTCCCAAGGCGATCCCTGCACGAAACGCATGCATGCTCCAAGTCGACCCGCCATTCTGCGTGCGCAGCAGCTGCCAGGACGCCTCGGCGCTCGGCGCATGCAGCAAAATTCCGCCCGTCTGCGCGTCTGCGAACGAGATCGCTTGCGCGGCCATCCGTTCCGGCAGCTTGCCTGCGGATTGCCATCTTTCCCCGTCCGTCATCCGGTACAGGATGGCTGCCTGATCCCCAGCGCCGCTGCCATTCACCAGCCAGCCATCATTTGGCGTGGTGAATGCCAGAACGCCAGGCAATTGCCGCGGCAGCGCGATGCGGCTGGATGCGGACCAAGTTAAGCCGCCATCCTGTGTGCGCAGCAGCACCATATCCTGATCGGCTTGCACGGCGATGAGCCCGTTCTGGCGATCGAAAAACCGAAAGAACGAAATCCGCGCGATCATCGTATCGAAGCCAGGCAAGTCCCCGGCAATCACTTCCCATGTCTTCCCGCCATCCGAAGTCAACTGCAGCTCAGGCTTCCGGTCTGAAGAAGGCCCTGACAAGAGCCATCCCGTCTGCGGATTCAAAAAAGCCAGATGCTCTTCCCCCGTCGTATGCGGAAACCGGTGCACCTGCTGCCAGGTAACGCCCCCGTCGTTTGTAGCTGCCAACGATAAAGCTTCCCCCCTCGAATCCAGTGCGAACCCTTGCAGATCGTCCGTAAATACAACCGAATCGGTAGGTTTACTGAATTGTTGATCGTTTGCCTGCCCTGCCTGCCCATCCCCGCTCACCGTAACGGCAGCTGCTTGCGAAACAGACAGCTCAACCGCTGGCTGCCGCTTATGAAATTCTCCAATAACCGGCCATTTCGGCAAAATAACCCGGTGTAATCCGATAAGAATAAATAGAAACAGAAGAAAGAGGACTAATCTCTTTTTACTGGTTAGCGCCATTAGCTTGATTCCTCCCACGCAGCATGAAGCCTTCATGCATCGTTTGATATAAGTATGACGGTTCGTCCTGTTAATTAGTTCATGAGGTTGGATCGGCTGCCGTTTATTACCACTGGATAGATCGCCCCTGCTTAACAAAACCTAGAGAGGAACATCATGCTTAGATCAGGGGGATTGTCATGACCAAATGGCTGTGGTCCATCGCCATCATTTGTCTGTTAACAGGCGGCTGCGCAGTTGCCAGAAATACGCCCTATCACGGTCAAGAGTACGCTGAAAGCGCCGATGGAGAAGAAGTAGAGGTGGATGCGAAACAAGCGCCTAGCCCAGCAGAAACAGAACGTACGCTGATCGAATCCGTGCCTAAGGCGAAGGCCAAGGAAGCCGCACCTAAAGCTGCAGCAGTGCCTTCGGCCAGTCCGACGCCGGCAGCGTCAGCTGCGCCAACACCTACACCTGCGGCTAAACCGATGCTGGCGACACCTTCTCCAGCACCAATCAAGAAGGCGACGCCCAAAAAGGCTGCCCCCGAAGCGTCCAAAAAACGGGCGGTTGCCGTGCAGCAAAATCAAGGGCAAGCGCGAAATGCCGGCAGAAGGCTGACGCTCTCGCAGCTTGCGCTGAAATATCCAGATACGTTCAAGATGCGCGGCTCCGCGCAAGAGAAGAAGATAGCACTGACGTTCGATGACGGACCTGACACGCGATTTACACCGAAGGTGCTCGACGTGCTGAAGGCGAATCAGGTCAAAGCGACTTTTTTTCTGCTCGGCTCTCAAGCCAGTATCCACCCCGACGTCGTTCAGCGCATCGTCAGGGAAGGCCATGTCATTGGCAATCACTCCTACAGTCATGCCAATATGCCAAAACTATCCGTAGAGAAATTTCAGTATCAGATTGAACGGACCGAAAATATTTTACAAAGCCAAATTGGCTATGCACCTAAATTGATTCGCCCGCCTTATGGCGCGATTAACGAAGAGCAGGTCCAATGGGTGGCTAGCCATCGCTATATGATCGTCAACTGGAATGTGGATTCCCTCGACTGGAAGTCGCTTAAATCCGATCAAGTGCTGCAAAACATTATGCGCCAGACGAAACCGGGCTCGATCATCCTGCAGCATTCCGGAGGTGCGGATACACAGGACCTGTCGGGTACAGTTCAGGCGCTTGGTCCATTGATCAGCCAGCTAAAAGCGGCCGGTTATTCTTTTGTCACCGTGCCGGAGCTGCTGCATGTAACCAAAAATAAATAAGCCGGACCCGTTCCTTAAGGAGCGATTCCGACTTATCTGACTGCATGCTACTCGGCTTCGGCGGCGGCAGCTGCTTCTAATGCCAGCAGCCCGCTTCGCACGTCGTCTTTGGAAAAGTTTTCGCCGATAAAGACGGCGACGTCCGGCACATTGCCTTGCGGCGTAATTTTGACGAAATCCATCTCGCGGTACGCGAATTGGAACATGTAGCGGCTCGCCGTATCGGAGAAAGTTAAAATCCCTTTGGCCCGGTACACTTCCTGCGGCAGCTTACTGACGAATTCTTCAAAAGCGTTGCTATCAACCGCATGCTCAAAATAGTGCGTATACGCCATCACATGACTGTGTGTGTGGTGATGGTGGTGACCTTGACCTGCGTGCCCGTGCTCATGCCGCTCGGTCTCCGTCCCGGCGGGGCTCACCCGCTCCCCGTCTTCCAGCGCTGCGATCAGCTGCATATCAATGACGCTGAACACTGTGAACTGCAAATGCGCGTATGGATTCCAATCGCGCACCAACGCTTCGGCCTCCTGGCGTCCCATTGGATCCAGGAGGTCGGTTTTGTTCAGCAGCAATAGGTTTGCGCAGCGGATCTGTTCCTGCATAAGCCGGAACGTTTTGCCGCGGCTTGTACGGCTTAAATCAAGCAAGTGCATGGCGTCAACGACAGTAATGACAGCCTTCAGCTCAATTGGGAGGATGAGCGAGGCATCCGTTACCTCATCGATAATTTCCAGCGGATTGGCGATGCCTGTGGATTCTATAAAAATAACATCCGGCTGTTCGTTCATAGCCAGCTCATGCAGCGCCGAACCAAGGTCACCACGGCTCGAGCAGCAAATACAGCCGCCGAGCAGCTCGGACATCGGCACTTCACTCGCAATCATTTGCCCATCTAAATTCACTTCGCCGATCTCATTCATTATGACCGCCGGCTTACGGCCGGATTCTGTGAAGTAATCGATGGCCCTCGTTAACAGAGTTGTTTTACCGCTTCCTAAGAAACCGGACAAAATAAAGACCGTTATTCGTTTCGTTGTCATTTCGACTCTCCTCTACTTCACTCTACTCCACAGGTTCGGCTTGAATGGCAAATTTGGCCTGCAGCACAGGCCATTTCCCCACATGCTGGGAAAGAAATGGGAGCAGTTTGACCCATAGCATACTTTTCTCCGCTTCCGCTGGCTTCAGCGGCAAATCCAAACGGCCGTATAAGATGCGGGCTGCCTCCTCTACCAGCATTAGTGCCAAATCGGCTGGCGTGTCCGCGTTCATTTTGGCGAAGGCTGGCAAATAGAAGGCAGAGATCGGCTCCGACAGATGATGAGCGGCCAGTGTCTGCGATGCCATCACTTCGTACATGGCAGCATCGACAAGGATCGAAGTTTGCTCGTCAAAAGCGTGCGGAATGCAAAAAATCTCAAGTGCCAATGCGGCTATATAAATTTCTCGCACGATTTCATCTTCTTTGGCTTGCGATAACTGCGGATCCGTCAGAAATGCGGACATGAAGGGCTGGATGGTGGCCCAATTGTTTTCAATGCTTTTCATCGTAAACTGCATCATGGCGGCGGCTGCCTCCACGGGTGCGATTTGTTTTTTGTTCGTTTGTTGCATCTATTTACGCCTCGGCTTTCTCTTGGGTTGAAAAATGAATCGTCAATTCGATAATCTCCGAACGGCTGCCCGTGCGAATAGGCGGTCCCCACGTTCCGAAGCCAGACGATACGATCGCATGCAGGTTCCCTTTCCGCAGGTACCCCCAATCCAGCTCGAACAGCCGCCCAGTAATCCAATGGTTTGGCAGCATTTGACCGCGGTGCGTATGCCCGGACAGCATGACATCTGCGCCGGCTGCAGCCGCCTTGTCAAGGTGATAAGGCTGATGATCCAAGACGATGATCGGCTGCTCTTGCGATACCTCTTCAAGCAGCTTGGCAAGCGGTGCGCGTCCTCCTGGCTGCCTCTCTGCTGCTTTATCTTTGCGGCCAACGATATACAGCCGCTCTTGGAGATGAACAACTTCATCCTGCAGCACGCGAATCCCGATTTTATCCATCTGCTCGGCATAAGCAGCGATATGACCGCCGATATATTCGTGGTTGCCAAGCACAGCATAAATTCCCAGTGGTGCATGCAATTGGCCCATCGTTTTGCCCATGTCATATTTGATGAAAGGTCGGATATCATCGTCAATGACATCACCGGGAAGGAGAATCAGATCCGGCTTCATTTCTTTCACGCGGTCTACTAACTTTTGCAGGTGGCGATTTCTTACAATGGAACCCAAATGGATGTCGGATGCCACCGCGATGCGCAGTTCCTTCCAATCGCCGGCAGCTTTGGGCACCGTAATGTCATATTTACGGATGATTGGGCTTTTGGCATTGTAGGAACCGCGGGCCAAAATCAGCGCTAGCAAAGCCAGATCGATCCAGCCAAGAACGATGATCACCGTACTTACCGGCACATCGAGCAGGCGCAGAAGTCCGGCAACCAAATCTGTCACAGGGAGCAGCAGGATGCCGTACTGCATGACAGCAAACCAATAGGAGCCGATCACTTTTAAAAAGCGAATGTGAATATGTAAGAAGCGCGAACCTAATGTGGATAGTAAATACCCTAACGATATCAGCCAAAAACAGATCCAATATAATCCGCTATAATACCATGAACCTAACACGTGAGATAAAAAAAGATGACCGTGCCAACCGATATAACCATTTACGCCAAACACGACCAGAATCATCAGCATGAGGCTGATTACTAAGCGCATATCAATAACTCCCTACTTTCCACCCTTGATCTCTTCTCCGTCAACCAGGACCGTACTCCCTCCATTATGAGAAAAACGTCTTCCCGCGTCAAATCCAAAGAGCCCGCGGGCATCCCTCGGGCTCTAGCAAGGCCGGCGTAGGCGCGTAGCGAGCGGGGCGGAGGTCTCCATTGCAGCGTACGAGCTCCGGCGGGCGCAGACTTATGCGTCTTCTACGATGCTATTTGGAGCTGACTCCAGCATCACTCTGGCTTTAGACACTAAATGGCACACACGCCAACCTTAAGCACGTTTACGACGCTAAAGGATGCCTAGACCCGCCAGCGCACGCCCTCAACCTTGCCTTTCCGGCACGTCACCTTACATCCCCCAGCAAAAACAAGCGCTATTACAGCTTTCGCGGGATGTCCAGGCTCCAAAAATCTTTCGCCACATGGCTGTTCGCATGAATCGCTTGCGCTTCCTGCAGCAGCAGGCTGACCTCTTCTCCCTGGTAGCGCGAGCTGATATGCGTCATGATCAGCACATCCGCGCCCGCTTCTTCAGCGGTGTTCGCCGCATCCACCGATGTCGCGTGATCAAATGCATAAGCAAGCTCCTGCTTATCCATAGCAAAAGTCGCCTCATGCACCAGCACATCTGCGTCTTGCGCCAGCTTAACTGCGCCTTTGCAGTACCGCGTATCGCCGAGGATCACGACCTTGCGCCCAGGAATCGGCGCTCCGACAAAGTCGGCGCCCTGAAGCACACGCCCGTCCTCCAGCGTGACCGTATGTCCCTGCTTCAGCTTGCCGTAAATCGGCCCCGCAGGAACACCAAGCTCTGCGAGCTTGTCCAGCTGCAGCTTGCCGGGCTGATCCTTTTCGATGATCCGGTAGCCAAAGCATTCGATGCGATGCTCCAGACGCGCGGTCTCAACAAGGAACGTCTCGTCCTCGAACAGCAAGCCTTCTCTCTCGATCTCCACAACATTCAGCGTATAACTCAAATGCGCACCGCTCACTTCCAACGCCGTATCGATAAACCGCTTGACCCCGACCGGTCCATATACGGTAAGCGGTGTTTCACCGCCCAAATACGAACGGCTCGTCAATAAACCTGGAATTCCATATAAATGATCCCCATGCAAATGGGTGATGAACAGCTTCTCCGAACGTCCCAGCTTCACGGGAGAATGAAGAATCTGGTGCTGCGTCCCTTCCCCGCAATCAAAGAGCCAGTACGTTCCCCGCTCATCGAGCAAGTTGAGTGCGATGGACGTCACATTGCGCTGCTTCGAGGGCATTCCCGCCCCTGTTCCTAAAAAATAGATCTCCATGCTAAAGCTCCTATCTATCCATCCTTCAAAAATGGTAACAACTGCTTGTCACAAAATGCTAATCCAATTCCGTGCAGAAGTCAAACCGCTCCCCCTGGCCGATCAAGCTTACCGCATAAAAAAAGCGGGCACCGTTTGCTATCGCAACAGTGCTCCGCCAATATGGTTAGCCTACATTGAAATATCGCGCTTCCGGATGGGCAAAAACAATCGCCGACACGGACGCCTCCGGCTCCATCATGAACGATTCGGTCAGCTCCACCCCGATATCTTCCGGCTTAAGCAGATTGAACAGCTTCGCCTGATCTTCAAGGTTAGGACAAGCCGGATACCCGAAGGAGAACCGCTGGCCGGTATACTTGGCGCCGAACCGCTCCTGCATCGTCATATCCGCGCGGTCCGGAATGCCCCACACGTCCCGCATCATATGGTGGACGCGCTCAGCAAAGCCTTCCGCGACTTCCAGAGCTGTCGCTTGCAGCGCATGGGACTTGAGGTATTCCCCTTTATCGCGCCACTCTTTAGCCAGCTCGTTAATGCCATGCCCGGCTGTGACGAGCAGGAAGCCGACATAATCCATTTCGCCGCTCTCCACCGATTTGAGATAATCCGCCAAGCACAAGAATGGCTCCTTATCTTGACGCGGGAATGTGAACGTCTCCAGCACCTTACTGTGGTCCTGCGGATCATAGACGATGACGTCATTACCGCTGGATTGCGCCGGGAAGAAGCGATACATGCCGTGCGCTTTAATGATCCGGTCATTTTGCGCAGCGTGCAGAATCGAATCCACGGTATCCTTTAGTTGCAGCGCCTTCGCATCTTTTTCGCCCAGCAGTTGCTCGACTTTGCCCTTTAAGCCCAGATGATGGCCAAGCAGCATTTGCATATTCACATATGGCATCAAATGGCTGATCGGATATTCTCGCAGCACGTGGCGGTCTATATCTTGCGGCACTTGCACCGGCAAGTTTTTGTCCACCTCCGACGATTTGACGCGCGTCAGCTTCGGCTGTGTCTCTTCTTTTTTGCCAGCATCCATGACATCGGATTCCCGGCTCTCGCGAAGCTCCTGAATAAGCCGTTTGCGCTGGTCTGGATCGCTCAATCGGTTGGCGATATCCAGACCATCCATCGCATCCTTCGCATACAGCACGGCGCCTTCGTATTCAGGCTGAATCCGCGTCCTCGTGAACTTGCGCGTTAGCGCTGCGCCCCCGACAAGAATCGGCACATCGACGCCAGCATTGCGCAAGTCTTGGGCCGTGACAACCATCTGCTGCGCGGACTTCACGAGCAAACCGGACAGCCCGATCGCATCCGGCTTTTCTTTGCGGTACGCTTCGATCAACTGCTCAGGCGGTACTTTGATGCCGAGATTGACGATGTGATAGCCATTGTTGGATAAAATAATTTCCACCAGGTTTTTGCCGATATCATGAACGTCACCTTTTACCGTGGCGAGCAGGATTTTGCCTTTAACCGCAGATTCCGACTTCTCCATGAATGGCTCCAGGAATGACACGGACGCCTTCATGACTTCCGCGCTTTGCAGAACCTCGGCCACGATGAGCTCGTTGTTGTTGAATAGGCGGCCAACTTCTTCCATCCCTTTCATCAACGGCCCATTGATGACTTCCAGCGGCGCATACGTTTGCAGAGCGACTTCCAAATCCGGAATGAGGCCCTCTTTTGTTCCTTCCACAACATAGGACGCCAATCGTTCTTCCAAAGTCAGATTGGAAATCTTTTCCTTTCTCTCGACCTTTTTCTCGCGGAAATGCGCAACAAACTGGGCGAGTGTATCATCGTTCGTATTGTAAATGAGATCTTCCGCCAGTTGGCGCTCATATTCCGGAATCGATGCATAACGCTCCAGCTTCTCCGTATTGACGATGGCATAATCCAAGCCGGCTTTGGTGCAGTGGTACAAATAGACGGAATTGAGCACCTCGCGTCCCGCATCCGGCAATCCGAAGGAAATATTGCTCAGACCGAGAATCGTTTTGGCTGCTGGATATTTCTCTTTGATCATGCGAATGCCTTCGATTGTCTCCACAGCAGATCCGATATACTGCGGATCGCCTGAGCCGATCGGGAACATGTTCGGGTCAAAGATGATATCCTCCGGATTCATACCATATTTCCCTGTCAAAAGCTCGTAAGAGCGCGTAGCCACTTCCATCTTCGCCTCACGCGACACCGCTTGTCCGCGCTCATCGATCAAGATGCAGACGACAGCTGCCCCATATTTATGAATCAAGGGCAAAATGCTTTGGAATTTGGTTTCGCCATCTTCCAAGTTAATCGAGTTGATAATCGCTTTTCCTTGCGAATATTTCAATCCCAGCTCAATAATATGGTCATAGGTCGAATCGAGCATGAGCGGCACTTTGACTTTTTTCACAACCTGCTTAAGAAACTCCTCGACTGCGTAAGCTTCATCAATATCTGTATCCTGAAGATTGATGTCGATCACGTGCGCCCCGTTCTTTACCTGGTTGCGGGCAATTTCCGAACCTTCTTCGAATTTGCCTTCCTTAATCAGACGTTTGAATTTCCGCGAACCGGAAATGTTCGTACGCTCGCCGACCATGATCGGACGATTGTCCTGCTCGATATAGACCGTTTCGATACCGGAAACAGCCGGTGGATGGGTACCGTACTCGGTTCGCGGCTTGTACGTGCCTAGAGTTTCCGCCATCGCGCGAATGTGATCCGGTGTAGTCCCGCAGCAGCCCCCTGCGATATTCAGCCAGCCCTGCTGTGCAAAACCCGCCATCTTCTTCGCCAGCGAATCCGGGGATTCGTGATAATGCCCGTTCTCGTCGGGCAAACCCGCATTGGGATAACAGCTGATCGCGGTCTCGGCGATATCTGACAATGTACGAATATGGTCGCGCATGAATTCCGGACCTGTCGCACAGTTGAGACCGATCGAAATCGGTTTGAGATGCTCAAGCGAAATATAGAAGGACTCAATATTTTGACCGGCGAGCGTCGTACCCATTGGTTCGATCGTACCCGAAATCATAATTGGCAGCTCTACGCCCAGCGTCTCAAACGCACGGCGAATCCCGATGCTGCCGGCTTTCACGTTCAGCGTGTCCTGTGACGTCTCCAGCAGCAGCGCATCTACGCCAGCTTCGATCAAGGCCAGCGCCTGATCGTAATAGCTGTCCTCCAGCTGCTGGAACGTCACGCCGCCGGTGACGGACAACGTCTTGGTCGTTGGGCCCATGGCACCGACGACATATCGCGGCCATTCCGGCGTCGAATATTTATTGGCCGCTTCGATAGCCAATTTGGCCGCCGCCAGGTTCAACTCGCGATGGCGGTCCTGCAAGTCGTACTCTGCTAAGACAACACTTGTTGTACCAAATGTATTGGTTTCCACCATATCAGCGCCGGCAGCAAAGTAAGCTTCATGGATATTGCGGATCACATCAGGACGAGTCACGCAAAGAATTTCATTGCAACCATCAAGTTCCTCTCCGCCAAA
This sequence comes from Paenibacillus aestuarii, assembly GCF_027789125.1. Taxonomy (GTDB): domain Bacteria; phylum Bacillota; class Bacilli; order Paenibacillales; family NBRC-103111; genus Paenibacillus_E; species Paenibacillus_E aestuarii. Next base: position 62,141 of record NZ_JAQFVF010000020.1, on the reverse strand, counting down.
ATCTTCAGCGGTCAAGTTCTCTTGCTGAATCATCGTGCCCATGGCGCCGTCGAGGATCATAATTTTTTTCTTTAATTGTTCCTGTATCGGTGGTTTCATCGTAGCCTGACTCCCTTTCAACTTAGCGTAAAACAATGATAATGCAGATGAATCGACAATTTTTGTTACCCATTAGTTTAACAGAATCCCACTGCTATGAAAAGAATTTCAATTATCAATTTTTCCTATTGGTTATATCGGATTAATTGATTGGATTTCATCGACAATCCGCCTAACTTCCACTATAATACTTAATATATATAATCAGAAAGAGGGATGAACCGACATGGCTCAAATTAGAATTCGCAACACCAATGAGCGCATCGAAGGCGAAGAGCAAGTAAAAGCCTTCCTGGAACAACAAGGAGTTCTGTATGAACACTGGGATATGAGCAAATATCCTGCAGCATTAGATGAGAAATTTGTGCTCAACGATGAAGAGAAAGCGCACATTCTCAGCACATTCGATGCTGAAATTCGTGATTTGGCCGCTCGTCGCGGATATGAGATCTGGGATGTCATTTCCCTCTCTGATGCTACGCCGAACATTGAGGAATTGCTGACAAAATTTGAGCAAGTTCACACCCATACCGAAGATGAAATTCGGGCCATCGTAGCCGGTAAAGGTATCTTCATTATTAAGTCCGAAGAACTTGGCTACTTCGACGTTGAGCTAGTGCCTGGCGATGTGATTTCCGTTCCTGAGAACACAAACCATTTCTTCACCTTGATGGACAATCGCCAGATCGTAGCTATTCGTCTATTCATTGAAAAAGATGGCTGGATTGCCTACAACGTTAACGATCCGGACTTCGTTAAGGCCTAATTGAATTGTTCATTCCCGGCACACAAAAAGCCCAACGGCAGGAATACATGTTCCTAGCCGCTGGGCTTTAATATTTACTGATCAGCAATCCGCGATAATCGATAAAATGTCTTGCAGACGTTTTACTTCATATACAGGTTTATGGTCATCGCCTTGCGGCAAACCGTGATGATTGATCCAGATATTGCGCATGCCCACACGTGAGGAGCCCAAAATGTCGGTCGTCAGCTTGTCCCCGATCATAATCCCTTCATGAGCTTCAATGTCCAGCAGCTCCATGGCATGGTGGAAGATCGAAGGATCTGGCTTGCCGATACCGAAATTGCCGGAAATGATAATATGATCGAAGTAAGCTTTCAATTCTGGAACGCCAGCCAGCTTCTCCTGTTGTAAATCCGGAGACCCGTTCGTCAGAAGCAGCAGTTTGTACTGCCCCTTCAAAGCATCAAGGACGCGGAACGTCTCTTCATACACGTAAGGACGGCGGCGCCGTTCGGCTGGGAACATCTCGCCCAGCTTCTCGCCGAGCTCGCGGTTGTCAATGCCTAGTGCAGCCAGCCCGCGCGTCCAGGACTCCGTCCGGTAACCTGGCACAAGCTTCTCCATGATGCGGAACTCTTCCTGCGCGCCTTCTGTGAAATTCCCCCACAGCCCTTCAAAAGGGTTGATCCCAATAAGCTTTGTAAACGGGAACGTTTCGAAAGACTCATACAGAGCCCTAGCTTCTTGGCGCACAGCCGCTTCCAGCTCGGCCGGGTTCACATCGACATGCTTGGCCGCCTCCGCACAAGTCGCTTCAAATGCTTCTTGCACACTGCGTTCATCCCACAATAACGTATCATCTAAATCAAACAGTACGGCTTTCAATGTCATCATCCATTTCCCCTTTGAATGCTGATTGTCTATGATCTATTGTTCTTCATCCGCAAACTTGATGGAGTCAAGTTGTACTTTCAAGTTGCTGCGAAACGCCTCGATATATTTCTTTCTGAGCTCGTTACGCTCTTCAACTTCTTCGTCCGTCAGTCCAACGATTTTCGCTTTACGGGCCAGTTCGTTGATGCGCGCGATATTTTGATCCATGCTGTCGCTCATGGTAGTCCTCCCTGCCAAATCAGTATGACTATTACTTTGCCATCCACCGTACATATTGTCAAGGCACCAAACATGGAGACTTGGCAAAAATGCCATAAAATCGAAAAGGCCGGCGAATACCGGCCTTCTTCATATATATAGATGTGAAATGTCAACGATAAGTTCTCATTAGGGTAGCAGCAATACTTGCCCTTCATGCAATTGGCTCGATTGCAAATGATTGATGGTAAGAAGTTGATTCACATAGGAACGAACGTTCCCTCCCATGACGACATGTTCGGTTGCGATATCCCAGAGGGTATCACCACGCTGAACAATCACTTTCTCAGCTACCTTCGTTTGGACACTGTAGGTGCTGCCTTTGGCCCCGGATTTGGAGACCGAAGTGGTGTTCGCATCGCCGGCATAGGCTTGTACCATAGCGCCGAAGGAGAACACAGCACCGATGATCACAGCAAACATTAAAATGACGAACAATTTTCTAACTCTTGTAGCGACAGCATGAACTTTATTGGACACTGGAATCGATCTATGGTGTGAATGAGCTGAGTTGTTATTGGAATAAGCGATGTACATATGAATTCGTCCCCCAAACATTTGTTCTGATATCAGAATAACACGAACATACGTTTGAGTCAACGATTTGTTCGAACTTATGTTTGTACGAACTCCGGTTCTGTGTTATAATTTGTGTAATGATTCCCATAATTGGAGTGATAACTATTGAATAAGATCTCACAGCGACAACTGGCTATATTGGAATTCATCAAGAATGAAGTGAAGGATAAGGGATATCCGCCTTCCGTTCGCGAGATCGGCGAAGCTGTTGGACTGGCATCCAGTTCTACGGTGCACGGACATTTGGAGCGTCTGGAGAAGAAAGGACTCATTCGTCGGGACCCTACCAAGCCGCGTGCAATCGAGATTCTCGGACTTGACGGCAGCGAGAGCAATTTTGCACATTCTGTAGCGCGTGTCCCACTCGTCGGGAAAGTTACAGCCGGCGTGCCGATCACAGCGACGGAGAACATTGAGGAATATTTCCCGCTCCCTAATCACCTCGTAGGTGATAATAATGTATTCATGCTCAGCGTCATGGGCGATAGTATGATTGAAGCCGGCATTCACAACGGTGACTACGTGATCGTGAAGCAGCAGCAGACGGCGAATAACGGCGACATCGTCGTTGCGATGACAGAGGATGATGAGGCGACCGTGAAGCGTTTCTACAAAGAAAGAGATCACATTCGCCTGCAGCCTGAGAACTCGACGATGCAGCCGATTTTGCTGAAGCACGTCACCATTCTCGGCCGTGTTATCGGATTGTTCCGCGATATGTAATTTCGTCGAAATAAAGAAAGTGGTCAACAAGCATGAATCATGCTCGTTGACCACTTTTTGTATCCTTAAAATTGCAGCGCCCAGTTTCCTTGGCGGAATACCGGCTCCACCGTACCGTCAGGAAGAATGCCGTCGATATCCAGATCACTCGCGCCCATCATAAAGTCAACATGAATGAGCGACGTATTTCCTCCACGCTCTTTCAGCTCCTCCGCAGACATCTTTGCGCCATTCTCGATGTTCGTCGGGTAACAGCTTCCGAACGCCAGGTGACAAGACGCATTCTCGTCAATCCCAGTATTATAGAAAATACGATTCATATTCGAAATCGGCGAATGAAATGGCACTAACGCCACTTCACCTAAATAACGGCTGCCTTCATCCATTTTCATCAAGTTATCCAAGTGCTCGTATCCGACCTCTGCCGAATATTGAACCACTTGGCCATTCTCAAACGTAAATGAGAACTTGTCCACAATCGCTCCGTTCACATTGAGCGGCTTCGTGCTGGCTACAGTTCCATTAACGCCTGTCCGCTTCGGCATCGTGAATACTTCCTCGGTAGGCATGTTCGCGACAAAGCGGATATCCCGCTCATTGCCTTTGTCGCCACCGAGCCAAATATGCCCTTCAGGCAGCTCAACGCACAGATCCGTACCAGCGGCGCGGTACTGCAGTGCCGTATATTTTTTGTTGTTCAAAACTTTGCGCATACGCTGAAGCTGACCTAGATGCTCTCTCCAGGAGGCGACCGGATCTACATCATAAACCCGATTCATCTTAAAAATCGCATCCCACATCGCATCCACACGCTGCGCTTCCGGCAAATCAGCATAAACTTTGTTCGCCCACGCCTTCGTCGGCGCTTTAATTAAGCACCAGCTGAACTTGCTCGTGCGTACATAGTGCTGATAGGTTTTACGCGCTTTAGCTGCCGCTTTGGACGCGCGCGATACGAGCTCGGCATCGATGCCTTGATACAGATCTGGGTCCGGCACTTTAATATGCAGCAGTGCGCCGCCCTTTTCTACAAACTTCTCCAGCATATCCGTGTACCACTCCGGATAGTAATCGATCGCTTCCTCGCTGGCAAATTGCAAACGGCCGCGCGTGATCCAATCATCCTGCCAGTGAACTTGCACGAAGCCCGCTCCGGCTTCATAAGCTTTTTTCACGATTAAACGCGTTAAATCGATGCTTTCCATCGGTGATTCGATCATCAAGTCTTGCCCTTTTTGCAAATTGACACCGATTTTAACGACCAGTTCCGCATACTTCTCCAAATTACGCTCAAACGCTTCCACGATCCCATTCTCCTCACATGAAAAGCCCATTAGCGCAGGATCGAATCCTGTACAACCAACGGGCTTCTATTCACTTTGCTGCATCGTTGCATAGCCAGAACATATGCTCCATCAATATATCATATTCCTATAGTTTAAGCTAGAAATGCGGCATGAGCTCAGAGAGGCTATTGCGCTGAGTGTGCCAGATAGGGGTTGCCCCTATTTAGAGAGGCTGAACTCGTGCGAGGAGCTGCTGTAGTCAGATTTTGCCCAACTGCAGCGGAACATGAAACAAAACCCTCCACGCCAACAACGTGAAGGGTTCGTCTATTAATATAGAGACAAATACTGATCGCGTTCCCATTGGTGAACTTGCGTCCGGTACATGTCGTACTCGATCTCTTTAAGCTCGTAGAAATGCGCCAGCGCGTGATCGCCAAGCGCTTCGCAAATGACATCGTTGCGGATCAATTCGTCAAGCGCCTGCTTCAAGTTCAGCGGCAAGCTCGGGATCCCTTGCTCTTCGCGCTCTTCTTCAGACATCACGTAGATGTTACGGTCCGTCGGAGGAGGCAGCTGCATTTTGTTCTTGATGCCATCCAAACCTGCAGCAAGCATCACCGCTAGCGCCAAATAAGGATTCGCGGCCGGATCCGGGTTACGCACTTCAACGCGTGTGCTCAAGCCGCGGGAAGCCGGAATACGGATCATCGGCGAACGGTTGCTGGCCGACCATGCCACGTAGCAAGGCGCTTCGTAGCCAGGAACCAGACGCTTATACGAGTTAACGGTAGGGTTCGTGATCGCCGCAAAAGCGCGAGCATGACGCAATACGCCTGCCATATAATGTCTCGCCGTCTGGCTTAAGCCTAATTTATCGCTTTCTTCATAGAACGCATTCTCCTCGCCTTTGAACAGCGATTGGTGGCAGTGCATACCGGAACCGTTCATGCCGAACATCGGCTTCGGCATAAAAGTCGCATGAAGGCCGTGCTGTCTGGCAACCGTTTTAACGACCAATTTGAACGTTTGGATCTGGTCAGCAGCTTTCAACGCGTCCGCATATTTAAAATCGATCTCATGTTGGCCTGGCGCAACTTCATGATGGGATGCTTCGATCTCGAAGCCCATCTCTTCCAGTGTCAACACGATATCACGGCGGCAATTCTCGCCGAGGTCCATTGGTGCAAGGTCGAAGTAACCGCCTTGATCGTTCAGTTCCGTCGTCGGATTGCCCTTCTCATCGGTTTTGAACAAGAAAAACTCCGGCTCAGGACCTACGTTCATCGCCGTAAAGCCCATCTCCTCCGCTTGCTTCAAGGCGCTCTTCAAAATGCCGCGCGGATCCCCAGGGAATGGGCGCCCATCCGGCAAATAAATGTCGCAGATTAAGCGGGCAACTTTGCCTTCTGTGACCCAAGGGAAAATAACCCAAGTATCCAAATCAGGATACAAATACATATCCGATTCTTCAATTCGCACATAACCCTCGATCGAAGAACCGTCGAACATCATTTTATTATCCAAAGCTTTTTCCAGCTGACTGAAAGGGATTTCAACATTTTTGACACTACCCATCAGGTCAGTGAACTGCAAGCGGATGAAACGTACGTTTTCTTCCTTAGCGATGCGCAGAATGTCTTCTTTGGTAAAAATAGTATGACTCATTAACATTCTCCTCTCTATTTAGAAACGCTTACTTATGAAAAAATCGCGACAGCTCGCCTTGAATCAGCGAGACTTGCCCAGGGCGCTTGCCCCCGCCTATCAATTGCTGTTTCAGCATCTTGTGAAGCTGTGAATCCGTAAGCTCTTTGCGTTTAACTTCCGTGTGCTCATTAATAACAGTTGCGTCTTCGGAATCTTTGTCAACGGGCAGCAGCACCTGCTTAATGCCAGCAATGTTTACGCCTTTTTCAATCAGATCTTTAATTTCGAGCAATCTCTCGACGTCATTAAATGAGTATAGCCTTTGGTTCCCTGACGTTCTCGCCGGTATAATCAGCTCATGTTGTTCATAGTAACGGATCTGACGTGCAGTTAAATCCGTAAGCTTCATGACAATACCAATCGGGAATAACGCCATATTCCTACGTATTTCATCGCTCATGCAAATCACTCCTGGTCAGTAAGTACCTCACTCTTATTGTACCTTCGTTACAAAAACGTGTCAAGGAGTGTTAGGTTTGTTTACAGTCCTTTTGTTAAATAAGTCCTTTATCCGCCATATGTTGGATTGCCGTTAACACCCCTAACTTGCAATGGGAATACGTCAACCCCCCTTGCATGTAGGCGATATACGGTTCGCGGATCGGCGCATCGGCGGACAGCTCCAGGCTGCCACCCTGGATGAATGTGCCTGCGGCCATAATGACAGGGTGCTCATAGCCGGGCATATCCCACGGCTCCGGCACGACGTGCGCGTCGACGGCGGCGGCCCGCTGGATGCCCTGCACGAACGTGATCAGGTGCTCCGCGGACGTGAAGCGGATCGCCTGAATCAAGTCCGTCCGCGGGTCTTGCCAGCGCGGATGGCTCTCGAACCCAAGCTCTTCGAACACCGCCGCGGCGAAGACCGAGCCTTTGACCGCTTGTCCCACGAGATGCGGGGCAAGGAACAGCCCTTGGAACATGCTCCGCGTCGCGCCGAGCATGGCGCCAACCTCGCCCCCGATGCCCGGGGCGGTCAACCGGTAGGCGGCGAGCTCGACAAGATCGCGCCGCCCGGCAATATAACCCCCGGACGGAGCGATGCCGCCGCCGGGGTTCTTGATCAGCGAGCCTGCCATCAGATCGACGCCGACTTGCGTCGGCTCTACCGGCTCGGTGAACTCCCCATAGCAGTTATCAACGAAGACGATCACTGCGGGGTTGATCTCCTTCACAAATCGGACCATCTCGCCGATTTGTTCAGTCGTGAACGACGGCCGCCACGAGTAACCGCGCGAGCGTTGAATGCCGATCACCTTCGTGTTCGGCTGCATCGCCGCCGCGATCGCCGGATAATCCGGCGCGCCTTCCTCCGTCAGGGGCACCTCGCTGTAAGCGATGCCCCAATCCTGCAGCGAGCCGGTGCCGTCGCCCGGCTTGCCGATCACTTTATGCAGGGTATCATAAGGCTTACCCGTAATGTAAAGTAAATGTTCGCCTGGGCGAAGCACGCCGAACAAGGCGGTGCCGATCGTATGTGTCCCTGAGACGAAGTGAGGTCGCACCAGCGCAGCCTCAGCGCCAAGCGCATCAGCATAGACCAGATCGAGCACTTCACGGCCGCGGTCATTGTAGCCATAGCCCGTCGAAGCAGCGAAATGATAATCGCTGACCTTATGTTTCTGAAAAGCCGCGATTACTTTCCATTGATTGTGGTCAATCGTTCGTTCAATCTGGCGAAAAGCGCTTTCCGCAGTGCGTTCAGCGCTTTCCATCAACTTCATAATCTTTTCCCCGAATTGCATAATTAATAATTCTCTCCTCTGTCATGCTGTCCTTCTTGCTGCGAGCGCTGCTCATCATAAGCCGCTAACAAATAGCCCATTTTAGCATAATCGTCTTTGTTGACACGAACTTGGAACAGCATATCTTCGCCTTCCACTTCGTTCTCCAGCACATCGCCAATGCGGTAAACGAGCGAGATCATGTCACCTTTGTCTGCAGGGATGCGGAAGCGTTTGTTCTCGCCCATCAGCTTCTCTTGAACCGCCAAGCGAAGCCGTTCCAAATCGTTCTCTTGATATGCGCTGATCTTCAGGAAGTCACCTTCCGTTGTCAGCATTTGTACCTCTTGCTCCGAGCAAAGGTCAATTTTGTTAAAGACAGTGAGCATCTCCTTCTGATGGGCGCCCAGCTCTTCCAGCACGTCAGCAACGACCTCCATTTGCTCACTGCGCATCTCTGTGGAGCTGTCCACGACATGCAGAATCAGATCGGCCTCGTTCGCCTCCTCCAGTGTCGCGCGGAATGCAGCAACCAGATCATGCGGGAGATTCTGGATGAAGCCAACCGTATCCGTCAACACGATTTCCTTGCCGCTCGGCAGCTCCATCGTGCGCGATGTCGGATCCAAGGTGGCGAACAGTTGGTTCTCCACGTAGACATCCGCCTGCGTCAGCTGCTTCAGCAATGTCGACTTGCCGGCGTTCGTGTAGCCGACTAAGGCGACTTGGAAGACGCCCGTCTTTTTCCGCCGTTCACGATGCAAATTGCGATGCCGCACAACCTCTTCCAATTGCGACTTCAGCTCGTCTATACGGCCGCGAATATGCCGGCGGTCTGTCTCCAGCTTCGATTCCCCCGGACCGCGCGTACCGATCCCACCTCCGAGACGGGACAAGTTTTTCCCTTGTCCGGATAGCCGTGGCAGGAGATAGCTGAGCTGGGCAAGCTCTACTTGAATGATCCCCTCGCGGGTTTTCGCGCGTTGAGCGAAAATGTCAAGGATAAGCTGAGTCCTGTCAATAATTTTGACATCCAGCGCTGCCTCGAGGTTGCGCACCTGTGCACCGGACAGCTCTTGATCGAAAATAGCGGTGTTGGCGCCAAGCTCTTCAATTTTTAATTTGAGCTCTTCCACTTTGCCTTTCCCGATAAACCATTTGGAATCGGCTGTTTCTTTATTTTGCGTCATCGTTTCCAAAACTTCCACATGGGCCGTTTCGGCAAGCTTGACGAGTTCCTGCAGCGAATATTCGGCGAGCTTTTCATTTTTCTTTTGCTTCTGTGTAATCAGGCTGACGAGCACGGCGCGGTCCTGAATTTCACTTTCAACCGTATGTGAATGAACTTTCATTGATATTCCCCCTCACTTCTACAACAACTTTGGGGCTCTGCAAGCAAACCCACCATCATTGTGGAGGAAATGAAAGGGAAAGTCAATTTGGCAAGGCGGGAAAGATCGATTATATCGAAATAATCAGACTGAACGCAAAAAACCGAAAGACCTGACGGTCTTTCGGTACACAAAAACAGTGCCATTTACGCGAATAAGCTTTGCCCTAAATACGCGCCTTTGGCCTGCACGCCCGGCAATACGGCAAAGTAGCCGCCGCCTGTCGTGTCGGTGTATTTCATCAGCTGATCCAGCTGTTTCGGATTCGCCAGCCTCTTTTGGATAGATTCAAACTGGGTCTGGAGGTTCCGGTTGAAGCAGACAAACAATAACCCGGCATTTATACGGCCTACGCTATCCAGGTTTTCCATGAAATTGTACCCTCTGCGGAGAATTCGCTCGCGTTCCGAATTCTCCCCTGTCCGCGGGTTGGACAAGCGGATATGGGAATCGAGCGGCGTCTGTTTCCCCCCAGGATCCGCGCCAAAGTTAGGTTGGTCAAACTCCTGTTTGCCATCGAGCGGGGCACCGGACACTTTCTGGCGGCCAATGATGCCTTCCTGGGCGGCAAACGTCTGCTGATCCCAAGTCTCGATGCGCATCTGGATGCGCCGAACGACCATATAAGTACCTCCTGCCAGCCATGGAGCACCGTCCGAAGCGCCAACCCAGATATTGTTGTTCATAAAACTCTCATCGCTCAGCTGCGGGTTATTGGTGCCGTCTTTGAAGCCGAATAAATTGCGCTTGGTGCCTTCCGACTTAACGCCTAATTGACCGGTTTGCTGCCATCTTAAATGGGCGACACCGCGAGCGGCAATCGCTAAGTTGCGAATCGCATGAAAGCAGATCATCGGATCATCAGCGCACGCCTGAACGATCAAATCGCCATGCGTCAGCTGCTCCTGCAACGAATCCAAGTGGAACTTCGGCATCAGCGTGAACCCAGCCGGCTTGCGTGCACGTAGACCGAATCGGTCGTTCCCGTCCTTCTCAAATAAACTCGCGCCAACCGCAAATGTCAGCGTCAATTTCCCAGTATCGAGCCCCATCTGCTCGCCCGTATCTTTCGGCGGAAATTTCGCGTCCTGCGGTTCTGCCGCCAGCGGCTGTCCATCCATCAGCGCAGCTGCCATTTCCGTCCATGTGCGAAGCAGCTGCTGCAATTCGCTTCTGTTGTCCGTCGTCACATCGAAGGCGGCGACATTGGCGCAATTTTGCTGCGGAGTCACAACTCCTGCCTGGTGAGCACCATAAAACGATACCCGTTCGCCAGCCTTAGGGGATGATTCTGTTCGTACTTGGGTGCTGACAGAACCCGCCTTCTCCGCTTTGCCGATCAAATCCCCAAGCACGAGACCCGCTGCACCTGCGGCTGTATAACCAAGAAAAGCCCGTCGATTCATTTTATCTCCCATGATGTGTAAATCCCCCAACTTCGATTATTTTAACGAAAGATTCGCTTTGCTGATTTGCCTCGATTTCATTCCATCCATGAGCACGGCAACCAGTGCAAACACCAGCAGCAGGAATTGCGGAATGGCACTCTCGAGTGTCGGATACAGTGCGAGGAAGTCCCAGCTAGGCAGCCACGAAGCTGTCGTCGCCGGCAAATAACCGGCCAGCTGCAAGCCGTGAACGCCCATGCCTGCAAATTTGAAGCATAAATAGAACACAAAGATACTGGAAATCAGGAAGAACGGACGCATCGGGATGCGCAAGCCGATTTTCAAGATCAAAAAGGCAATGACGATCAACAGCCCCACACCGATGCCGATCCCGCCGAGCAAAGAGCCGAGTGAGATGGAGGAAGCCATACCGATCATGAAGAGAACAGTCTCCGTGCCTTCTCTGAATACCGCAAGGAAAGCAAGCAAGCTAAGCGAGAACAAGCTGCCTGTCGCCAGCGCTTTGACGCTTTGATCGCGTATGTACTTTTGCCAATTGCTGATGCTCGATTTGGAGTGCAGCCAGTAGCTCATATAAGCCAGCATGACAGCTGCGAAAATGCCTGTACATCCGGCAATCAAGAAGTTGTTATTGCCGAACGCGCTGGTGGAGAACAGCATCTGCACGATGATGCCGAGCACCAGGCTGACCGCCAATCCGCCGCCGACGCCGTACCAGATCCAGGCCTTTTTATCGCTGTGCCCTGCTTTGTTTAAGAAGCCCAGCAAAGCAATGACGACCAACAGCGCTTCAAGTCCTTCCCGGAGCAAAATCGTAGTAGCATCGAGCATCGTATAGCTGCTCTTGCCAGCGAGCGGAGCTAACGATTCACGCATGCGATCGATCGTTCCCGCAGCTTCATTCACTTGCGGCTTATCCGCGGAAAGCTGTGCGTAGGCGGTCACCATATCGCGCTCCATGGACGTATAGACCGCCGAAGACTGCGTCAGCACGATGCCTTCAATATCCAGCCAGGAGCTGCGCAGTGTTTGGATGCTGGCGGTCGCGCCGGCGATATCGTTTTGCTTGAGCTGCCCTTGAGCTTGCTCCAGCAGACTCACCAGCGACTGGATCGTGACCTTCTCCGTTTGATGCGTGACTTGCCCGAACACGTCGAGCTTGCCGGCCACATAGCTTTCATTCAGCGCATGCAGCTGTTTTAAAGCATCGACCAGCTTCGCTTGGTCAATCGGCTGCTTCAGCGAGGCGAAGGCAACTTCCCCCATCGCTTGCTCAATCTTCTGATACGCTGCTAGCGACGTTTCCTTGATGCCATCTTCATAGGAGAGCCACGATGCCTGGAACGTGTCGAATTGCTTGACCGCATCCTCCAGCTTGCCGCTCTCGGCCATTTGAATCGCCTGCTGGATGCCGGCATCCGCCTGTTTCAAGTCAATCTCGCCTTTTGCAAATGCCGCCAGGGGAAATACGAGCAGCAGGAGCCCGGCGAGGCATAGGATTTGAACGATTTTACGCATTAATGTCACCATTCCTTGTTCAAAATTAACCGCATTTATCAATAGTGATAATCATTATCATTATCATTTATTACTCTGTTAATTTTACTCCAATCCTTTTAACTGTCAATGACAAAAAAAAGAAAAAGCTGCCCACCCTGATGGTGAACAGCTTGTTTTACTTCGTGTGCTTATTTAATTTTCAAATCTTCAGGACGTATGGACATGAGTTCCGCCTTGGATGGGGAGCTCGTATATTGACTGAGCAACCGTACGGCTTGATGCCGCATCGACTTCTCGAGCAGATTCCGCACGTACCTGGCATTGCTGAACGCCCGCCAAGTGACAGCTTTCTCCTCCGTCAGATGCTGCTTCAATTTGGCAATCGTATGCGGGAGCAGGACATATTCACGCTCTTTTGCCATCAACTCGGTAATCTGAATCAGTTGATCGATATGATAATCCTCAAATTCAACTTGGATCGGAAATCTGGAGGGCAGGCCGGGGTTTGTCGCCAGAAACTGCTCCATTTCTTCACTATAACCGGCTAAGATTAAAATGAAATCATTTTTCTTATCTTCCATGCCTTTGACCAGCGCATCGATCGATTCTTTGCCAAAATCTTTATCGCCGCCCCGCGCCAGACTGTACGCTTCATCAATAAATAGAATGCCGCCCATCGCTTTCTTGATTAATTCGCGCGTCTTCAGCGCCGTATGTCCAATATACTCGCCGACGAGATCGGCCCGTTCCACCTCGATAAAGTGGCCTTTGCTGAGCACGCCCATTGCATGAAACATCCGTCCCATTAGACGGGCGACGGTCGTTTTGCCTGTACCTGGACTGCCTTTAAAAATCATATGGTACACATGCGAGTTGCTGGACAGACCTGCTTCCGTGCGAAAATGGGAAATTTGCAGCAGCGCATAGATTTCGTGCACCAATTCTTTCACATTATCAAGGCCGATCATATGATTCAGCTCTTTAAAAATGTCAGATAACGGGCCATCCTGCGGTGTACGCTTTCCTAATAATTGTGGTTCGGTGTCAGCCAGCGGCGAGGCGTGGGACTCCGGCTGCCGCAATACAATGTTGATTTGTCTCGATGGCAGGCTTCGACCACTCATGAGGATCACCTCGTTCAAGTAGTTGGATAGTATCAATCCATCCTACGCACGAACGATGCAATTTAGACCCATTAGCTGTCTGACGGTGATATTGCTACTTATTCAATGTACATCATCTTGCGCGTCATCCCGCCATCAACCGTCATTTGAGTTCCTGTTACAAAATCATTCGCAGGGTCGGTCAAATACAGGCACGCGCGAGCGATGTCCTCCGGCTTGCCGACGCGCTGCGCCGGATGCTGGGTGTGATCTTCCGCGCGAAGCTTACTGTAATCCCCGTTCTCAATCCATCCCGGACAAATAGCATTGACCGTAATATGATCCGGTCCCAAGGAGACCGCCAGCGCATGTGTCAATGATAAAATGCCGCCTTTGGAAGCGGCGTAAGCTTCGGAATTCGGCTCGGACATAAGCGCCCGCGTGGACGAGATGTTCACGATCGCGCCACCGCCATGCGTTCGCATAATTTTGGCCGCTTCGCGCGCACAGAGAAAGGTACCTCGAAGATTCGTACCCAGCACGTAATCCCATTCCTCGATTGTAATCTCATAAGGCGACTTCCAGACGCCAAGCCCTGCATTATTAATCAGCACATCGATTCGGCCGGCGTTCTTCTGAATATCGTTCATGGCGTTAATAATATCCTCAGTCTGGCTTAAATCTACGGTATACCGCTTGTGCCCGGCATCTGCCGAACTTAGCTGCTCCCAAGTACTTTGCAAGGAAGTTTCGTTCTTGTCCAGCAGCATCACGGCAGCGCCTTGCTGGGCATAGGTGATCGCCAGCGTTCTGCCGATCCCTTGTCCGGCTCCCGTGATGACAACTACTTTGCCATCATATGTGTTCATAAATGCCTTCGCCTCCACGTCCTGATTCTTGCATAACTTGTCAAATCCTGCGCTTTCCCGGGAAATCCAGCTTATCGCCCCGGCGGCTCCCCCTCGCGAAAATGCGACGTATCCGCATGCAGCACGATATGCGGCTGCTCATCCATCCACTCCACCACACTGAGGCATGTCGGATGAAAATATGGCGGTTTCCACAAATCAGCAAGCGCTCTGTTCTCCAGATGAGCCATAATTACTTTCAACGTGACCGTATGCGAGATCAAACAGATCGTTTTGCCGGCGTGCTCTTGGACGAGCTGCTCCAGCGCCGGCAGCACCCTGCGCTGCAAATCGGCGTAAGTCTCGCCTATACGCGGCGAATATTGCTCAGGTTCATTCCAAAAGGCATAATAAAGCTCCGGCTCCAACTGCTCGATCTCGCTTGAAATCCGGCCCTCCCAGGCCCCTAGGTTCATCTCGCGCCACTGGTCGGATGCGATGACCGGCAGCTCCCTGCTGCCTTTCACAATCGCTGCGGTTTGCAGCGTACGGCCGCTGCTGCTGGCACAGATGAGGTCGAACGGCACATCTTTAAGCGCTTCAGCCAGCCACTGTGCCTGCTGCTTCCCGTTCGCCGACAGCGGCGAATCCGCATGGCCTTGCATGCGGCGCTCGACATTCCATTCCGTTTCCCCATGGCGGATGAAGTACAACTTCGTCATCGGCACCATTCCTCTCCATCCACTATAAAGTTAACATCAACAAATGAACAAAATCATCGATCGTTAATGCCCCAAAATATTTTCGCATCTCGATCCCAGCCAGCCGCTCGCGAATTGCCGTCTCTTCATAACGCACACCTTGCAGCTGTTCCTCCAACTCGCTAACATCAGATGCACCGAAAAAGTCCCCGAAAATTTTCACATGTTTCATGTAGCCTTCTTCAATATCCAAACGCGCATCCAGCGTACCGACGCCTTCGAAGCGCTTGGAGTTTTGCACAGTGCTCTTCGGCGATCTGCCATAATTCCAGTCCCAGCTCTGATAACGCTCCTTCGACAGCTCATGAATACGGCGCCAATCTTCTTCTGTCAGCTTATATCTAGGAACCTGCTCTATCGTCGTGCCGAATATAGATTCCAACAACTTCGTCCGGAATTGTTCAATCGTAATCGGTTCCCGCAAAAATTCCGTTATGTTCGCCACACGGCTGCGAATCGATTTAATGCCTTTAGACTGGATTTTGTCAGGATTAACTTTCAACGCGGAGACGACATTCTCGATTTCAGAAGCAAACAGCAATGTGCCATGGCTGAACATTCTGCCCTTCGTTGAGAATTGAGCGTTACCGGAAATTTTTCGCTCACCGATCTGCAGGTCATTACGTCCCGACAAGACAGCCTCCACGCCTAGCTTGTGCAAAGCTTCGACCACAGGCTGCGTAAACTTTTGAAAATTATGAAATGAATTCCCATCGTCTTCCGTAATAAAACTGAAATTCAAATTGCCCAAATCATGGTACACCGCTCCGCCGCCAGATAGCCGGCGCACAACGTGCAGTCCTTGCGATTTTACATATTCCGGATTAATTTCTTCAATTGTATTCTGATTCTTTCCTATTATAATGGACGGTTCATTGATATAGAAAAGCAAATAGCTTTCACCGGCCGGCAAATGCCGTAAAGCATACTCCTCAATCGCCAGATTGATTCTGGGATCGGTAATCTGTTCGTTATCGATAAATAGCATGATCTTGTCTCCTTCTAAGATAAGGGGGCCGACATGGTCAGATTGAGCGTCGACATGCCCAAGGATTGATAGAAAGCGATGGCACGCTCGTTAAACGCCCAGACATTTAACTCCAGGGAAGTAGCGCCCCGCTCTTTCGCCCATTCTGTGGAAGCTTGATGGAGCCGTGTGCCTATGCCTCGGCGCTGATAGGCCGGATCCACCGCCAGTTCGTTCAGGTACGCATAGGTACGGGGGATGAGTGCATCATACGGCTGACTTTTTTTGATCTCCAGCATGGCGGCGCCAACGAGTGTGGATCCCGCTTCGGCCACAAGGATCACTTTGTTCTGTTGATCCGAAAAGCTGCGGTACCAGCCCATGGCGACTACCCGATCCAAACGGGCGAAAATATGCGGGAGCGCAGCGGCATGCTCTTCCTGGCCGATGCGAATGAGGGCATTCACAGGCTCGTAATCCTCAGCTTGCGCCCGGCGAATGTGAATTTCCAAACGGTTCACCCCTTGATGCAGCAAATTCTTTATGGTATGTACATGCATATAGCTTACCTGATTCGCCTACGTTTTTCCACTTGAGAGCATTGTATTATTATTCATTATTTTGTATATTTATTTATATCATTCACTGGGATTGGAGAGCTTAACATGGACATCAGTCGTGAGTTTTGGAGGGAACTAGATGAAATTGCAGCCCGCACTTGGCCTGCGGAACGAACAAACGTTATCGATCGTTGGCTGCTGCGCGCATCAGGCGGCGTGACCAAACGGGCGAACAGCGTGTTCGCCGTCGGGGACTATCCCCGGGATCCCGATTGGCTGCAAAAGATTGAGCAGTACTATAAGGCGGAGCAGCTGCAGCCGGCTTTTCATATTGGCGGTGCTGCGCCCGAGGGCTTGGATGAACTGTTGGCTGCCAATGGCTATGCCATGGATACGCCTTGTCAAATCATGGTAGCGGACAGCCAGGAGGTGCTGAATCGAGCGACTACTGCGCTTCATGGTAAGCCTAAGCAGGATATTGAGGTGATATGGACATCCAGCGCTGATACCGATTGGGTCGATCACTTCTTGCAACTGGAGCAATATCCCCTAGCTCGCAAAGCTTTCTACACGGGCTTGCTGGAACGCATGCCGGAGCCCAAAGGCATGATCTTGCTGCAAAAAAACGGGCTACCAATCGCTGCAGCCACAGTCATTGTCGAGCATGACTGGGCCGGTTTTGTCAATGTGATTGTGGAAGCATCCTGCCGCGGTCAAGGGCTCGGCTATGTGTTGATGCAGGAGATGACCGACTGGAGCATGCAACACGGCGCAACCCGGCAATACCTTCAAGTCATCATTGATAACATACCGGCTATCACCTTATATGAAAAATTGGGTTATAAACCGCTTTTTAGCTATCATTACCGGATAAAAGTATGATTTGCAGCTCCCTGCACCATCCTAACAGAGAACGCTGAAAGGATGAAAGGAGCTTTTTCATGGCAACAGCTACCCAGCAAAAACCGGTGTTTCCCGCCCAGCACCAGAATCAACAGCCAGGCATTGAATCGCAGATGAACCCTCGTCCTGTCTTCGCAGACGAGAAGTATAAGCCGGCCGGCAAGCTGAAGGACAAAGTCGCGCTCATTACCGGTGGCGACAGCGGCATCGGCCGGGCGGTAGCCATCGCTTATGCGAAGGAAGGCGCGGACGTGGCAATCGTCTATTTGAATGAGCATAGCGACGCTGAGGAGACGCACAAGCTCGTTGAAGCGGAAGGGCGCAAGTGTCTGCATGTCGCCGGCGACATCGGCGATGCCAACTTCTGCAAGCAGGTGATCGAGCAAACCGTCCAGCAATTCGGCAAGCTGGATATTCTTGTCAACAACGCGGCCGAGCAGCATCCGCAGGCCAGCATTGAGAAAATTACGCAGCAGCAGCTGGAGCGGACCTTCAAGACAAATTTATTCTCGCTATTTTATTTGACGCAAGCCGCGCTTCCGCATCTCAAACAAGGCAGCGCGATCATCAATACGGCTTCGATCACCGCTTATCACGGCCATGAACAGCTGATTGATTATTCAGCAACCAAAGGCGCCATCGTCGCCTTCACGCGCTCGCTCTCGCTGCAGCTCAATCCGCGCGGCATCCGCGTCAACGGCGTCGCACCGGGGCCGATCTGGACGCCGCTCATCCCTTCCACTTTTACCGAACAGGAAGTGGCGGTTTTCGGCTCGGATACGCCGATGAAGCGTGCCGGCCAGCCCAAGGAGCTCGCCCCCAGCTACGTCTTTCTCGCTAGCGAGGACTCGTCGTACATGGCAGGTCAGATCCTGCATGTGAACGGCGGGACGATTGTGAACGGCTAGGTGCTACTAGCAAAGAAGAGCTGTACCCTGTTGAATCCGATACGGATTCAAACAAGAGTACAGCTCTTTTGTTATACACCAGCCTTTAACAGCAGCTTCGTCCATTCCCACTTCATATAGGCAAGAGTTTCACGCGCTTCGTGATAAGGCATGAACAGCACTTCAGAGGCCGTGGAGGAGACGAGCGGCGCCTGCAAACCAACCGTCTTCGCGATATCCAGCGAGCGGGAGCTGTGGAATTGGTGCGTCACGATAATCGAGCTGACAAGCCCGCGTTTGTCCATAATTTGCTTGCTGAACAGCAAATTCTCATACGTGCTAGTGGCCCGCGGTTCCAATAGGATCTGCTGCTGCGGGACCCCATTTTGCATCAAATAATTGCGCATGCCTTCCGCTTCCGTTAGCTTCGATCCGTTATGGTCGAGTCCGCCGGAAACAATCAAGGTTTTGAATTTACCCTGTTTATATAACTGCAGTGCCAAATCCAACCGTTCCTGAAGCCCTGGGCTCGGAATATCGTTGCGCAGCGAAGCGCCAAGCACGATGCCGACGTCCGCATGGTCGGGCAATGCCATCTTCGGCGGGCTCTGCACTTTCCACTGGATATAGATGACCCAGCCCAATACGAGCAAAAGCATGATCAACAGTAGGTTGAGAACCCGTCTCCATGCCGCAATCCATCGCCCGCTCCTGCTTAAAGCCGAGTCCTTCGACTTCGGTTTACGAGAGGCCGGACGCTGATTCCGGTTCACTGTCGATTGAAGCTTCATCTTCATCCCCTCCTATTCCTCCTCCAGGAAGCGGCCGACCTGTTCGAATAAAGATGCCGCGTCTTCGCTATGACAAATCAAATGCTTGGACTTCGAGTACCAATGCAGCTCGCGCGGACCACCAAGCTTGCTGTAGATATAACGCGCGCTTTGCGGGTGAATAACATGATCCCGCTCCGCTTGAGCAACGAACGTCGGGATGGTCACTTTGCTGATTTCCGGCTTCAAATGCCGCACCAGCCGCGTAAACTGCCAAGTTGCGCTCAACGGCGTATTCCGCGCCTTATGCAAATAGTCTTGATCCTGGTTACGCCAACCCTCGCGGACGACTTGCACAAAACGGGCTGGACTGACATAGATGACAGCCGTGTTCAGCAGGACGAGCCGGCGTACCGGATAGCGGACGGCCAAATAGGCGGCTAAGAGGCCGCCCATCGAGAAGCCGACGAGGTCGAACGAACCGTACTGCCGGGCCATCCGGTCTGCATGCTGCTCAGCTGTCTGCACCCAATCTTGCCAGCGGGCGGCGCGCAGCTCATGCGCATCTTCGCCATGCCACGGCAGCTGCGGCACGTCAGAGGCATGCCCGCGCTCCAGCAAATAGCTGGCCAGCGGCTCGACCTCGAAGGGCCCGCCGGTGAAGCCGTGGAACATCAGACATGGCTGTTTCATTTTTCTTTAATCGTGATGGAGGTGATCGTCACTTTTTCTTTTGGCATACTCGGTGAAGAGTCGCCGCCATTCGGATTCATTTGGACCGGCGTATCGGCGATTTTCGAAATCGTCTCCATGCCTGCATCTTCTACTTTTCCGAAAATGGTATAATTAGGTATTTTGTTCAAAGACGCACAATCAGCCCCTGAACAAATGAAAAATTGGCTGCCGTTCGTATTCGGACCCGCATTCGCCATGGCGACGATGCCCGGCTCATATTTATGAACGGAAGAAAGCTCATCGGCAAATTTGTAGCCCGGTCCCCCCATGCCCGTTCCGAGCGGGTCGCCGGTTTGAATCATGAATGTTTTGATAATTCGATGGAACGTGATGTTGTTGTAGAAGCCCTCTTTGGACAAAAACACAAAGTTGTTCACCGTCTTCGGTGCATCTTTGGCAAAAAGATCGATCGTGAACGATCCCTTGGACGTTGTCACTTCCGCCTGATACGTTTTGTTCGAATCAATCGTCATATCCGGCGCTTTGCTCCACTGCTTTGGCGCATTCGCCGAAGCCGCTGGTGAAGCTGCTGCTGTCGATGTTGGTGCAGTCGATGCTGCAGCTGACGGTGTCGCTGTTCCGCCGGCGTTTTGCGACGGTTTATTGCCACATGCGGATACGAGTACTGTTAGTGCGATCAAGGTTAAAGGTAAGAACTTCGTACGTTTCCAGTTCATTGTCAAAATCATCCTCCATGGCTATGTTTGCATTTACTGCGTATTCGTTATCGGCTGCAGATTGCTTAGTGCGTCTGTTGGACTTAGAGCGCCCTGCGTAGCCCCTGCACCAGCGTCCTTGCCACCTGTCGTCTGGCCCGGATTGCCCTGTGCAGGTTTATTGTCCGGGGGTGTACCCGGACTCGGGCTTTGCCCCGGGTTCTGGCCTGGACTTGGGCTGCCTCCCGTTCCGCCAGGAGTCTGCGAACCTTTCCCATCCCCCGGTTTACCCGTATTGCCTGGCGTTGGCTTCGTGCCTGGTGACGGCGACGGGGACATCGAATCTTTGCCCGGCACCCCTGGCGACGGAGACGGCGAACCTGACGGTGTTGGTGATGCCAGTGCATCGTCCTTCGGAATGTCAACATTAACGACATTGGATTGGGCGCCGTCCTGGTTTGAATCCAAATTGACCGGAACGACATAATATTGATACGTCTCGCCACTGTTCACCGTCGTATCATTAACTTCCGTATTTTGCGCTTGAATGAGCAATTTCGCTTCGGTTTCCTTAGCACCTTTGCGATACAACTTATACGCAACTTTATCGCCTTGGCTCGACCAGTTCAATTTGACTGACTTTGTTTCCGGTACATACACCGCTGCCAAATCGGAAATACCGCTTGGCGGTTGCGTTGGTTCAGGCACACTGTCAGGTTTTGCAAAGTTGGTGACCGGCACGCCTTCCAACGATTTCGACATCACTTCTTTGAATATCGCCGACGGGCTTCCACTACCAATAGTGACATAATGCTTGGCATCGACTTTATCAAAGCCTTCCCAAACGGCAGCTGTCCATTCCGGTGTATAGCCGACAAACCATACGTCGCGATCATACTTCTCGATTCCTTTGATATCCAAACCTGTTGTTCCCGTTTTGCCGGCTACCGGACGGTTGAACTTCGCTTTCGTTCCTGTACCGCCGGTGTCTGTAACACCTTGCAGCAGAAGGGTCATGTAATAAGCCGTTTTCGGGCTGATCACTTGCTTCTTCTCCGGCTTATAAGACTCGATTTCTTTCCCTTGCGTATCGGTGATTTTCAAGATCGCATGCGTTTTATTTTGCACCCCTTGATTGGCAAAAGCCGTGTAAGCCGTAGCCATATCAAGCGGCGACACGCCATCGGTAAGTCCCCCTAACGCAATCGCCAGGTTGCGGTCCTTCTGTGCGTTCAGCTTAATCCCGAGCTTCGCAGCAAAATCGATGCCCGCCTTCGGCCCCATTTGATCCAGCAGCCATACCGGCGCCAGGTTGTAAGACTTCTTCACGGCTTCAAACATCGTCACTTGACCATGGGTCGTACGGTCAAAGTTGCGAGGTGAGTACGTGCCGTTGGCAAACGAAGTCTGCGTGTCGTCCAGCAACGAGTACGGCGTATAGTTGCCGCTTTCCAGCGCGGGACCGTAGACGGCAATCGGCTTGAACGAAGAGCCTGGCTGGCGCTTCGAATACACGCGGCTAAAGCCTCTCGCTTGATAATCCCGCCCGCCAATCATGGCGACCAGACCGCCGGTCTTATTATCGATGATGACCATCGAACTCTGGATCTTTTGACCGTCGGCTGCATCTTTCTGGAACAAACTGGCATTGGTATACGTTTGCTCGAGCGTCTTCTGCGCTTTCGGATTCATTGTCGTGTAAATGCGGTAGCCTTTGGTCATCAGCTCATCTTCGTTGATGCCGTACATGTCTTCCGCTTCATTCACCACATAATCGACGAATGTCGCATAATCTTTCGTGTTCTGCGCCGAAGCCGGCGGCACGTAGTCCACAGCAGCCGCTTCCGCACGCTCCGCTTCCGTAATGTAGCCCTGGTCCGCCATCAGCTTCAAGACGACCCCGCGGCGTTCTTTGGACAAATCTGGATTCGCCAACGGCGAATAGCGGGAAGGCGCCTTCGGCAACGCGGCCAGCGTGGCCATCTCCCACAGCTTGAGATCATTCAAATTCGATTTGCCGAAATACACTTTGGCAGCAGCTTTAATGCCATCCGCATTACTGCCGAAAAAAATGCGATTTAAATATTTTTCCATAATTTCGTCTTTGGTATACTTCTCATCCAATGCAAACGCGATCGCCATCTCCGTACCTTTACGGAAGGCTGTCTTCTCCGAGCTCAGAAAAACGTTCTTCGCGAGCTGCTGCGTAATCGTACTGCCGCCCTCGACAGCACTCATATGCATGACGTCCGTCACAAGCGCACGGCCGATAGCCCAAAAATCAACGCCGGCATGCTGCTCAAACCTGCGGTCCTCAGTCGCGATGAACGCTTGCTGCAGACGCTCAGGCACGTCTTTGATGCTCACGCTTTCGCGGTTTTGGCCGCTTTTGTAAATTTTGGATATCTCCACATCTTTGCCATTTTCCTGGGCATAAATGAGTGTTGACTCAGCTGTCGTATTAATTTTATCGATATTTTGCTCCAAAATGCGATATCCGCTCATAATGATGACAAGATAGACACCCATCGCGCAAATAACTGCCAAGATTGCAGCAATGACTGTGCCGAATAAAAACTTACGAACGCTGAATCGTTTCTTCTTTGAACTTTTGTTGCTGCCTTGCGGCTTCGCCGTCTGTTTAGCCAAGTTCACCGACTCCCTTGCTAATAATCAAATCCTGTTACGTCTTCCCAATAAAAGAACAACCTTGTAACAAGGTTGTTCCCACAGGTTTCTATTTGGTTAGACGGTCTAACAAATGAAAAAGTTGCAAAACCATCCATCGCCTGCCTACTCGGTAGCTTCGGAAGCTGCCATTAAGGATACAGCGCGTTGCGGTGTAAACGTGGAAATCGCATGTTTGTAGACCATTTGCTGACGTCCTTCGCTATCAATAATGATAGTGAAGTTAT
This sequence comes from Paenibacillus aestuarii, assembly GCF_027789125.1. Lineage (GTDB taxonomy): Bacteria > Bacillota > Bacilli > Paenibacillales > NBRC-103111 > Paenibacillus_E > Paenibacillus_E aestuarii. The sequence goes on along the minus strand of NZ_JAQFVF010000020.1, from coordinate 38,715 downwards.
CGAATGCGCGAATAAGTCCTCTGATTTGAAACCCATTCGTTAAATATACGGTAACTGGAATGCTCTCTTTGCGAAGTTGGTTAAGAAAATTGTCCTGGATATTAATGGATTTGTTCATCAGTAGGTCCCCCTTAATAGAATGAAACGTCCGCCTCGATGGCACTTTTTGTAATGGTCATTAGAAAATGGTCATTGTTGTTGATTATATTCAATTTTATGTACAAACTTTCCTGCTATTATAGCACTAATCATTTGGAAATGCGCAGAAAAATTTGCCGATTCCGTCACATCCATCCAATGAATGTCTTTCATGTGCCTGAACCAGGAGAGCTGACGCTTGGCGAACCGGCGGGTATCGCGCTTCAAGAGCGTCACGGCCGCCTCCAAGGTAAGGTTGCCGTCCAAGTACTGGACGATTTCCTTATAGCCTAGAGCTTGCATCGAAATCGCCTGCCGCGGACAACCGGCATCCAGAAGCGAGCGGACCTCTTCGACCAACCCTTCTTCCATCATGGCATCGATGCGTTCTTCAATCCGCTGGTACAACAGCCCCCGGTCCATCGTCAGCCCGATTATACATAGTTCGTAAGGCGACTCTTTTTTCTGGCCGGCTAATTGGGCCGATGCGGTTTGGCCGGAAAGATGGTACACCTCCAGCGCCCGGATGACGCGCCGACGGTCATTGGCATGAATCCGCTCCGCGCTCTCGGGATCAACAGCGCGCAGCTTGGCGTGCAGCGCTTCTTCCCCATGCGCTTCGGCATATTGCTCTTGCTCCGCGCGGAACGCCTCATCCATGCCGAAGTCGGTAAATTGATAATTGTAACAAACGGATTCAATGTAAAGACCGGTCCCGCCGACGATGAACGGCAGCTTGCCGCGGCCATGAATCTCTGTAATCAGGTTTCGTACTCGTTCCTGAAATTCTGCAGCCGAGAATGGATAGGACGGATCGTGGATATCGATTAAATGATGCGGCACGAGCTCCTGCTCCGCTTTGCTCGCTTTCGCTGTGCCGATATCCATTCCGCGGTAAACCTGCATCGAATCGCCGGAAATAATTTCGCAATTAAACTGCCGGGCAAGGTCCAGACTCAGCTTCGTCTTGCCGACAGCGGTGGGACCGAGAAGCACGAGTAATTTCGGCTTAGTTGAAGCTTCTAACACAGTCGAATCACTCCATAGGTTGTTTTCGTTGTTGAGCGCAGCACTTGCTCGAAGCCTAGCCTAGCGAATTCCTTGCTGTCTCTGTGCTCCTTGAGCACGATACATTTGCGCGCAACGCGGCGCGCCTCCGCCATCGCTTCCATGGACACCGCCTCCGCATTGGCATGCGTTCGAAGCGGCGATATCGCGCTGGATTCTTCAATCGGCTGTCTGAACATCGGATCGAAATAGACAATATCCACACTATCCGCTGCCAGCTGCCGCAAATAATCCAGATGATGCATCTGCTTCACAGCGATCCGCCTCATGGCGCTATTCAGCTCAGGGATCTCTGATTCGTAAGCTGCAAGGCCTTCCTGAATCAGCATCGCCGGCACAGGCTCGCTCTCTAAGGCCGTCACCCCGCCTAACGTGCCGACGGCATAGGCGAACACAATGGCGTCTGACGCCAGTCCTGCGGTGCAATCGACGACAACATCGCCCGCTGCGGCACCCGATGCTTGCAGCATCAGATCGGCTTCGCCCCTCAGCAAGCGCTTGATGCGTACGAGTGCCATGCTTGGATGAAAAAAGTGCGCAGGCTCATCTCCTTCATAGTACCTGATCTCTTCCTTTGTCACAAGCAGCACGGCAGGATCTGTAAATTTCTTCTTGATTTGTGGTAAAGAATCCCGTCGTCTTGGCACGAGACGGCCGCCGTACGTGTCGGCAAGCCGCTGTGCATGCGCCAGCACTTCGGCAGACGGGTTATATGAAGTCGTTACTAACACGGGTCTACATCACTCGCTTAAACATTTTTTCCAGCTCGTACGTCGTAAAGCTGACGACGATCGGCCGTCCATGTGGACATGTATACGGGTTGCGGCAGCTCGCCAACCGGTCGATCAGCGTCTCCATCTCCAGCATGCTGAGTCCTTGGTTGGCCTTGATCGACGCCTTGCAGGAGCACATGATCGCCGCCTTCTCCCGCAGCTTGGCGATGTCCACCGCCTTCTTCTCGCTTAGCACCCATTCGCAGATCTCTTCCACAATCGCTTTCTCTTCACCAGCGGGGAACCAGTGCGGGTGGGCGCGAACGATAAACGTATGGCCGCCGAACGCTTCTAGATAAACGCCCGCTTGCTCGAACAAGATCAGCTTATCGGCGATAACCCCCGCTTCCGAAGGCGTGAATTCGAGCGTGATCGGAACGAGCAATTCTTGGCTCGCCTCAGCAGGATTGCCAAATCGCTCATAATAATATTCATAGTTAATCCGCTCATGGGCGGCATGTTGATCAATTAAATAAAGACCGGATTCGTTTTGGGCCACCAGATAGGTCCCATGCATTTGACCGATCGGGTCCAGCCTCGGGAACGTCGGGAGCTTCGGCACATCCTGGTCCTCGCCAATCGGCAGCAGGTCCAAGAAAGCTTCATTGGCTTTGCGCTGCTGCTGCATGGAGGCTGGCCGCTGGCCCCGATCCGCATAAGCGCCCGGCGTCGCAGCATATTGCGGCCGGGAAGCTGCAGCTGGCTGCGACTCCACACGATAAGGCGCTGCCGCTTCCTTCACTTGCCCCCTCGGAGAGCGCTCAGTGCCGAAATCGCTCAGCGCATCGTTGGGCAAGCTGGCAGGCCGGGGCGCAGGCGCGAAGGCCGGCGGATCAGCAGCCGGCACAGGTGGAGCGCCAGCTCCCGTCAGCACGTCGGCTTGCGCCGTCGGCAGCGTGGCTGCAGGCTCCGCAGCACGGGTCAGCTCCAGCTGCTCCTGCACATACGCGCCCTTCGAAGCTGCCGGCTTCTGCCCTGACGGGATCAGCACCTGCTTGCCCAGGATCCGCTTCACTTCCGCTTCAATCAGCGCGGTCAGCTCTGCTTCCTTGCTAAAGCGGACCTCGAGCTTGGCCGGATGTACGTTCACATCAACAAGCGACGGGTCCATCGTAATTTGCAGCACCGCGACCGGGAAGCGGTTGATCGGCAGCAGCGTGTGATAGCCCTGCAACAGCGCTTGGTTCAGCGCAAAATTGCGCACATACCGGCCATTGACGATGGTCGATATGCCGCCGCGATTCGCGCGGGTCATTTCGGGCTTGGCCATGAAGCCCGATATCGCGTAATCCAGGCTCTCCGCCTGGATTGGCAGCATTTGCTTGCCGACGGCTGTGCCGTAAATGCCGGCGATGACCTGCAGCAGGTCACCGTTGCCGAGTGTTTGCAGCAGCATATTGCCGTTATGCTTTAAGGAAAAGGCAATGCCCGGATGGGCGAGAGCCAAGCGATACATATAGTCGGAAATATGACCGAGTTCGGTTTGTATCGTTTTCATATATTTGAGACGGGCTGGCGTATTGTAAAAGAGTTCCTTCACCGTCACTTCAGTCCCGCGCGAAGCCGCTGTTTCTTCGAAGGTGCGGATCGTGCCGCCTTCGATGCTGATCTTACGCCCCAGTCCATCGTTCGTAGAGCTGGTCACGCAATCCAGGCGGGAGACGGAGGCGATACTCGGCAACGCCTCGCCTCGGAAGCCGAGCGTCCGGATTGAGAATAGGTCCTTGCTCGTGGCGATTTTACTGGTCGCATGCCGCTGAAATGCGAGCTCGCAATCTTCCGCTTCCATTCCGGAGCCGTTATCGGCAACCCGAATGAGCTGCAAGCCGCCTTCTTCAATCGTGACATCAATCCGTGTGCTGCCTGCGTCAACTGAGTTCTCGACAAGCTCTTTCACAACGGAAGAAGGGCGTTCAACCACTTCTCCCGCCGCAATTTGGTTGGCAATATGCTCGTTTAAGAGCTGAATTTTCCCCATACCTTAACTCCCCTTTACAGCGCGAAAGGAAATATTCTCTCCTTGATCGTCTACTTTCAGTTGCGGGAAGTATTCTTTAAACAGACTCACATCAATATAGCTGGTTCCATTATCAATGATCAGCTTGTCCGATTGGCCAGGGACGGCGTGTGTCCCGGAAGCATCGGCGATATCAACCGTCCGGTTCGCTTCATTCCACGTAATCGAAGCGCCCACAAGAGCCGCTAGCGCCCGTGTATTGGCATAGAGCTTGCCATTCTCATGGAAAGCGCCCAGCGCGGTTGTCATTTCCACGCCATTGTACAGCGTTGTATGCTTCGTTACTTGGACATTGACGTCAGCAATACCGCTGAGATGAAGCGCCGTAATAAGTTGAGCCGCACTGCCATCAACCTTGACATCTGGCGTAATGCCAACTTTATTCACCTTGCGCATGTTCGGCGTTAAGTATTCCTCCACCGTAACCTTGAGCGCGCTGCCGCCATCCAGTTGATAGATTTGCTGCACACTGCCCTTCCCGAAAGTTTGCATGCCGATTACTTTGGCAACATTGTAATCCTGCAATGCGCCGGACAGCACTTCGGATGCACTGGCACTATTTTCATTGGCCAAAATATAAACAGGGATCTGTAAGCTCGTTCCCCCGTCAAAGGAGATCGGCTCATCCACGCCGTTGCGGTCCTTCGTATGAATCAGGATACCTTCCTTGACAAATTGCTTGGCAATGTTTTGCGCGGTGTCTACGAGTCCTCCCGGATTGTTTCGGACATCCAGAATGAGCGACTTCAAGCCTTTAGCCTTCAGGTCAGACAATTGTTTGGCGAAATCCTCATCGGCATCGCTGGAAAAATCAGTAATCTGGATATACCCGACACCGTTGGAAAAGCTGCTGCTGTACACTTCCGGCACATTGACCGCTTTGCGCGTCAGCTCAAGCGTCAACTGCTTGTCGCCGCGCAGCACCGTTATGTTCACTTTCGTTCCCGGCTCGCCAATGATCTTGTTGCGAGCGGAATCGACCGATTGCGGGTCAACAGCCACGCCATCGACTGCAAGCAAATAATCGTCGCGCTGCAAGCCGGCGCTTTGCGCTGCTGAACCGTCAAATACTTCCGAAATGTAAATGCCTTTATCGTCTAACCCGATCCGGGCGCCCATACCGACGTAATTATTTTCAAGCGAGCTGTTGAACTGTGACATTTCTTCTTTGCTGAAGAAGACGGTATACGGATCTTTCAACCCATCGATCATTTGCTTGATGGATTCGTTCGCTAATTGATCGACAGTGACGCCGCTGACATGCAGCTTGCCAATAATTTCGCGGACTTGCTGGGTTTGCAAATCTTCCTGCGCAAGTGCGCTAACCGGCGTAGCCATCAACAGAGCGGAAACTAAAGCCAGAGCGACCTTCATCTTCTTATTTTGAATCTTCATGCTCGTCCATCTCCCCATGTAGCTGATGTAAGATACCGGACCTGACATCCGGGTTATTGCAGTTTCTGCTTCCATTCATATACAAGATTGAGCGCCTGCAGCGGCGTCATGTTGATTAAATCGATCCCTTTCAGCTGGTCAAGCACTTGCTGCGACTTGCCGTCCAGCTTCTTTTTCGCTGCTGGAAGGTTATCGCTGTCCTCCGCAAAGAGGGACAGCTGCTGAATGGCTGCCGCCGGAGCATCAGCCGGCGGTTCGTCGGCCGGCGGAGCTGCTGGCTCTCCAGCGGCGGCCGGCTCCTCGGCCCGGCGCTCAAGCGCAGTGCGCGGCGCCGAAGCGGCAACCTGTGTGGAGGCGGCCGAACGCTCTTCAAAGCCGCGCAGCAGGTCATAGGAGCGTTGGATGATCGCATCCGGCAGTCCGGCAATTTCGGCACAATAGATGCCGTAGCTGGTGCTGGCTGCCCCGCGGATCAGCTTGCGCAGGAAGGTGACCTGCCGGCCGCTCTCTTTGACCGCCATGCAGTGGTTGCGCAGATGGCGGAGGCTCTCTTCCAAGTGCGCAAGCTCATGGAAGTGGGTCGAGACGAGCGTCTTGCAGCCGATTCGGTCATGCAAGAACTCGATGACCGCCTGGGCAATCGCCATGCCTTCGCCGGTCGATGTGCCGCGGCCGAGCTCGTCGATAATGACCAAACTTCGGCTAGTCGCCTTCTCGGTCATGACCTGAATGTCCATCATTTCAACCATGAACGTACTCTGCCCGCCGATCAAATCATCAGCCGCGCCGATCCGCGTAAAGATCCGGTCGATAACCGGAATGCGCGCGGACACGGCCGGGACAAAGCAGCCGATCTGCGCCATCAGGCAGATGACGGCAACTTGCCGCATGTAGGTGCTTTTACCGGCCATATTCGGCCCGGTAATGAGCAGGATGCGGCCTTCTTCTTGCTCCAGGCTCGTTTCATTGGCAATAAACGAGCCATCCTGAATGACCGCCTCGACGACCGGATGGCGGCCCTCTTCAATATGAAGATCGAAGCCTTCCCCGATCTCCGGCTTGCGGTAGTGATAAGCGGCGCTGACCGCAGCCAGCGACTGATACACGTCAGCGGTGGCGATAACCTCCGCCAGCTTCTGCAACCGGGAAATATGCTGGGAAATCTTGTCGCGCAGCTCGGTGAACAATTCATATTCCAAATCGACCATTTTATCCTGCGCTTCCAGAATAAGGGCCTCTTTCTCTTTCAATTCCGGGGTCACATACCGCTCTGCATTGGCCAGCGTCTGTTTGCGCTCATAGCGGCCTTCCGGCAGCGCGGCCATATTCGCCTTTGTAACTTCGATAAAATAGCCAAACACTTTGTTGTAGCCGATTTTCAAAGATTTGATGCCGGTCGCTTCGCGTTCCTGGCGTTCCAGCTCGGCAATCCACTGCTTGCCGTTCGTGCTCGCTTCGCGCAGCTGATCCAGATACGGCTGATACCCTTCGCGGATCATCCCGCCGTCGCGGATCGAGACCGGAGGCTCGTCGACGATGGCGCCAGCGATCCATGACATGACATCCTCGCAAGCATCCATCCCGGCGACGAGCTTACGCAGCGTCTCGGAACCGGAAGCGGCACAAACTTCCTGCAGCAGCGGAACTTGCCGGAGCGAATGCATCAACGCTACCATATCGCGGGCATTCGCATTGCCGTATGAAATCCGCGCGACTAGGCGCTCCAAATCGTAGACTTCTTTCAGCGCCTGCTTCACGTCTTCGCGAACAATCAACTGGTTATAGAGCAGGTTGACGGCTTCCAACCTTTCCTCAATGCGCGATACGCTCATCAACGGCTTCTCGATCCAGCGGCGCAGCATGCGCGCCCCCATCGCAGTGACCGTTTTATCTAACAGCCAGAGCAGGGAGCCCTTCTTCTGCCGTTCGCGCACCGTCTCGACAAGCTCCAGGTTGCGGCGGGTGAACGGGTCCATCGTCATATACTGGTCCGGCTCATAAATCCGGATATGCTTGACATGGGTGAGCGCACGCTTCTGCGTCTCCTTCAAATAAGCCAGCAGAAGCGCGACTCCTTTGCGGTTCAATACTGACAGAGCAGGCAGTGCCGCGTCTTCGGCAAACTGCTCGTCCAGCAGCTTCTCATCGGCCTGCCCCCATGCCGTCATCACCGTGTCCCGGCTCCAGGCAGCGCTGTGCTCGCGAATAGCTTCAAGCAGCTGCGCACTGGCAATAATCTCCGACGGATTGTATACATTAAGCTCGTCCATCACCAGTTCCCAGGAACTGGAAAGAAAAGTCGTATACAGCTCACCGGTCGAGATATCACATGCCGTGAACGCGTAGGCGCGCTCATCAGCAGTGAGCGATACGATGTAGTTGTTGCTCTTCTCGCCCAGCAGCTTACTGTCCATCACCGTTCCCGGCGTGACGATGCGCACGATTTCGCGGCGCACGACGCCTTTGGCAGCGGCCGGATCTTCAACCTGCTCGCAAATGGCGACTTTATATCCTTTTTCAATCAACCGGGACATGTAGGTTTCGGCAGAATGGTATGGCACGCCGCACATCGGAATGCGTTCCTCCGCCCCGCCTTCCCGACCGGTTAATGTAATTTCCAATTCGCGCGAGGCATTAATGGCATCCTCAAAAAACATTTCATAAAAATCGCCCAGACGGAAAAACAAAAATGCATCCGGGACCTGTGCCTTCACGGCCAAATATTGCTGAATCATCGGCGTGTATTGAGCCATAGTACCGTCCGTTCCTCCAACTCTCATTCGTAAACAAATCTACGAATCTATTCAATCTATCAGGCTATAAACATGCAGCAGACAAGCATAAGCCAGCAGGAGCCGTTGATGCTAACAAGCTCCCGTAAGGACTTATAGCAGCCGCTCCTGTTCGTATAAGTATACTTTCTATTATAGCATGAATTGCTCTTCAAAAGCCTCTTTACGAGAATAGGGTGTAATTTTCCAAGCTTTGCGGATATCTTCCCGTTCATTCCAAGACGTCATCGATTCGATGCGCGACCGCATCCGCTCTAACGGTGCAGCAGCGAGACTGTACGCCTTCAATCCGGATAGTTCGTTCCATATTCTAGAAACTACTCCTTTAAGCATCGTCTTGTCTCCACGATAATAGGCAGCCTGAATGTCCGTTTCCGCAAGCGGCCGCCATGGCAGCTGCCAGTAATGATCGGCGATCAGCGAAGCGAGCGTGAGCACGCCGTGTGCGATTTCCGGCGACTGAAGCCAGCTCGGCAGCGTGCGGTATTCGAAGCCGCCATGCGGCTTGCGCCGGAAATCGCCGAGACTGCCGTAGCGCGGCCGGCGCCCGCCCGTCGTAGCGCCTTCGATCAGGATCAAGGGCAGCGCGAGGTAGTTATCGAGCGCGCGCAGGAGGTGCGCATTCAGCCAGCAGCGGCTGAAATGGATATGTCCGCCGAGCGGGTACCCGCCCGCCGGCATGCCTCCCGAGAGCCACGCCAGGCTCTCGTCCGTAATCGCCCGCGCGGCGAGCTGCATCGTCTCCTGCAGATTCCTCGTCAGCACGCGCGGGTCTGCGCTTGGCTGCGGGCGCAGCTCCGCCAGCGGCAGAATGACCCGATGCCCGCTGAGCACGATGGCATCGCAGCCGACAGCGCCTTCGCGCGTCAGGAAGCGGTCGGCGTAGACGACTTTGCCCTGCGGGCTGAGCAGCAGGAATTCCGGGTCCGCGCCAAGCATGACCCGCTCCCTGCGCCGCAGTTCCTTCGTCAGCGCAGCGTCGTAGCGGTCAATCGCCTGCGCGAACAGCTCGGTGAGCCGGCCGTTCAGCTTCGGCACCGGATCGACATCGAGCACCAGCGTGTGCCCGCCGGGCAGGATGCCGATCGTCACCAGGCCGTAGTCGAGGCCGAGCGCGTAAACCGCTTTGACCGCTTCGCGGCTCGCCCGGCGTACATAGAAGCCTGCGAGCTCGGGCGCGACTTCGCGATACGCCGCTGCGGCGAGCTGCTGCTGTCGCATTAGCCGGACGCTCGGCGCGGCGGCAAGCAGCGGCTCCTTCTTCTCATAGACGGCCAGCGTCTGCAAATGAAACACGGCCACTTTGAATTTGTGCGTGAATACCGGCTGCTCCCCCTGCGCGATATGCGTCGCCGCAGTTTTTATGCCGTGCAGGCTGAGCAGCTCTTCACGCCTCGCTCGTTTTTGCGCGCGGAGAATCGCTTTGAGCGGCTGCAGGGCAGGCTGGCCCGGAAGCTCATCATGCGCAGCTCCCCAATGAATGACGACCCGCCCCTGCCAATCGGCCGGAAGCTTCGTTCCGCTCGGGATGCGGATCCGGCCGGCGAGCTCCAGCGCTTCTGCTTCCTGCGCATGCAGCAAAAATGTTTCCATGGCCCCAACTCCTTCACGTGCAGCAATGGCAGTTTGCTTGTGGCCTCATGCTGCACGCCCAATTCTCGCAACAAACAAAAAAGAGGGCGTATGCCCTCTGACGAACCAAAAACTCCAGCATAGACTGGAGTATAAGGTTCCTTAATCCACTTCATCTTCGAGCAGATCGGCGTCCAGATCCTCGAAATCTCCGCCGGTCTCGTCATCGAAGTCCACATGCTTATCGTCGAGATCACTTGGGCCATAGGGGCTCACAATGACGAAAACTTTTGTCTCCGCAACCATCTCGACTTGGAACTCCCGTTCCACCCGAATCAATACGCTGTCGCCGCTGGAGGAGACACTGGCTTCCACACAGTTAGGCTCTTGGGTTGCGACAGCGGAAACTTCGGCCGTCGTGGACTTATGTCTTTTGTCCAGGTAGCTGAGCGGCACGACCTCTACATACGAGACCGTTTCTTTGGCGACATCTGTTTTGGTGTTTCGATCGTAAGAATACCAGATGTTGATATCATAAGTACCAACTACTTCTACGCCCTCTCCGGATTGGATCGCCTCATACTGGTTGTTGATAATCCAAGCGCCCAATATACTAGTCGGAGAAAAGGGCGGAGTCACGGTATGACTTACGTGCGAAAATTTGCGGCCTTTTCCGCAGACAGCTTTAGTTATGATCTCTCTGCTCTGCAAATCTTTATTTAATGACATCCTTTCAACCTCCTCCATACAATCATTCATTACAAGTGTATGCAGGACATTCGTCTAGGGTGACAACTATTTTTGTATATTTTTATCTTATAATTGCACACGCGTTTCTTAGATTTCAGAAACGGCAGGCCGCTGTTTTTTCTGCTTTTTGGCAATGGACAAGAACTGCAATAATTCGCGGTTCAGCTGCAAAATCGCCGATCTGACTTCAAATTCCTCGCGGCTGCCGGGCAGCGGCATCGCTTTGTATCGTTGATCCAGATCCTGCAAATCTTTCTCTGCTTTGCCCGAATAATAGTCTTCTTTTACCGTCTGGCTTAACTCTTCTAATATAGCGGCTACCGGCTCGCCATGCGGAAAAGTCTGATAAACCTGCGCCACAAGGCCCATCATCCGCTGGATGGACTCGAACTGCTCACCCCGCATATAGAAGTAAACCCGCCAATACGGATCACCGCCAAAAATGAGCGAGTTCTCCATGGACTGTTTGGCTATAGCGGCGCCGCGCTCAATCTCCTCGCTTGCCTCCAGCAGCTCATGGCCGTCCCAGATCACCGAATTGTCGCGCAGATGCTGGGCAATCTTCATAAAAATCGCGGCAAACAGCTCTTCGACGTTCGTCTTGTGCGTGATCAGCGCTTTGTCAGGTTTGGGCATATACGCGATATTGATGACAGTCGCCGTACCCAAGCCGACGAACAGCAGTTCGATTTCACCCAGCACGGCCGCAGGTGAGGCAGTCTCGTACGCATACAGATGAAACATGACAACGGCGCCGGTAACGGCACCTTCACTGATCCCCAGACGATGCAGCACAGGAAATGTGAGTAAAATAAAAAGTCCCGCGACCCAAGCGTGAAAGCCAAGGACAGCAAACATCAGCGAGCCGATGAGCAGCGCTAGCACGGAAGCAATGACCCGATGAATGGAGCTGCGAATGCCTTTCTTCTTCGTTACTTCAACGCCTAAAATCGCCAAAAGCCCGGCGGCTGCAGGGGTTTTGATCCCCAGCCAATGCGCGAGCCACATAGCGATAACGACCGCGAGGGCCGTTTTTAACACACGAAAGCCCATAGCGATTCCACCTTTTTAACTGGATTAACTATGGGCTATTATTTCATTTTATCGCGCTTGTTGGCAAGTATTACCGATGCTTTGTAATTTTTTTCTCCAGTACAGATACGCCTTGGTACATCAGGGTCGCGACAATCGCGATGACGATCAGCGTGGAAATCACCAACGTGAAATTGAACACTTGAAACCCATAAATGATGAGATACCCGAGCCCGATTTGCGAAACGAGAAATTCGCCGACAATGACGCCGACCCATGCCAGGCCGACATTGACCTTTAATGTGGCCACAATGGCCGGAAACGAAGCCGGTAAAATCACCTTTTGAAACACTTTGCGCTTGTTGCCCCCAAACACGTTTACGACTTTCACATAGTTGGCGTCAACCTCTTTAAAGCTGCCATAGACGACAAGTGTCGTAATAATGACAGTGATCGAAAGCGTCGTCGCGATAATGGACAGCAGCCCGGGGCCGAGACCGACGATAAACAGCGGGCCGAGCGCCACTTTGGGCATACTGTTCAGAACGACGATATACGGATCCAGCACGCGCGATAAAAAAGGCGACCACCAAATGATCACGGCGAGGGCGGTGCCGAACAAGGTGCCGAGCGCAAAGCCGACGATCGTTTCCAGCACGGTTGCCCCTACATGAGGCAGCAGGGAGCCGTCCAGCAGCTTCGTCCACAGCAAACTAAATACTTTGGACGGGTAGCTGAACAAGAGGACGTCCACCCATTTCAACCGCCCAGCTACCTCCCATAAGGCAAAAAAGGCGATTAAAATGACGATCTGCGTCACGCGGACATGTCTTGTTTCTTTCTTCAGGCCGGTCAGGAACTGCCGATGCACGCTTTGCGAAAGCTGCTGAGCGGACTGCAGCTCTGCCTGCGGCATCTCCACTTTATGATTCGGCATCCGTATCGCCTCCAAACTCCTGCCAAATATCCCGGAATAGCGCATTAAAGCCTGGCTGCTCCCGCGCTACGAACGGCAAGGGATCGCGAATGGCAGTGGGCACTTCGAATTGCTTGCGTATCCGTCCGGGATTCGGTTCTAATACGATGACGCGATCACTCATCGCGATCGCTTCGGATATATCGTGCGTGACGAGCAGCGCTGTCTTCCGCTTGGCGCGCAGCGTCTCCACGACCAAGTCCTCCAGCTGCAGCTTGGTCTGGTAATCGAGCGCGGAGAATGGCTCATCGAGCAGCAAAATTTCCGGGTCGGTAGCGAGTGTCCGCACCAGAGCGACGCGCTGCCGCATGCCTCCGGACAGCTGCGCCGGATAATAGTCCTTGAAGCGAAGCAGTCCCATTTCGTCCAGCAAATGGAGCACTTCCTCCTTCTTCTCCTTGCTTAAGGTGCCGGAGATTTCCAATCCGATCGCAGCATTATCCGCAATGGTCCGCCAAGGAAACAGGTAATCCTGCTGCAGCATATACCCCACGCGCGTAGATGGCCCCCGCACCGTCTCACCTGCCACTTGAACCGTACCTACCGTCGGCGCGATTAAACCGGCAATGATGGACAATACGGTCGTTTTGCCGCAGCCGCTCGGACCGATCAGACTGACGAACTCGCCGCGGTGAATAGCGAAACTCATCTGCTGGATGGCCAACGTCGCCCGCTGTTCCGTTACGTACACTTGGGTTACATCATCCACTTTTACCGCCTCGTTCATGGCGCTCACTCCCTTCCTGATCCACATTGCCGGAACACCAGCTTACGGCTTCACATTGCTCTTTGCTTTTTCCGCGAACGAGTTATCCACCAGTTTCTTCCACTCGACTTTTTCCTTCAATTCACCGGCAGTCGTCATGACATCCAGCAAGTTGTTCCATTCTTGTTCATCCACGATCGGATCTGTCGCAAAGGAGCCTTGATCTTTATAGCGCTTAATTACGCTTTTGACGATTTCAATGTCCGTATCGCTAAAGTAAGGGAGCACGGCATTGGCGATTTCATCCACACTTTTTGCCTGCACCCAATTTTGCGCGCGTTGGATGGCATTGGTGAACTTTTGCACCGTACCTGGATTTTTATCCATATAGCTCTTCTTGGTCATGAAAACGGTGTATGGCAAATGCCCGCTCTCGACTCCAAAGGAAGCCAGAACATAGCCTTTTCCTTCTTTTTCCACAATGGAGGCTTGCGGTTCAAACAGCTGCACATACTCGCCAGTGCCTGAAGAATAGGCGGACACAATGTTGGCAAAGTCCACGTTTTGAATTAATTGCAAATCTTTTTGCGGATTGATGTTGTGCTTCTTCAGCGTGAATTCGCCGGCCATTTGCGGCATGCCGCCTTTGCGCTGGCCGAGGAATACGGATCCTTTGAGTGAATTCCAATCGAAATTATCGACTTTCTTGCGCGCGACCAGGAAAGTGCCGTCCGTTTGCGTAAGCTGCGCAAAGTTGATGACTGGATCGTCCGAGCCTTGTTGCGATACGTAGATCGACGTTTCTGAACCGACTAACGCGACATCAATCCCGTTCGACAGCAACGCTGTCATCGTTTTATCGCCGCCAGGCGTTGTCGTCAGCTCGACGTCGAGCCCCTCATCCTTGAAAAAACCTTGTGAAAGCGCCACATATTCTGGCGCGTAAAATAAAGAACGCGTCACTTCGCCGATGCGGACTTTCGTTGCTTCTTGCTTTGTCGTGCCGCAAGCAGACAGCAGGATGCTGAACAGTAATACGACGGATAGCCCGCAGGCTCCCATTTTGCGGATACTCATTTGGCGTACCTCCTATAGATGTAAGTACAGTATCCTATGCAGGAGCCCAAATGACTGTTAATGCGTGGAAACGGATTCGAGTGCTTTCCGCTGCACAAAAAAACATCACGTCTAACCAAAGGACACGCCATTGGTCACGTGATGTTTATCGCTTGCTTTAGATACCGTATACCGCTTTGTACTTATCTTCCAAATATTGAACCAAGTAGTCCGGATTCAGCTCTTCGCCGGTTACCCGCTTCACGATTTCATTAGGCGTTTGCAGCTTGCCATATTGATAAATCTTCTCGGTCAGCCATTCTTTGATCGGCTCCAGGTTGCCAGATTCAATGAGGCTTTCAAATTGCGGCAGCTCTTGGCGCAGCGTATTCGTAAACTGCGCCGCATACATATTACCGAGCGAATACGATGGGAAATAGCCGAACGAGCCGCCGGCCCAATGTACGTCCTGAAGGACGCCTTCGCCGTCATTGCTAGGACGAATGCCCAAATATTCTTCATATTTGGCGTTCCACGCTTCCGGAAGATCAGCTACCTCAAGCGTGCCGTTAATCAACGCTTTTTCCAATTCATAGCGAATCATAATATGGAAATTGTACGTCAACTCGTCTGCTTCGATGCGAATGAGTGAAGGCTCGATGTGGTTGATCGCTTTGTAGAACGTGTCAACGTCGATGTCATCGATCTGCCCGCTGAATGTCTGTTGCAGCTCCCCATAATAGCGGTTCCAGAATTGCTTGCTGCGTCCAATCACATTCTCCCAGAAGCGGGATTGCGACTCATGAATGCCCATGGACGTGCCTGTGCACAAATTCGTTCCGACCAAATCTTTGGAAATGTTCTGTTCATACAGCGCATGACCGCCTTCATGGATCGTTCCGAACAGCGCAGATGTGATATCGTTAGGCAAGTAACGGGTTGTAATGCGCACATCACCCGGGTTCAATGCGGTTGCGAACGGATGGACGGTTTCATCCAAGCGGCCGGCGTCAAAATCATATTTCATCTGTTTTAAGATGGATAACGAGAATTGCTTTTGCTTGCTGATCTCGTACTGCTGATCCAAGAAATCACGGTTCGGCTGGTTCGGCGAAGCTTGAATCTTCTGCAGCAGCGGAACGACTTTGTCGCGCAGCGCGCCAAATACTTCATCCAGCTTCTCCACAGTCATTCCAGGCTCATACATATCGAGCAAGGTGTTATATTTATTGCCTTCATAGCCCCAAAGCTCAATGAATTCCTTGTTGGCAGCCACAATTTTCTCCAAATACGGCTGGAACATCGTCCAATTCGACGTATGCTTTGCATCTTCCCAAGCGGATTCCGACTGCGACGTCAACACGACATAGGCTTGATACTTGTCAGCCGGAATTTTTTTACTGCGATCATATTCCTTCTTGCATTCGAGCACCATTTTACGGGAAATCTCATCCATCTGCTCCAATTGTTCCGGCTGATGGAGGACTTGCAAATAGTTGCCCATTTCTTCCGATGTAGCCATGCGGAACACTTCGGTCGAAAGTTCGCCAACGACTTCCGAGCGGGTTTCAATCCCTTTCTTGGGAGCGCCGGTGCGCATATCCCAATAAATTAAGGAAATCGCCTCTTCGTACTGCTTCATTTTGCGCACATAGGCTTTAAATGCTTCCAGCTTCGCTTGATTCTCTTGAACGCTTACGCTCATGCTCAGTCTCCTTCCAAAAGTTTCTGAATTCATCATACTTCGTCCATTGCACAGAATCAAATTTATGCGCAGGTATGATACTATAATGAATAGGAATTTATTTTTCTCTGAATAGCAAAGGAGTCTTTTTTATGAAAATTACATGTACAGATGCTGCTATAGCTAAATTACAACCATTCCTTGAGGATGGAAATACGCTGATTAAGCTCGTGTTCGACACCGAAGGCTGCGGCTGCTCCGTGAACGGTGTGCCGACGCTATGGCTGGTGGGTGAAGCCGCTGGAGGTGAAATCCAGGCGGAGTCTGAGCCTCTGAAGCTGATCTATAAAGCGAAGGATGAGATTTTCTTCGAAGATCAGATGAAGTTAGACTATCAGGATTCCTCCAAATCTTATATACTTAAGAGTAATAGTCAGATTTACAATGCGCATATGGCTTTGGTAGACAAAAGATAACGAAGATGAGCAATGCGCATACTTACACCAACTATACAAATCGGTTTGGAGGGAATACCATGACTTTACTCACTGAAATACTGGATCATAATCAGCAATTTGTAGAAGCACAACAATACAAAGAATTTTTGACAACCAAATTTCCGGATAAACGGATGGTTGTTCTCACTTGCATGGATACGCGACTCACGGAGCTGCTGCCGAAAGCGATGCATTTAAGCAACGGCGATGCCAAAGTGATCAAAGACGCGGGAGCGATTGTCTCGCACCCCTTCGGCAGTGTGATGCGAAGCATTATCGTGGCTGTCTATGAGCTGGGCGCGGACGAAGTGTTCGTCGTCGGCCACTACGATTGCGGGATGACCGGCCTCAACTCCGATAACGTACTTTCAAAGGCCAAAGCACGTGGCGTATCGAATGACGTTATCGAAACGTTAGATCACGCCGGCATCAACTTGTCGAGCTGGCTCACCGGCTTCAACCATGTGCGCGAAGGCATCGAGCACAGCGTGAACGTAATTCGCAACCACCCTTTGCTGCCAAAGAACTTGCCGGTACACGGACTCATTATCGATCCGGAGACGGGTCGCTTGGACTTGATTGACGATGGGTATGCGGTGAAATAAATAATAAGGAGCTAAGTGCCTGCTGGCGCTTAGCTCCTTTGCTTTTATCCTGATATAGAGCCGGATAAGTGTTGGACTGCGTCGGTTCCGCCCAATCTACGCTGCACATCACCTAATCTGACGCGTTTATAGCCTCGCAACCACTTGGCGCAACGTGCTGTATAGCGACCCGTGACCCGGTCGAGGGTTTTCCAGAAAAGGCTGCCCTTCGTCCATTATGGACAGAGGGCAGCCTCTTTTTTACGGCTCAATCGTCCGCAGCAAGCGCTTCGCGTCGCCATTCGGCGTTGCCACGACTTCGTACATATTAATGCTGACATCGTCGTTAAGCTGCTCGGATTTGATATTGCCGAAGTCGACAAACTGGATGCCGGACATAATTTTATCCAGTCCGGTGAAAGCGAATGCCTTAGAGCTCAGCAGACGTCCCTTCGAGTCGACAACTTCAAATAGGAGCTGGGAGAAATTGGCATCCGTAATCACTTGCTCCTGCCGCTTCAAATCCAAATCCATCCGCATGCGGTAGGCGTACGATTGATCGCGGTTATACGTGGCGCTAAATGATGCGTCATTTAACGTAATCAGGAACGGATACAAGCTCATCTCGCCTTCAGCCGGAATCGGCTGCACGGCGGTTTTATAAGAGCCCATCGCCAAACGGTTAGCATCGTACAGGTTCAGCGCAAGCTGGTCGCCTTTCTCCGTATCCGGGAGCATGTAGGAGTAGCTCAGCACATAGCTCGTATTCGGAGCGATATCTTTGGCGACGGACGATTGGCGGGCGCCTGAGTACGTATAACCGCCAGGGCTGGTCAAGTCGGTCTGGAAGTCCGGCAGCGTCACCGTTGACGTGCCTTTATTCGTCAGCTTGTATTTGGCCACAACCGTCTTGTAGCCAAAATCGGAATTCTCGCTCATCCCCAGCTCCACAAGGGAGAGATCGAGGTTCGAATCGATCCGGTCGGTTCCCGAGAGCGGGAACGGCTCGCCGATCGTATACGCCTGCGCAGCGGTGTACGATGATACCTCGCCGCCGCTGCCCGCTCCGGCCAGCGCCGTGACCATCACCGGCAGCGCTGCTTTGTTCGAAGACGCAGCGGCCCCACCGGACCCGCTATCGCTGCTCGTCTGGCCTGTCCCCTGCTGCGTAGTGCCTGAAGCAGGCTTCTCCAACACGACGAGCTGCAGCGCGTCCGTGTTCAGCCCTGCCGGCAGCACGCCAGAGAAGCGGAACGTTGTCGACTCGTTCGGCGACAAATACGCCGTGCGCACCGCGTTATCGCTCGATGTGACGGCGACGCCGCCGCGCAGCGCCTGGAACGAGGCGGACAGATCGGGAAGCGTCACGATCTCGTCGCTTTTGTTCGTCAGTGTCACATTGGCTTGCAAATGCAAGCCGTCCGACTGCTTCGATGCCGCTGCCCACGAAGTAGCAATCGCCAGCCCGTCCGCGTCCGTCTTCGGATAGTTCACGCTGTCGCCGATTTTGCCGCTCACAAAGGAGCTCGTCAGGTTCAAAGAGCCCAGCACCGTTGTCTTCACTTGGCCTTTCGGCGAGAACAGCAGCGTCAGGCGGCTCATGTCCAGCGTGGCCGGCACGGCGGCCTGCATGGTGACTTTAACCGGCTGCTGCGGCAGCAGAGACACGCCTGTGCCATCGGCAAATTGCGCGCCGTAAGTCAGCCCTTTATTGTCCTGCAAGTTGTATTCCAACCCATCCGGCAGCTTCAAAGTCGTACTACCTAAATTTTCCAGGACTAGATCCGTATAAATGATCCACACGCCATCTTTGTACACTTTATAGCTGTTGCCAAGTGCCGCCGTCACTAGCGCATCGTCAGGGAGCGTGGTATCCAGCTCTTGCAAATTCAATACAGCCTGTTGGAGAACGGCTTGCCCATCCCCGACAGCTTTCTCAACAGAGAGCGCGCCGATATCTTGCATGGTATTGTAATCCCATTTAAAAATATCGACCTTTAATTGGCTCGGGTCCAGATTTGTCGGAATTTTGGACGAAAATTTAAAGGATCCCGTCTCGTTCGGCTTGACTCGGGCAACCGTTTTTTCTGTCAGCTTGGCCGTATAGGAAACGCCCTGGCTATCGATCACTTTAACACCGTACTGGTTAAAATCAACCGTATCCGTGCTGCTATTGTTCAAATCCAGCGAAAATCGCAGCGAGCTGTCATCAGCGCCGGCTGATAACGTCACTTTATCCAAAGAGAAGTACACCGAATCGCTGAGGAACACGCCTTCTTTTCCGGCCAAGGCCGTGGTTGCCAACGGCAGCGTCAGCAAGCCGGCCGCCGTCACCAGCATCCCAGCGCGGGTGAGCAATCTTTTCATCGTGCGTTGTTGCTTCATCGAAAGTACCTCCTATAAATGTTCAATCAAAGCGCAGCGCGTCAATCGGACGCAGTTTGGACGCTTTATTCGCTGGATATAGGCCAAATATGACACCCACAAGAACAGAGAATAAAAAGGCGTACAAGCTGATGTCCAGGGAAAGCTTCGTCGTTTGCTTAGGGCTGAAATAAGGCAAGGCATACGAGAGGCCGATCCCGATCAACAGGCCGATTAGCCCGCCCAAACCGCTAATGACGACAGCTTCCACTAGAAATTGCAGCAAAATATTTCTCCGCTTCGCGCCGATCGATTTGCGGATTCCGATCTCCCGGGTCCGTTCACTGACGGTTACGAGCATAATGTTCATGATGCCGATGCCGCCGACGAGCAAAGAAATCAAGGCGACTGCCACTAGTTGATTCGTAAGCGTATTGGTCGCTTCGGTCCGTGCCTTCAGCAGCTCATCCTGATTGGTCAGCACGAAGCCGGTGTCACTTTTAAATTTGTAGGTCAAATACTGCTTCATCGTCTCCTGCGCCTTATAGATATCGTCCTTGGTCGGCGCTTCCACATAGGTCGTGCGGATTTGACCGAGCTTGAATTGTCGGCGCGCTGACTCCAATGGTACGATAATCGTGCTATCGATGGAGGATCCGCTAATATTCGAGCCCTTCGTCTGCAGCGTGCCGACGACCGTAAATACGACGCCATCGATATTGATATCTTCACCGACCGGGTCCAACGTGCCGAAGAACGTTTTGGCCACCTCGCTGCCCAAAATGGCAACATTGGAGCGGAACTCCATATCTGCCGGCGCAAGGTTCCGCCCTTTATCGATATCTGATTTCACGATGCCCAGGTAACGGTCATTCGTCCCGAGTACCGTGTACTTCTCCTGTGTGCGATCATATTTGATGTTCGACCCGCTCTTGGTCATGGTCGGCGCAATCGCTTTGAATTCGGGAAAATTTTCGAAATTCATTAAATCATTATAATCCAGCTGCGTGGCACGACCGTTTCCGTTCGCTGTGACCACCAGCAAATTCGTCCCCATGTTCTCATACTGCTTGGCGATAGCCTCCGATGTCCCTTGTCCGATGGACACTAGCGTCACAACCGAGCTTACCCCGATAATGACACCCAGCATCGTCAAAAAGGTGCGCAGCGGGCTGGACAACACCGTGCGCATGGACATGCGGATCAGCTCACTCAGCCTCATACGCTCACCTCTTGCTGCTGTGGGCGTGCGGCGCCATCGTTGCGGTAATCGTCGATGATGCTGCCGTCGCGCAGAGCGACAACACGCTTCGCGTTGTCGGCGATGTGGTGATCGTGCGTAATAAGCACGATCGTATTGCCTTGCTGATTCAGCTGCAGAATCAGCTCCAACACTTCCTCGCCGGTGCGTGAATCCAGCGCGCCTGTCGGCTCGTCGGCCAGAATCAACGACGGTGAGATCGCGAGCGCCCGCGCAATCGCGACTCGCTGCTGCTGGCCGCCCGAAAGCTCGCTCGGCTTATGGTGACCGCGCTGGCCCATGCCCAGCATCGTCAGCATCGCCTGGGCGCGCTCGCGCCGCTCCTTCTTCGGAATGCCGGAGTAGATCATCGGCAATTCGACGTTCTCCATCGCTGTGAGGCGGGGCAGCAAATTGAACTGCTGAAAAATAAAGCCGATCTTCTGGTTCCTGAGCTCGGCCAGCGCATTATCGCTCAGCTGTTCGGTAGCGACGCCATCCAGCTTATAGCTGCCGGACGTCGGCACATCCAGCAGGCCGATCGTATTCATCAGCGTCGATTTGCCCGAGCCGCTGGGACCGATAATAGCAACAAAATCACCCTCGCTGACGTTTAACGAAATGCTTTTCAAAATATGAAGCTCTTCCTCACCGCGTTTATAAACTTTCCTTATATCTTGAAGCTCAATGATATTCATGCCGCAAACCCTCCTTTCCCAACAACGTCAACGTCACCGGCCGCCGCCAGCGCCACTGCCTCCGCCACGGTTACCGCCATTGCCGCCTGCACCCGCACCTCCGGCACCACCACCGAATCCGCCTCCGCCAGGGCCGCCAGCTCCGCCGTTTTGCTGGAATTGCTGCCGCAAGCGGTTGACTTCATCCTGGCTTAGGTTCTGCTGACGCTTCACGCCTGGCAGGACAACTTTGTCGCCTTCTTTCAAGCCGTCTGTTACTTCAATTTGGGTTTTGGAGCGAATGCCAATCTTGATCTCATGCTCAGCTTCCGTCGTGCCGTCGGGCTTCTTCAGCGTGACGAAGCGTTTGCCCCGGGACGACTGCAGCGCTTCAGGCGGCAAGTAAATGACATCTTTTTTATCCTGAATCAAGATTTCTCCTGTCGCCGTCATCCCGTATTTCAGTGCATTGTCCTTGTTCTCGGTAGCTAGTACCACGTCGTAGAACGTAACGCCGTTGGTCGTTGTCCCGACCGTAGACACCTGCGTCACTTCCGCCGGGAAAATGCGGCCAGGCAGCGAATCGACCTTGATCTCCGCCTTCATCCCTGTCTTAATATTCGGCAAATCCAGCTCGTCGACCTGAATCGGCAGCTGCATCTGCGCCAAGCTCGTCACGGCTCCGAATTGGGTGCCGCTTGTCACTTTGCTGCCCACGGTGAAGCCGGCCAAAATATCGTTTTTCTTATTAACAAAATCGGTGGAAAAAACACCGTCAAACGGCGCTGTGATCTTCAGCGCATTTAACTTCTCCTGCGCCGCATCCACCTTCATCTTTTGCCTGCCCAAGGCCGATTGTTTGCTTTGAATATCATCAGCGAACGTATCATTGATGAACGTGCCGATGACGTCGCCTTTATGTACGACATTGCCTGTTTTGAATGGCAGCGTCTCCACGTTGCCGGTTACGCCAGCCAATACCGTTGAAACAGTCTGCACCTGCAAGGCGGCTTTGCTCTGCGAATCGACCGTGCGGCCGCCAATGGTCACCGTACCCAAGGCATTCGCCCCAGGGTCCATTGAACTGTCGTTCGGCAGCGCTACATCGATATCCAGCAGCTTGCCGCCTTTGCCATCTGACCGCGGATCTTTGCCAATGCTTTGCACCGTGCCTGTCTTCGTAATCATAAACCCGTCAATGGTAATGTCGACGGGATCGCCTTTATGCAGCTGTGCCGCGTCTTCCACATAAAAAGGGAGCGTGACAAGCAGGGTATTCGTATCGGAAATCGTGGCGAATTTCGTTGTTTTAGACACGGACGCGCCTAATTCAACATTCGTCGCATATGTAATTTTACCGGAAATCGGCGCTCGAAGCTGCATATTACTCTGCTGCTGCAGCAAGTCGTTCAGATCTTTTTGCTGCTGCTCATAGGTTTGCTCCGCGTCTTGATAATTGCTCTCAAGCTCCGTGCTGGTCAGCTCAATTAACAGGTCACCGGCTTTGACAGGCTGGTTGCGCTTCAATTGGATCGATTTAATATCGGCATCCACCGGCGCAGATAAAGTCTGCGTATCCTTTGGCTCAAATTGCGCCGTACCGGAAACCGAGAAGCGGATATTACCTTTTTTCGCATCGACGGTCACTTCTTTGGCTTCGGTTGCGCCCGTTTTTTTACCTTTGGTCAAATAGACATATGTGCCGCCTGCACAGACCGAGACTGCAATGACGGCGATGAACCACTTGCTGCGATACCATTTCATCTAAGCCTTTCCTCCTCAAACTATGTAGATCACTAGCGCTCCTTCACCCGTGAAGAACTAAGCATGTTGCATGGATGTGCTGGACGGCGCTTACCGGCTCGTTGAGCTGGCAGCCGGGGTCAGCTTCGCTTCCAGCAGTTCGATCAACTGCTGCTCAACGCTTTTTCCCGTACTTTTACCGCTTTCGCCGGCATTGCCGCCGGACACCTTACCGGAGCTGCCATTCTCCTCCGCATGCTCGCTTCTTCTTTTACGGAACGCTTCAATCCGCTTCTCAACCTCTTCCGGCGACAGCCCGCTATTGGAGCGGCCGCTGCCTTGCTGGGAACGATTCTTCATCTGCTTGGTCTGCTCATTCAGGAACGATCGCTGGGCATCCGTCAGCACCTTCATCACTTGCCCGAGCTCCGCTTCGTTGAGACTGCCCTCCGCTTTGCTCTTGCGGATCAGTGGCAGCATCGCTTCCGCCTGCGACCCCGTAATCGTAAGACCGGATTGCCGATCCATGCGAAGCAACCCGATGAAAATCATGACTAGCTGTCGCTCTTGACCGTTCTGCAAATCACCGGCAGGTTTGACGGCTTGTGCCTCAGGCTCCTTCGTTTCGATAATGACCGCCGGTTCCTCAGAGGCATTCTTGTTGGATGCTGCAGCACTGCAACCGCTTAACAATACAGCAGCCAAGCATATGCCCCACACCATCGTTCGTGTTCGTCCCACCTTCATGCACCTCCAAGGCATAAAAAAAATCCTGTCCAACAGCAACAGGATAAGGGATAATGATGAATAATGTTTGACTAAATTGTGAACGAATTGTGAAGAGGAACATGCATCCGCTGAAAAACGACACAAAACTCCGTCCCTTCGCCTACCCGGCTCTGCACGCCGATTGTGCCTTTCATACCGCTCACCAAATGCTTGACGATCGTCAGCCCCAGTCCCGTTCCCATGGAAACGCCGCTCTGATAGGTCCTCGCTTCATCGGCTTTATAAAAGCGATCCCAGATCCGCTCCAATTCGTTGTCCGTCATGCCGCTACCCGTATCGCGAATGTAGAGCGAGACGTCCTCAGCGGACGCTTGGATCGCAACCGTAATCGTGCCGCCTTCCGGTGTAAACTTCAGGGCGTTATACACTAAGTTTTGGACGATTTGGGCAAAACGGTCGGGATCGAGATAACACTGCACCGGCCTGCTCTCCGGCGAAGGCATGATCACTCTCAGATTCAGCCCTTTCTGGGCAATCGGCGCTTTGAGCACCTCGAGCACCTGCTCCAGCTTCTCGTCAACCGCGACCGGCCGCATCCGGAACACATCGATCCCGTTCTGAATCGTAGCCAGATCGAGCAAATCTGTCACTAACCTTTGCAAACGCTGAACTTCCTGATCGCAAATGCTTAAATAGTGCGAATATTTCTCAGGTGGAATGATCTTGTCATTCATCGCCACAATAAATCCTCGCAACGTCGTTAACGGAGAGCGCAGTTCATGCGACACATTGGTCAAAAATTCCTGGCGAGTGTCTTCCCATCCTTCCAGCTGCTCAACCATGAAATTGAAGCTGGCTGCCAGCTGCCCTACCTCGTCGTGCGAAGTTATGGGGACGCGCGTCGTAAAGTCGCCGCCGGCGAGTTCCAGCGCCGCCCGGTTCATCTGCTGCAGCGGTCCCGCCAGTTTGCGCGACAAGACGTACAAGATGACGCCTACGGCAAGCAGCGAGAACAAGAGCGGCAGGAGGATGTTGACGCGAACCGCTGAGATCGCTTCACTGATATCATCGGCCGGAAAGTGCAGGATCACGACAATCGGCTGGTTGTTGAATTGATACGGCGCATGGTACGTGTATACGTTGAGAACGTGCTCGTCCGACGTATTCATTTTCACCAAGGCATAACCGGAGCGCCCATGCAGCCCATCGATGAACACAGGGTCCATCGCCTTAGGGAGCAATTTGCCTTCATTATCGGAAGAGCCGTTCAGGATGCTGCCTTTATCGTCAACGAGCCAAACTTGCCCATTGAAGCTGCGTCCGAGAATGCGGATCGTATACTTCAGCTCGCGGGTCGTGATGGAACCGTCCTGCACCGAGCTGAGCAAGCGAGTGACTTCAACATACCGTTTATCCAATAGCTCTTTTTTGTCCTTATAAAACAAATCCGTGAAATAGTAGTTCCAAAATAAAAAGAGCCCGGCGAAAAAAAGTACACAAGTCGCCAGAAATGATAAAAATAGTTTCAAGTATAAACTGCGGAACTTGCTAATAAACCACGCTTTCAGCACCTTAATTCACCTCAAAGGAGTAACCGATTCCCCATAGCGTCTGGATCGTCCACTGCTTATGCTGCCCAAGCTTTTTGCGCAAATTTTTCACATGTGCGTCCACAGTACGCGTCCCGCCGGTGAAATCGAAATTCCACACATAGCCGAGCAAATCTTCACGAGTGAATACACGGCCTGGATGTGTGCAGAGAAAGTGCAGCAGCTCGATCTCCTTCGGCGTCAATTCAATCCGTCGGTCATCCACGGTCACACGGTACTGGTCCATGTCCACCACCAAATTGCCGATTTCCAGAATTTTCCCAACTGGAAGCTGTGCAATGGCGCCGCTGTCGAGTCGTCCTTGTGCCGTCCTGCGCAGTACCGCTTTGACCCTGGCTACCAATTCATTCGGATCGAACGGTTTGACCAGGTAATCGTCAACGCCCATATTGAAGCCGCGCAATTTATCAATCGACTCCCCTTTGGCTGTCAAAAAAATGATCGGCGTCTGGTTCAACGGCGGCTCCATGCGGCGAATGCTTTCGCACAGCTCATACCCGGTAATATCCGGCAGCATAATGTCAAGAAGCACAAGATCCGGCCGTTCGCTCTGGACCATGCGGAGCACATCCTGGCCACGGGGCAGCAAGATCGGCTCATAATCCGAATGCTCCAAATACAGACGGACGACTTCAGCAATATTAGGTTCATCATCGACCACTAGCACTTTGCCTTCGGAGCTCATTGTGCGCCACCTTTCTCCTTGCGAATCTGCTGCTGCCGTTCCCGTTCCTGGATGACTTCCGTGCGGTCGCGCAGCGTGTGCTTGTGAATCAGCGCCTCGTCGTCCATCCGGCTCGCTGCCTGCCAAGTCAAGCCACGGGCAGCGCTTTCCTGATTGCACCATGCCAATAGATCGGCATCCGCGATCGGCAGGTTCATCTCCATGTAAGCGGGTTGGCTGTCCTGGATAAGGGACACGCGTTCAGCCAACAAGACCTGAAGCTGCACTGCATCCAACCCTAGTGATCCGATATGCTGAGCATCCATATTGCGCGCTGCGCTTTGAATCATTTTCACGGCGCCTGCCTGATTGCCTCTCCGCTCGTGGTACAAACCGACTGCGATCTGAATCAACGCGACATAGGTTTGGCTTCTTTCGTCGCCGGGATGCTCTTTCCAGAACGCCTCCATCACTTCATGACATTCAAAATAATCCCGCTCCGCATGGAAAAATATCAAATAGTCCAAATACGCCTCAGGGTACTGCTTCATATCGATCCCTCACTTACTGTAATCTCCGTGTACGTTCCATCACATCCATGTTAACCGAAATGTGAATAATCGTCCAACATCGCTTCGTTTCTAGCATTTCCCACGCAACCAATCTACGAGTTCATGCGTCCAATTATAGTAGATTACTAGAAAGAGGCGTGATGGATGAAGATTGGAAAATGGGTGCTGACGAGCACATTGCTGCTGTCGATCGCGATGCCGTATACGGCGCAAGCGGCCGTTACATCAAGCTCTGCCAGCACGAGCAGCGACAAAACAACAAAATTTCGGGTCTATCAATACAATCAAGTTTTGATGGAATTCGCTTCGTACAAAGAAGCAGAATCGTATGCCAAAAGCTATTCCAACAGCCATGTGGAGGAAATCGGCACGCGCAAGTGGCTGTGGAACAATTTCCCCCGCTATCAAGTGTATCAACTGGATGCGACGCTGCCGGCATGGCAGTTCGCGACTTTAGACGCGGCGATTGCCGAAGCGCAAAAATGGGGGCACGCCAGCGTGCGTGATCTGGCCTCCACAGGCTGGGTGTGGAACAATTACCCGCACTATCAAGTGTATCAAGGCGATATCACACTGGATGCCTGGAAGTTCGCTACGCTAAGCGAGGCGATCGCGGAAGCCAAGAAATGGGGCGGCGCCCATATTATCAATTTGGACACTAATCAGTGGACATGGGATAACATCGCCGATGGCGATAAAGCGGCACTCCGCCAAGGCACAGCTCTTTACAAAGTGTATCAAGGTTCGTTCTCCGCGAATAACTGGGAGTTTGCTTACTTAGAAGATGCGGTGAATGAAGCGCTCAAATGGAACGGCTCCACCGTGGTGAACATGTCGACGAAGATGACGGTGTACAGCAATGTGAAAAGTTACAAAGTTTTCCAGAACGACACGTTCCTGCAGGACTTTGTCTCGCTTGACGATGCCATGGCTTACGCCAAACTTTGGGGGCACAGCTCCATCATTCTCGATGGTCATAAAATCTGGAACAACTTCTCTTCCTACCAAGTATATCAAAAGGATGCCTTGATCGGTGAGTTTTCCACGATTCCCGATGCTTTGAACTACGGTTTGCAATACAGCAACGCTTCCATCCAAACGCTGGATCATCGCCTGCTGTGGGACAATTTCAAAACGCTGCAAGTTTGGGGCTGGAACGGTTTGGCCGCAGCCGACTCGATTAAATCGCAAGTTAGCGGAACGATCGGTTTGGACGTCGATTCCCCTAGCTACTTTCAGCTGGCGGACGGCGACGGGAATTTGAAAGACAGCTCGAACGCGGATACGGTGAATTGGTTGGTGAAGCAGGGATACACGGTGTATCCGCTCGTCAGCAACCAGTTTGACGCCGGCCTCACAACGAAATTCCTGGCGAATGCCGCTGCTCAGGATGCGTTCATCCAGAAGCTCGTCAGCCGGGCCGTCGAGCTAGGGGTCCCTGGGCTGAACATCGATTTCGAGAGCTTGGCCGGTTCGGACCGCAATGCGTTTACAGCTTTTATCACGAAGCTAACGGCAGCCGCACATGACAAGAACTTGAAGATCTCCATCGATCTGCCGCGCGGCAGCGTGAAATGGAACCATCTGTCTGCCTTTGATCACGAGAAGCTCGGCGCGCTGGTCGACTACATCTGCATCATGGCCTACGATCAGTACTATAAAGGAAGCACATCGCCGGGCTCCGTGTCTGGTCTGCCTTGGACGGACGGCGGTGTACAGGAGTTCCTCTCCTATGGAATTCCGCGGGACAAAATCATTCTCGGCATCCCTTACTATGTCAGAGAATGGAAGCTTGACGCGAGCGGAGCGCTCCAGGGCAACCGGACGGTGCTGCTCAAAGATATTCCAGCGCTGATCGCTTCCAAGAAGACGACACAGACATGGGATGCGACATTCGGCCAATACCGTGTGGAGTATCAGGAGAACGGCTTTACATATGTATTCTGGCTGGAAAATGAAGCGACCGTGAAGGCGCGTCTGGACATTGCCAAAAAGTACGATCTGGCAGGTGTCGCCGCATGGCGCCTGGGCTACGACCAACCGGACTTATGGAAAATGATTTTACAAAATAAATAAACAGCACAAAGGGGGCTGCTCTCTCGTTTAGAGCAGTCCCCATTCATTAAACAGTGTTTCCGTGCCGCAATCCGCGCAAAATTTGGCATCAGGCTTGTTAACTTTGGAACAGCCTTTATGCAGCGGTGTTTTTTTCTTCGTGCACCTGTTTTTCAGCGGTGCGCCGCACCGGATACAATACTTATCCTCCTTGTCCGCCACATAACTGCACCTGACACAGGTCTGCAGTTCATCATCCGCCATACCCGCTCACTCCCCGGACAGAATCTTATACTTTCAGTATATGAAGAGAGCAGCGCAGATGGTGCGGAGTGTGGCGGAATGCGGGATGCATGGCAGCTAACATTTCTTGTCCTGCCGATGTATAAAACAATGTCCCATTCGCCAACCCTAAAAGGTAAAGGAGGTGAATGAGACATGGCTAAAGATGTGCTTTGCGAAGTGAATTCCTGCAAATATTGGGCGAATGGCAATAAATGCAATGCGAGCTCCATTTATGTCGTGAGCCACCACGGCAGCAATGCCCGCAATTCGGAAGAAACCGACTGTAAAACGTTTGAATCGAAAGTGTAAGCGCAATTCATTTGCTCCGCAAGCTAGGTGCATGGAAGTCGCAAGTTGAGAGGTCCTCCAGGGGCCTCTTTTTGTTATGTGCGCCTCTAGTCATATTCTAACCAATAATGATAATTATTATCACTTAGGTGAGGTGAATTTCTTCATGCCTTAGAATCGATTTGCTCCAGCACCATCACACCCGACTCCGATAGTCCTGCGGAGAAACCCCGACATATTTCTTGAACGCTTTGCTGAAATAGTTGCTGTCATTGTAGCCTACTTTTTCGCACACGAGTTGAATTTTCAACTGCGAGTCCGCCAGCAGCTCCTTGGCCCGCTCCATCCTCACTTTGAGAATATACTCATAGAGCCCGTAGCCATACTTTTGCTTGAACAGACGGGTGAGGTGCTCTTTGCTCAAGTAATATTTCTCCGTGAAAAAAGCGATGGACAAATCCTCGTAATAGTTCGTATCGATATACGATTTAATCTGCTCGATGTTCACTTTGTCCTTCGGCTTGCGATGAGCCCACTCTGCCTGGAACAGTTCCATGAGCCAGGTCGTGGTTAGCTTCACAAACACATCGAAACTCATCACCGGATAGGCAAATAATCGGTCGAATTTATCTCCATGTTCGCCAAAATCAAAAAACCGGCCCGGATGCGACACGATCTGTTCCCCGATCAGCCGCAGCTCGGATTCAGTCTTGAGCAGGTCGTCAATCGTAAAGCTGCCGGACGACTTCAGTGCGGAGAACATTTCATAGATGACATTTTCGGCATAGATGGCGCTGCCCGTCTCTAAAGCATGGATAAGCAAATCTTTATGCTTCCACACCGACGGACGTTCCGCATGGGTGTCCGATGGCGATGCCTTGACCTGGACATCCTCGTGCCGTAGCAGATCCGCTTGCAGCATGAGCGTTTTGGCACTTTGGTAGGCGGCGTCCAGCCCGGAAAGCGTGATCGGTTCGCTGCCCATCGCTGCCATCGCTTCGACACCGAACGTTTCCCGCAATCGCCGGATCACGAGCTGCAGCTCGTTTCGGGCTGTCTGAACGGCCAAAGGCTGGTTCGCCGTCAAGACGATGACCATCTCCTGGTCATCCCGACCGCTCTTGAAACTGAACGCCTTGCCCAGCGGCTCCAGCAGCTCATTGATCGCGTTGGACAGCGCAAAGTAACAGGCCGGCAAATCTCCGGCAAACTTCGTACCGCAAATATCGGACATGTTCAGCACCATCATGACGATGGCGTAATAGAAGTTCCCCCCGGCTGCAGGCTCAATCAGGCTCGCGAGCTCTTTCATTTGGTGGAAGCGTCCATTTTGCTCAATGATTGAGGTGAAAATTTTTTCCTTCAACAGCGGCGAAGAAATATTTTGAAAAATCATTTCCTCCCGCATCCGGTTAAAATGTTCCCGTTCATGCGCCAGCTTGTCCGCCACTTTTTGCAGCGCTGTATTCAATTCCTGCTTCTTGATCGGCTTGAGTAGGTAATCCAAAGCCCCAGCCTGAATCGCGCTGTGCGTATATTGAAAATCATTGTAGCCGCTGATCACGATGTACTTCGCTTCCGGCACAAGCTCCCGTGCCTTTTCCAGAAATTCGACGCCGCTGAGCAGCGGCATGCGCATATCAACAAACACCAGCTCCGGCCGATGCTCGGCCAGCAGATCCAAGCCCATTTGCCCGTTCCAGGCTTCGATAATCGTGGTAAAGCCCCACTGGTCCCACGCCCCCAACGCGCGGATCGCCCGTCTGGCCGGGTCTTCATCGTCGATGATCAGCACTTTAAACATGTCCTCGTTCCCTCCTTACAGGCAGGTCTATACGAATAACGGTCCCGTTGCCATTTTCACTCTCAATGGTAAGGCCGGCAGCTTCACCGAATAACAGTTTGATGCGGGAAAATAAATTTTTCAATCCAATCTCTTCCTTGTAATCCAAATAATTGTCATTAAAACTACTCTGGACGTAAGCCAGCCGTTCAGGAGTAAATCCCGGTCCATTATCCGTGACCGTAAGCGCTAACTGTTCGAGCATCATTGCGGCAGAGATATGGATATGAATCGCCTCCGTCATCTGCTCCAGCGCGTGCTCAATGGCATTTTCCAGCAAAATTTGCACGGACATTTTGGGAATCATGCAGGAGCGGGTCTCATCGGCTATGTGCATGTCCACATGTAATCTTGAACCGAACCGCGCATGCTGTAAAATCAAGTAATTGTCGATATGCGCCAGCTCATCGGATAGCGGAACCGTTTCGCTGTCTTTGATGCAGTACCTAAGCGAGGAAGCAAGCGCGTCAACCATCAGATGGATCGAATCCATCTCGTGTATGATCGCCTCCGTCGATATCGCCTGCAGGGAATTGTACAGAAAATGCGGGTTGATTTGTGCCTCCAGTGCTCGCAAGCGGGCATTCCGTTCATTAATTTTAATTTCATAGCGTTCCGCGATCAGCTCATTGATATTGACTACCATTTGATTGAACTTTTTGGACAGCTGGGCAATTTCGTCCGTCCCCTGCATTCTGTAATCCAATTCAAAATGCCCTTCCCCAAACTGTTCGATCCGCCGCGAAAACGTTTTGAGTCTGCTCGTGATCGCATTCGACAGGATGATGATGATGATGATAAAAAACAACAGTAATCCGCCGCCGACAAGTAAGTTCAACGTCCGTATGTGCGATGCGGCCTGGTTGAGCACTTGCACAGGGATCAACTTGACCAGCTTCCAATGGTAGCGCTGTGAAACATGACCGAGCAGTACATAGTCGGTTTTTCCGGCGCTCCATGCTGCATATTCCGCTTCGCCACCGTTGTCTTTCACGAGCGGCAAGAAATCGTAATGCCCGAAGGCGTCATCTCTGCCCTGCTTGTACATCAACTGATTGCGCTCGTCAAAAATACCGATAAAGGCATCCGGCTTATCCGCCGCATCGAGCAAAATTTTATTGAATTCATGATAATTCAATGTAATCGATATCGCCGCCAAGGGCGCTTTATTCGTAATATTGATCAATACCCGGTGGAACGTCATCCATTCCGACGCCGAATCCACACCGTACATAGCCGACTCGATGCTGCTGAATGTCGGTCCCTTCACCGCCTCTTGATACCAGGAAGTTTGCTCCGTCACATTATCCGGACGCTGCGTTAAGCTGACCGTTTTCCGAGAAATCGTGTAGCCTTGCTTGGTGATCGGTGTATACACGGATATTTTTTCGATATCGTCACGCGAATAAAACATATTTTTAATCTGATTTTGAATATATACCTGATCCAAGTAATCGCCTGATAATAAGGAATCCATAAATTTCGTATCGTTGCGCGGCGACAGCGTCAAATCATCGATCTGCCCGACATATCGATCCAAATTTTGATTGACCAGCTTCATCAGCTTCTGATTGTTCACAATATAGTTTTGCTGATTCATCTGCACCGTTTGCCGGTACGATAAATAAGTCAGCAGGATCACAATCAACACGACGATCATGGAAAATGTAAAAATCAGCTTATTACGCAGCCGTCCCGTGATGATTCGCGATGCCCTTTCCAGCCATTTCGCGCGCATAACTCCTCCAAATGGGAATACCTCTATAAAATGATATAATTCCCCCTCGGCTCCTATCCTACAGAAGCAAGGGGGAATTGTTCACGATTTGCTCGTTATAAACGAATTTCTAGCGTTGCCGCGCCTGTATCAGGTCGAATATGAACACCTTGAGCGCTAGACTCTGGCGTACCGCCGGAAACTGCGGCCACACGCTCGATTCCGCGCAGGAGCAAGCTCCAAGGCTTGTTCTCATTCGAAATGAAGCTGGCGATCAGTTGGCCGTCATTACGGGTCACCGTCATTCGGGCAACCGGCTCACCTTGACGGTTCACGATTTTGGTCGTGGTTGTCCGCCCTTCCTCAAGCTGGAACAGGTGGAACTCGGCACCGTCTGCATAATCGTAATCCGGACGATTATTGTTGTGTCCGAAGGCCACGATGGAATTCGGACGCGCCATAAGCGGAATGCTCAGGTAGGAATGCTGCTCGCGTCGCCAGACGCCGCCTTCCACGACTTCGCCAGTCAGGACGTTCGTCCAAGCGCCTTTTGGCAAATAGTACGCAGCCTCGCTCTGATCGTTGAAAATCGGCGCGACGAGCAGCGAATCGCCAAGCATGTACTGACGGTCCAGGTAATCGGTGTTCGGATCATCAGCAAATTCGAGCATCATCGCTCGCATTAACGGCACACCGTGTTGGGATGCATCCGATGCTTGCGCATATAAGTAAGGCATCAAGGAGCATTTCAGCTTCGTAAAAAATCTCAGCACATCCACGGCTTCTTCATCATATAACCAAGGTACCCGATAGGATTGGTTGCCGTGCAGTCGGCTGTGGCTGGACAGCAAGCCGAAACCGAGCCAGCGCTTGTACAGATCGGCTGTCGAGTTGCTCTCGAAGCCGCCGATATCGTGGCTCCAGAAGCCGAAGCCTGACATGCCGAGCGAGAGACCGCCACGCAAGCTCTCCGCCATCGATTCATACGTCGCCGTACAGTCGCCGCTCCAATGAACCGGGAACTGCTGGCCGCCGACCGTTGCCGAACGTGCGAATACTGCGGCTTCGCCTTTGCCCAGTTTTTGTTCCAGCACATCAAACACGGTTTTATTATACAACTGTGTATAATAGTTGTGCATCTTTTCCGGGTCCGAGCCGTCAAAGTAGACAACATCGGTCGGGATGCGCTCGCCGAAGTCCGTTTTAAAGCTGTCCACGCCCATGTCGACAAGCCTTCTCAAATGGCTCGCGAACCACTCGCAAGCGGCCGGATTCGTGAAATCGACAATGCCCATGCCTGGCTGCCACAGATCCCACTGCCAGACGCTGCCGTCCGCTCTTTTCAGCAGATAGCCGTTCTCCATCCCTTCATCGAACAGTCTGGAACGCTGAGCAATGTACGGATTGATCCAGACACAAATCTTCAGCCCGCGGTCTTTGAGCCGCTGCAGCATTTGCTCTGGTTCCGGGAATACCCGCTTGTCCCATTCAAAATTCGTCCACTCGAACTCTTTCATCCAGAAGCAGTCAAAATGGAAGACGTGCAGCGGCAAATCCCGCTCTGCCATACCATTAATAAATCCAGTCACGGTCGCCTCATCGTAATTCGTGGTGAACGAAGTCGTCAGCCACAAACCGAACGTCCAATCCGGCGGGAGCGCCGGTTTGCCGGTTAGCGTCGTATAATTGTCGAGCACCTGCTTGCGCGATTCACCACCGATGATATAGTACTCCAGGTACTCGCCTTTCACGCTAAACTGTACCTTGGATACTTTCTCCGAACCCACTTCGAACGATACGAGCTCCGGATGATTCACGAACACGCCATACCCTCTATTTGTCAAATAAAAAGGGATATTTTTATAGGCTTGCTCGGAATTCGTGCCGCCGTCGCGGTTCCAGATGTCAATGCTCTGACCGTTTTTCACAAGTGGCGCGAAGCGCTCACCAAGCCCGTAAACGTATTCCCCGACGGAGAGGTTCAATTGTTCTCGCATATAGGTTTGATTATCTTGCGCAACGATGTATCCCATGCTTTTGAAGCCGCTTGACGTCAGCAAACGTCCTTTATATTCGAAGCGAACGTTCCATGGCTGATCTTTCAACACGCTGACACTCAAATCACAGCTGGTTAGCCCCACCGCTTGCTCATCAGCGCGAACTTGGACCGTATGATCTTGCGACGTTTGAAGCTGGAAGTGTGGCCCTTTGCGCACTTGGCCTTTATGGTGAAACATTTGTACCTTGATCACATCCGGCATGGGTGAAGAGAATTTCACCTCAATCAGCGGTGTATCCAACTCGCCCATCCGGCTCGTGATTGGTTTCGGCGGTGCAAATACCGTGACAGAATCGGCCCCGGCCTCCACGTCATGCACTTCTACCGGGCTAATCATGTGAAACCCTTTGCGGGTTAACCATTGTCCATCGCTAAATTTCATTAGGAAACATCCTTTCTATCTATAAGTCCGCGAATCATGTCCGATGTGGGTTAGCCTTTTACCGCACCGGAAACCATACCTTCAATAATGTAACGCTGCATAAACAGGAAGAACATGATCGGCGGCAATGTCACCAGCACGACAGCCGTCAGCGCGAGATTCCATTCACTCTTGTATTGACCAAAAAACTTATACGCCGCCAGCTGCAGTGTCGCTTCTTGTCCATTCAGCATGATGAGCGGCAGGAGGAAGTCGTTCCAAATCCACATGACGTTCAAAATAATGACCGTACTAATAACCGGCATCATCACCGGCAAAATAATGCTGAAAAACAGCCTGTATGGCGAGCATCCATCCAGGTAAGCACATTCCTCAAGCTCCATCGGAATCGATTTGACGAAGCCGTGAATCAAGAACACGGCCATCGGACAGCCCAAGCCCCAATAAATCATCGTCAACCCTGACAAATGATTGATCAGATGCAAATCTTTCGCCAGCTTCGTCAATGTCACCATGAACGATTGAAATGGCAGCATCATCGGCGCAATCGCGAGGAAAAACAGAAAAGCGCTTGTTTTCGTTTTCGTACGGCTAAGCTTGTACCCTGCCATGGAACCGAACAGCACGATACCGACCACACTAGCCAGCGTCAGCACGAAAGTGTTAGCGAACAGCTTCGGATAATTCATCGAATTCCATACTTGCGTGTAATTGCTGAACACCAGCTGCTTCGGAAAGCTGACCACATCTGTCACAATTTCAGCATATGCTTTGAACGTATTGATGATGACGAGGAAGAACGGGTACAAGAAGGCTAGCGCGAACAGCAGAAGAATCAGCTGGATGATCAACCTGTTGCGCTTGTCTGCGAGTGTCATGCTTCCACCTCCTTGCTTTTGAAAAACTTCACTTGAATAAATGTAATGATCAAAATAATGATAACGAACACTAACGATTTGGCCGTCGCATAGCCGAAACGGTTGTTGACGAATGCTTCATTATAAATATCCATCGTCGTACTTGTCGTCGATTTACCCGGACCGCCGAATGTCAGTGTAAAGATGATGTCGAAAATTTTCAGCGAATTGGAGATCGACATAAACAAGGCAACCGTTAACGATGGGATCAAGAGCGGGAGCGTGATTTTGAAAAAGCGTTGGAACGCGTTCGCGCCATCAATGCCAGCTGCTTCGTTCAGATCGTTCGGAATCGCTTGCAAGCCGGTAATATAGATCATCATGTAGAAGCCTACAGACTGCCAAATGCTGACAAGAATAACGGATACAAAGGCGAGATTCGGCGTTCCAAGCCAGCTCCAGTTAAAGAAGTCCCAGTGGGTCACATTGAACATGGACGTGAAAGCGCTGGAAAAAATAAATTTCCAGATGAATCCAATAATAACCAAACTAACAATATACGGCACAAAAAAAGCCGCGCGCAGCATGTTGTTCAATTTGAACTTTTTGGTCAGGAACACAGCTAAAATCAGGGCAAGCACATTTGTCCCAATGATATTCACGATACTAAACTGAATCGTAAACAAGAACGACTTCAGCGCACCTTTATCTTGCGTAAACAGCTCGATGAAGTTTTTAAAACCGATAAACGTAATATTTTTGGATATTCCGTTCCATTTCGTGAAGGAATAATACAGCGACATGAGAAAAGGAATTTCTGCCGTGATCAAGATGAGAATGATGACCGGGGCTACAAAGGAGACAAACACCGCCCTATCCTTCCACTTGTTTTTCACTACATTCATACGTACACCTCATAGCCTGGATAGCTACTACTGCACTTATCCAGTAAATTTGAATTCAGCCAGAAGCTTGTACGCATTCTGGCTGAACGGAAATGACAGATCTTATTTGGCCGCGGCAGCGAGCTTCGACCATGTGCTGTTCAATTGCTCGATCGTTTGCTCTTTGTTCTGCACTTGTCCTGCATATTGTTGAAGAATTTGACCGGCTTGCTGTTCGTAGCCATCTGGGAAGTAACCTTTCACCCATGGATACGTTTTGCCGTTTTTCAAATATTCGTTCGTTTCTTTGGCCAGTTGCGCATCTGGGAATGGCGCATCTTTGATCGTGGAGATTTGCTTCACGACATCCGGAACGAACTTTTTACCGTAATCCGAAGTTGTCAGCCATTCGAAAAATTTCAGAACTTCCTTCAAGTTCTTGGAATCTTTGTTAATACGGTAGACGACGTTGGAATCGACCATCAGACCGGCCTTGGATGCATCGTCGCCAACTGGATGCGGCAAGTAGCCGATATCGATTTTGGAATCGATCTTGCGGATGGAATCTTCAGCCCAGGATCCATTGTGCAGAATCGCTGCTTTGCCTTGCGCGAACAGGGCGACGGAAGAGTTGAAGTCCGTTTCCAGCGGTTTCGGATTCGAGTATTTCAGCGTCAGATCCAACAATGGGAACACGTTACTCAATTCTGGCAGATCGCTAAGCTTCTTCTTGCCGCTGTTGACATCTGCAAATGTTTGCTGATAGTTGCCGCCCATGGACGCCAGTTCAGGTGTTAACGTCTGCTCCATCACCCACCACTCTTTATAAGCGTTGGCGAACGGCGTGATGCCTTTGTCTTGCAGTTTTTTCGCTGCTGCATCGAGCTCTGCGTACGTCTTCGGCAATTCTGTGATGCCCGCATCTGCGAACAGTTTTTTGTTATAAATAAATGAGTACGATTGCAAAATAAATGGATATCCGAGAATTTTACCGTCGAGTGTGACACCAGTTTTGGCTGTATCCACGATATTTTTCATAAAAGGCTCGTTCGTCAAATCGTATGAATAATCCTGGTACGTCGCGTTATCGTTGTACGCCCCGGTCATGAAAATGTCCGGTGTATTGCCCGAATTGATTTTCGTTTTCAACAGCGGGAAATAGTTGTCTTGGTTGATCGTCACGTTGATTGTAACGTTCGGATTTTCTTTGTGATATTGATCAGCCAACTGATGCATCGCATCGGCCATCTCAGGGGAATATTGGAACAATTCCAATGTTACAGGCTTGGACGTATCGCTCGCTGCCGCTCCGCCTTTCGTATCCGTAGCCGCATTGCTTCCGCAGCCAGCTGCAAGTGCCGCAATCAAAGTAAGTGATAAGGTTGTGCTTAACACGCGTTGTTTTTTCATTTATCGGACCATCCCTTCAAACTCGTGATGAAGTGTTGTAACTCTTCTCTAATTAAACATTTATTTCGCGTTTCCATCCATGGAATATCGTGCAGAGTTAAGGGTAAAAAAGTGTCACGTTCATTTATTGACCATTCGAGGCTTTTTTACCCGTAAATCGGACTACGGCGGCCGCCGACGTAGCTGCCGGTGCTTCGCCGTGCCGTAGTCCGAATTTGCCCAATTGGAGCGGCCTTGCGCGGGCGGTTCGACTGCGCAGTCCGATTTTGACTGCTTGCAGCGGCAGTTTGGTGCCT